>NZ_CP023701.1:681500-1363000 GCF_008704535.1 Streptomyces subrutilus
ATCTGCGGCTGACCGGCCCGTCGGTGGCCTTCATGGTGGCGGCCCGGCTCGACGAACTGCGGGGCGCGGGGCACCTCGTACGGATCGCGGACCGGGTGGAGCTGGGGGCGCGGCTGCCCGACGCGCAGGTGGACGAATGGTGCGCGGCCCTGGCCCGGGACTGCGCGGAGCTGGGCGCGGTCTTCGTCCCGGCGATCCCGACCGCGGCCTTCGAACCGGCGCCCTGGATGGGCGTCCTGGTCGCCGCGCACGCCCCGGCGGTGCTGGACGCGGCCGAGGCGCTGGTGCGCGACCGTGCGCGGGCGGCCGGCGCGGCGTTCGACCCACCGCCGCCGGACCGGCCGGAGCCGTCCGACCGGGGCGACCCCTGAGCCCGCCCCGATCGGCCCGGGGCCGTCGGCCCGCCCCGATCGGTCGGCGCGGATCGGTCGACACCGACCGGTCCGCGCCGCGGCGGCGCTCCCGCGCGTCACCCGCGGGCCCGGGACGACGCCTCAGGCGCGGCGGGTCCGCCAGAGCCATGCCGTCGTGGCGGTCAGCAGGAAGAGCATCGCGAGGTTGGCCAGGAGGGCCGGGACGTCACCGGAGGGGGCGGCGCCGGAGACGACCCAGATGCTGATGGCGACGGTCGGCAGGACGGCGGTGAGGAGGACGCCCGTGGTCTTCTGGACGGAGGTCCAGTGCACCGAGGTGCAGAGCAGCACCGCGCCGATGACGCGGAACAAGCTGCTGCAGAACCCCGCGGCGGGGACGTGGGGCAGGGCCGTCGAGACGAGGTACGGGACGGTGAGCATCAGGAGCGGGACCAGCGGGTGCACCTTGCCGCGCCGTGCGGGGGCACCTGCCGCGCCCCGGGCCGGGGCGCCGAGTGCGCCGCTGCCCGCTTCGGCCAGCGCCGTCGCCGCGATCGTACGGGGGTCCCCCAGCTCCGCCAGGACGTCGCCGATCGCGGCCCCGGGGCGCTCGGCGCGCGTCACCTCGATGTGTTCGGCGAGGTCGGCGAGGAGTTCCTGGCGACGGTCGGCGGGGACCGCGGAGGCCTCGCGCTCGACGGTGGAGAGGTAGTCGCGTACCAGGTCGGCAGAGGTCTTCATGCGAGGTCTCCGGTGGAGGGGTGCGGGGTGGTCAGGAAGCCGTCGACGGCGGTGCGGAAGCCGGGCCAGACGCGGGTGAACTCGTCGAGCGCGGCCCGGCCGCCGTCGGTGAGCGCGTAGTAGCGACGGGGCGGGCCGGAGGCGGACTCCTGCCAGGTGGTGGTGACCAGGTCGTCGCGGCGGAGCCGGGAGAGCAGCGGGTAGACCGTCCCCTGACTGGTGGCCAGCGCGCCGGAGTCCGCGAGGGCGTGCAGGAGTTCGACACCGTAGCGGGGGCGGTCGCGCATCAGGGCGAGCACGCAGTACTCCAGAACTCCCTTGCGCAGCTGGGCGGCTGCCCGGGCGTGCTTGATCGACTCACCAGGTTCCATGCGATGCAAGATACCTGGTGCGGCAAGCCGCCCGGAACGGGGGGCACCGGTCGTCGGGTGGAGCGGGTGAGGAGGTCCGCGCCGCCCCGCCGTCACCAGCCGCGGACACGCGGCCACCGGGAGCGGATGGTCCGGGACCGCGGGGCGGTCACGAGGTGGGCCTCGTGCTGCGCGGCGGTCGCACGCGCGTGGACGGGCAGGATGCGCAGGCGGGTGCCTACCGGGACGTCGGGCAGTGCGGCGGCGCTTCCCGGACGGACCGAGAGGATGCCGTGCTCCTGGCCGGCGCCGGTCATCACCAGGTCCTCGTGGGGGACGCCGTCGAGGTCGGCGACGAGATCGTACCCCTTGGCCGTCTTGACGTGCGGGCGCAGCTGCGCGCCCAGGCCGTCCAAGTGCCCGCGCAGCCGGGCGGTGTCGGCGTCGGCCTTCCCCCGGTCCAGTGCCGGGAAGGGGGTTCCGGGCTCGTCCAGCGTGCCCGCGGCCGGGGCGCCCCCGGTGGGATCAGGACTCATGGTTCCTCGCTCTCCGGTTCCTCGGTCACGGCCCCGCGGCACTGCGCGAGGTCGGTGTAGACGGCGGACCGGGACACGCCCAGCCGCGCGGCGACCCGCGGGACCGCGTTCCGCACGGCGAACACCGCGCGTTCGTCGAGGGTGAACGTCGTGGTCGGGAGGTGCGCGGGCGCGGCTCCGGCCGGCGCCGACAGGAGGTCGCCGGCCTGCCGCAGCGCGGTCACGTCGAGGTTGGCGCAGAGCGCACCGAACACACGGCCCTCGTCGTCGCGCAGCGGCATCGTGGACGACTTGACGACGCGGCCGCCCGGGGTGTGCGTGACGTAGTCGAGGTCGTTCACCGCGTCGTCGCCCGGGGCCGGCACGGAGAGGCCGATCTCGCTCGGCGCCCCGGCGACCTGCCTCCCGGTCACCTGCCCGGCCGCCGCGACGACGGACCGGTCGCCCCGGTGGTAGTCGTGCAGGACGACCTCGCACGCGGGACCGAACGTCGCCGCCAGCCCCTCGATGACGGGCGTCAGGGCGGCCAGGACCGCGTCCCCCGCGCGATCGGACATCAGCGCACCTCCACGTCTCCCGCGCGCGCCCTCCTCTCAGGATGGAGCAAAAGTCCAGGGCCTGGACGTTCCGTCCAGATCTTCGGCGGGGCCGGCGGCCGGCTCAGTCCTCGACGTCGAAGGCCGGGGCGGGCTTGCGGGTGACGTAGACGGCGAGGACGGCGGCCGCGATCATCAGGGGGACGTTGAAGGTGTAGACGAGGGCGGCCTGGCGCGGCCAGTCCTGCTTGGCCGCGAGCCGGTAGAGGTTGTCCTGCGGCCACCAGGAGGCCAGCAGGTAGACGATCGCGAGGTGGGCGGCCGTGGTGAGGGCCCGGCCGCGGCCGTGGGCGCGCATCCGGGGGCGGCCGCCGAACAGGAACACCACCCCGGCGCCGAAGGCCAGGCACTCGGCGAGGTACAGGACGCGGAAGAGGCCGGACCACGGGCCCGGTACGCCGGTCAGGTCCGTCGAGCCCGGCCACAGGGAGTCGGTGAGCGCCAGGGCCAGGAAGCCCAGCACCACCGGTACGCAGCCGACGACCGCGAGGGTGCCCCCGAGGTCGCTGCCGCCGGACGCCGCGGCGTACTTGGCGCCGCCCCGGGCCGCCCGGCCCCCGGTGGCCCCGCGGACCTGCTGCGCCGGCCGGGGCAGGGCCGCGCGGTCCTCGTGGCCGGCGCCGTCGCGGGGCAGGGCCCGCAGCCGCACCACCGCGCGCGGCCACTGCGCGCGGGGCAGCCGCCCGTTGAGGTGGTCGCGCAGTTCGTCCACGTCGGGCAGGCCGGCGCCGTCGGCGGGCGTCCCCGGCGCGGAGGGGGGCGGGGCGGTGTAGGCGACGAGCCGCCGCGCTCCCTGGAACCCGGGTACGGCGGCCACGATCACCGAGCCGATGCCCGCGTGGCCGCGGATCACCGATTCGAGCCGGAAGGGGTCGAAGACGGCCCCGTCGAGGGTGATGCGGTCCCGGATCCGGCCGCCGAACTCCAGCAGGCCGTCCGCGCGGCGCACGCCGAGGTCTCCGGTGGCGATCGGGTCGCCGCCGTCGGGCGGGGTGAGGTGGATCTCCCCGTCGCGCAGCTCCACCCGGCAGCCGGGAAAGGGGGTGCCCAGCAGGGAGGGGTGGTCGGTGTCGTCCACGGGGCCTGGGAGCTGGGGCAGTTCGAACCAGGTGCCGACCCCTGCGGTCTCGGTCGGGCCGTAGACGTTGAGCAGGCGCACGCCGGTCCGCAGCCGGCGCTGGAGGGCGACCTGCTCGTCGAGGTAGAGCCGGTCACCGGTGACCGCGACCAGCCGCAGGGCCGCGGGCCCCGCCGGCTCATCGGCCCGGGCGGCCGGGACGGAGGGCGCGTCGGCGCGGACCGGCAGCGCCGGAGCCGGGGCGGTGGACAGGAGCCCGTGCACGCCGCCGGGATCGGTGTGCACGACGGTGGCCCGCCCGGCCCCGACCGTACGGCGGACCGCCTCGGGCTGCCAGGGGCCCTGTTCGGGCAGGACGAGCGCGCCGCCCGAGCACAGGGCCCGCGTCCAGCCCGCCGCGAAGGCGGTGGCGGCGGACCCGGCGGTGATCAGGTGGTGGTCCCGCGGCCCCGGCCGGGCGACCTCGGCCCAGCCGCGGTGGGCGGCGAGCAGTCGGCGGTGGCCGATGCGTACCGCGCGCGGCGCCGGGCCGCCGGTGAAGAGGACGACTGCGGTCCGGTCGGGATCGGGGCGGGAGGCCGGAGGTCCGGCGGGCCGGTCCGCGATGCGGTCCGCCTCGGCGCCGAGGCGGATCACCCGCAGACCGCTGCCGTCGTCGAGGGCGGCCTGCTGCGCGGCGTGCGCGAGCAGGGCGAACGGCCGGACGGCGGCGAGCTGTCGGCGCCCGGTGCGCGGGGTGTCGGCGTCGATCACGGTGTAGCAGGCGCCCGCCTTGAGCACGGCGAGGACGGCGACGACGACCTCGGTCTGCCGGGCGGTGGCCACGGCCACCAGGGCGCCGGCCGGGAGTCCGGCGTCGAGGAGGTGGTGCGCCAGCCGGTTGGCGCGGGCGTCGAGCCGGCCGTAGTCGAGGCCGTCGGAGCCGGCGACCACGGCCGGGGCCCCGGGCGCCTCCCGCACCCGGGCCTCGAAGAGGCCGAGGACGGTGGCGGTGGCGGTGGTGTCGACCGTGGTGTCGGAGGCGGTGTCGGAGGCGGTGTCGGAGGCGGACCGGTCTGAGCGGCTGGACTCGGATCCCTGCGTCATCCCCCGATGATGCCATCGGCCACCGACAGCGGACACGGCCCGGAAGCAGCCGCAAGGATGCGCGAATCACCGTGCCCCGCAAGCCGGTTGGGCACCGGGCGCGCGGTCGCGGACCGATCCCTTGACCTCCAGCTCGGTCGAGGTCCTAGCGTGCCGGTCATGGACATGGAAGTCACCGCGTGGACCTCGCTCCACAGTGCGATCACCGCCCAGCAGGACCGGCGCCCGTTCTCCCGGGCGACCCTGCGCCGGATCGCCGTCTTCGCCCGCCCGCACCGGCGCGGGCTCACCCTCTTCCTGCTGCTCAGCGTGGTGGGCGCACTGCTCGCCGTGGCCACTCCGGTGCTCGCCAGCCGCGTGGTCGACGTCATCGCCGGAGGCGGGGGCGGGGGCGGAGGCGGAGGCACGGTCACCCGGCTCGCCCTGCTCATCGCGCTGATCGCGGTGGCCGAAGCGGGCCTGGGGCTGCTGACGCGCCGGCTCTCCGCCACCCTCGGCGAGGGCCTGATCCTCGACCTGCGCACGGCCGTCTTCGACCACGTGCAGCGCATGCCGGTGGCCTTCTTCACGCGGACCAGGACCGGAGCCCTGGTCAGCCGGCTGAACAACGATGTCATCGGCGCCCAACGGGCGTTCAGCAACACCCTGTCGGGGATGGTCGCCAACACCGTCACGCTGCTGCTGACGCTCGTGGTGATGCTGAGCATCTCGTGGCAGATCACCCTGCTGGCGCTGGTGCTGCTGCCGGTGTTCGTGCTGCCGGCCCGCCGGATGGGGGCGCGGATGGCGGCGCTGCAGCGCGAGGCATCGACGTTGAACGCGGCCATGGGCACGCAGATGACCGAGCGGTTTTCGGCTCCCGGCGCCACCCTGGTCAAACTGTTCGGCCGGCCGGCCGACGAGTCGGCCGAGTTCACGGCGCGGGCGCGGCGGGTGCGGGACATCGGCATCCGTACGGCGATGTCACAGTCGGCCTTCATCACGGCCCTCACCCTCGTCTCCGCCCTGGCCCTGGCCCTCGTCTACGGCGTCGGCGGCGCCTTCGCCCTGCGCGGGACCCTGGACGCCGGTTCGGTGGTCGCCCTCGCCCTCCTGCTGACACGGCTGTACGCCCCGCTCACCTCGCTCGCCGGGGCCCGGGTGGAGGTGATGAGCGCGATGGTGAGCTTCGAGCGGGTCTTCGAGATCCTCGACCTGAAGCCCCTCATCGCGGAGCGGCCGGACGCCCGACCCGTGCCGGAGGGGCCGGTGGCGGTCGAGTTCGACGGGGTCACCTTCGGCTACCCGTCCGCCGACAAGGTCTCGCTGGCCTCGCTGGAGGAGGTCGCCGCCCTGGATTCCCGGGGCGGCACCGAGGTGCTGCACGAGGTGTCCTTCCGGGCCGAGCCGGGCCGGATGGTGGCCCTCGTCGGCTCGTCCGGCGCGGGCAAGTCGACCATCGCGCAACTGCTCCCCCGCCTGTACGACGCCGACGCGGGCACCGTCCGCCTGGGCGGGGTGGACGTACGGGACCTGACGGCCGCGTCGATCCGCGACACCGTCGGCATGGTCACCCAGGACGGGCACCTCTTCCACGAGTCGGTACGGGCCAACCTGCTGCTGGCCCGGCCGGAGGCGACCGAGGCCGAGGTGTGGGACGCGCTGCGCCGCTCGCGGCTGGACGGGCTGGTCGTCTCGCTGCCGGACGGGCTGGACACGGTCGTCGGGGAGCGCGGGTACCGGCTGTCGGGCGGCGAGCGCCAGCGGCTGACGATCGCCCGGCTCCTGCTGGCCCGCCAGCGGGTGGTCATCCTGGACGAGGCCACCGCCCACCTGGACTCCACCTCGGAGGCCGCGGTGCAGGAGGCCCTCGCCGAGGCCCTGGCCGGCCGGACCGCGGTGGTGATCGCGCACCGGCTGTCGACGGTGAAGGCGGCGGACCTGATCCTGGTGGTCGAGGACGGCCGGATCGTGGAACGGGGCACGCACACCGGACTGCTGGCGGCGGGCGGCCGGTACGAGGAGCTGTACCGCACCCAGTTCGCGACGGGCGGCCCGGGCCGTGACGCGGCGGCGCAGCCGGCGGCTTCCGGCGGCACGGGGGCGACGTCGGGAGCATGATGACCGACGGGCCACCGCGGCCCCCGCGGCCCTTCCGGGCCCCTGTGATCTTGGAGCGTCCGATGGACATCAAACTGGAACTGGTCGCCGTCCCCGTCACCGACGTCGACCGGGCCAAGGCCTTCTACGAGCGGATCGGCTTCAACGCCGACCACGACATCACGGTGAGCGAGGACGTCCGCTTCGTGCAGCTCACCCCGCCCGGATCGGCCTGCTCGATCGCCGTGGGCAAGGGCCTCACCAGAATGACGCCCGGGTCGCTGGACAACATGCAGGTCGTGGTGAGCGACATCGAGGAGGCCTACGCGGACCTGCGGGACCGGGGCATCGAGGTCACGGAGATCCAGGACATGCCGTGGGGGTCGTTCGTCTACTTCTCCGACCCGGACGGGAACGGGTGGGCGGTCCAGCAGACCACTCCGCGCACGGCGGCGGAGTAGGGGGGAACGACAGCCGCGGCCGAGCGGACGGGGCGGGTACGGCATGCGACGTACCATCGACCCCATGGCCACGTACCACCCCGTCCGCGAACAGCTCCTCGTCGAGGACGTGCTCGCCGCCCTCGGCAACCCCGTCCGCCTCGGCATCGTCCGCGAGCTCGCCACCTCCCCCGACGGCCGCACCTGCGGCAGCCTTCCCCTGGAGGTCACCAAGGCCACCGCCACCCACCACTGGCGGGTGCTGCGCGAATCCGGGGTGACCCAGGAGCACCGGACCGGCCGCTACAAGGCGGTCTCGCTGCGCCGTGCCGATCTGGAACACCGCTTCCCCGGCCTCCTGGACGCCGTACTGGCCGCCAGCGCGCCGACCGCGAACTGACGGGGCCGTACCGCAGGGCGACGACGGCGATCACCTCGGGCGGCCCCGAGGCCCCGGTCCGGGCCCCGCCGGTGTCAGCCCTGGGCGGCGGCGGGCGCGGGAGCCGCGTCGAGCTCCCAGGCGTGGCGCTTGAACTCCCTCCGGAAGTCGGCGTGGTCCTCCCACTGGCGGGCGATCCCCCGCAGCACGTCCCAGTGGTGCTCGACGGACTGGTCGATGACCCTGCGCGTGGCCGCGTCCTGCGACTCCCGCTTCCCGATCAGGCCCTTGACCGCCGAAGCCTCCAGCACCGCGTTGCGCAGGGCCCGCAGCGCGCGGGAGGTGTCGTCCATGCCGAAGCCGTACTCGCTGCCGGTCTCCGCGTCGAACAGCGGGGTGAGCCGCGCTTCGATGAACGCGGTGATCCGCTCGAAGTGCTGCACGTCCATCAGGGCTCCGTCTCCTGCCGGTCCCCCTGGGGTCCCCGGCGTCTGCGTCATGGGTGGTACGGGCCCATTATCGGTCACGCCCGGAGCCGCGGCGGGAGGCCCGGGCGTCCCGGGTGCACCGCTCCTGTGCACCGCATGGACGAGCTCGACGGAGTGGAGATCATCGCCTTCCCGGACGCCGCGGCGTTCGAGGAGCGGCTGGCCGGGCACCCCACGCGCGGCCAGGGGGTGCGCCGGTCCCGGAGCCCGTGGTCGCAGGTCGACGTGGGCGGCAACGGGCCCGCGCCCGGCGGCCGGCCCCGCTCCGTCAGCCGGGACCGTGGTCGCCGCCCCGGGTGCGTTGGGCGTGGCCGTGCCGGACTCCCGCGCGGAAGGCCTCCTCGTACGCGAGGTCACCGAGCACGTCACGGGCGCCGCGCTCGAACCGCTCGCGGACCGGGGCCAGTTCCGGGGTGCCGCGCTGGGGGTGGCCGACGGACTGCCAGTAGGCGTGGGCGGTGCCGTACGCCCGGACCGCGGCCTCCTCCTCGCCGGCCGCGCCGCGGGCGGCCGCCAGCAGGTCGAGGCCGAGGGCCGTCCCGAAGCTGTCGCCCAGTTCGCGCTTGCTCTCCAGCATGGCGCCGGCGTGCCCGGCGGCCTCGGCGGCGCGGCCCTCCAGCAGGCTGATCAGGGCCAGTTGGTAGTCCGCGTAGGCGCGGGTCCAGTACTCCCCGCGCTCCGCGCACCCCTCCCGCAGCGCGGTGGCCTCGGCGCGGGCCTCGTCGAACAGGCCCATCCCGGTTTGGGCGAAGACCCGTACCAGGTGGCAGCGCAGGCGCGGTCCGGACGCGAACGGCGGGGCGGGGCGGGCCTCCAGGGCGTTGTCGGCCACGATCCGCGCGGCCAGCGGCCGCCCGGCCAGCAGGTGGCTCAGGCCGAGGAGGTAGGCGGCGTCCAGCGCGGGCCGCAGCTCGCGCTCACCGCCCCCGGCCGGTCCGCCCTCCCCGGCCAGGGCCTCGCAGCCGACGGCGATCTGGTGGCCGAGCTCCTTCTCGCCCTGGAGCAGCAGGGTCACGCCGAGGGCCCACAGGGCGCGGCCCCGGCCCGCCCGGTCCACCTCCTCGGGGCGGGTGCCGGCCAGGGCCCGCTCCAGGTAGTGGCGGGCGGCGTGCAGGTGGCCGCAGCAGGCCCAGAAGAAGCCGACCCGGCCGGCCAGGTCGAGGGCGCGGGCGGGCGCGGTGGCCTGGTAGTGGTCGAGGGCGGCGCACACGTCGCCGTGGGCGGTCTCCACGCGCCGGTACGCGTCCCGCTGCGCGGGTCCGAGCCATTCGTCCTCGGCGATCCGCACCAGGCCCCGGAAGTAGGCGGCGTGCCGGGAGCGCAGGGCGTCGCCCTCGCAGATCTCGGCGAGCCACATGGCCCCGTACTCGCGGATCGTGTCGAGCATCCGGTAGGTGCCGTCGGGCGCGCGGCGCACGACGGACTTGGCGGTGAGGGCCGCGAGCAGCCCCGGCACGTCGTTCGTGGTGAGGGGCGGCGCCGAGCAGACGGCGCGGGCGGCGTCCTCGTCGAAGGGGCCGCCGAAGACGGACAGCCGCAGCCACAGCAGCCGTTCGTGCGGTTCGCACCATTCGTGGCTCCAGCCGATCGCGGTGCGCAGGGCCCGGTGGCGGGGCGGCTGGAGGGGGTGGGGGGTGGACAGCGATCCGATCCGGCGGGCGAGCCGGTCGGCGAGTTCCTCGACGCTGTGGTCCGTGAGTTGCGCGGCGGCGAGTTCCAGCGCGAGGGGGACGCCTTCGAGCCGTTCGCAGACGGCGCGGGCGGCCGTGAGCTGCTCTCCCGACCACGGCGGCCGCCGTCCGGGCGCGGCGGCGGCGGCCCGGTCGGTGAACAGCGCCAGCGCCTCGCCTCCTCCGGCGGGGTGCGGCAACGGCCCGATCTCCAGGACCCGTTCGGTCTCGGTGCCGAGGGGCTGCCGGCTCGTCAGGAGGAGCACGAGGTGCGGGGCGGCGGCGAGGAGGTCGCGGACGAGGGTCCGCACGGCGGGCATCAGGTGCTCGCAGCAGTCCAGTACGAGGAGCAGCCGGCGCCGCCCGATCCATTCGCGGACGGCCTCGGCCAGGGTGCGGGAGGTGTGGTCGGCGAGGTCGAGCGCGTCGGCGACGGTGGCGACGAACAGCCGGTCGTCGGGTAGCGGGGAGAGCTCGGCCCAGTGGGTGCCTTCGGGGAACGGGCCGTCGGTTCCGGCGGCCCGTTCCAGGGCCCGCCGCACCAGGCTGGTCTTGCCGACGCCGCCCGGCCCGGTGACGGTGATCAGCCGATCCTCCGCCAGGGCCTTTTCCAGTAAGGCCAGTTCCGGGCCGCGCCCCACGAAGGAGCCGGTTCCGTCGTCGTCCACTCCGCCATGTCCCAGCACGTGTCCAGTGTGGCGTACGGGGAGCGGCGCGGGGGGTCGTACGGCCGGGTCGGGGGTGGGCGGGGGCGGTGCCGGGGCTACGGGGCCAGTACGTCCAGCTCGTCCAGGGCGCCGGCCGCGATCTGCCGCGTGAGTGCCTCGGCGCGCGCCGCGTCGCCCTCCCGGACGGCCTCGGCCACCTGGACGTGCAGGGTGACGGCGGCCGGGTCGGGGTCGTGGAACATGACGTCGTGGCGGGTGCGCCCGGTCAGTACGGCCGCGACGACGTCGCCGAGCCGGGCGAACATCTCGTTGCCGGAGGCGGTCAGGACGATGCGGTGGAAGGCGATGTCGTGGCGCAGGTAGCCGTCGAGCTGGTGGCCGCGCGAGGTGCGGACCATGCCGAGGGCGGCCTCGGTGAGCGCGGCGCACTGGTCGGGGGTGGCGAGGGTCGCGGCGAGTCCGGCGGCGACGGGTTCGATCGCGGAGCGCAGCACGGTGAGGGAGCGCAGTTGGCGGGGGCGGTCGGCGCCGGCCAGCCGCCAGCGGATGACGCGCGGATCGTAGACGTTCCACTCGTCGGTGGGGCGGACGGTGACGCCCACGCGGCGTCGGGACTCGACCAGGCGCATGGACTCCAGCACGCGCACCACCTCGCGGACCACGGTGCGTGAGGCGTCGAAGCGCTCGGCGATCTCGTCGGTGCGCAGCACGCTGCCCGGCCGGTACTCCCCCGCCGTGATCGCGCGGCCGAGGGTGCCCAGCACACGGGAGTGGAGACCCTGCCCGGGACCGTCTTCGCTGCTCATGAACGTAAGCGTACGGTGACGACTTCATGAACCAAAGATGTGATGTATCCCGCCTGACTCTTGAATAAGTACTACTTAATGCGCTTCAGTGGTGCCCACACGGGGACCGATGTCGACGAGGACAGCGAGGTACGGCGTGAGCTCCCAGCGCGTCATTGTGGTGATGGGCGTGGCCGGTACGGGCAAGACGACCGTGGGTCGGCTGCTCGCCGAGGCGCTCGGCCTTCCGTACGCGGAGGGCGACGCGTTCCACCCGGCGGCCAACGTCGCCAAGATGTCGGCCGGCACCCCGTTGCAGGACGCGGACCGGTGGCCGTGGCTGGACGCCATCGGCGACTGGATCCGGGGCCGGAACGGGCTCGGCGGGGTCGTCGCGGCGTCCTCGCTCAAGCGCGCCTACCGCGACCGGCTGCGCGCGGCGGGGCCCCGGACGGTGTTCGTGCACCTCGCCGGCGAACGCCCGCTGATCGAGGAGCGGATGGCGGCCCGCACGGGCCACTTCATGCCCCCCGCCCTGCTGGACTCGCAGTTCGCCACCCTGGAGCCGCTCCAGGAGGACGAACGGGGCGTCGTCGTCGACGTCTCAGGATCACCCGAAGACATCACGGCCCGGGCGCTGGACGCCCTGGGCCGGCTCGGCCCGGCCGAGCTCCCCCGTACTCCCGAGAACTAAGGAACACCACCGTGACCGGTCTCAGCGTCGAGACTCTGGCAGCGGCGGGCACCGCACCGATCACCTCGGCCGGGAACACCCAGCTCGGTATCGCCGTCCTCGCGGGCATCGCCGTCATCGTCCTGCTCATCACCCGCCTCAAACTGCACGCCTTCCTGGCCCTGACCCTGGGCTCGCTGGCCCTCGGGGTCTTCGCGGGCGCCCCGCTCGCCAAGACGATCGCCAGTTTCACCGCGGGCCTCGGCTCCACGGTCGCGGGAGTGGGCGTGCTGATCGCGCTCGGCGCGATCCTGGGCAAGCTGCTGGCCGACTCGGGAGGCGCCGACGAGATCGTCGACACCATCCTGGCCCGGGCCAAGGGCCGCGCCATGCCGTGGGCCATGGTCCTGATCGCCTCGGTCATCGGGCTGCCGCTCTTCTTCGAGGTCGGCATCGTCCTGCTGATCCCGGTGGTGCTGCTCGTCGCCAAGCGCGGCAACTACTCGCTCATGCGGATCGGCATCCCGGCCCTGGCCGGCCTCTCCGTCATGCACGGGCTGATCCCGCCCCACCCCGGGCCGCTCGTCGCGATCGACGCGCTCGACGCGAACCTCGGCGTCACCCTCGCGCTCGGCGTGGTCGTCGCCATCCCGACCGTGATCATCGCCGGGCCGCTGTTCTCCAAGTACGCCGCCCGCTGGGTGGACATACCGGCGCCCGAGCACATGGTCCCGCAGCGCCCGTCGCAGGACCTGGAGCACCGGCCCCGCTTCGGCGCGACCGTCTTCACCGTCATGCTGCCGGTGGTCCTGATGCTGGCCAAGGCACTGGTCGACATCGTCGTCAACGACCCCGACAACGCCGTGCAGCGCGTCACGGACGTCGCCGGCTCACCCCTGATCGCCCTCCTCGCGGCGGTACTGGTCGGCATGTTCACCCTCGGCCGCGCGGCCGGCTTCACCCGGGACAGGATCTCGACCACGGTCGAGAAGTCCCTGGCCCCCATCGCCGGCATCCTGCTCATCGTGGGTGCGGGCGGCGGTTTCAAGCAGACCCTGATCGACGCGGGCGTCGGCCAGATGATCCTGGACCTGTCGAAGAACTGGGCGATCCCGACGCTGCTGCTGGCCTGGCTGATCGCCGTGGTCATCCGGCTCGCGACGGGTTCGGCGACCGTGGCCACCATCTCGGCCGCCGGCCTGGTGACCCCCCTGGCCGCCGGGATGTCCACCACCGAGACCGCGCTGCTGGTCCTGGCCATCGGAGCCGGCTCGCTGTTCTTCAGCCACGTCAACGACGCGGGCTTCTGGCTGGTCAAGGAGTACTTCGGGATGACCGTCGGCCAGACCCTGAAGACCTGGTCGGTCATGGAGACCATCATCTCGGTCGTCGGGCTCGGCTTCGTCCTGCTCCTGTCACTCGTCCTGTGACGCGTCCGGCCGTCGTCACGGGACCGCCGCGGGCCCCGTGACGACGGCCGGCCACACCTCCGCACCGGCACGCCCGGGCACCGCAGGCACGCGACCGCGCGCCACGGGTGCCCGGGCGTCCGCGCGCGTACGGACGTGCGGCCGTACCCGTGCGGAGCGGCCCGGGTCGGACGCGGCCCGGCCCTGCGCCCGCCGCTCAGCGCTCCGTACGGGCCGCGTCCAGTTGGGCGGCCGCCAGGGCGAAGCCGTTCGCCGCGGTGTCGCAGCGGCCGGCGAGGGCGGTGACCTCCGCGCGCAGCACCTCGGCCCGCGGTCCCGGCCACACCGCGGCGGCCGGGACGACCGCCGCGTGCAGCCGCCGGGCGTGTGCGCGCAACGCTCCGGCGTGGCCGCGCAGCCCTGCGGAGACCTGCTCCGGCCCGCGGGCGCGCCGGATCCGCGCTCCGCTGTCCGCCGGGCGCGGCGCCGGGCGCTGGGGCCGGCCGGCGCCCCGGCTGCGTGCGGCGGCGCTCTGCGAGGCGGGTCGGTCCGCTGCACCCCCGGGGGCCGGGCCCCGGTCCCGGTCGCACAGGGCCAGGAAGGCGGCGCCGAGTCCGAGGATCGGCTCCGCGGGTGCGGCCCGGCAGGTGGCCACCTGCCAGCCGGCGTGGTCGTTGAACGGGTTCGTGTCGGTCAGGGCGTCCCAGGCGAGGATGTCGGCGAAGGACGGGGCCAGCAGGACGAAGGCCCGGCCGGCGCCCCGGTCGCGCACCAGGGCCCGGAAGAGCCGCGCGGCCTCGGCCGGCCGGCCCTCACCGGCGGCCGTGAGCACGGCCGCCGCACCCGGGTCCGCGGGCCCGCCGTGGACGCCCGCCTGCGCGGCCCCGATCCGCGCCCGCAGACCGCACACGGCCACGCTGACCGCGAGGCTCTCGCGGCGGGCCAGCAGACCGGCGAGCCGGCCGGCTCCGGCGGCCCCCCGGCCCCGCGGGGCCCAGCCCAGGCCCGCCGGGTCGGTGAGGGTGCGCAGCAGGGTGCGCCAGGCCAGCCGGCAGCGGCCGCCTCGGGCGAGCGCGGTGACGGGCAGCCGGGCGCCGAGGGCCAGTCCGGAGGCGTAGCGGGCGGCCTCGCCGACCGTGTCGGCGGCTTCGGCGAGGGCGCTGCTCAGGGCGTCGAGCAGGACGACGTCCGGGGCGCGGGACGCGGAGGTCGCGGCGTCGGGCATGGGGTCCTCCGGTGGTGCGGCAGGGGCGGATGGGCGGTGGGGGCGAGCACGCCGGCCTCCGGCGGCGGACGGCGGGCGGCCGTCAGCGGCGGGTGAGAGAGAGCCGGATCGCGCGCGGGTCGAGCAGCGCGGGCAGCGGTTCCACGGGGTCCAGGGCCGGTCGGACGGCCTCGATCCGGTGGCCGCGCAGCACCTCGGCGCAGAGCGCGGCGGTGAGCAGCAGGCCGAGCTGGTCGCCGGGGCAGCGGCCGGCCCCGTGGCCGAACGGCGCCATCCGGACGTCCCGGTCGGCGCCCGGGCCCTTCCAGCGGTCCGGCACGAACGCGTGCGCGGCCGGCACCTGCTCCGGGTCGCGCTGGTGGAAGCCGGCGGGCAGCAGCACGGTGGTGCCGGCGGGGTGGCTCACCCCCTGCCAGCGGGTCTCGGTGCGGGCGACGCGGACCAGTTCGGGGACGGCCGGGTACAGGCGCAGCGCCTCCCTGACGCAGGCCCGCAGCCGGGGCAGTTCTCCCGGGCCGGGGTCGCCGGCCGCCTCGGTGGCGGCGCGGCGCAGCTCGCACGGGTGGGCGCCGAGCAGCAGCAGGGTGCGCAGCAGCGTCCCGGGGATAGTGTCAAGCGCCGACAGCCACGGGTGGACCCGGCCGAGGGCGTCGCCGTGCGGCGCGGCCCGGCCGACCAGGGTGTCGCGGCCGGCCCGTGCGGCGTAGGCGCGGATGCGGGCGTCGGCCTTGCCGTGCGGTGAGCGGGCGGCGGTGCGGGTCGGGCTCGGCGGGCCGTTCGGTGGCGGCTGCGGAACGCGGGCGTCGTCGGCGTCGGCGCGCAGGTGCCGGAGCCAGCCGGTGAGCTGCTCGTCGTCGGCGGCCGCGTCGCCGAGCACGATCCGGCGCGCGGCCCGGTCCACGGCCCTGCGCACCCGGCCGAGTTCGAGGGTGCCGGCGGCGGTGAGGTGCCGGGCCTCCTCGGCCAGGACGGCGCGGAACCGCGGGTACGACGGGTGGACGGGCAGGCCCGGGGTCAGCGCCTCGGTGTCGACGCGGCGCCGCTCCGGCCGCGGCCCTCCGTACGCCGGGCCGGTCCCCAGGGGTTCGCCGGGGTCCGGTGCCCGGCACTTGCGCGGCGGGTCCGCCACCAGGACGGTCGGGGGTTCGGCGTAGAACCGGCGCAGGTCCCGCGGATCGAGGAGGACCAGTACGGTCTTGCCGGACCGGGTCCGCAGCAGGCGGGGTGCGCAGCCGTGGCGGGCGCGCAGGGAGTGCAGGGCCTCGGCGGAGGCGGTCACCGCGTCCGCGGGGCGGGGCCGGGTGCCGACCAGGCCGCGAACGAGGGCGCCGAAGCCGCCCAGGGCGGCCCCTTGGACCGTGCGCATGCCTGTACCTCCACGGCCGGGGAGTCGAGGGTCGGTGACATCGGGATCACCGTACGTCGCCACCCCGGGCTCCGCGCCCCGAGTGCCGCGGGGACGGCCGTTCAGGGGGCGGGCGGCGGGGCGAAGACGGCTTCGCGGAAGGCGGAGCGCAGCGGTCCGTGCCCGGCGGCCGGCAGCAGCAGGGCCCAGCGCATGCTGCGCGGGGCGAGCCAGAGGGCGGCGGCGCCGGGCAGCGCCGCGTGGTGGGCCCAGACGCCGTGGGGTGCGGGATGCCAGAGGAGGCCGCGGGCGGGGGTGAGTTCGCCGGTGCGGATGCGCAGGGACTCGGCGGTCCAGGCCGGGGTGATGCCGGTGCCGGGCGGGGCGGTGTGCGCGGCGGTCGGGGCGAGGAGGTGGCGCGCGAAGCGGGCGAGGTCGGCGAGCGGGGCCCGGAGGGTGCCGCCGTCGAAGCGGGTGCGGGTCATGCCCAGGGGGTGCCAGACGCGGGTGGCGGCGAGTTCCGCGAGGGAGAGCCCCGAGAGCCGCTCGGCGAGGTGGGCGAGCGCGCCGGTCCCGTCGGGGTGGGTGAGGAGGTGGTGCGCGGTGATGCCGGGGGCGGCGTCCTCTCCGTAGCCGGTCAGCGGGGTGTGCAGGTGGAGGGCGCCCTCGTCGACGAGGCTCCCGATGGCGGGCCACAGGGCCAGCACGGCGGCGAGTCCGCCGACGTCGAGCTCGGCGGACTCGCCGGGGCCCGAGGGGTGGGGGGCCGCGGGGCCCGAGGGGTGGGGTGCGTCGGGGGCCGCGGCGTCGGGGTGCGGTTCGTGGGAGGCGGCGTGGACGTCCTCGGGGCCGCCGACGGCCCAGACCGCCCCGGGGTCGGCGGCTTCCACGAGGGCGCGGATGTCTTCGGCCTGGTCGCGCGTGGGCGTCATGGTCGTCCACGCTAGCGAGCCGCGCCCGGCCGGTCGGCGCGTCGCGCGACGAGGCGCCGACCCGCCACCCGAATGCCCGTGCGGCGTACCGGCACCGTAAGGGGGCGGGGCGCCGCGTGGCGCGTACCGCCCCCCGGCAGCGGGTGGTCAGCCGCGGTCGGGGCGGTCCGTCACCCGCAGGATGTTCAGCAGCGGTTCGCCGGATCCGCCGTGCGTGACGAAGCGGACGTTCAGCGCCCCGTCGGTCACGGTGACCGTGTACAAGAGCGCCTCATGAGCCGTTCCGGGGCCGTGCCGACCGGACGGGGGCGGGCCCGGGTGCGCCGGGTGGCCTTCGGCCGCCGCGCGGGCCAGCCTGAGGGCATGACCCCGCCCGAACCACCCGCCGAACCACCCGTCGGACCGTCCGGAGACCCCTCCGCCGGAGTTCCCGGACGTCCCGGGCCTCCCGGGCCCCCCGCGCCCGCCGCGCCGCCCGGGGCCGTGCCCGACGTCCGGCTGGCCTCGGCCCGCGGCCGGTGGATCCTGCTGACGACCGTGCTCGGCTCGGCCATGGCGCTGCTGGACTCCACGGTGGTCAACGTGGCCCTGCCGCGCATCGGGCAGGACCTCGACGCCGACCTGGCCGTGCTCCAGTGGACGGTCAACGCCTACCTGCTGACCCTCGCGGGACTGATCCTGGTCGGGGGCGCGCTCGGCGACCGCTTCGGCCGCCGGCGGATCTTCGTCCTCGGGGTGGTCTGGTTCGCGGTGGGCTCGCTGCTGTGCGGGATCGCGCCGAACGCCGGGGTGCTGATCGGCGCCCGCGCCCTTCAGGGCATCGGCGGGGCCCTGCTCACACCGGGCTCCCTCGCGCTGATCCAGGCGTCGATCCGCGCCGCGGACCGGGGCCGGGCGGTGGGCCTGTGGTCGGGGCTGGGCGGTGTGGGCGCGGCCGTGGGCCCCTTCCTCGGCGGCTGGCTGGTGGACGGGCCCGGCTGGCGCTGGGTCTTCCTGATCAATGTGCCGGTGGCCGCGCTGTGCGTCCCGGTGGCGCTGCGGCACGTACCGGAATCGCGCGACCCGCACGCGCACGGCCGGTTCGACGTGGCGGGCGCGGTGCTCGCCGCGGCCTCCCTGGCGCTGCTCACGTACGCGCTGATCGAGGCCCGGACCGCGTCGGCGCCGGTGATCGCCGCCGCGGTCGGCGGCCTGCTGCTCGCGGGCGTCTTCGTCCAGGTGGAGCGCAAGCGCGCCGACCCGATGCTGCCGCCGGAGATCTTCGCCTCGCGACAGTTCACCGCGGTCAATCTGGTGACCCTGTGCGTGTACGCCGCCTTCGGCGGGTTCTTCTTCCTGGTCGTCCTCCAGTTGCAGGTCGTGGCCGGCTACTCGGCGCTGGCCGCCGGGGCCGCGCTGCTGCCGACCACCGTGCTGATGCTGCTGCTCTCGGCACGCTCCGGTGAGCTGGGCGACCGGATCGGCCCGCGCATCCCGCTCACCGTGGGGCCGCTGCTGTGCGCGGCCGGGATGCTGCTCATGCTGCGGGTGGGGCCCGGGGCCGACTACGTGCGGGACGTGCTGCCCGCGCTGGTGGTCATGGGCATGGGCATGGTGACGCTGGTGGCGCCGCTCACGTCGACCGTGCTGGCCTCCGTGGACCCGGGCCGTGCGGGCCTGGCCAGCGGCATCAACAACGCCGCGGCCCGGGCGGCCGGGCTGCTCGCGGTGGCCGGACTGCCGCTGCTGGCCGGGATGGGGCCGGAGGCGTACCGCTCGGCGGACCAGTTCGACGCCGCCTTCGGGCGGGCGATGCCGTGGTGCGCGGGCATCCTGGTGGTCGGGGCCGTACTGGCCTGGGCGACCGTGCGCACGCCCGCGGCCGGGGCGCCGCAGCCGCAGTGCCGTACGCAGTGCGCGGTCACCGCTCCGCCGCTCGAACCCCCGGCGGCGGCGGAGCGGTGAGCACCGCTACCAGCGGGCGGGCGGCGGCGGGGGGACGACCGGCGGCCGGTCGTCGCAGGTGAGGGTGTTCGGCAGTTCCCAGGCCGCGAGCCACGGCCCGGTGGTGCCGCCACCGTCGTTGCCGCCGTGGTCGACGAGGCCGAACTCCGATCCGGTGGCCGGGAAGTTGAAGGAGCCGCAGTTGTTGACGCCCACGGCGCCCACGTTGCGCGCGTCGACGTTCTCGAAGCTGGCCGAGCCGGCCGTGCGGGCGCTGACGACCGAGGTGCCGGTGCCGTCCACGCGGGTGTCCTCGAAGTGGACGTTCTCGATGCGGTGGGTGTCCTTCACCGGCCAGTCGGTGACGAGCATGATCGCGTTGTAGGTGCTGTCGAGGAAGGCGTTCCCGGTGGCCCGCACGTCGGCGGCGTCGATGCTGCGGTCCAGGGCGTAGAACCAGATCGCACCGAGCCCGATGTTCCAGTTCAGCTCGTACGTGCCGGCGCGGACGGTGGTGTTGTCCGCGATGCGCAGGCTCCCGGTGAAGGGCTCGGCGCCGAACCGGGCACCCACGTGCAGGGCGCTGCCCTCGCGGACCGGATCGGCGACCAGGTTGCCGGAGACGGTGGTGTCGGCGCCGCCGTAGACGGCGATGCCGTTGGCGAGGGTCGGGGTCTGGACGGTGTTGCGGTCGAAGGTGTTGCGGGCGTCGGCCGTCTTCTCCGACCACATCGCGAGGCCGTCGTCGCCGGTGCCGCGCACGAAATTGTCCCGGACCAGGGAGTCGGTGACCCCGGTGTGGAGGTTGAGGCCGTCGGCTATCTGGTCGGTGATGACGTTGTCGGTGACCCTGACGCCCCGCATCGGGCCGTCGAACCAGAGGCCGACCTTGGTGTGGTGCAGGTACATCCGGTCGATCGTGGAGTCGTTCATGGCGCCGCCGATGGCGTTGACCTGGTCGGTGTCGACCCGCTCGCGGACGTCGCCCTCCACGGCGAAGCGGGACAGGTGCACGCCGCGGCTGCCGCCGGCCGAGGCCTCCTTGCCGTAGAAGCCGACGCCCTTGCCCTTGACCGTCGTGTACCAGCTGCCGGCGCCGGTGACGGTGACCTGGTCCACGATGACGTGGCGGTTCACCTGGTAGGTCCCGGGCGGCAGGTAGACCGGGAGCCGGTGGCGCCGGGCGAAGGCGATCGCCCGGTCGAGGGCGTCGGCGGAGTCGCGGCGGCCCGTCGGGTCGGCGCCGAAGAGGAGCACGTTGGCGGCGGCCGTCTCGACGTGCGGGGCGCCGACGAGCTGGGAGTCCAGCAGGTCGATGACGGTCCAGTCCGCCCGGGACCCGGCCGGGACCGTCAGCCGCACCTTCGCGCCCGCCGGGTGGGTCCGGCCGAGCAGCAGCCGCTGCTCGTCGTACATGTGGTGGGGCCGGAAGGGCTTGGTGATGACGGGGGCCGGGGTGGTCGCGGCCGGGACGCAGCCGCATTCGGTGATCCACCAGTCCGGGTGCAGCAGCCCGGCCCGCGGGTCGTTGGTGAAGGGGTACTGGTTGTACAGCCAGGAGTACTGGGAGGTGAGCGTCATCGTGCGGCGGTTCTTGCCGCCGACGGTGAGGTCCAGCGGGGCCGTGATCCCGCCGCCGCCCGGTGCGTCGGGGAGGCTGTAGCGGACGGTCACGGCGTCGGCCGCGGCGGGCAGGGTGAACTCCACGTACTCGCCCGGGGCCAGTCTGACCGCCTTGCGGCCCGACGCCTCGGCGGGCAGGGAGTACGCGGTGCGGTCGGGACCGATGACGGTCCCGTCGGTGGCGGCGTTCTCCGCCTCCTGTTCGAGGAAGTCCACGCGGGCGCCGCGTCCTTCGACGAGCGCCGGATCGAGCGCGGCCCGGGTGACGACGGGGGCGGACGCGCGGTCGGGAGCGGTGCGGGCCGTGGCCGGGCCGCCGCCCAGCGCTGCGAGACCCAGCGCGGACACGGTGATCGCCGCCAGCACGGCGGCCGTTCTTTTGGGGGGCATGGCCGGGACAGTAGGGCGGCTCGCCGGAGCACAGCAAGATGCGTGCACGAAATATTCGACGGTCCGTTCATTTCTTGCGTCGAATTGTGGCGTGGCGGACCGTGTGGCGCGCCCGTACGGTGAGCAGGGGGCCGACCGACCCGGAGGGGTTGCGACGACATGTGCTGGAGCGCGACCGCCGACCTGACGGCGGGCACGGTGGTCACCGCGGTCGGAATCGTCTGCGTGGCCCGCGCCCGGCGGGCCCGCGACCTGCCCGTGGCGGCGCTTCCCCTGCTGCTCGGGATCCACCAGCTGGTGGAGGCGGCCGTCTGGCGATCGGGCGGCGGCTGCTCCCCGGCCGCCACGGCCTGGGCGGTGATCGCGCTGCCGCTGCTGCCGGTGTGGGTGCCGCTCGCCGTCGCCTTCGCGGCCGCGCCCGACGTCCCGCGCCGCCTGTGGGCGCCGGCGGCCGCGGGGCTCGCGGCGGGAGCGTTCCTCGCGTACGGGCTCGCGACCCGGTCGGTGACCGCGGAGATCCGCGGCCACACCGTCGGCTACGGGGTGGACGTCCCGTACGCGCCCCTGGTCGTGGGCTGCTACCTGTTCGCCACGCTCGGCTCGCTGCTGCTCTCCGGTGACCGCGGGCTGCGGGTCCTCGGCGCGGTGATGGCCGCAGGCGCCGTGGTCTGCACTGCCGTGTGGCGGCTCGAATTCGCCTCCACCTGGTGCGCCTTCGCCGCCGTGGCGTCCCTGCTGGTCCTGGGCTGGGTGCGCCGCCGGGAGCCCGGCACCCCTGTGACGCGATCAACCTGAAGTGACGAAGTTACCGAGAGGTATGTAGTGACTTCACGCGCCCACAGCAGTAGAACTCGTTCTCATTCAGCCGAGAGTGAGGAACGTCACATGACCGACCACGGCGTGCCCGGCAACGGTTCCAACGGGTTTTCCCGGCGCGGTTTTCTTGCGAGAACAGGTTCCATTCTGGGGGCCGTGGCCCTCTCCGCCCAGGTCGTCCCCGCCCACGCGGCACAGGCCTCCCCCGCGGCCGCCGCGATCGGTGACGGAGCCCGCGTGCCGGTCCTGGTGATCGGGACCGGGTACGGCGGCTCCGTCGCGGCCCTGCGCCTGGCCCAGGCCGGTGTCGACGTCCACATGATCGAGATGGGCATGGCCTGGGACACCCCCGGCAGCGACGGCAAGATCTTCGCCCACACCACCAACCCCGACTACCGCTCCTACTGGCTGCGCACGAAGACGAAGGCTCCGCTCAGCAACTTCCTCGGGTTCCCGATCGACAAGAACGTCCCCAGGTACACGGGGATCCTGGACGCCGAGGAGATGGGCGGCATCATCGTCTACCAGGGCCGCGGCGTCGGCGGCGGCTCCCTGGTCAACGGCGGCATGGCCGTGACGCCCAAACGGCAGAACTTCGGCGCCGTGCTGCCCTCCGTGGACGCGGCCGAGATGTACGACACCTACTACCCGCGCGCCAACGCCGGGCTCGGGGTCGGCCTGATCGACCCCGCCTGGTTCGACAGCGTCGACTGCTACCAGTACGCGCGGGTCGGCCGCAAGCACGCCCAGCGCTCCGGCTTCCCCTTCGTCTTCGTCCCGGACGTCTACGACTGGGACTACATGAAGCAGGAGGCGGCCGGCACCGTCCCGAAGTCCGCGGTGGGCGGCGAGATCCTGTACGGCAACAACTACGGCAAGAAGTCCCTCCAGCTGACGTACCTCGCGCAGGCCAAGGCCACCGGCCGGGTGAACATCTCGGCGCTGCACCAGGTCACCTCGGTCGCGCCCGCCGCCGGCGGCGGCTACACGGTCGCCATGAACCAGCTGAACACCGACGGCAGCGTGGCGGCCGTCAAGAGCGTCACCGCCGACCGGGTGTTCTTCGCGGCCGGCAGCGTCGGCACGAGCAAGCTGCTCGTCCGGCTGAAGGCCACCGGTGTCCTTCCCGCCCTGAACGACGAGGTCGGCAAGGGATGGGGCGACAACGGCAACGTCATGTGCGGCCGGGCCAACCACCTCTGGGACCCGACCGGCAAGGTGCAGGCGTCCATCCCCTGCGGCGGCATCGACAACTGGGAGGCGGGCGGCGCCTTCGCCGAGGTCGCGCCCCTGCCGACCGGGATCGAGACGTACGCGTCCTTCTACCTGTCGATCACCAGGAACCCGCACCGCGCCGAGTTCTCCTGGAACGCGGCGGCCGGCAAGGTCGACCTCAACTGGCAGACGGCGTGGAAGCAGCCGTCCATCGACATGGCCAAGTCCATCTTCGACAAGATCAACAAGAAGGAGGGGACGATCTACCGCAGCGACCTCTTCGGCCTGAACAAGATCTGGGGCGACCACCTCACCTACCACCCGCTCGGCGGCGCGGTCCTGAACAAGGCCACCGACAACTACGGGCGCCTGCACGGCTACAGCGGCCTGTACGTGATCGACGGCGCGCTCATCCCGGGCAACACCAGCGTCAACCCGTTCGTCACGATCACGGCGCTCGCCGAACGGAACATCGAGAAGATCATCGCCACCGACCTGTAGCCGGGTCCCTACGCGCACGAGCCGGGGCCGGTCGGATCCTCCGACCGGCCCCGCACCCGTGTCAGTGGCCCGGCAGCATGCAGACGCTGTCGAGGCCGAGCACGTGGTTGAGCCGCCCGAAGGCAAGCCAGGAGCCGATGCTCATGGTCAGCTCCACGATTTCGAGCTGGCTGTAGTGCGCGGTCATCCGGTCCCAGAACGCGTCGTCCAGGCCGTGGTGGTCGAGGGTGTAGCGCTCGGCGTACTCGGCCGCCAGCCGGGTCCGCTCGTCGAAGCGGTCGGTGGTGCGCCAGTCGGTGACCGCGTCGGAGAACTCCTCCTCGACCTTCTCCCCCTCGCGCTCGGTGCGCCAGTCCAGGCAGAACACGCACCCGTTGATCTGCGCCACGCGCAGCCGGGCGGCCTCGAACTCGCGCAGGCCCAGGGTGGTGTGGGCGTAGACGGAGAGGGAGAAGTTGGCGGCGGCCATGCCGATACCGGGGACCAGGTCGCCCCAGACGTACTCGATCGGGTGCTGGCCTTCGGGGATGTCGATCTTCACGGCTGTTTCCTTCCGAGTCTGCCGACGGCGGGGCGCAGCGGGACGTCGAGGGCGTCGTAGAGGCCCGGTTCGGCCTCGACGAGCCAGTCGATGGCGCCGACGAGGCGGCCGACGGCGGTGGCGTTGCCCCCGGCGCTGCGGTTGTCCCCCTCGTCGGTGGCCTCGACGGTCACCTCGATGCGGGGGCGGCCCTCGATGACGACGCGGTGGGCGCCGTCGCCCCCGTCCGGCGGCGACGGCCAGTCCGGGGCGCAGGAGGCGTGGATGCGGGTGACGTGCTCGATGACGAGGCGGGGCTCGCCCTCGACGATGCCCTGGACCTCGAAGCGGACCGCGCCCTGGGTGCCCGCCTCGAACGCGCCCATGGTGCGGGTGGTGACGGTGGTGTCGAGCGGCCTGCGGTCCACGGTCTCGCGGATCTCGTCGAGTTCGACGCCGAGGGCCCGGGCCATCATCCGTATCTGCCCGCCCCAGACCATCGTCGGGACGGACGGCAGCAGCATCACGGGCTGGTAGTCCATGGGGTGGCCCATGCCGACGAGGTCGCGGACCGAGCCGGGCTGGTCGTAGGTGGAGTAGTCGAAGATCTCCTGGCAGCGGATGGCGTCGACGGTGGTGCCCAGGCCGCTGAGCAGGAGCGGGAGGACGTCGTTGCCCCATCCGGGGTCGACGCCGGAGGCGAAGAGGGAGCCGCCGCCCTCGGCGACGGCGGCCAGGACCGGGTCGCGGAACTCGGGCGGGGCGCTGCGATGGTCGTAGAGCGGGTACAGCGCGGGGCTGACGACGACGGCGCCCGCGCGCACGGCCCGGGTCAGGTCGGCGAGGGCCTCGTCGGGACGGATGTCGCCCGAGGCCGCGTAGACGACGGCGCGGGGGCGGGCGGCCAGGACGGCTTCGACGTCGTCGGTGGCGGTGACGCCCACCCGTTGGTCGAGCCCGCCCAGTTCGCCCGCGTCGCGGCCGACCTTGGCCGGATCGTGGACGATGACGGCGGTGAGTCGCAGTGCTGGATGGGCCTCTACGGCACGGATGGCCAAACGGCCGACGTTGCCGGTACCCCAGACAACCGTGGGAATCATGCGCGGAGGGTAGCGACAGGACCTGCATGTTTCCAGAGCGGTGGCCCGTACGGTCGCGGGACCCGCGGACGGGGCGGCGAGCACGCCCCCGCGGTCACTGGTTCTCGGCGCCCAGGACGAACAGGAGGTAGACGAAGAAGGCGAAGAGGTGGCCGACGAACAGGTAGGCGATCAGCCGGATCACCAGGCCGCGCGGGAACTTCGACTCGATGCGCGCCCGCACGGTCACCGGCGCCGCCTCTCCCCCGTCCGGTGCGGGCGCCCCGGTGTCCTGCGCCGGCTGCGTCGCCTCTGCTGATACCTGCGGCATGTTCTCTCCTTGGGACACGGGTACGGCTCCTCGGCTATCGGTGGCGCGCGGGTGCGGTGCCGCCCAGGCAGAGGTCGGCGAGGCCGCTCTGCAGCAGGGTGTGGACGAACAGCAGGTCGGTGCCGTCGGCGCCGGCCGCCGCGATGCGGTGCGGGGTGAGCGAGTCGAAGTGCGCGCTGTCCCCCGGGTCCAGCAGGTGCTCGGCCTCTCCCAGGTGCAGCCGCAGCCGTCCCTTCAGGACGTACAGCCACTCCTCGCCGGGGTGGACGCGGACCAGTTCGCCCTGGCTGCGGCCGTGCGGGACGTGCACCCGCAGCGCCTGCATGCCGCGGCCGGAGCCGCCGGCCTGCCAGTACGTCCAGCCGTCGGCCTCGCGGGCGCCCGGGCCGCCGGCCCGTACGATGGGATCGGCGACGGCGGGGGTCTCGCCGAGCAGCTCGGAGACGGTCGTCCCGTAGGTACGGGCGAGGCCGAGGAGGAGCGGCAGCGACGGCTGGCGCCGGCCGGTCTCCAGCCGGGACAGGTGGGCGGGCGAGAGCCGGGCCCGCGCGGCGGCGGCCTCCAGGGTCAGTCCGGCACGGCGGCGCAGGTCGCGCAGTTGCGGGGCCACCGAGGGCAGCTCGTCGGGGGAGGCGGCGCCTTCGGTGTCGTCGGGGCCGGGTGCGGGACCGGTTGTCATGCCTCGATTGAGCCAGAATTTTACCTGCGTGGCAATCTCTCTTGCCTCTGAGGCAAAACGGCTCGCCGCGGCCCCTCACACGGCCGGTCCGCGTCTCCGGCCGTCATCCGGCCGCGCCCCCGCCCAGCACGGTTTCCACGGTATCGGCCTGCTCCGCCGTCTTGTCGGGGCGGTGCCTGAGCACCCGCGCGAACCGCAGCGCGACCCCGGCCGGGTAGCGCGGCGAGCGCTGGAGCCCGTCGTAGGCGATCTCCACCACCAGTTCGGGGCGCACCCGCACCGTGAAGCCGTCGTCGGAGGTGGCCAGGGCCCGCAGCGCGTCGGTCTGCCAGCGCAGCATCTCGTCGGTGAGGCCCTTGAAGGTCTTGCCGAGCATGGCGTACGTCCCGTCGGCGGCCCGCGCCCCCAGGTGAAGGTTCGACAGCAGTCCGGTGCGCCGTCCGTGTCCCCACTCGGCGGCGAGCACGACCAGGTCCAGGGTGTGCACCGGCTTCACCTTGAGCCAGTGCCGTCCGCGCCGGCCGGCCGCGTAGGCCGAACCGAGGGATTTGACCATCACGCCCTCGTGGCCGCGGGCCAGCGTCTCGGTCCCGAACTCCTCGGCGGCGGCCGCCTGCGCGGCCGGGTCCTCGACGACGAGCCGGCGGACCCGGGCGGACTCGGGGACGAGCGCGGTGAGGGCCGCGTGGCGCTCGCGCACCGGGAGGTCGAGCAGGACCTCGTCACCGATGGCGAGGACGTCGAAGAAGAAGGCGGCGAGGGGGAGCGTGCGGCGGGCGGCGGCCACGTCGGTGCGGGAGCCGACCCGGCTCGCCACCTGCTGGAAGGGGACGGGCCGGCCGGCCGCGTCCCGGCCGATGACCTCGCCGTCGAGGATGAAACGCTCCCCGGGCAGGGAGCGGGCCAGCTCGGTGACTTCCGGCAGCCGGTCGGTGATCTCGTCCAGGGAGCGGGTGTACACCCGTACGTCGTCCCCGTCCCGGTGCACCTGGATCCGCACCCCGTCGAGCTTCTCCTCCACCGCGCAGGGACCCAGGGCGGCCAGCGCCTCGGCGACCGAGCCGGCGGTGGCCGCCAGCATGGGCTGGACGGGCCGCCCGACCCGCAGGGTGAAGCCGCCGAGCGCCGGCGCCCCCTCGGCCAGGACGGCCGCCGCGACCCGGGGCAGCGAGCCGTCCAGCATGACGGCCCGGCGCAGTTCGGCGGCCGGCACTCCGGCCGCCGACGCGACGCCCTCCAGCGCCACCGCGTCGAGCGCGCCCTGCCGCACCTCCCCGGACAGCAGGCTGCGCAGGAACGCCTGCTCGTCCACGGTCGCCGCGCCCAGCAGGGCGTCGAGGATCCGGCGGCGTTCGCGCTGCGCCCCGGCGCCGGCCACCGCCGCGAGCTCCGTCACCGCCGCGTCCACGTCGCCCACGGTCAGCGCGGGCGCTTCGGCGGGCGCGACCTCGCGGCCCAGGGCCCGCCATCCGATGCCCGGACGGCCCTGCGGGAGCCGGCCCGCCAGGTACGAGATCACCAGGCCCGCCTCCCCCGGCGGCGCGGCGCCGAAGAGCTCCGCGAGCAGGGCGGTCTTGCGGGACCGGGCGGAGGTCCCGGCGACCTCGCGGGACACGCGTGCGACATCGGCCAGCAGCATGCGGCCATCCTGCCGCCCGGCGGCGTCCCGCGCAGGTCGGGGCCCGGACCCGGCGCGTACCGCAGGCGCGGTACAGGGGCCGCTCCGCGTACTCCTCGGGAAGGGCGGGACATCCCCCTGGGGGCCCTCCGGATCGGGCCGCCGTACGTTTAGGGTTCCCGTATGAAGCTCCGACTGCCCCGGCGCCGCCGCAGCCGCCTGATCGCGGGCGCCGCCGCGCTCGCCGTCGTCGCGGGAGCCGGTACGTGGACCGCGGCCGCCGCGGCCGGCGACCCGACCGCCGTGCACCGCGAGGACCACGTACTGGACATGCCCGGCGCCGGGATCGACACCTCGTACTTCACCGCGGGCGGCGGGGGGAAACGGCCCGCCGTGCTCCTCGGCCACGGCTTCGGCGGCAGCAAGGACGACGTCCGGGCCCAGGCCGAACAGCTGGCACGCGACGGCTACGCGGTGCTGACCTGGTCCGCGCGCGGTTTCGGCCGCTCCGGCGGCCGGATCGGGCTGAACGATCCGGAGTACGAGGTCAAGGACGTCTCGCGGCTCGTCGACTGGCTCGCCACCCGGCCGGAGGTGCGGCTCGACGCGGCCGGCGACCCGCGGGTCGGCGTGTCCGGTGCCTCCTACGGCGGCGCCGTGTCCCTGCTCGCCGCCGGACACGACGCGCGGGTCGACGCCATCGCCCCGCAGATCACCTACTGGAACCTGGCCGACTCCCTCTTCCCGAACGGCGTCTTCAAGAAGCTGTGGGCGGGGATCTTCTTCACCACCGGCTCCGCCTCCGGTCTGCAGTCGGCGCAGCAGCCGCCGCAGCAGGGGGCGCGGGCCGCCGACCCGGCGGCGCCGGGCTGCGGACGGTTCCAGCCCGAGCTGTGCGCGATGTACGAGCGGGTCGCGGTGGCCGGGAAGCCGGACGCCGAGGCCCGCGCGCTGCTGGAGGCGCGCAGTCCCTCCGCCGTCGGCGGCCGGATCAAGGTGCCGACCCTCATCGTCCAGGGACAGGACGACTCCCTGTTCCCCCTCGACCAGGCCGACGCCATGGCCAAGGCCATCGCTGCCAACGGCGCGCCCGTCGCGGTGGACTGGGCCGCCGGCGGCCACGACGGCGGCATGCGGGAGTCCGGGCGGACGGACGCGCGGGTGGCCGCGTGGTTCGACCGCTACCTGAAGGAGGACGCGGGCGCGGACACCGGGCCGGCGTTCCGCGTCTCGCGGTCCGGAGGCATCGACTCCACCGACGGGCAGGTGCAGCTGCGCGGTGCGGTCGGCGACCGCTACCCGGGGCTCACCTCGGGTCCGCGCGAGTTCGCCCTGTCCGGGCGCGAGCAGAGCTTCGCCAACCCCGCGGGCGGCGCGCCGCCCGCCCTGTCCTCGCTGCCGGGCATCGGCGGGCAGCTCGCCTCCCTCGGGGCCGGCCTGTCGCTCGACTTCCCCGGGCAGAACGCCCGGTTCGAGTCGGAGCCGCTGGCCGCCGAGACGCGGATCACCGGGACCCCGACCGTCACCCTGAAGGTGAGGTCGACGGCTGCGGACGGCTCGGCCGTGGTCTTCGGCAAGGTGTACGACGTCGGCCCGGACGGCCGCCAGCAGGTGCTGCCCAGCCAGCTCGTCGCCCCCGTACGGGTGGAGGACGCACGGGAGGGTGCGACCGTCCGGCTCCGGCTGCCCGCGATCGACCACGCGGTCGAGGCGGGGCACCGGCTGCGGCTGGTGGTCGCCGCGACCGACCTCGGCTACGCCACCCCGACCGCGCCGGCCGTCTACACGGTGGCGGCCGAGGGCCCCTTGACCGTGCCCGTCGCGGCGGGAGTGGGCACCGCCTCGTCGGGCCTGCCGGCCTGGACGTGGGGGCTGCCGCTGGCCGGCTTCGCGCTGGCGGCGGCGCTGCTCGGCATCCGGCGGACCGGCCGCGGCGCCGGGGCGCCGGCCCCGGAGCCCGCGCTGGCGGACGTACCGCTGGAGATCACGGGGCTGACGAAGCGGTACGCGAAGTCACAGGACCGGTACGCGGTGCGGGACCTGTCCTTCCGGGTGGAGAAGGGACAGGTGCTGGGGCTGCTCGGGCCCAACGGCGCCGGCAAGACCACCACCCTGCGGATGCTGATGGGGCTGATCTCGCCGGACGCCGGCGAGATCCGGGTGTTCGGGCACGCGGTGCGGGCCGGGGCTCCGGTGCTGTCGCGGGTCGGGGCGTTCGTCGAGGGCGCGGGCTTCCTGCCGCACCTGACGGGCCGCGCCAACCTGGAGCTGTACTGGCAGGCCACGGGCCGCCCGGCCGAGGACTCGCACATGGCGGAGGCCCTGGAGATCGCCGGGCTCGGCGACGCGCTGGAGCGGGCGGTCCGCACGTACTCGCAGGGCATGCGGCAGCGGCTGGCCATCGCGCAGGCCATGCTGGGCATGCCGGACCTGCTGATCCTGGACGAACCGACGAACGGTCTGGATCCGCCGCAGATCCGCGAGATGCGTGACGTGATGATCCGCTACGCGGCGGGCGGCCGGACGGTCATCGTCTCCAGCCACCTGCTGTCGGAGGTGGAGCAGTCGTGCACGCACCTGGTGGTCATGGACCGCGGCCGGCTGGTGCAGGCGGGCGAGGTCGCGGAGATCACCGGCGGCGGTGACACGCTGCTGGTGACCCTGGCCGGACCGCTGGACCCGGTGGGCGTCGAGAAGGTGGCGGCGCTGGAGGGGGTCGGTTCCGTGGTGGCCGCCGAGGACGGGCTGCTGGTGCGGCTGGAAGGTGCGACGGCCGCGGGGCTGATCGCCGAACTCGTACGGCTGGAGGTGCCGGTGACCGGAGTGGGGCCGCACCGCCGGCTGGAGGACGCGTTCCTCACGCTGATCGGAGGTTCGGCATGAGTGCCGTCCAGGAGACCGCGGCCGGCTACCGGGCCGGCCGCACCCTGCCGCTGCGGGTGGAGGCGCTGCGGCAGTGGCGCCGGCGGCGGACGCTGGTGATGGGCGGGGTGCTGGCCGCGCTGCCGTTCGTCATGGTCATCGCGTTCGCGGTGGGCGGTGGACCGGACGACGGTCCGGGCGGCGGCAACGGCCGGATCAGCCTGATCGACACGGCCACCGCCTCGGGCGCGAACTTCGCGGCCACCTGCCTGTTCGTCTCGGCCGGCTTCCTGCTGGTGGTGCCGGTGGCGCTGTTCTGCGGGGACACCGTGGCCTCGGAGGCCAGCTGGTCGTCGCTGCGCTACCTGCTGGCCTCGCCCGTGCCCCGGGCCCGGCTGCTGTGGAGCAAGCTCGTGGTGGCGCTGGGGTTCAGCCTGGCGGCGATGGTGCTGCTGCCACTGGTGGCACTGGCGGTGGGCACGGCCGCGTACGGCTGGGCACCGCTGAAGCTGCCGACGGGCGGGTCGCTGGCGGCCGCGGACACCGTGCCGAGGCTCGCGGTGGCGGTCGGCTTCATCTTCGTGTCGCAGCTGGTCACGGCGGGGCTGGCGTTCTGGCTGTCGACGCGGACGGACGCGCCGCTGGGCGCGGTCGGCGGCGCGGTCGGGCTGACGATCGTCGGCAACGTGCTGGACGCGGTGACGGCCCTGGGCTCGTGGCGGGAGTTCCTGCCGGCGCACTGGCAGTTCGCCTGGGCGGACGCGTTGCAGCCGCAGCTGGAGTGGGGCGGGATGATCAAGGGCACGGCGGTGTCGGTGACGTACGCGGTGGTGCTCTTCGCCCTGGCCTTCCGGGGGTTCTCCCGCAAGGACATCGTGTCCTGAGCGGAGGAGCGCGAGCGGGGCGCACGGCGGCCCGGCCGGGATGTCCCGGCCGGGCCGCCGTGCGTCCGGCCGAGCCCGGGACCGGGGCGCGGGCCCGGGCCCGCGCCCCGGTCTCGGGGAGCGGGGGCCCGCGCGGTCAGCGCACCTCGATGCCGATGAGGCAGGTGTCGTCGTCCGTGTCGGAGGCGCTGTAGGTCAGCAGGTTGTCGAGTCGCTTGTCCAGCGAGTCCGCGGTCCGCGAGGCCACGGTGAGCAGCTGCTTGAGGGAGTCCGTGACCGCGATGTCCCGGCGTTCGACGAGGCCGTCGGTGTACATGAGCAGGACGTCGTCGGCTTCGAGCTGTACCTCCTCCTCGGTGAACGCCGTCTCGGGCAGGGCGCCCAGGAGCAGGCCGGGCACGAGGGGGAACGCCCGGGCCTGCGCGCCCCGGATGAGGACGGGCGGCAGGTGGCCGGCGCGGGCCCAGCGCAGGGTGCGGGTCTGCGGGTCGAAGATCCCGCAGACGGCGGTGGCGGTCAGGTGGCTGGTGAGGTGGAACGCGACGGTGTTCAGCCAGGAGAGCAGCTGTGCGGGCCCGGCGCCGGTGACGGCGAGGCCGCGCAGGGCGTTGCGCAGGACGACCATGCCGGTGGCGGCCTGGATGCCGTGGCCGGCGACGTCGCCGACGCTGAGCAGGATCTTGTTGTCGGGCAGGACGACGGAGTCGTACCAGTCCCCGCCCACCAGCGACTCCGACTCGGCCGGGCGGTAGCGCACGGCGATGCGGATGCCGGGCACCTCCAGCGGGGCCGGGGCCGGGGGCATGATGGCGTGCTGGAGTTGCAGCGCGAGTTGGCTGCGGTCGGCGGATTCGGCCTCGCTGTCGGCGAGTTGGTCGCGGGTGGCCGCGAGGGCCACCTCGGTCCAGTGCTGCGCGGAGACGTCCTGGCAGGCGCCGCGTACCGCGTAGAGGCGGCCGTGGTCGTCCAGGACGGGTTCGGCCACCATGCGGATGTGGCGGGTGATGCCGTCGGGGCGCAGCAGCCGGAAGTCCACGGACGACTCGCGCCGGCGGTGCAGCAGCGTCCGCAGGAACCGGCCGATGGAGTTCACGTCGTGGGGGTGGGCGTGGGCCGCCAGGTCCTCCAGGGGAACGGGCGAGGCGGTCGGCGGGAGCCCGAAGAGGGTGAACAGCTGCCCGTTCCAGCTGATCTCCCCGGTGTGCGTGTTCTGTTCGAAGCCGCCGACCCGGCCGAGCCGCTGTGCGTGCTGGAGCAGGCTGGCGAGCCGGGCCGTCTCGTCCTCGATCTTCCAGATGAGCAGGAGCGCGGGACCGTGGCGGCTGATGCCCACGTCGGCGACGGTGGTGAGGGGGACGTCGTCGACGAAGGCAGTCAGGGCGGTGCGCACGGCCTGGCAGGGCTCTCCGGTGGCGTAGACGTGCTCCAGCGTGCCGAAGAGGCCGCTGTTCTCGGCGGCCGCCGGGTAGGCCTCCAGGAAGCGGGCTCCGGTGACGAGCGAGCGGGGCCGGCCCGCGGGGTCGATGAAGCGGCTGTTGGTGTGGTGGATGCGGAAGTCGGCCAGGCGCCCGTCGGCGTCGAGGCTGGGGGTGAGGACGAGCGCGGGGTCGTGGAGGTGGTCGGCGAGGTCGGCGAGTTCGGCGACGACGGCCGGTTGGGGGGCGCCGGGGGCGGTGGCCGCCGCGTGCGGTGTCCGCTCTTCCAGGGTGCGGGCGCACAGTTCGGCCAGCGCCTCCAGCTGGCGCAGGATCCGCGGGGGCTGCGGGGGCAGCGCTTCGGGCCACGCGATCTCCAGGACGCCGTGGATGCGTCCCCCGGTGCCCGCGGGGACCACGACGCGGCCGCTGTCGGGGTGCCGGCTCCGGCCGATGCTGGGGATGCCGGATTCCGCGAGGCTGGTGACGACGGCGAGGTCCCGGCGGGTCAGCGCGAGCCGGGCGCAGGTGGCGACCTCGGGCGGGACGTACCGCCAGCGGGCGGCGTCCTCCTGGGTGAAGCCGGCCTGGCCGACCAGGGTGAGGGAGGAGTCGGGACCGGCCACCCAGATCGCCACGGCGTGCGCGCCCAGGGGGCTGAGCGCGTTCTCCAGGAGGGCGGCGGCGACGGCCTGCGAGTCGGTGGCCGCGAGCACCCCGCTCTCGGCGGTCCGCAGCCGTACGGAGGCCGCGTCGTCCCCGGCGGGTCCGTCGACGGCGCTCTTCAGGAACTGCTGGGCCACCTCGCCGACCCGGTCGCGGGCGGCCCGGTTGATGACGTCGACGGCGAGGCCGAGCACGGTGCCGCCGGACTGCTCGGCCAGTGTGGCCAGCTGGCGGGCCGCCTCGGCCGGTCCGCAGCCCAATCGGCCCACGAGGATGCCCTTGGCCATCTCGACCAGGGCCCGGCCGTCGGCGGCCGACTGGGCCTCCTGGGCCTCCTTGCGCAGCCGCTCCACGGTGGCGGCGAGCCGGCCCGGCTCGGCGGGACCGGTGGCGCGGTCCGGCGCGGGTACGTCGGGCAGGGGCGCGCCACCGGGCCGGCGTGCGGCGGGCACCGCCGGCGCCCCGTCGGGGGCGTCGGGCCCGGCGGTGTCGTGGGGCCGGGGTGCTGGGGGTTCGTCGGGAAGGCTGTTCACCGTACGTCGGCTTCCTCCGTGGGGGCGGCTTGGGCTGCGGGGTCAGGCACGGGGCGCGTCCGCGGGCTCCTGCGGCAGCAGCCAGCGGCGCAGCCGGAGGATGAGGTCGTTCGCGTCGACGGGCTTGGTGACGTAGTCGCTGGACCCGGAGGCCAGGCTCTTCTCCCGGTCCCCGGGCATGGCCTTGGCGGTGACCGAGATGATCGGGAGGTCGGCGTAGGCGGGCATGCGCCTGATCTCGGCGGTCGCCGCGTAGCCGTCCAGTTCCGGCATCATCACGTCCATCAGGATCAGGTCGATGCCGGGGGTGCTGGTCAGGGTCTCGATGCCCTTGCGGCCGTTCTCGGCGTGCAGGACCCGCAGGCCGTGCAGTTCGAGGATGCCGCTGATCGCGTACAGGTTGCGGGGGTCGTCGTCGACCACGAGGACGGACCGGCCGACGAGGCTGGTGTCGACGACGGCGTGCTCCGGTGCGGGGACCTCGGCGTCGGGCCGCACCAGGGGCAGGACGTCGCCGGGGCGGTCCGCCGACAGGTGCAGGGCGATGCGTTCGCGCAGTTCGTCGAGGCTGGAGAGGACTTCGAGCGGTTGGACGGCGGCGCGCTGGGCGATCTCGTCCTGCTGGGCCCGGGTCATGCGGCGGTTGTCGTGCGCGAGGACCGGCAGGGACGCGAGCGCGGTGTCCCCGGCCAGGGCCTGGAGGAAGCGCAGGGCCTCTCCGTCGGCGCCCAGTTCGAGGACCACGCAGTGGAAGGGGGACTGCGCGAGGACGGCCGCCGCGTCCGCCGCGGTGACGGCGGTCACGACCTCGGCGCGACCGGCCGGTCCGCTGGTCTCCCGGCCGGCGGTCAGGTCGGCCGCGGCGCTCTCCGCGACGAGGCTGAGGAGGCCGTTGCTGCGCCGCTCGATCACCAGGAGGCGCCGGGCGCGCCGGTTCTCGTCCGGCGGTGCGGCGTCGCCGTCGCGCGGATCGGCGGTGGGCCTGTCGGCTCCCTCCAGGGCGGGGACGGGCGCGTCCCGGTCCGTGAAGTCGGGCCGGGAGACGGGCAGGTACAGGGTGAACGTGGAGCCTTCGCCGGGCACGCTGCGGGCGGTGACCACGCCGCCGAGGAGCCGGGCGATCTCGCGGGTGATGGAGAGGCCGAGGCCGGTTCCGCCGTACTTGCGGCTGGTGGTGCCGTCGGCCTGCTGGAACGCGGCGAAGATGACCTCCAGCTGCTGTTCGGCGATGCCGATGCCGGTGTCGATGACCCGGAAGGCCACCACGGAGCCGGACTGGGCGAGCTCGGCGGGGAGCTCCGCTGCGGTGGCCGGTTCGATCCGGACCTGGACGCGGCCGTGCTCGGTGAACTTGACCGCGTTGGAGAGCAGGTTGCGCAGGATCTGCTGGAGGCGGGCGTCGTCGGTGAGCAGGTCCGCGGGCACGCCGGTCGCGCTCGTGATGTCGAAGTCGAGCCCCTTCTGGCTGGTCAGCGGCCGGAACGAGGCCTCCACGTAGTTGAGGAGCCGCTTGAGGGAGACCCGCTCCAGGTTGATGTCCATCTTGCCGGCCTCGACCTTGGAGAGGTCGAGGATGTCGTTGATGAGCTGGAGGAGGTCGGAGCCCGCGGAGTGGATGATGCCCGCGTACTCGACCTGCTTGGGCGTGAGGTTGCGGGAGGGGTTCTGGGAGAGGAGCTGGGCGAGGATGAGCAGGCTGTTCAGCGGGGTGCGCAGTTCGTGGCTCATGTTGGCCAGGAACTCCGACTTGTACTTGGAGGCCAGGGAGAGCTGCTGGGCCCGGTCCTCCAGCTCCTGTCGCGCCTGTTCGATCTCCAGGTTCTTCGTCTCGATGTCGCGGTTCTGGCTGGCGAGGAGGGCGGCCTTCTCCTCCAGTTCGGCGTTGGAGCGCTGGAGTTCGTCCTGCTGGACCTGGAGCTGTTCGGACCGGGCCTGCAGCTCGCCCGTGAGGCGCTGGGACTCGCCGAGGAGTTCGTCGGTGCGGGCGTTGGCGACGATGGTGCTGACGTTGACGCCCACGGTCTCCATCAGCCGTCCGAGGAAGTCGCGGTGCACCGGGGTGAAGGGGTTGAAGGAGGCGAGCTCGATCACGCCGAGGACCTGGTCCTCGACGAGGATGGGCAGCACGATGAGGTGGGCGGGGGCGGCTCCGCCCAGCCCGGAGGAGATGAGGTAGCCGGGCGGCACGTTGGCGGTGGTCAGGATGCGGCGGCTGCGCGCGGCCTGCCCGACCAGGGTCTCGCCGTGCCGCAGCCGTGTGCTGGCGGGCCGGTCGGCGGGGCGCCCGAAGGAGCCGATCAGGGTGAGCCAGGACTGGCCTTCGGCCTCTTCGCCGAGGTAGAAGGCGCCGTAGCTGGCGTCCACGAGGGGGGCCAGTTCGTCCATGACGAGTTCGGCGACGACCGCGAGGTCGCGGTGGCCCTGCATCAGGCCGGAGATCTGGGCCAGGTTGGACTTGAGCCAGTCCTGTTCCTGGTTGGCCCGGGTGGTCTCGCGCAGCGAGCCGACCATCGAGTTGATGTTGTCCTTGAGTTCGGCGACCTCGCCCGAGGCGTCGACGGTGATGGAACGGGTCAGGTCGCCCTCGGCGACGGCGCTGGCGACCTCGGCGATGGCCCGGACCTGCCGGGTCAGGTTGCCGGCGAGTTCGTTGACGTTCTCGGTGAGCCGCTTCCAGGTGCCGGAGACGCCCTCCACCTCGGCCTGGCCGCCGAGCCGGCCCTCGCTGCCCACCTCGCGGGCGACGCGGGTGACTTCGGCGGCGAAGGAGGACAGCTGGTCGACCATCGTGTTGATGGTGGTCTTCAACTCCAGGATCTCGCCGCGGGCGTCGACGTCGATCTTCTTGGACAGGTCTCCGTTGGCGACGGCGGTGGTGACCAGGGCGATGTTGCGGACCTGCCCGGTCAGGTTGTTCGCCATGGAGTTGACGTTGTCGGTGAGGTCCTTCCACGTGCCCGCCACGTTCGGCACCCGGGCCTGGCCGCCGAGCCGGCCCTCCGTGCCGACCTCGCGGGCGACGCGGGTGACCTCGTCGGCGAACGCGGAGAGCGTGTCGACCATCGTGTTGATGACCCCGGCCAGCGCGGCGACCTCGCCCTTCGCCTCCACCGTGATCTTCTGCGACAGGTCGCCGCGGGCCACCGCCGTCGCGACCTGGGCGATGGAGCGCACCTGGCCCGTCAGGTTGGAGGCCATGACGTTGACGTTGTCGGTGAGGTCCTTCCAGGTGCCCGACACTCCGCGCACGGTGGCCTGGCCGCCCAGGTTGCCCTCGGTGCCGACCTCGCGGGCGACGCGGGTGACCTCGTCGGCGAAGGCCGAGAGCTGGTCGACCATCGTGTTGATGGTCTCCTTGAGTTCGAGGATCTCGCCGCGGGCGTCCACCCGGATCTTCTGCGTCAGGTCGCCCTGGGCCACGGCGGTGGTCACCTCGGCGATGGAGCGCACCTGGGCCGTCAGGTTGTCGGCCATGAAGTTGACCGAGTCGGTGAGGTCGCGCCAGGTGCCGGAGACGCCCTTCACGTCGGCCTGGCCGCCGAGCCGGCCGTCCGTGCCCACCTCGCGGGCCACCCTGGTCACCTCGTCGGCGAAGGCCGAGAGCTGGTCCACCATCGTGTTGATGGTGGTCTTGAGTTCGAGGATCTCGCCCCGGGCGTCCACCCGGACCTTCTGCGAGAGGTCGCCCTGGGCCACGGCGGTCGCCACCTGGGCGATGGAGCGCACCTGCGAGGTCAGGTTGCCGGCCATGAAGTTGACCGAGTCGGTGAGGTCGCGCCAGGTGCCGGAGACGCCCTTCACGTCGGCCTGGCCGCCGAGGATGCCCTCGGTGCCGACCTCGCGGGCCATGCGGGTGACCTCGCCGGCGAACGCGGACAGCTGGTCGACCATCGTGTTGATGGTGTTCTTCAGCTCCAGGATCTCGCCGCGCGCGTCCACGGCGATCTTCTGGGAGAGGTCGCCCTTGGCGACGGCCGTGGTCACCTGGGCGATGTTGCGGACCTGGTCGGTCAGGTTGCCGGCCATGAAGTTCACCGAGTCGGTGAGGTCGCGCCACACGCCCGCCACGCCCGGCACCTCGGCCTGGCCGCCGAGCCGGCCCTCGCTGCCCACCTCGCGGGCCACGCGGGTGACCTCGTCCGCGAAGGAGGACAGCTGGTCGACCATCGTGTTGACGGTGTCCTTCAGCTCCAGGATCTCGCCGCGGGCCGCGACGTCGATCTTCTGGGACAGGTCGCCCCTGGCCACCGCGGTGGCCACCTGGGCGATGTCGCGGACCTGGGTGGTCAGGTTGCCGGCCATCGCGTTCACGGAGTCCGTGAGATCGGCCCAGGTGCCGGAGACTCCGGGCACCTCGGCCTGGCCGCCCAGCGTCCCCTCGGTGCCGACCTCCCGGGCGACCCGGGTCACCTCCGAGGTGAAGAGGGAGAGCTGGTCCACCATCCCGTTGAAGACCGTCGCGATCTCCCCCAGGAGGCCGTCGGCCTCGTCCGGCAGCCGGGTGCCGAAGTCTCCGTCGCGCACCGCCGTCAGCCCGGCGAGCAGCTGACGCAGCTCCGGTTCCCCCACTGCCCCCGCAGCCATGACACCCGCGCGCGTATCCGCCGGCTTGACCATCCCAGCCCCATTCCCTGTGCCCAGGCCACACCCCCGATCTTCGGGCGTCCCGGGGCTAAGTCCACCACACCCGGGTCGGCCTCCGAAGCCGGGCGGTTCGAGCCGCTCTCCGGCTCCGCGCGGCGCGTCCGCGGGGCCGGTCCCCGCCCGGGGCGTCCGGCGGGGCGTGCGCGGACGGGGCGGGGCTCCACCCGTGTGGGTGGAGCCCCGCCCCGTCCGTTCGAACACCAGGTGCACTGCGCCCGGCCGGTACGGTCGGCTCAGGTGAGCGGCAGCGTCGCGGTGATGACCTTGCCCGCCCCGTGGGGCGTGACGGTGACGCGGTCGGCCAGGCTGTGGACCAGGGGCCAGCCGTATCCGCCGATCCGGAAGCCGGCGGCGGGGCTGGTCTGGGTGACGGGCGGGGCGGGGTTGCGGTCGGCCACCGAGACGGACAGGCCGCCGTCGTGGACATCGGCGTGGAAGCCGGTCAGGCCGCCGCCGTGCCGGATCGCGTTGGTGACCAGCTCGGACGTGACCATCAGCGCGTCCGTCACGGTCCGGTCGTCCAACGGCAGGCCGGACTTCTCCAGCAGCGCCGCCACCGTCTCCCGGGCCTCGGCCACGGTCGAGGGCAGCTCGGACCCGGCGAGCCCCATGGCCGCGGGGACGTCCACCGGCGTCTGCGCACGGCCCCGTGGAGCGCCGTCCCCTGGTGCCTGCGTCATGTCTCCCTCGCCTGTCTGCGGACGCGCCGAACCTGGTGATACTCGCACAGCGCCGGCAGGCGCGGTCCTCGGGGCGTCGTCACGCGACGTCCCGCCCCGCGGCCGCGGCCCGTGACGCGGGGTCCTGCCGGTGGGGCCGTACCGGGTCGGCCCGGTGTCGGCCGCCGCCCCGATCAGGACCGGACGGCCTCGGCCAGGGTGGGGCGGACGTCGAAGAGCTGGTCCGCTCCGGTCATCTCGAAGAGCCGCGACAGCTGGTGCGGAGGGGCGGCGATCCTCAGCAGGGTGGCGCGGTGGAGCTGGATCAGCAGGTTCAAGAACGACGAGTCGGCGAAGTTCAGGGCCGCGGCGTCGAGGACGACGACCCGGTGGGTTTCGGCGGCGGCGAACAGCTCCGCACGGATCGGCCCCAGCGTCTCCGCGTCGAACTCTCCCACCGCGGTGACGACCGCGACGTCCTTCCGGTCATGCGTCTCATCCATGGCCACAGCATGCCAGGCCGAGTACGGCCACGGACACCCGGTCAGCCCCCGGTCCGCGACCGGATCCGCTGGAGTCCGCGCGCGGAAAGGTCCTACCGCGGGTACAGCGGCAGCTGGAGCGGCCATCTCGCCGGCTCGACCCGTGGCAGCGGTCGCCGGCCTTCCGTCCTCGGGTTCCTGACGCCGGTGCCGCTGCTGATCGTCGTCTCCGCGGCGGACGCGGCCGACGGGCAGGGGTTCGCGCAATGGCCCCGGGACGGGCTGGGGGGCCCGCCCGCCGCCCGGATGGAGATCGGGCACCTGTTCGCCCTGCCCGGTCAGGCGTGGCGGAGCACGACCGCGGGGCCGGTGGCGGCACGTGCTGTGGCCGGCCGCACTGATCGGCGTCCTCTACCTGTCGGCCGTCTCGCCACCGTGGCACGACGCCCCGGCCCCGGGGTTGGTCGCGGTGGCGGTCGGCGTGCTGCCCTTCTGGTGGTACCCGTGGCTGCTGCTCGGCGGCCGGGTCCCGTGAACCGCGCTCCTGCCGGGGGCGGCGGCGCGCTCGTCGGCCGGATGGTCCACGACGAGCTGCGGCGCCGCGCGCACCCGCCCGCCCGGCGCCGCTTTCGCGCCGCCCCTGACCGGCCCCTCGGTCAGACGCGGGGGTCGGTGTGGGGGCCCCGGCCGCTCTCGTCGCCCTCCGGCGTCTCCCAGGAGTCCTGGCGGCTCTGCGCCACGGGGTTCTGTTCGGCCGGGCGGGCGGGGGCCCCGCGCCGGGCGTTGCGCCGGCTGCCGTACCAGAAGGCGCCGATCAGGAGGGCCACCAGGACCACTCCGGCGATGATGAGGAACAGCGATCCCTGGCCTTCGGCCGCGAGCATTTCATTGGCAGTCATGGCGGGCGCCTACCCACGATCGACGTGCTTACGACGCCGCGGGCCCGGGACATGCGGGCAGCCGGGGTGCGCGCCGGCGCCGGGAGCGATCCGGAGAGTCGGGTTTCGAACAGCGCTTCGCGGCCAGACGACCGGGGGAAGGCGTGAGTTCGACGACCCGGCCGTAGGAGAGCAATGGGGATCGCAAAGGTGTCGCATCTGCCCGGACGGGCGGAGCACCACTGGACATGGCAGACGGAGGCCGCGTGCCGGGGTCTCGGCGCGGAGGTGTTCTTCCACCCCGAGGGCGAGCGGGGCCGGGAACGGGCGGAGCGCGAGGAGGCGGCCAAGTCCGTGTGCGGGACGTGTCCCGTGCGCGCCCGCTGCCTGGAGCACGCCCTGCGCGTGGCGGAACCGTACGGCGTCTGGGGCGGGCTGGGCGAGAAGGAACGCCAGCTGGCCGCCGACCCCGGTTCCCGACCGGCAGCGGCGTAGCGTTGGCCGGCGCGGCGGCAACCGGGGCGTTCGGGCCGCCGGTTCGCGAGCCCTCTGTGGTCTCCGCTCGCCCGAGGGGCCGCGGGGCGCGCCCGGCTGCGCGGCCGACGAGATGAGCGGCGGCACCGGATCCGGTACGGGCGCCGGCCCGCTGGGCTACCAGCACGCGTCGGGGGCGGCTTGGGTGGTGCAGGCGCGCGGTGACCTCGACGTCGACACGCTCCCGCCGCTGGAGGCGGCGCTCGGCCAGGCCGCGGCCTCCCACCACATCGTGATCCTGGACGCGGAGCAGGTCACCTTCGCGGATTCGACCTGTCTGAGCGTGCTGTTGCGCGTCCGGCAACTCACCGATCTGCGCGTCGCCGGCCCCTCCCCCGTACTGGCCCGGCTGTTGGCCCTGACCGGAACGGACCGGGCGCTCTGCGTCCACCCCGACGTGGCCGCGGCCGCCCTCCAGACCTGAGCGGGGCCCGGACCCGTGGGGTCCGGGCCGGACGCCACACACCCTGCTCGCCCCTTTCACACCCCGCTCGGCCTTCGGCACCCTGGCCGCCCCTTCGGCACCCCCGTGCCGGAGCCGGGCCCCCGTCCGGCCCGTCGGACGCCGTCGAGGCGCCGGCCGCGATTGCCGCCCGATCGGTGACATGAGTCCCGCGGCGGTGGAAAGCCGCAGGGTATGACACGCATTTCGCAGGCAGGCCGCGGTGCCGGGGACGACGACCGTCCGGACACCGCCGGGAACGACAGTGGCGCGGGACCGGACCCGGAAGTGGAGGAGCGGGCACCCGACCAGCCCACCGAACTCCCCAAGAAGTCCTGGAAGGCCGTGCTGCGCGGGACGGTCAAGGAGTTCACGGCCGACGAACTGGCCGACCGGGCGGCGGCCCTGACCTACTACGGCGTGCTGGCCCTCTTCCCCGCCCTCCTGGTCCTGGTGTCCCTGCTGGGCCTGGCCGGCGAGTCCACGACCCAGCGGGTCCTGGACAACCTGCAGAAACTGGCGCCCGGATCGGCCCGGGACGTCATCAGCGACGCGGTCCTGCAGTTGCAGGGGCGCAGCGGCGTCGGCTCCCTGCTGGCCGTCGTCGGCCTGCTCGTGGCGCTCTGGTCGGCCTCCGGTTACATCGCCGCGTTCATCCGCGCCTCCAACGCCGTCTACGACGTGCCCGAGGGGCGGCCGGTGTGGAAGATCCTGCCGCTGCGCTTCGCCCTGACCGTGACCCTGATGGTCCTCGCCTGCGCCAGCGCCCTGATCGTGGTCTTCACCGGAGGGCTGGCCCGGCAGGCCGGCGCCGCCCTGGGGATCGGCGACAGCGCGCTGACCGTGTGGTCGATCGCGAAGTGGCCGGTCCTGGTGCTGCTCGTCACGGTCATGATCGCGCTGCTGTACTGGGCCGCCCCGAACGCCAAGGGCCGCGGGTTCAAGTGGATCACCCCGGGCAGCCTGCTGGCCCTGTTGATCTGGATGGCCGCCTCGGCGGGCTTCGCCTTCTACGTCGCGAACTTCGCCTCGTACAACAAGACGTACGGCACCGTCGCCGGCGTGATCATCTTCCTGGTGTGGCTGTGGATCACCAACCTCGCCATCCTCCTCGGCCTGGAGTTCGACGCGGAGATGACCCGCCAGCGCGCCATCGCCGGCGGCATGCCGAAGGACGAGGAGCCGTACGTCCGGCCGCGCGACACCCGCGCGTGGAGCGACGAGGACCGGCGCCGGATGGAGTGACCGCGCGGCGGCCATCGGGCCGCCGGTCCGTCCGGCCGCCCGTATGCCTGGCCGTCCGTACGCCCGTACGCGGCCGGACGGGATCACTCCGGGCGGGCCGAAGGCGGGTGACCCAGCGGTTCCTGGGTAGCCGCGCTGTGAGGCCGACGGCACCCCGGCGCACCTGTACCCGGTACGCGGTGTGCCGGCCGGTGCGAACGGGACGGGGCCGGGTCCAGGACGCGGCCACAACGCGGTGAGGTGGACGGATCGTGAGTACGACGACGAGTACGACCGGGCAGCGGGCCGGCGTCACCGACGACTCGGTGGGCGTCTTGGTCTCGCGTGCTTCGCAGCAGATTTCGGAGCTGGTGCGCGAGGAGATGCAGCTCGCGCGGGCGGAGATGACGCAGAAGGGCAAGCGCTTCGGGGTGGGCGGCGGCCTGTTCGGCGGAGCCGGGCTGGTCGGGATCCTGACGGCGCAGGCCCTGGTGGTGGCGGTGATCGCCGCGCTGGCCCTGGTGCTGCCCGTGTGGGCCTCGGCCCTGATCGTCACCGCGCTGCTGGCCGCCACGGCGGCCGTGCTGGCCCTGGCCGGGAAGAAGCAGATCGCACGGGCCGGTGCCCCCGCGCCCGAGCAGACCATCGACAGCATCAAGGCCGACGTGGCCGAGATCAAGGAGAAGGCACACCGATGAGCGACCAGCCCCGCAACGAGTCCACCCCCACGCCCGGGGAACTGCGCGAGCAGATCGCGCACACCCGCGACGAGCTCGGCCAGACCGTCGAGGCGCTGGCGGGCAAGGCCGACGTGAAGGCGCAGGCGAAGGAGAAGACGGCCGCGGTGAAGCAGGACGCCGCGGAGAAGGCCGAACTGGTGACCGGGCAGATCCGCGAGAAGGCCGGACAGGCCGCGCAGCTGGTGCGGGACAAGACGCCCGATCCACTGCTGGAGAAGGCCTCCCAGGCCGCCGCCCAGGTGCGCGAGACCACGGCCAGGGCCGGTCAGCTGGCGGCCGAGAAGACGCCCGACCCGGTGCTGGAGCGGGCCGGGCAGGCGGCGTCCGCCGCACGGGCCAATCGGACCCCGCTGCTCGTGGCGGGCGCGGCCGTGGCCGTGTTCCTGCTGATCCGACGCAACCGGGGCCGCAAGTGAACCGCGCCAAGATCGCCTACAAGCCGGTCGGCCTCGCGCTCGGCGCCGCGAGCGGCATGCTCGCCGGGGCCGCGTTCAAGCAGGCGTGGAAGCTGATCGAGGGCGAGGGCGACGCCCCCAACGCCACCGACGAGGACCGCACCTGGAAGCAGATCCTCATCGCGGCCGCGCTGCAAGGAGCGATCTTCGCCGTCGTCAAGGCCGCCGTGGACCGCTCCGGCGCCGTCGCCACCCGCCGCGTGACGGGCACCTGGCCCGGCTGACCCCGCCCGGCCGCGGAGCGCCGGAGCCGGGGCCTCAGCCGGCTCCGGCGCTCTGCGGCGGTCCCGCGGTGTGGTCCGGATGGCCCGGTGTGCGGCGCCGTTCCTTCAGCTCGGCTTCGTAGAGGTGGTCCCGGCCGCCCGCGAGGTCGCGGACGAGCCGCTGTTCGAGCTCGGTGAACGGCCGGTGGTACGTCGCGTCGTAGGCCTCGACGATCTGGAACGTCCAGTGCCCGGGGATGACGTTGCGGCCGAGGATCTCCCGTTCGACGGTGTCCGCCTCGCGGTGGTGGCCCGCCCGGCGCAGGAGCCGGACCGCGTCGTCGAGTTCGAGGTCGGCCGTCCCGGTCAGCTGGTGGAAGCCGTAGAGGTGGCCGCGGGCCCGTTCCGTGGTCTCCAGCGCCTTCGACAGGGCGCCGAGCGCCTCGACCGTCGCGTCGCTCACGCCGCTCGGGCGCTCGTGGCCGGGTACGGGCGCCGTCCCCTCGTCGTCCCCTCCGCTCATCCGTGGCGGCCCCTTCGTGTGTCGGCGGGCGTGGCAGGGCCCGCCCGGGGGTGCAACGCCGGGCGGGCCCACTGCGTGGCGGTCCGGGGCTACACCGGTGCCTCGCAGCGCTCCTCCACCTTCGCAGCCCCGGTGACGCTCCGCATCATTTCGGGGCCGAAAGTGACGGCGGGTGTACGGGGCGCCGTCCGGCGGGCCGGGGCCGGCGGCGCCATCATGAAGCCGGAGCGTCCGCTCACCCCGATACGACCCGTCTGGAGTTGTGCCGTGCTCGAACACACGCACCGGGAAGACCGCACCGAGGTCACCTTCGTCCTGCCCGCCGAGACTCCGCCCGGCCCGGTCAGTGTCGTCGGCGACTTCAACGCCTGGACGCCCGGCGCCCACGAACTGCGGCCGCGCCCCGACGGCACCCGGGCCGTCACCGTGGCCCTGCCGGCCAAGGCCAGCCACTCGTTCCGCTACCTCGCCGCCGGCGACTACTGGTTCAACGACGAAGCGGCGGACGGCCACCACGACGGGAACAGCCGCCTCACCACGTGACGGGCGCTTCCGGGCCGCCCCCTCGGCGGCCCCTCCCGCCGCCCGCCGCTACGGCACGGGTACGACGGGGAACAGGGGCCGCACGCCGGTGAGCTCCAAGAGGCGTTCGAGCTGCGGGTTCGCACCGGCCAGGCACAACCGGCGGCCGGCTTCCCCGGCCGCCATGCGGGCCCGCAGCAGCGCGTTCAGGCCGCTGGAGTCGCAGAACGTGACGGCGCTGACGTCGGCCACGACGTCGCCGCTCCCGGTGGCCACGGCCCGGATCAGCTCCGTGAGCACGGCGCCCGCCCGGTCCGCGTCCAGCTCTCCCGCGACGCGCACCACCGGCGGCCCCGGCACGGACCCGGCCGGCGTCGGTCCGGTACCGCGGGAGCCTGGCTGTTCGTCCGGTTCGTCCACGGGCCCGCCCTTCGGTCACGATCTTCGCTCCCGGAAGCGTACGAGCAACCCGTGTGCCGGGGCCACCTCCGTCAGCCCCGCGCCGGTCGCGCCGGACGGCTCGGCGGGCTCTCACGCGGCCGCGGCGGCGTCCGTGACCAGGCCGATGACCCCCGGCATGCCTTCTTCGGCCAGGGCCCGGCGCTGGCGGTCGGCGGGGGTGCCCTCGCGCAGCAGCCGGTGGACGAGGGCGCTCACCTGTCGGAGGTCCCCGGCGTCCTCCAGGGCCGCCGTGATGTGGCCGAGCAGGGAGCAGAGCACGTCGCCGCTGCTGCGGGAGCGGCCGTGGGGGTCGACGAGGGTGCCGTTGAGGCCGTACCGCGCGGCGTGCCAGTTCGCCGCCTGGAGCAGCTCCGGGGCGCACCGGGGCAGGGGGAGGCCGGCCTTCTCGTCGGCGATCGCGGTGGCGACGAGGGCGCGGACGATGCCGGCGAACATGACAGCGTCATCGGCCCTGAGCTGGACGTCGAGGCACCGCACCTCGACGGTGGGGTACCGGTCGGAGAGCCGTGCCTGCCAGTAGACCTGGCCCCGGTCGGCGATCACCCCGGACGCCACCAGGGCCTCCAGCCGCTGTTCGTAGTCGTCGATCCCCTCGAAGCGGGGCGGCGGCCCGCTGACCGGCCAGCGGCCGAAGACGATGGTCCGCCAGCTGGCGAAGCCGGTGTCCTGCGCGTCCCAGAGCGGCGAATTGGCCGACATGGCCAGCAGGGTCGGCAGCCAGCCCCGGATCCGGTTCAGCACGGCCACGCCCGTTTCGGGGTCCGGGACGGCCGCGTGCACGTGCATGCCGCTGATCAGGTGTTCGTCGACCAGTTGCCGGGCCTCCCCCACCATCCGCAGGTAGCGCGGGTTCGGCGTCACGGGCACCGGGCCGGTTCCGCGTACGGGCGCCGCGCCGGTGGCGGCGATCCGGCAGCCGTTGGCCTCGGCGGCCGAGGCCACCGCGTGGCGCAGCCGCAGGAGGTGGCCCCCCACCTCCTCCAGGCTCGAACAGACGGGCGTGGCCACCTCGACCTGGGCCTGCAGCAGCTCGTCCTGGACCTCGGCCCGCTCCGCGAGCGGGCCGAGGCCGGCCGTGCGCCGCACGTCCTCCACGAGGGGCACGGGCAGCCCGCTGTACGGGTCCACCAGCAAGTACTCTTCTTCGACACCGACCGTGATCACGCCCTGCGGCTACCCGGTCGCCCCATGATCACCCCCTCCGGTCAGCCCCGGTCGGCGGGCGGCGCGGGAGCGGCCAGGGCCTCGTGGACCAGCTGGACCGGGTGCCAGGCGTCGCGCCGGGTGCCGTGGAAGATCTGCTGGCGGCAGGAGACCCCGGTGGCGACGATCACGGTCTCGTCAGGTTCCGCCTCGATCGCCGGGAACAGCCGGTCGGCGCCGACCTGCATGGAGAGGTCGTAGTGCTCCGCCTCGAAGCCGAAGGAGCCGGCCATCCCGCAGCACCCGGCGTCGACCTCGACCACGTCCGCGCCGGGGATGCGGCGCAGCAGCTCGACGGTGGCCGCCGTCCCGACCTCGGCCTTCTGGTGGCAGTGTCCGTGGTAGAGGAGCCGCTTGCCGGCGGGCCAGGCGTCCTCGCTCAGGCGCAGCCGTCCGTCGTCGAGCGCTTCGATCAGGAGTTCCTCGACCTGGCGGACGCGTCCGGCGACGTCCTGGACGGCCGTGTCGTTCGGCAGCATCGCCAGGTGCTCGTCGCGCAGGGTCATGAGGCAGGAGGGCTCGCAGCCGACCACGGGCGATCCGGCGGGGGTGGTCTCGGCGAGGAGGTGGGCGAGTTTGAACGCCTTCTCGTTGGCGTCGTCGATCAGCCCCTTGGACAGGCTGGACCGGCCGCAGCAGCCGCGGTTCTCCAACCTCACCTCCCAGCCCGCGTGTTCGAGGAGTTCGATGGCCGCGCTGCCGATGGTGGGTTCGGTGTAGGTGGTGAAGGAGTCGGCGAGGTACGTGACGACGCCCTGTGTCGCGGGCCGGTGCGGCGCGGCCCCGGCGCGGTGCCGGCGGAACCAGCGCACCAGGTTGCGCCGGGCGAAGCGGGGCAGGGGCCTGGCCGGGGTGATGCCGAGCAGGCGGCCCATGAGCAGGCGCAGCGGGCGCAGGGTGCCCGGGAGGTTGGACAGGGGCGCGGTGGCGGAGCCGAGGCGGTTGAGGAAGCGGATCGAGCCGAAGATCCGGGACCGCAGGGGGACGCCGTGCAGATCGTGGTGGTGGGAGAGCGCCTCGGCCTTCAGCGAGGCCATGTCCACTCCGAGCGGGCACTCGCTCTTGCACGCCTTGCACATCAGGCACAGGTCGAGGACCTCGTGCAGCCGTTCGTCGCCGAGGGCCTTGCGGGGGTCGGGTTCGGACAGGGCCTTGACCAGCGCGCCCGCGCGGCCCCGCGTGGAGTCCTCCTCGTTGCGGGTGGCCATGTAGGAGGGGCACATGACGCCGCTGCCGCTCTTGCGGCACAGTCCGATGTTCATGCACCGGTCGGCCGCGCCGCGCATGCCGCCGACGACGTCGAAGGCGAGGCGGGTGCGCAGTTCGGGCGCGGGGGGCAGGGCGGCGTCGCGGAGGTGGTCGGTCATCGCGGGCGCGTCCACGATCTTGCCCGGGTTCATCAGGTCGTGCGGGTCGAAGATGCGCTTGACCTGGCGCATCGCCTCGTAGAGCGTGTCACCGAAGATCTCCCGGTTGAACTCGCTGCGGGCGAGGCCGTCTCCGTGTTCGCTGGAGTTGACGCCGCCGTACTCGGTGACGAGGTCCTTGATCAGCTCGGCCACCGTCCGCATGGTGGCGACCTGGGCGGGGTCGGCGAGGTCGATGAACGGCCGGATGTGGAGGCAGCCGACGGAGCAGTGCCCGTAGAAGCCCGCGGTGAGGCCGTGCCCGTCCAGGATCTCCTTGAAGCGGCGCGTGTAGGCGGCGAGGTGGGCGGGGTCGACGGCGGTGTCCTCGACGAAGGCGAGCGGCCTGCGGGTGCCCTCGCCCGCGGCCATCAGCAGCCCGAGGCCCGCCTTGCGGACCTTGAGCAGTGCGCCCTGCTGGGCGGGGGTGACGGCCTGGAGGGTGTGGTAGCCGTGCCCGTGCCGCTTCCACAGGGTCGTCAACTGGCGCATCTGGTCGTGCAGTTCGGTCTCGTCCTCGCCGGTGAAGCTGACGAAGAGCAGGGCTTCGGGGTCGCCTTCGAGCAGGGCGCCCAGGGAGGCGTACTCGATCTTCTGCCGGGAGAGGTCGAGGATCGTGCGGTCCATGAGCTCCACGGCGGCCGGGTCGCAGGACAGCGCGGATTCGGTGGCCTCGATGGCTCCGGCGACGGAGGTGAAGTGGCCGACGGCGATCACCGTGCGGCGGGGCCTGGGCACCAGGTCGACCAGGGCGCGGGAGGCGATGGCGAGGGTGCCTTCCGAGCCGACGACGAACTTCGCGAGGTCGAACGGGACGTCGTCGCGGGCCAGCCGGTCCAGCCGGTAGCCGCAGGCCCGGCGCCAGAACCGCGGGAACCCCTCGGCGATGGCGGCCGCGTTGGTCCGGACGAGCTCGGGCAGTTCCCGGTAGAGCCGTCCCTCCAGGGTGGGCAGGTCGGCGCGGCGCTTGCGTTCCGTCTCGTCGACGGGCTCCAGGCGGGCCGTGCTGGCGTCGGAGAGCACGACGTCGAGGGCGCGGACGTGGTCGATGGTCATGCCGTAGCGCAGCGACCCGCTGCCGGCCGAGTTGTTGCCGATCATGCCGCCGATGGTGGCGCGGCTGCTGGTGGAGGTGTCGGGGCCGAACATCAGCCCGTGGGGGGCGGCGGCGCGGTTGAGCTGGTCCTGCACGACGCCGCTCTCCACCAGCGCCGTGCGGCCTTCGGGGTCCACCTCCAGGACCCGGTTCATGTGGCGCGACAGGTCCAGGACGAGTCCGGGGCCGACCGTCTGCCCGGCGAGGCTGGTGCCCGCACCGCGCGCCAGCAGCGGGACGCCGTACGCGGCCGCCGCGGCGACGGCGGCCTCGATGTCACCGGAGTGGCGGGGGAAGACGACGCCGCGCGGGGTGATGGCGTACATGCTGGCGTCGCGGGAGAAGAGGTGGCGGGTGTAGTCGTCGAAGGCGACGTCACCGTCGAGGTCGCGGCGCAACCGCTGTTCCAGGTCGCGGTCGGCGGGTGCCGCGGCGGGCTGCCGGGCGGAGGGGGTGTCTGCGGTGGGCGGTGTCATGGGCGCGGCTCCAGCTCCTGCGGTGGACGGACGGCGGTGGTCGGGCGGGGCGGCGGGCAGGGGGTGGGGGGCGGGCGGAGGAGCGGGGCCGGTACGGCGCCGGGCGTCATCCGGTGCGCAGGACCTCCAGGGCGGCGCCGAGCCCGGTCGGGTCGACCGGGAAGCCGGCGAGGTCCAGGCCCATCTGCACTCCGGCGAGCGTGCCGGCGAGGGTCAGGTCGTTGAAGTGGCCCAGGTGCCCGATCCGGAAGACGCGGCCGCCGAGCCGGCCGAGCCCGGCGCCGAGCGACATGTCGAACCGCTCCAGGATGATCTTGCGCACCTTGTCGGCGTCGTGTCCGTCGGGCATCAGCACGGCGGTGAGCGAGCCGGAGTGCTCGCGTTCGTCGGCGCACAGCACTTCCAGCCCCCAGCCGCGGACGGCGGCCCGGGTGGCCGCGGCGTGCCGGGCGTGCCGGGCGTAGACCTGGGACAGCCCTTCGGCGGCGAGCATGTCCAGCGCTTCGGCCAGCCCGTAGAGCAGGTTGGTGGCCGGGGTGTAGGGGAAGAAGCCCCGCCGGTTCGCTTCGAGGACGGGGGCCCAGTCCCAGAAGGACTTCTTCAGCCGGGAGGTCTTCGAGGCGGCCAGCGCCTTGTCGCTGACGGCGTTGAAGCTCAGGCCGGGCGGCAGCATCAGTCCCTTCTGCGATCCGGCGACCGTGACGTCGACGCCCCACTCGTCGTGCCGGTAGTCGATGGAGCCGAGCGAGGAGATGGTGTCGACGAGCAGCAGCGCGGGGTGTCGGGCGGCGTCGAGGGCGCGGCGCAGGTCGGCGATCCGGCTGGTGACGCCGGTGGAGGTCTCGTTGTGCACGACGCAGACCGCCTTGACGCGGTGGGCGGTGTCCGCGGCGAGCCGCCGGGCGAGCTCCTCCGGGTCGGCCCCGCGGCGCCAGTCCCCCGGGACGAGGGTGACGTGGAGGCCGAGGGCGGCGGCCATCTCCTGCCAGAGCGTGGCGAAGTGCCCGGTCTCGAAGCACAGCACGCGGTCACCGGGGCTGAGGGTGTTGACGAGGGCGGCCTCCCACGCGCCGGTGCCGGAGGCGGGGTAGATCACGACGGGTCCCGAGGTGCCGAAGACGGGCTTGACCACGTCGAGCAGACGGGCCGTCATCGCGGCGAACTCGGGTCCGCGGTGGTCGATGGTGGGCGCGGCCATGGCGCGCAGCACCTGGTCCGGCACGTTCGTGGGGCCGGGGATCTGGAGGAAGTGGCGACCGGTGCGCGTGGGCATGTGCGGAGCTCCTCGCTGAGCTTGTGCCATGATGTGGCACGGTGTACCGTCAAGTGGCACGGCGGAGCTTAGACACGGCCGACTGAAGGAGTCAATGGATGCAGAGCGTCCTCAACGCACTGCGGGTCCTCGAAGAGGTCGCGGCGCGGCAGCCGATCGGCGTGGCCGACCTGGCGCGGGCCATGGAACTGCCCAAGAGCACGGTGCAGCGCGCCCTGCTCACCCTGCACACGGCGGGCTGGATCCGTCCGGCGTCCGGCGCCCCCACCCGGTGGCTGGTCAGCACCAAGGCCCTGCACGTGGGACGGCAGGCCACCGGCGAACTGGGGCTGCGCGACATCGCGGTACCGGTGATGGAGGAGCTGCGGCGGCGGACCGACGAGACCGTGCACCTCGCGGTGCCGGAGGGCGGCAACATCGTCCTGATCGAGCGCCTGGAGACGAGCAAACCGGTGCGCATCATCCTGCCGCTCGGCCAGAACCTGCCCGCGCACGCCTCGGCCAACGGGAAGGCCCTGCTCGCGGCCGGCCCCGCCGAGACCGTGGAGCGCTACATCGCCGACGGACTGGCCCGGTTCACCGACACCTCGATCGTCGACCCGGCCGGACTGCGGGCCGAGCTGGCCGAGATCAGGCTGCGGGGCTACGCGACCAACGCGGGCGAGTGGCGCGACGACGTCTCCGCGGTCGCCGCGGCCGTCGTCCCGGAGACCGGAGTACCGGTGGCGAGCATCAGCATCAACGTCCCGACCAGCAGGATGACGGCCCAGTCCCAGGTCGCCTTCGGAGCGGCACTGCGCGAGGCCGCGGCGACGGTGGGCGCGGCCCTGGGGCGCGCGCAGGGCGGCTGACGGCGGGACGGGACGCGCGGGGCGGGCCGCCGCCGGCCGTGGGGGAACTTCCGTGACACCTCTTGACGAACCCGGTCGGGCGGGTCTTCGATACCCCTCATCACGGAATTCCAATTCCGCATAACGGAATTGACGGGGTGTCGGCGGTGTGCCGCGCCTCCACCCGTCCTGTCCCCGCGCCCCTGCCTCCCGGGCCCGCCCCGGCGAGCGGCCCCGGCGCGCCCGGACAGCGACCGTCGACCGAAGGCGAGGAAGCCTCGTGTCCGATCACGTCATAGCCCTCATCGCGCTGGTACTGGTGTTCACCGTCGCGACGTTCACCTCAGTGCACATGGGAGCACTCGCCATCGGTGCCGCGTTCATCACCGGCACCCTCTTCTTCGACCAGTCCGCGGACGACATCTTCGGGGGCTTCCCCGGCGATCTGTTCGTCGTCCTCGTCGGCGTCACGTTCCTGTTCGCCATAGCCAAGAACAACGGGACGGTGGACTGGCTCGTCCACGCCTCGACCCGGGCCGTGCGCGGCAGGATCGCGCTCATCCCCTGGGTGATGTTCCTGATCACGGCCGCACTGACCGCGGTCGGCGCGGTCGTCCCGGCCGCCGTCGCCATCGTGGCCCCGATCGGCATGGGGTTCGCCGCCCGCTACAAGATCCATCCCGTCCTGCTGGGCCTGTTCGTCATCAACGGCGCGAGCGCCGGCGGTTTCTCACCGATCGGCATCTTCGGCAGCATCACCAACGGCGTGGTCGAACGCAACGGCCTGGCGGGCAACCCCGCACTGCTCTTCGCCGCTTCCTTCGCCTTCAACGTCGTCCTCAGCGGTGTGGTGTTCCTGCTCTTCGGCGGGCGGCGGCTCATCGGCCGACGGGCCCAGGACCCGACGCCCGCGCCCGGCACCACGGGCACCCGCGCCGCAACGCACCACGGACCGCGCACCGGGCCGGGCGACGAACCGAGCACCGGCGGCGGATCCGCCGCCGGGGGTTCGGCCGGCGCGGCCGCCGCGGCCGAGCCCGGCACGCTCACGCTCACCCGGCCGGGCCCCCAACCCGGCGCCGGACCGGGCACCGACCCCGCCGCCGACCCGCGTCTCGACACGGCCCGGCTGCTCACCCTGCTCGGCCTGCTGAGCCTGGTCGTCGGGGCCCTGTTCTTCGACTTGAACGTCGGACTGCTCGCCATGACGGTGACGGTCGTGCTGTCGCTCGTCTCCCCCGCCTCCTCCAAGGGGGCCGTCGACCGCTGCGCCTGGTCCACCGTCCTGCTGGTCTGCGGCATCGTCACGTTCGTCGGCATGATGGAGCGGATCGGCACCATCGACTACCTCGGCAAGGAGGTCGCCGGCATCGGAGCGCCGCTCCTCGGCGCCCTGCTGATCTGCCTCATCGGCTCCGTGGTCTCGGCTTTCGCCTCCACCACCGGGATACTCGGCGCGCTCATCCCGATCGCCGTCCCGTTCCTCCTCAGCGGCGAGATCGGCGCGGTGGGGCTGATCACGGCGCTCGCCATCTCCTCTTCCGTCGTGGACTCCTCGCCCATCTCCACCAGCGGCGCGCTGGTCACGGCCAGCGCACCGGCCGAGCAACGCGGCGCGGTCTTCCGGCGGTTGATGCAGTGGGGGCTGTGCATGGCCGCCGTCGCACCACCCGTCACGTGGCTGCTCTTCGTCCTGCCGGGCTGGCTCTGAGGCACTGCGGCGCTGCGGCGGCCGGTCACGGCCCCTTCGACTGCGGCGCCCCGGCCCGTGGCGTCCGGCGGCTCCGTCCGCCGGTCACCTCGGGGCGGCGTCGAACCGGGCGAACATGTCGGCCAGGGGCTGCGGGGCATCGGGGGCGAAGATCGTCTCCAGCCCCTCGGCCGACTGCCGCGCCGTCTCCTCGGAGCGCGGGAAGAGGATCTGCTCGTAGGCCGTCAGGGCCGCTTCCGTGTCGCCGGGATGCCCGGCCAGGCAACGGCCCAGGTCGGCCCCGTCCGCGAGGGCGAGGTTGGCGCCCTCCCCGGCGAAGGGCGACATCAGGTGCGCCGCGTCTCCCAGGAGCGTGACCCCCGGGGTCCTGGGCCAGCGGTGCTGTACGGGCAGGGCGTGGATGCGGCGGGGCACGAGCGGGCCGTCGGCGTCGGCTACGAGCCGGCGCAGGGCGGGGTCCCAGCCGTCGAAGTGCCGCAGCAGCGCGGCCTTGGCCGCGCCGGCGTCGGTGAAGTCGACGGTCCCCAGCCACGCCTCCGGCGTGCGCAGGGCGACGTACACGTGGAGGCTGCCGTCGGTCTCCCGGTGGGCGAGGAAGCCCTTCTCCTCACCGAGCGCGAAGAACATGCCGCCGCCGATCAACCGGGCGCTGTCCGGGTGGCGGGCGTCCGCGTCGTGCAGGTCGAGTTCGACGAACGAGACGCCGGTGTAGTCGGGGGTCCGCGCCGAGAGCAGCGGGCGCACGCGCGACCAGGCGCCGTCGGCGCCGATCAGCAGACCGGTGGTGAAGGCCGTGCCGTCGGCGAGCACCACCTCGTGCCTCCCGTCCCCGAGCGCCCGGCACGAGACGGCCTTGGCGTTCCACCGGACGGCGCCCTCGGGGAGCGAGGAGAGCAGGAGGTCGCGCAGGTCGCCCCGGTCGATCTCGGGACGCCCGCCGTCCCCGTCGTCCGGTTCCTCCCGCACGACGTGCGCGTACCGGTCGAGGACGCGCAGCGCCTGGCCGCCGGGATGGACCTTGGCCCGGAAGCCCTCGTACAGCCGGGCCTCGCGGAGGGCGGCCTGACCGGTCTCCTCGTGGATGTCGAGCATGCCGCCCTGGGTGCGGGCGGAGGCGGAGGGCTCCAGGTCGAAGACGCGGGCGTCGATGCCGTGCACGTGCAGCACGCGGGCGAGGGCCAGGCCCCCGAGGCCGCCGCCGATGACGGCGATCGGACGGTGTTCCATGAACGTCACGCATTCTTTCGTCGGGGTGTGCGAAGGGGTGGGAGGGCCCTGCCCGAGGGGGTCAGGCCGGGTCCCGGGGCGTGGTCAGCGCGCCGTTGACCACCGCGCGGAAGGTCCATCGCAGGCGCTGCTCCGCGGTGCCGGACATCAGGTCCTCGCCGATCGCCGCGATCCGCGGATGGGTGGCGGCGGGCGCCTCGCGCAGGGTCCGGGCCAGTGCGGAGTGGTCGTCCGCCGCGGCGGCGTCCTCGCCGCGGGTGGACTGCTCGGCGGCGGTGGCGGTGGCCACCTGGAGCAGCACGTCCACACCCCAGGCGGCCTGCGCCGCGGGGACGCCGCCCTCGTCCAGCAGGGCCAGGATCCCCTCCAGCAGGGCGAGGTAGTGCGCACCGCGGGGGCGGGCCACCAGGGCGGAGCGCGCGAGGCCCGGGTGGTCGAACAGGACGCCGACGTAGGAGATCAGCACCGAGGCGAGCCGGTCGCGCCAGTCCCCCGGGGCCGTCACCGGGCGCAGGTCGACCGCGCCGAGGAACTCCTCCAGGACCGCGGCGTGCAGTTCGGCGGTGTTGGCCAGGTAGACGTAGAGCGACGCGGGTCCGGTGTCCAGCTCCGTGGCCAGCCTGCGCATGGTGACGCGCTGCAGCCCTTCGGAACGCATGATCCTGACGGCAGCGGCGACGATGACCTCGTGGCCGAGGGCCGGCTTGGCCGGACGCTCGCGGCGGCTCTTGGGTGCGGGTGGGTGCGGTGCCATGGCATCAACGTAACGAACATGTTCGTCACGAACAAGTTCGCTCCCGGACAGCGGATGGGACGGCCGTGCTGTCATCGTTCGCATGAACGGTCGGCAAGCAGCTCTCCTGATGCCCGAGCCAACGGTCCTGCTCGACCGGTGCCGGGCCCTGGCGGCCGTCGACGCGATCGTCGAACCCGACTTCCCGCGCTACGCCTTCGCGCCCTCGGCCGACGGCGGCGGCGGCGCGGGTCCGCTCCCGGGCCGCTCGGGATCCGGTGACAACGTTGCCGTCCTCGTCGAGCGTCAGGTGGATGCGGGTGGGGTCCTGACCGTTGACGTCGGACGGGCGCGTGCTCTCGGGCCCTCCGGGACCCCAGCGCAGCAGACGGCGGGTCCGGGCGATCCGGTACACCTCGCCCCGGCACTCCAGCCGGTTGACCCGGCCCGCCCGCAGCGTGCCGGCCGCCTCGACGTACGCCGCCGGCTCCGCGCACCATCACCGTGCCCGCGCGCCGGCGCGTCGACCGCGTCGGCCTCCACGGCTGCCTCCACCGGCTCCACGGGCACCCTCACGACCACCGGCCACGACCCGCCCGGCCCCACGTCTCCACGGTCCATGGCCCCATACTGCCGACCCCGGCGCACCCCCGTCCCGCATTCGCCGATCCCTCACCGTGCGGGATCCGGCCGACGGGCCGGACCCGCCGGCCGCGGCTCAACGGGCCAGGAGCTCTTCCAGGAACCCGTCGGCGTCGAAGGTCTCCGCCCCCGGCGCGATGACGGCGTACGTCTCGTCGAGGAATGCGGTGACCGCCCGCGCGTCGAGGAGCAGCACGGCCCCCTGCCCGCCGGCGGAGTCGCGCAGTGCGATGCGCACCGCCTCGCCGCCGGCCGTCCACTGGGGCCGGAACGTGACGTCCCCTTCGCCGACCGGCCGCTGCAGGCCCTCGGCCAGCATCTGGCGGTCGAAGCACCAGGACGGCAGGGCCGTGTCCCGGGTGAAGAACTGCGCCCGCACCGCGTACGGGTCGGCGCGGTCGTACGACAAACGTCCGAGGAGCGGGACATCGTCCTCTCCGTCCGCTTGGAGGCGGACGGCGATCAGGGCGGACACACGGGACAGCAACACGGGCCTCCGGGGGTGGGGGTCTCAGCCGCAGCCCGTGTGCCCCCTCTCCGGCGAGCCATACTGCTCCATCCGAAGGAACTCCGGCCGGAGCCCCTCCCGCCGCCCGGCCGGTCCGCCCCTTCCCCGGCCGCCGGCCGGCGCGGGCCGCCGAACCGGTGCCCGCGCCGACTGGAGTGACCGTCCGCCGGGCAGACGCGGGTGATGAGCCCCTTCAGTGCGTTGAGCCGCTGGGAAGAAGCCGTCGAACGCTGGCAGGACTCTCTCCTGGCCAGAGCCCGCCCCCGAGATCCGGTCGAACTGGTGGAGGCCCTGCTGCGCGAGTGCGATGCCCGGGCGGTGGTGTGCAGCCAGAGCCGGGTGGTGGTGCCGAACGCGTACGAGGTCGAGCTGTCCCGCGAGGTGCACCGGCAGCTCGGCCGGTACGCGGACCGCATCGGACCGCTGCTCACCGACGCGTTGCTGCGGCACGGCGAGGCACGCGGCTACGAGTGGGCCGGCCCCCTGACGGTGCGCCTCTGCCGCTCCGCCCTGCCGGACGGCGCCCGCTACCGCGTGACCAGCACCCCCATGCGCCACATCAGCGCCGACGCCTTCCCCGCGCCGTGATCCCGGTCCCGGCCGGCGCGCGGTGCGCGCACGCCCCGCGCGCACCCCGCACGGCGGCCGGCCGCTCCCGGGATCAGGGCAGGACCCGGACCGGCGTGCCGTCGAGGTAGGCGCGGATGTCCTCCACCGCGTCGCCGTAGTACGTGGCGTAGTTGGCGCGCGTGACGTAGCCGAGGTGCGGCGTGGCCAGCAGCCGGGGCGCCGTGCGCAGGGGGTGGCCGGCGGGCAGCGGCTCGGTGTCGAACACGTCGATGCCGGCCCCCGCGATCCGGCCGGCGTACAGGGCCGCGAGCAGCGCCTCCTGGTCGACGATGGCCGACCGGGAGGTGTTGACGAGGTACGCGGTCGGCCGCATCAGCGCCAGCTCCGCGGCTCCGATCAGGCCGCGGCTGCGCTCGCCCAGGGCCAGGTGGACGGAGACGAAGTCGCTGCCCGCGAGCAGTTCCTCCTTGGACGGGGCGCGCACGACCCCCTCGGCCGCGGCCCGCTCCTCGGTGAGGCGGGGGCTCCAGGCCGCCACCTCCATCCCGAAGGCCTGCCCGATCCGGGCGACCCGGGTGCCGATCTTCCCGAGGCCCAGCAGGCCGAGCCGTCGGCCGTGCAGGTCGGCGCCCACGGTCTGCTGCCACGGGCCGCCCTCCCGCAGCGCGGTGTTCTCGGCGACGAGGCCGCGCGCGAGTCCCAGCAGCAGTGCCCAGGTCAGCTCCACGGGCGGCGCGGAGGAGCTGCCGGTGCCGCAGACGGTGACCCCGTGCCGTGCGGCGGCGGCGTAGTCGATCACCGTGTTGCGCATGCCGGAGGCCACGAGGAGGCGCAGGCGGGGCAGCCGCGCGAAGAGCGCGGCGGGGAACGGCACGCGCTCGCGGAGGGTGACGACGATGTCGAAGTCCGCCAGGGCGGAGACGAGTTCGTCCTCGTCGTCCGTGTGGCCGGGAAGGCTGACGACCTCGACGCGGCCCGCGAGCGGCGACCAGTCCGCGGCGGTGGTCCCCGCGTCCTGGTGGTCGTCCAGCAGCGCACAGCGCAGCGGCTGCCCGTCCGTCACGCCGTCACGTCCGGCGCGACGGCGTCGATCTCGGCGAGCAGCTCGGGCTCCAGCGGGCGGTCGGCGACGGCGGCGTTGGCCCGTACCTGCTCGGCGGAGGTGGCCCCGGCGATGACGGAGGCGCAGCCGGGCTGCGCGGACAGCCAGCCGATGGCTAGTTCGAGGATGCTGCGGCCGTACTTCTCGGCGAGTCCGGCCAGGGCCTCGACCACGTCGAGGCGCTCCTCGGTGACGTAGCCGTCGCGGCCTTCGAGGCGCGAGCCGGCCGGGACGGGGGCGCCGCGGCGGATCTTGCCCGTCAGGAGGCCGTTGGCGAGGGGGAAGTACGGCAGGACGCCCACGCCGTAGTGCAGGGCCGCAGGTACGAGCTCGCGCTCGGCGGACCGTTCGAGCAGCGACCAGTGGTTCTGGGCCGACACGAAGGGGACCGCTCCGATCTCGCGGGCGACGTGGGCGGCTTCGGCGAGCTGCCAGCCGCTGAAGTTGGAGTGGCCGATGTAGCGGACCTTGCCCTCGGTGACGAGCTCGCCGAGCGCGGCGAGGGTCTCGGCCACGGGGGTGGTCGGGTCGGGGCTGTGCAGCTGGTAGAGGTCGATGTGGTCGGTGCCCAGGCGGCGCAGGGACTCCTCGACGGCCCGGCGGACGTAGGCGCGACCGCCGAGGGAGCCGGCGGCGGGACCGTACTCCATGTCCATGCCGGAGAAGCCGAACTTGGTGGCCAGGACGACCTGGTCGCGGCGGCCCTTGAGGACCTGCCCGAGGTGGCTCTCCGAGCCGCCCCGGCCGCCGTAGATGTCGGCGGTGTCCAGGAGGGTGATGCCCGCGTCGAGCGCGGCGTCGACGACGGCGCGGGTGGCCGCGGCGTCGAGGCGGCCACCGAAGTTGTTGCAGCCGAGCCCGACTGCCGATACCTGCAGACCTGAACTGCCCAGGGGGAGATGACGCATGTGTTCGGTGCCTCCGCACTCGTCCGGTACGTGATCGACAAGCGGCCAGTCTAGGGTTCCCGGCCGCGGCCGCCGGGCCGGGGCGCGTGAGCGCGGCGGCCCGGCGCGCTCCGAAAGGGACGGCCTAGGTCGTCCCTTGCGGATCTTGTCGGCCGAGCCCGCGGCGTCTGGTGCCGTGCCTGGGCGTGCTGCCGGGGCGCTCGCGTACCGGACGTACGTGGTCGCCCCGGCAGTGCGGCCAGGCACGGTGCCAGGCGTCGCGGGCCCGGCAAGATCCGAAAGAGACGGCCTAGAGGAGCCGGGCCGCTCCCGCGGCCGGGGCCGCCGCCGTGATGCGGGGCGGTGCGTGGTCGGCGGCGGCGAAGGCCCGGTGCACCGCCCTGGCCACCTCGTCCTGTGCGTCCGCCTCGATCAGGGCCAGGGCCGAGCCGCCGAAGCCGCCGCCCGTCATCCGGGCGCCGTGGGCGCCCGCCGCATTGGCCGCGGCCACCGCCAGGTCGAGTTCCGGGCAGGACACCTCGTAGTCGTCGCGCAGGGAGGCGTGCCCCTGCGTGAGCAGCGGTCCCGTCTCGCGCAGCCGCCCCGCCCGCAGCAGTTCCCCCACGCGCGCCACCCGTTCGTTCTCGGTGACCACGTGCCGGACCCGGCGGGCCTGCTCCGGTGTCCCGGCGAGGCGGGCCAGGGCCGCCTCCAGCTCGTCGTACGGCAGGTCGCGCAGTGCGGGGACGCCGAGCGTCCGGGCCGCTTCGTGGCAGGAGGCGCGGCGCTGCGCGTAGGCCCCGTCGGCCAGGGCGTGCCGGACGCGCGTGTCGATGACGAGGAGGCGCAGTCCGGCGCCCGCGCAGTCGAAGGGCACGTGCCGCTGGTGGAGGCTGCGGGTGTCCAGGTGGAGGAGGTGCCCGTCGCGCGCGCAGGCCGCGGCCATCTGGTCCATGGCTCCACAGGGGACTCCGACGTACGCGTTTTCGGCGCGGCGGGCCAGCGCTGCCAGCTCGGGACGGCTCAGCGGCAGCCCGTACAGGTCGGAGACGGCCAGCGCGGTGGCCACTTCCAGGGCTGCGGAGGAGGAGAGTCCGGCGCCGGTCGGGACCTCGGACCGGATGTGCAGGTCGACGCCGCCGCCGACCGGAAGCGCGGCGTCCAGCATGGCCCAGAGCACGCCCGCCGGGTAGGCGGCCCAGCTCTCGGCGGCCTGCGGCGGCCGTGCCGGGTCGAGTGCGGCGAGGTCGAGGGTGACCACCCCGGACGGGACGTCGGCGGAGTGCACCCGGAGCGTGCCGTCGGTGCGCCGGGCCGCGGCCACCCGGGTGCGCTGCGGCAGGGCGAAGGGGAGGACGAAGCCGTCGTTGTAGTCGGTGTGTTCGCCGATGAGGTTGACCCGGCCGGGGGCGGCCCAGACCCCCCCGGGCGCGTACCCGTAGAGCTCCTCGAACCGCTGCGCCACCTCGCTCACCGGCTCGCCACCGCGCGCAGCCGCGCGGCCGCGTCCTCGGGACGGACGTCGTTCATGTAGGCCTCCATGCCGGATTCCGTCCCGGCCAGGTACTTGAGCTTGTCGGCGGTGCGGCGGACCGTGAACAGCTCCAGGTGCAGCGCGAAGTCGCCCCGGCCCTCGCCGCTCGGGGCCTGGTGCCAGGCGGAGATGTACGGGGTCGGGGCGGGCCGGTCGAAGAGCCGGTCGAAGCGGCGCAGCAGGTCCAGGTAGACCCGGGGGAACTCGGCGCGCGCCGCGTCGCCCAGGGCCGGCAGGTCGGGTACGCGCCGGTGCGGGTAGAGGTGCACTTCGTACGGCCAGCGGGCCGCGTACGGCACGAACGCGGTCCAGTGCTCCCCCTCGACGACGATCCGGGAGCCGTCGGCGCGTTCGTCGGCGAGCACCTCGTCGAAGAGGTTGCGACCGGTGCGCTCGCGGTGGGCTGCGACGGTGGCGAGCATGCGGGTCGTGCGGGGGGTGACGAAGGGGAAGGCGTAGATCTGGCCGTGCGGGTGGGCGAGGGTGACGCCGATCTCGGCGCCCCGGTTCTCGAAGCAGTACACCTGCCGGACCCCGTCGTGGGCGGACAGTTCGGCGCTGCGGTCGGTCCAGGCGGCCAGGACCAGGGCGGCGCGCTCCTCGTCGAGTTCGGCGAAGGAGGTCAGGTGGTCGGGGGTGAAGCAGATGACCTCGCAGCGGCCGGTGTCGCCGGCGAGCGAGGGGAAGCGGTTCTCGAACACGGCCACTTCGTAGTCCGGCGCCGGGATCTCGCTCGCCCGCCCTTCGGTGGAGGGGCACAGCGGGCACTGGTCGGCGGGCGGGTGGTACGTGCGCGCCTGGCGGTGGGAGGCGATGACGACCGCGTCGCCGAGCAGCGGGTCGCGTCGCACCTCGGAGGTGCTCGCGGTGGCGGACGCGCCGAGGGGGCGCGTGTCGGGGTGGGCGCGGGCCGCGCCCCCGTCGGTGTCGTAGTAGAGGATCTCGCGGCCGTCGGCGAGGCGGGCACTGGTGCGCTTCACGTGAGGGGCTCCTCTCACTGGAGGGTGACGACCGTGGTGCGGCCGAGGTCGGGCTGGTCGCGCAGCGGCAGGTCGGGGCCGGGGCGCTGGAGTTCGAGGACGATGATCTCGTTCTCGCCGGCCTGCCAGAGCGGTCCGGGGGCGTAGAGCGTGCGCTGCGGGCCGCGCGGGGTGTCGTAGTGGCCGAGGAGGAAGCCGTTGACCCAGACCAGGCCGGTGCCCCAGGCGGAGAGGTCGACGAAGGCGTCGGCGGGGGCGTCGGGGGTGTGGGTGAAGCGGTGGAAGACCGGGCGACCCTCTCCGGGCGCGCCGGAGGCGCCGGACCCGCCGGACGCGCCCGCGGCGCGCGCATCGTCGTCTGCGCGCGGAACGGCGTCTGCGCGCGGAGCGGCGGCCGACCAGTCGAGCGCCGAGAGGTCGGTGAGCGGGAGCGGGCGGATCTCCCACTCGAACAGCTGCTGGTGGCCGTGGCGGACACCGCGCCAGATGCCCTTGCGGTCGTCGAGGAGCGGCCCGTAGTTGACCCGGCCCTGGGCCCGTACGAGGACGTCGAGCACCACGCCCGCCGCGCCGACCGGCAGGTCGAGCCCCTCGTCGGGGGCGTTGCGGTCGAGCACGCCGAGCGGGACGCCGTCGGCGAAGACGTACGCGCGGTCCCCGAGCCCGTCGATCCGGACGGGCATGGCGGGGCGCGGGCCGGTGACGGTGGTGCGGTAGTGGATCAGGCCGTGGTTCTGGCCGAGGCGTTCCATGGACTCGGGCGCGGGCCGCAGGACCGGCGGACCCGCGAGCCGGTCGAGGCCGTCGAGCAGCTCCGCCGTGCCCGCGGGGACGGCGACGGCGGGGGCCATGCGGGGCGGCGGCTCGGGCAGCGGCTCGTCGGGCAGGGGCACGTACGCGCCGATGACCTCGCGGAACGCGAAGAACTTCGGGGTGAGCTCGCCGGCCTCGCCGATGGGCGCGTCGTAGTCGTAGCTGGTCACGGTCGGTTCGTAGCCGGCGTCGCCGGGCCGCGACCCGGTGTGGTTGGCCCCGGCCCAGAAGCCGAAGTTGGTGCCGCCGTGGGCCATGTAGAGGTTGACGGAGGCGCCGGTGGCGAGGAGTTCGTCGAGGGACTCGGCCGCGTCGTCCACCGCTCGGACGTGGTGGTCCTCCCCCCAGTGGTCGAACCAGCCGATCCAGAACTCCATGGCCGCGAGCGGGCCCGTCCGCTGGTAGCGCCGCAGGGCAGCGAGCCGTTCGGCGGGCCGCGCGCCGAAGGTGGCGGTGGCGAGGCGGCCGGGGACCATGCCGCCCTGGAGCATCGCGTCCTCGGGACCGTCGGCGGTGAAGAGCAGGCAGTCCACGCCGCGTTCGACCAGCGCGCGTTCGACGTGGGCGCGGTAGCGGGTGTCGTTGCCGTACGAACCGTACTCGTTCTCTATCTGCACGGCGACGACGGGTCCGCCCCGGCTCGCGAGCAGGGGCAGCACCTCGGGGACGACCAGGTCGAACCAGCCGTCCACCTCGGCCTCGAAGCGCGGGTCGGAACAGCGCAGGTGGAGGCCTTCCACCGCGAGGAGCCGGGCGGGCAGGCCGCCGAAGTCCCATTCGGCGCAGATGTACGGGCCGGGCCGGACGATGGCGTCGAGGCCGAGCTCTCGGGCGAGGCGCAGGAAGCGGCCCAGATCGCGCGGGCCGGTGAAGTCGGCCTTCCCGCGGGCGGTCTCGTGGAAGTTCCACGGGACGTAGGTGTCGACGGTGTTCACACCGAGGGCCCGCAGCCGCCTCAGCCGGTCCTCCCACAGGTCGGGGTGGACCCGGAAGTAGTGCAGGGCACCCGAGACGATGCGGTGGGGGCGGCCTGCGCGCCGGAATCCGTCCTGGTCGTGCGTGAGCATGCGCTGACTCCCGGAAGAGGTCGAGATGCCGTGGGGTGCGGGATGCCACCGAATATATGAACGCACCGACCACAGCGTCAACGACCGGTTGAACGGATCCGATCGAATCGATCACATCCGATGTCTATGATGTCCTCCGCCGGAGCGGGCACCCGTCGCCCGTCCCTCGCACCCGCCTACCTCACATCCGCACGCCTCACACCTCACACCTCACACCGCGTGCCCCGTGCCCCGTGCCCCGTGCCGGAGGCGGGCGCCCGGGAACACGGGCAGAGGGCAGAGGGCAGGGGACAGAGGACGACACCGCAGCAGGAGGACACGTTGAGACCTCACGTAGACCGGCGGCAGGCGCGCGTGCTCGCGCTCGTGCGGGCACGCGGCAGCGTGCGCGTGGTGGACCTCGCCCAAGAGCTGGGCGTCTCCCCCGTCACCCTGCGGCGCGACATCGAGGGGATGGCGGCGCGGGGCGAGATCCAGCGCATGCACGGGGTGATCAGCCGGGTGGAGGCGGAACGGAACGCGGGCGGCCCACCCGGGGGCGCGGCGGAGGCCGCGCGGGTCCCGGCGACCGGCGGGGCCCCCCGGGCCGTACGCGGCTCCGGTGGCGGGGAGGGGCTCGTGGTCGGGATGGTGGTGCCCACCACCGAGTACTACTACGCCGACGTCGTCCGCGGCGCCCGCGAGACGGTCGAGGCGCGCGGCGCACGGCTGACCGTGGGACTGACCCGGTACCTGCCCGGCGAGGACCGGACCCAGGCGGACCGCCTGCTGTCGACGGGGGCGCACGGACTGCTGCTGACGCCGAACTGGGAGGCCGGCTCGCCCGCCCCCGAGGAGGGCAGTTGGACAGCGCGACTCCCGGTGCCGACCGTCCTGGTCGAACGCTGGGCTCCACCCGGGCATCCGGCGGCGGCCCTGGACCGGGTGACGTCCGACCACGCCCACGGCGCGGCGTGCGCCGTGCGACACCTGGCGGAACTGGGGCACCGGCGGATCGCCCTCGCCAGTCGGACCACCCCGACCACGGCGCGGTTGCGGGCGGGCTACGAGGCGGCGGTGACCGCGCTCGGCCTGGAGCCCGCCGCACTCTGGCCGACGACCGGACCGGAACCGCTGTCGGAGGCGGACCTGTTCGCCCGGACCCTCGACTATCTGCACGAGGCCGTGACCGAGGGCGGCGTGACGGCCGCGCTGATCCACAGCGACACCGACGCCATCATGCTGATCCCGCGCCTCACCTCGCTGGGCATACGGGTGCCGGAGGACCTGACCGTGATCACCTACGACGACGAGGTCGCCGGACTGGCCGACGTGCCCCTCTCGGCGGTGGCCCCGGCCAAACGCGAGGTGGGCGCGCGAGCGGCGACCCTGCTGCTGGACCGCCTGACGGCCGCGAACCCGGAGGACGGCCCGAGGGAACACCTGGAACTGCTACCGAGGCTGACCGTCAGACGATGACACCACCCGGCCCACAACCCGACCCCCACCCCCACCCACAAGACGGCCGGCACCAGAGCGCGCCGACGAACGCAACTCGGTGGCGCCCGGAGTGGAAGTGAGGAAGGCTCAAGCACATGGTTTCGGTAGTGCAGAACGTGGCGATCGACTGTGCGGATGCCTACGAGCTGGCCCGGTTCTGGAGCAGAGTGACCGGCCGCCCCCTGCATCCGGACGACAAGCCGGGTGACCAGGAGACTCAGGTACTGCTGGCGGAGGGCCCGATGCTCTACTTCAACCAGGTGTCCGAGTCCAAGAAGATCAAGAACCGGATCCACCTGTGTTTGCGCCCCGAGACATCGCGTGAGCAGGAGGTGGAACGCCTGCTCGGCGTCGGTGCCGCCCTTGTCAGCGATCACCGGAATCCCGACGGCTCTGGCTGGGCAGTCCTTGCCGACCCCGAAGGCAACGAATTCTGCGTTCTTCGGAGCGAGTCCGACCGAGCCGTGGTGCGTTCCTGACACCCACACGCCATCCTGGCCGGTTGCGTATGACCGCTGGTCACGACACTCGGTGATGGCCGCCAAGAAGCCGGCCGCCTCGTAGCACCCCGTGAGCTTGTCGCACGTGTGGCCACGGCGCAGTGCCTTGTGGCGCGGTTGATACCGCATTCGACCGCGTGCGTGGCGGCCCTTGTGATCCTCCGGCTCGAACGTCGGCGGACGGCGAACCGCGGACGGCGGACGGCGGACGCGATGACCAAGCTACGTGCGGCTGCGGGCCTGCTCGGCCCTGTCCGGGAGGGTGCAGCGGATTCCGCGACGGCCAGCACAAAACAACGCCCCCGAAGGCGAGCGACGACAGCCGGTCCGGCGGCGGGCCGGGACGGCTGGGCCGAAGGCCGGCAAGAACACCGGCCCCTGAGGACAGCGGGAACGACCGCCCCGACGCCCTCCGAGACGGGTGGGAGGAGCATGCCCCCGGGCCTGGAGGTCCGACACCCGGTCGCTCCCCGACGGCCCGCCCTACTCGGCCGGCTCCGACCGGGTGCGGTCGACCACACCCGCCGCCACCAGCCGTTCGAGGTGTTCCCGGCCCCTCGCCAGCTGCCCCGCCAGCTCCGTCGCCTCGGGGTACCAGCGTTTCTCGTACTCCCAGCAGAGCCAACCGTCCAGCGGCGCGACGCCCACCGCGCCGGCCAAGGGCAGGACCCCGTCGCCGAGTCCGATCGGTATGAGATCGCTTGCCGACGCCACGTCCTTGACCTGCAAGTAGCCCAGGTGTGCGCCGAGCGCCCGTCGGGTCGCGGCCGGTGTCTCCCCGCCGAGCCAGGTGTGCAGTACGTCCCACAGCACGCCGGCGCCGGTCCGTGCGACCCCGTCCAGCACGCGGGCGGCCGCGGCGCCGGTCCGGTGCGAGTCGTGGGTCTCCAGCAGGACGCGCACCCCGTGCCGCTCGGCGAACGGCGCCACGGCCCTGAGCCTGCGCACCGCACGGGCGTCGGCGGCCTCGGCCGGCACTTCACCGCCCCCGGGGAAGACCCGTACGTACGGTGCCTCCAGATCGGCGGCGAGTCGAACGAGCCCGCGCATCTCGGCAAGGACCTGCTCGTCCGCAGCCTCGGCGGCCACCCGGACGTATCCCGCGAGCCCGAGGGCGGAGACCCCCGATCGGGTGAGGGTCCGCAGCGCTGCGGTGCGGTCCGTGGCGGAGCTGGCGGGGTGCAACGACTCTTCGGGGTGCGCCCGCAGTTCGAGGCCGTCGTAGCCGTGTTCGGCCGCCAGCCCCGCGCAGTGCTCCACGGACCTGCCGGGCACGCCGAGGGTGGAGAAGGCGTACTTCACGGGCTGCTCCGCTCGTCCGGGGGCGGTGCCGTGGAGCCGCGGACCATGAGCTCGGTCGGCAGGGTGGTGATGCCCCCCGGCGGCAGCGGTCTGCGGCCGGTGACCAGGTGGGCGGCGAGCGTCCCCGCCTCGCGCAGGGGCACCCGGACGGTCGTGAGGGCGGGAGCGGTGTCCCCGCAGAAGGGCAGGTCGTCGAAACCGGCGACGGACACGTCCTCGGGGATCCGTATGCCCGCGTCGCGCAGGGCGGCGACAACCCCCGTGGCCACCGTGTCGTTCGCCGCGGCCACCGCGGTGAAGGGCGCTCCGCGGCGCAGCAGTTCCCGGGTGGCGTCGTAGCCGGCGGCGCGCTCGAATCCAGCGTGCACGGTGAGAGCGGCACAGGAGTCGGCCACGCCGTGGCCGTGCTGCCGCAGGGCGGTCCGGTGCCCGTCCAGTCGCTCCCGGGTGGTGCTCAGCCCCGGGGGGCCCGCGATGGAGGCGATGCGGCGGTGCCCGAGCGCCAGCAGGTGTTGCGCGAGACGGAAGGCACCGCCGTGGTCGTCGAACATGACGGTGGCGACGGGCAGGTGGGCGGGGAGGGGCAGGGGCGGTCTTCCGCACAGGACGACCGGTGCTCCGCTCGCGGCCGTCCGCGCGATGCGGGCAGTGAGGGCCGAGGTGTGTTCCGGCTCCTCGACGGCGCCGCCGGTGAGGACGATCCCTCCGGCGCGCTGTCCTTCCAGGAGGGCCAGGTAGGCCAGTTCGGTCTCCGGCGCGCCCTCCGTGTTGCAGACGACGGCGAGTTTGCGGGCGGCTCCGGGGCCGGAGGGAGCCAGGGCGCGCTGCAACGAGCCGGCCAGGATCCCGAAGAAGCTGTCCGCCACGTCGTGGACGAGGACTCCGACGAGGTCGGAGGTGGCCGCCGCGAGGGCGCGAGCAGGGCCGTTGGCGATGTAGCCGAGCGATTCGATCGCCTGCTCCACTCGGGTCCGGGTGCCGCCGGCCACCGGATATCCGCCGTTCAGTACGCGCGAGACGGTGGCGGGCGATACTCCCGCGTGCGCCGCGACCTCGGCGAGGGTCACCGCCATGTCGCACCCCTTCCTCTCCCGTTCCCGGGTCATCGTCTCATTCGGTGTGTGGAGCTCCATACTGCACGGGAGTGAAAGCGCTTTCTATCACCCGTAAGAGTGTTGCGCGGTGACTTTGCACAGTCCTAGCCTGGATAGCGGGAAAGCGCTTTCTATCGAGCTTTCACCGACACAGCCGAGGGCACGAAGGAGGGGACCACCGTGCAGCGCAGAACCATCAGAATCGCCATGAACGGCGTGACCGGCCGCATGGGATACCGGCAGCACCTGGTCCGGTCGCTGCTCGCCTTGCGCGAGCAGGGCGGTATGGACCTGGGCGACGGCACCGTGCTCTGGCCGGAGCCGGTGCTCGTGGGGCGGCGTGAGCCGGCGCTGCGTGCGATCGCCGAGCGGCACGGGCTGGAGCACTTCAGCACGGATCTGACGGCCGTGCTGGCCGATCCCGACATCGAGGTCTACTTCGACGCGCAGGTCACCCGCACCCGCGAGTCGGCGATCCGGCAGGCCGTTGCGGCGGGCAAGCACGTGTACTGCGAGAAGCCGACCGCGCTGACCTTCGAGTCGTCGATGGAGTTGGCACGGCTCGCGACGCGTGTTGGCGTCAAGCACGGCGTGGTCCAGGACAAGTTGTTCCTGCCGGGCCTGCTCAAGCTGAAGCGGCTGATCGACGGGGGTTTCTTCGGCGAGATCCTCTCGGTGCGCGGCGAATTCGGGTACTGGGTCTTCGAGGGTGACTGGCAGTCCGCGCAGCGGCCCTCGTGGAACTACCGCTCCCAGGACGGCGGGGGCATCGTCGCCGACATGTTCCCGCACTGGGAGTACCTGCTGCACGAGCTCTTCGGCCGGGTCCGCACAGTGCAGGCCCTGACGCGGACCCACATCGGCCGGCGCTGGGACGAGGACGGCGAGCCGTACGAGGCGACGGCCGATGACGCCGCGTACGGCATCTTCGAGCTGGAGGGCGGGGCGGTCGCCCAGATCAACTCCTCCTGGGCCGTGCGGGTCCACCGGGACGAGCTGGTGGAGTTCCAGGTGGACGGGACCCACGGCTCGGCGGTGGCCGGCTTGCGCGGCTGCCGCATCCAGCACCGTGGGGCCACGCCCAAGCCCGTGTGGAACCCGGATCTTCCGCTGACCGAGTCCTTCCGCTAGCAGTGGCAGGACGTGCCCGACAACTCGCCTCCGGACAACGGCTTCAAAGCACAGTGGGAGCTGTTCCTCCGCCATGTCGTGCTCGACGAACCGTGGCGGTGGGATCTGCTGGCCGGAGCGCGCGGGGTGCAGCTCGCCGTTCTCGGCTTGCGGTCCTCGGCCGAGGGACGGCGCCTGCCCGTACCGGAGGTGGCCCTGTGAGCATCCGGCTTCCGTCCGCCGACGGCGAGCTCCGCCCGCACCGGCCGAACTCCGTCCCACTGGCGCCGCTCGCCTGCGCCCCCGCGCACAGCAGACGCTTCTACGCTGCGGCGCACGTGGTCGCCGATCCGCTGGCGGCTTCGACCGAGGCCGGGCCCGTGGTCGACTGGGAGGCCACCTTGGCCTTCCGGCACCGTCTGTGGTCCCAGGGGCTCGGCGTCGCCGAGGCCATGGACACGGCGCAGCGCGGCATGGGCTTGGACTGGACGACCGCGGCGGAGCTGATCCGGCGCTCGGCGGCCGAGGCCGGCGCGGTGGGCGGCCGGATCGTCTGCGGGGCGGGCACGGACCAGCTCGCGCCGGACCGGGTCCACCCGCTGAAGTCGGTCTGCGCCGCATACGAGGAACAGCTCGGGCACGTCGAGGCCTGCGGGGCCGCTCCCGTCCTGATGGCCTCGCGGGCCCCTCGCGCGGACGGCCGCCGGTCCGGAGGACTATCTGGAGGTGTACGGCACTCTGCTGAGACACAGTGCCCGGCCGGTGGTGCTCCACTGGCTGGGCCCGGTGTTCGACCAGGAGCTGGCCGGCTACTGGGGCCGGGAGGACCTCGACGAGGCGACGGAGGTCTTCCTCAACGTCATCGCCGAGTTCCCGGAGAAGATCGACGGGATCAAGGTCTCACTGTTGGACGCCGATCGCGAAGCGGACATCCGGCGGCGGCTCCCGGCCGGAGTGCGCTGCTACACCGGCGACGACTACCACTACCCGGATCTGATCGCCGGAGACGGAGAGCGGGCGAGCGACGCGTTGTTGGGCATCTTCGATCCGATCGCTCCGCTCGCCGCCCGGGCCGCGCTCGCCCTCGACCGGGATGATGCGGCGGCCTTCCGTGAGTTCCTCGACCCCACGCTGGGCCTCTCGAGACACCTCTTCGCCCCACCGACCCGCTTCTACAAGACGGGCGTGGTCCTGCTCGCCTGGCTCGCCGGATACCAGGACCACTTCACCATGGTGGGCGGATGGCAGTCCGCTCGCTCGCTCCCCCATCTGGCCACGGCGTACGCACTGGCGGACGAGCTGGGCCTGTTCCCCGACCCCGGGCTGGCCGAGGACCGGATGCGGCGCCTGCTCTCCCTCAACGGGGTGGGGGCGTGAGCGCCGACGGGGCTGCGGCCCCGGCACGGTTCAGCCTGAACCAGGAGACGATCCGGCAGTGGTCGCTGCCCGAGCTGGTGGACGGGTGCGTGGCGGCGCACGTGGGCGCGGTCGGGCTGTGGCGTGAGCCGGTCCGGCGCTTCGGGGTCCGGGAGACGGCCAAGCTACTCGCGGGGGCCGGGCTGCGCGTCAGCTCGCTCTGCCGGGGTGGGTTCTTCACCGCGGCCGACCGGGACGGCCGGGCGTCCGCTCTCGACGACAACCGTCGGGCCGTGGCCGAGGCGGCCGAACTCGGCGCCGAGGTCCTGGTCCTGGTCTCCGGCGGACTGCCCGAGGGCGACCGGGACCTGCCGGGCGCGCGCGGGCGCATCGCGGACGTCCTGGGTGAGCTGGCGCCTTGGGCGGGGGCCCACGGGGTGCGGCTGGGCATCGAGCCGCTGCATCCGATGTTCGCCTCGGACCGCTGCGTGGTCTCCACGCTCGGCCAGGCCCTCGACCTCGCCGAAGGGTTCCCGCCCGAACAGGTCGGGGTGGTGGCCGACTCGTATCACCTCTGGTGGGACGACCGGCTGGCGAGCGATCTGCACCGGGCGGGGCGGGGTGGCCGCCTGGTGTCCGTGCAGGTCGCCGACTGGGTGACGCCGCTCCCCGCGGGCGTGCTGCTGGGGCGCGGCCAATTGGGTGACGGCTCGATCGACCTCCGCCGTTTCCGGGAGCTGACCGACGCGGCCGGGTACCGCGGGTCCGTGGAGGTGGAGATCTTCTCCCCCACCCTCTGGGCCCGGGACGGCTCGGAGGTCCTGCGGGAGGTGATCGACCGCTACCGGCAGCACGTCGACTGAGCGCGACGCACCCCGCGGCCGCCGGTCCGCACCAGCCGGTCTACGGCCGCCGGTCAGGCGCGGACCAGGAGCGAGGTGACCGTGTTGATCGTCAGTGACGGAGTGGGGGTGCCCGGTGCGGCCGCCAGGCGGAGGGTGGGGAAGCGGGCGAAGAGCGCCTCCAGGGCCGTGCGGAGCTGGAGGCGGGCGAGGGGGGCGCCCAGGCAGAAGTGCGGGCCACGGCCGAAGGCCAGGTGCGGGGCGCTCCGTCCGGTCAGGCGGAAGGAGTCACCCCCTTTCAGGGAGGGGTCGCGGTTGGCCGCCGAGTAGCAGAGCAGCAGCGCGTCGCCCGCGCTGATCCGTCGTCCGCCCAGGGCCACGTCCTGGCGGGGGAAGGCGAAGGGCAGCGCGAAGACGCTCGCGTCGTAGCGGAGGGCTTCTTCGACCACCTCGTCCCAGGTGAGGGCGTCCGCTCCGGCGAGGACGCGGTCCAGCTCGCCAGGATGCTCCAGCAGGGCCCGTACCGCGTTGACGAGGGCGGCCACCGTGGTGTCGAAGCCGGCCGCGAGGAAGAGCCACAGGGTGTCCCGGGCCTCCTGCCTGCTGAGGCCGTCGTCCGAGTCCGCGGACTCCCTGAGCGCCGCGACCAGTCCGTCCTCTTCGCCGGGTGCGGCCGGGCGTTCCAGCAGGTGGTCGAGGTACGCCCGGATCTCGGCGCTGAGCAGACGCGACTCGTCCGGGGTGAGCGCCGCCCGGGAGAGGGCGCGGAAGACCAGGGACGTGGCCCGGGGCCGTTCGTCGTCGGGGACGGCCAGCAGCGAGCACAGCACGTCGAGGGCGAGCGGCAGGGCGAACTGCGTGCGCAGGTCGACGGGCCGTTCGTCGGGCGCGATGCCGTCGAGCAGCCGGCCGACGGCATCGGTGACCGCCGGGGCGAGCGTCCTCACCCGGCGCGGTGCGAAGGCACCGGCCGCCACCCGGCGCAGCCGGGTGTGGTCCGCTCCGTCCGCCGTCAGCATCCACTGCCGGCTCAGGTGGTCGGTCATCGGCCAGTCGGCCGGGATCTCTCCGTCGCGCAGCGCGCGCCAGTGCGCGGGCGAGCGGGCGAAGAGCGGGTCGGTGAGGGCCGTCTCCAGTTCGGTGTATCCGACGACGGCCCAGCAGTCCACGCCGCCCGGCCAGCGGGCCGGGACGACGCTGCCGTGCGCGCGCAGGAGGTTCGCCTGTTCCTGGAGGTCCATGTGGGGGTCGAGGGTGACGCGGTCCAGCCCGATGGGGTGCCTCCGGAGGAATGAGAGCAGGAGCGGTGGGTTGGGGTGACGGGACAGGATGGGACGGGTGGGACGGGGTGGGGGACGGGGTGGGATCAGGAGGGGATCAGCACGGCTTTGACCACTTCGCCGCTCGCCACGTCCCGTTCGGCCCGGTCGATCTCGTCGAGCGGGTAGCGACGGACCAGCCGGTCGAAGGGGAAGCGGCCCTGTTGCCAGAGGGTGATGAGGTGCGGCACGAACAGCCGGGGCACGGCGTCGCCCTCGATGATGCCCTTCACCGTGCGGCCCGCCGCGATCAGCAGGGGGTCCACGGTGAGGTCGCCGTGCTGGACCCCGACCAGGCCGCACGAGCCGTGGCTGTGCAGGGAGCGGACGAGAGCGGTGATGACCGGCGGCAGGCCGGTGGTGTCCACCGCGTGGTCGGCGCCGCCGGTGATCTCGAGGATCTCCTCGGTGAGCCCGTCGGCGTGTCCGTCGAGGGTGTGGGTCGCGCCCAGCTCCTCGGCGAGTTTACGGCGGGCCGGCCGTACGTCGACGGCGACGATGACGGTGGCTCCCACGGCTCGCGCGGCCATCACCGCCGCGAGACCTACCGCGCCCGTGCCGGCCACCACCACGCTGGAACCGGCGCGCACTGCGAGGGAGTTGACGATGGCGCCCGCTCCGGTCTGGAACCCGCAGCCGAGCGGTCCGAGCAGGTCCAACGGCAGTTCCCCGGACACCGGGACGAGGGCGCGTGCGGGCACCACGGCGTGCGTGGCGAACGAGGACTGCCCGAACCAGTGCGCCGACACCTCCCCTCCGCCCGCGTCCCTGGCCGTGCCGGTCCCGTCGGGGCGACGACCGGTCAGGTTCCGGGGGAAGAAGGTGGAGCAGTTGGCCGGACGGGCGGCCAGGCAGGCGCGGCAGGTACCGCAGGAGTCGAAGGACATGACCACGTGGTCGCCCGCGGCCACCCCGGTCACCCCGGTTCCGGTCGCGAGCACCGTACCGGCCCCTTCGTGGCCCGCGATCAGCGGCAGGGCGATGGCCAGACGGTCGGTGCGCGGCAGCAGGTCGGTGTGGCACAGGCCCGTGCCGGCCACCCTGACCAGGACCTCGCCGGTGCCGGGCCCGTCCAGTACCACGTCCTCGACGCGGAACGGGAGCGTGCGGGAGCGCAGGACCGCGGCTCTGGCCGCGACCGTCGCGCTGGGTGCGGCCGTCACAGCCGGGCCCTCGTGCCGTCCCAGAACGCGTCCGCCCAGACGTCTCCGTACAGCCAGTTCCCGTGTGCTTCGGGATCGGGGCTGGTGTAGAACTCGCGGTGTGCGCGCAGGACGTCGGCCATCGGGAGTCCGTCGGTCTCACCGCGCAGCCCCATGCGGTCGGCCGCGAGCCGGATGTTCGCGTCGGGCGTGCCCATGCCGCGTTGGAACGCGGCGAAATCGGACAGACGGACGATGCCGTCGTCGTCCCGGTCGACGGCGGCCCAGACGGACTCGCCGACGGGCCGGAAGTACGCGTCGTAGTCGGCCGCTCCCCCGGCCAGGGCCTTCGCCATGGCCTCGCGCCACTCCTCCGGTGTGGTCCCGCGGTCGGGGGCCCAGCCCGTGACGGAGGCCATGTGGTCGCAGAAGCGCTGCGCGGCGGTGTGCACGGCGAGGGCCTTGGGGCTGCCGAGGGGTTCGCCGAGGTAGATCAGGATGCGGGTGAAGAGGATCGACACGTCGGCGAGTTCGATGAGGGAGTCCTGGTCACGGTCGGCGTGCGCGAAGCACACGTCGACCTTCCGCTCGATCAGCCGGGAGCCGATGTCATGAGGAGTGCGCATGAAGGTTTCTCTCCAAGCGGGAGACGGCCTGCGCCGGTACGGGGACCGGGCGGCGGGTGGAGGGTGCGGGAGTGCGGGGTGAAGAGGCGCCGGGTGAGGAGGCGCCGAGCGCGTTCACCAGCGGGACGAGCGTGTGCCGGTCCGCGATGGTCCAGCCCGCGCCGTGGGCCAGTGCCCGCAGGGTGTCGTCGGGTTCGAAGGCGACCGGATGCCCGACGGCCCCGAGCAGTACGCGGTCGGAGGCGCTGTTGCCGACGGCCAGGGCGGTGCCCAGGCCGGCACCGAGCCGGGCGGCCAGCGTGCACAGCAGCTCGGCCTTGACCTCGGGGACGGCCGGCAGGGTCAGGAAGCGGTGCGTGTACGTGCCGTCCGGGCCGGTGGCCAGCCGCATGCCGAAGCGGTGGGCGATGCCGAGTTCGCCGGCCATCCGGTCGATCATCTCCTGCGGGCTGCCGGACAGCAGGACCGGCGTGAAGCGGCGCCGCCGCAGGCTCTCCACCAGTGGAACGGTGCTCGCGAGCAGCCGATGGCGCACCTTGCGCCAGGCCGCGTGGGAGGCCCGTACGGCGTCCTCGTGCCGCACCCCCTCCATGGCGCGGGCGTACGCGGCGCTCGCGCGGCCGGTGGTGTCGCGGAACCGGGCGCCCGCGGCGCGGTGTGCGCCCATCGTGTCGCGTACGTGCCGTACGGCGACCGGGTCGACCAGGCCGGACGAGCGGAGTTCGTCGAGGAGGGAGAAGCCGAGGGTGCCCTCGTAGAGGGTCCCGTCGACGTCCAGTGCGGCTATGTTCATGCGGCTTTCCCGGGCCCGTCCCGTGCGGTGTGGAGGTGGAGTGTGCTGCGGGTGACGGCGGGGCCGGCGGGTGGGCGGGCGCTGCCGGCCCGGCCGCCCGCCGGCCCGCGCGTCAGTGCGTCAGTGCGTCAGTGCGTCAGTGCGTCAGTGCGTCAGTGCGTCAGGCGGTCTGGAACTCGGCGCCGAAGAGCCAGTTGCCGTTCGTGTCGGCGTCGGTGCTGGTGTAGAAGTCGTGGAAGGCGACCGTCAGCTCGTCGACCGAGAGCGAGCCGTCGCCGTCCAGGTCGAGCTTCTCGAACCCGATGCGGGCGTTCTCCGGGGTGGTGCCGAAGGCGAGCTGGACGGCGCTGAACTCCCTCGCCGAGACCTCGCCGTCGTCGTCGCGGTCGCAGAGCTTCCAGATGGCCGTGGCCACGGGGCGGCTGGCGGCGTCGAAGGAGGACTTGGAACCGACGAGCCGGCGCATGCCGACCCGGTACTCCAGCGGGTCGATCTTCCCGTCCTTGTCGGTGTCGAGCTCCGAGGCCATCCCCTCCCACCAGTTCTGACAGACGCGCAGCATCTCGGTGGCCTTCGGGGAGTCGAAGGGCTCGTTCACGGCCGCGATCACGCGGGCGGCGAAGGTGAGGATGTCGGCGGCGTCGACGACGCCGTCCTTGTTCTGGTCGGCGTGCCCGAAGCACATGTCGAACTTGTGGTCGAGGAGCTCGCTCTGCGGGGCGAGGGTCATGTGAAAGTCCTTCGAATCGTGAACTGTACCGCTGACGCCGTCGACGGCAGCCGGATCTGGATCAAGGTCCGGCGAGGTGAGCGTAGGGACGGGCTCGAACTCGACATCCCTCCCGCGGGGGGCGTTCACCCGAAGGGGTGGGACGGATACGATCCGATGACTACTCTGCGAGAAGAGCCTTTTCTGACCGGATTTGCTGCCGTCTCGCCCGGCATCACGCCGCGCGAGGCAGTTCTCCCGGGCGTTGCCGGCGCGTCCCGTCGTCACGGGCATCCTCCCGGCCCGAGGGACCCTGGCTGGTTCACGACGGGCGCACGCCCGGCCGTACGCACCGCGCTCGCAACCGCGTTCGCGCCCAGCGGGCAGGCGCCCGAGCCCCGGCGCACGCCACCCGCACCCGATCCCGGCGCACGCCCCGTCGACCGGGTCTGGGTCCGGACCGCCGCGAAGGCGTTCCACGCCGCGTGCGGTCCCGGGAACCTTGCCGAGGCCCCCTCGCCGTTCCGTGCGGGGGCGGCCACGACCGCCGCGTGAGTTCTTGTGGCCGGAACCCGGGCGGGAACGGGCGCAGGCCCGGTGGACTTTTCCGGTCGCGACACTAGGATCGCGGGGACGGCATCGCGTGTCGGTCACCGACCGGGTGAGGCATGGAGGTTCCGTGAGTGCCTTTCGGAGGCATTTTCCGTGGCAGTACAGCTGAATCACACGATCGTCCACTCCCGTGACAACCGGGAGTCCGCCGCTTTCCTGGCGCACGTGCTGGACCTCCAGGTCGGCACCGAATGGGGCCCCTTCGTCCCGCTGGAGCTCGCCAACGGGGTCACCCTGGACTTCGCGACCGTTCCGACCGGGTCCATCACCCCGCAGCACTACGCCTTCCTCCTCTCCGAGGAGGAGTTCGACGTGGCGTTCGAGAGGATCCGCGCGTCCGGGGCGCCGTACTTCGCCGACCCGCACGGCAAGCACCCCGGCGAGATCAACCACAACGACGGGGGCCGCGGGGTCTACTTCACCGACCCCGCGGGACACGGCATGGAAATCATCACCCGGCCCTACGGGTACCAGGAGGAGCCGGCCTCCTAGGGGCTGTCCGATGGGTCGTGTGACGCTCCTGCTGGGAACTCGTTCCGTGGGACATGGGGCGGGGAGATCTTTCGGATGAAGAGTGGGCTCGGCTGGAGCCGCACTTGCCGGCGAATCACGGGCGTGGTGGACGCTGGCAATGCCACCGTCGGGTAATCAACGGGATTCCGTTCCGGCAGCGGACCGGTCTTCCCTGGCGGGACCGTCCTCCCTGCTTCGGTAGTTGGAAGACGGTCCACGACCGTCATCGCAGGTGGTCGGCGGACGGCACGTGGGAGAGAATCCTGCGGGCCGTCCAGGCCGACGCCGATGCCGAGGGCCGGATCGACTGGAACATGGTCAGCGTCGATTCCACGACCTGCCGCGCTCATCAGCACGCAGCTGGCGCCTCCACCCGCGCCCCGAAGATCCCGGGTCGGCGCAGGAGTCCGGCACGTCACCGTCCCGATGAGGCCCTGGGGCGCTCGCGAGGCGGGCTCACAAGCAAGATCCACCTTGCCGGGGAAGGCGGGTGTCGCCCGCTCGGGTTTGTCATCACGCCCGGCCAGTGGGGGGACGCACCGCAGATGATTCCCGTCCTGGAAGAGATCCGCGTGCCCCGGCAGGCTGGTGGACGACCGCGCACCCGGCCCGACCATGTCGGTGGCGATGGCGTACTCGTCACGCCGCAACCTGCGTCACCTGCGCAGACGCCAGATAAAGCACACGATCCCCGAGCCAAGAGACCAGCGGGCCAACCGCCAGCGCCGCGGAAACCAAGGCGGTCGGCCCACAGGGTTCGACAAGGCGATCTACCGCCGCCGCAACGAAGTCGAGCGGACCATCAACCGGCTCAAGAACATCCGCGCCGTCGCCACGCGCTTCGACAAACGGGCGTACGTCTTCCACGGAACGGTCACCGTGGCGGCGATCCGCCTATGGCTGCGTCCGGAGTGAAGCGCCCGTTCAGAGGTCCTTGGCGCCCGGGTAGTGGTGGCGCAGTTCGCTGAGTACGCGCTCGTCGACAGCCCTGACGTCCCACAGAGAACTGTCGAACTCGGTCAGGACGAGCACCGGCTTGTCCTCGGCGAACCCACGTGCTTCGACGTCGATCAACTGGAGGAAGGGGGTCGTCAGCGACAACAAGGTCAACGTGTCCATGCCGGCGTCGGCGGACCGTCTCTCCATCTCGACACAGCGAGGATCGACGATCTCATCGAACTCGACGCGCCGCGTCAGGTCCAGGCCGAAGCCGCCGAGGCGAACCAGTAGCTCAGCCAGCGTCACGTAGTGCTTTCCGTGCCAGGCAGGAAACGTGATTCCTTCATCCCCGCCTCTGCTTCAGCTGTATCGCGTGCCATGCGGCCCCCTTCGTTCAGCGAACAGTAGGCCACGTCCCTGATCAGCTCATACGACCCATCGGACAGGCCCTGGCCGGTGCCCGCGGCCCCGCGTCGGCTACCTCCGCGATCCCCCGGGTCCGGGGAGGTAGACGATGTGGGCCGCGCCGGTGGCCGGGTGGACCTGCACCGTCGCCCGCACTCCGTAGACCTCGGCCAGCAGGTCTTCCGTCAGGACCTCGGCGGGCGGGCCCGAGGCGGCCACCCGGCCGTCGGCCAGTACGTACAGCCGGTCGCAGAAGAGGGCGGCCAGGTTGAGGTCGTGGAGGACGAGCAGGGCCGTCGCGGGCAGCGCGCGGACCAGGCCGAGGACCTCCAGCTGGTAGCGGATGTCGAGGTGGTTCGTCGGCTCGTCGAGGGCGAGCAGGCCCGGGTCCTGGACCAGGGCGCGGGCCACCAGGGCGCGCTGCCGTTCGCCGCCCGAGAGTTCGTCGAAGCGGCGTGCGGCGAAGGCGCCGGCCCCGACCGTGTCCAGCGCGGTGGCCACCCGCCGCACGTCGTCCGGGCCGTCCTGTTCCCAGAAGCGCTTGTGCGGGCTGCGGCCCATGGCGACGACCTCGCGGACGGTCAGCCCGAAGGTGCCGCTCGCGTCCTGCGGTACGACGGCCACCTTCCGGGCGCGGTCCTTGACCCCGAGCGCGCCCGCGTCGGCGCCGTCGAGCAGGATCCGGCCGGCGGTGGGCCGCAGGGTGCCGTAGACGCAGCGCAGCAGGGTCGTCTTGCCGCTGCCGTTGGGGCCGACCACGCCGACCGTCTCGCCGGGGCGGGCGGTGAGGTCGACTCCGTGCAGCAGCGTGTGCCCGTCGACCTCGTAACGCAGGCCCTCGACGACGAGTTCCGCCGGCGCCACCGCGTCCCCCTTTCGCGTGAGCGCCCCCCTCACGGCCCCGCCCGCGGCCCCGGCCACGGCCCCGCCCGCGGTCTCGGTCGCGGCCCCGGTCTCGATGCCCGTCATCCTGCGATCCCTTCGGTCCGGCTCGAACGACGCAGCATCCACAGGAAGAACGGTCCGCCGATGAGCGCGGTGACCACACCGACCGGGATCTCCTCGGGTGCGGCTGCCGTACGGGCGACCAGGTCCGCCAGGACCAGGAACACCGCCCCGCCGAGCGCCGCCACCGGCAGCAGCGCCCGGTGCCCCGCGCCGACGACCATCCGGGCGGCGTGCGGGACCATCAGCCCGACGAATCCGATCGCACCGCTGTAGGCGACGAGCACGCCGATCACCAGGGAGGTGAGGACGAACACGGCGGCGCGGAAGCGGGCGGTGTCCAGGCCGAGGGTGTGCGCGCCCTCCTCCCCGGCGAGCAGCAGGTCGAGCGGCCGGGCGAGGGCCAGGAGCAGTCCGGTGCCGACGAGCAGCGCGGCGGAGGGCAGGGCGAGTTCGTCCCAGCGGGCCCCGCCCAGGCCGCCCAGGGTCCAGAACAGCACGGTGCGGATCTGGTCGGGGTGGGCGGCGAGGACCAGCACCAGGCTGGTGAGTGCGGACAGGATGTACTGGACGGCGACTCCGGCGAGGATCAGCCGCCCGGTGGTCATCGTGCCGCCCCGCCGTGCCATCGCGTAGACGGCGACGAGCGCCCCCATGGAGCCGGCGAACGCCGCGAGCGGCACGGTGAGCGCGGCCAGGCCCGCCCCCGCGCCGTAGACGATCACGAGGACGGCTCCGGCCGATGCCCCCGAGGAGGCACCGAGCAGGAAGGGGTCGGCGAGCTGGTTGCGCACCAGGGCCTGGAGCACGGTGCCCGCCACCGCGAGGCCCGCTCCGACGACGGCCCCGAGCAGCACGCGCGGCATCCGCACGTCCCACACGATGGTGGCGAACGCGCCGTGGGGCCGCTGCCCGGACAGGGCGCCGAGCACGATGTCGAGGACCCGGCCGGGGGCGATGCGTACCGGTCCCAGGGCCAGGCCCGCGACACCGGCCGCCAGGAGCGCCGCGGTGAGCAGGACCAGTACGACGGGCAGGCGCAGCCTCACGGGGTGTCGGGGTGGAGCTGGCGGCCCAGGGACTCGACGGCGTCGGCGACGCGTACGCCGAGGACGGCGGAGGAGAGCGGCAGGACGACGAACCGCTGGTTCTTGACGGCGGGAACCGCGGCGAGGGCCGGATCGTTCAACAGGCGCTGCTTCTTGGCTTCGACGGTGGTGCCGCCGTAGTCGTAGATGAGGATGGTTTCGGGGGCCCGCTCGATGACCTTCTCCCACGACACGTCGCCGAAGGTGTCGTCGAGGTCGGCGAAGGAGTTCGTCCCGCCCGCCAGCGAGACGATCTCGTTGCCGATCCCCTTGCCGCCGGAGGTGAAGGCGGACGTCTCGCCGGAGTCGTAGACGAAGACGGACGGCCGCGGCAGGTCCTTGACCCGGGCGGTCACCGCGTCGATGCGGCGCTGCTCGTCCCGGATGAGCTCGGCCCCGCGTTCGGGGACGCCGAAGGTCCGCGCCACCTCGGTGATCTCGGTCTTGAGCTGGTCGAGGCCGACGCGTCCGTCGGTGCAGTACTCCACGCTGAGCCGGGAGTCGATGCCGGACTTGGCGAGCCCCTCGCGGTCGCGTCCCTGCGCCTTGTCGAAGGCGCTGGAGTACCCGCCGTAGACGAAGTCGGGATCGGCGCCGAGCAGCACCTCCTTGGAGGGGTACTCCGCCGCCAGCACCTTGATCTTGTCGTAGGCGGGCCGGTAGGCGGGGAGCACGGCGTCGTCCAGGTAGGCGGAGCCGACGACGCGGTCCTCCAGGCCGAGCGCGAGCAGGATCTCGGTGGCGTGCTGGTTCATGGTGACGGCCCGCTTCGGCGGGGCCTGGTAGGTGCTGCTGACACCGCAGTTGGTGACCGTGTACGGGAATCCGGCCGCGGCGGTCGCCGCCGTGCCCTTGCCGTCGCCGGCGGTGGGCGAACCGGCGCAGGCGGCCAGGGGTATGAGGAGCAGGGCGGGTGCGAGTGCGCGCAGGGCGGCGCGGTGACGCGACATGGCGGGGCCTCTCCGGGGGATCCGCGTCCCCTGGTCGACGTGCGGACGTACGGTGAGGCGGTGTGTCAGGGTCTGACTCCCGGTCGGCCCGCGCGGGGACGACCGGTCACAGTGGCGGGACCGCACCGGATTCGCACCGGTTTCCTGTCCTGCACCGCCCGGGATCTGCGCGTAAGTCTGCCAGACGGCCACCGGGCGTCCGCCGGGCCCCCGCGGTGGTCGGGGAACACCCGCGCGCGCCGAATCGGACCCCGCGAGCCCGGAAGCAGGAATGATGTCCGTCATGAGCAAGCAGCGGTTCAACCTCGACGACAGCGGCGCCACGTTCCCCCCGAGCGAGCCGCGCACACCCGCCTACCGGCACAAGCTCCGCCTGGAGAACCACACGGCGGGCCCGGAGTGGCAGGACGGTGCGGCGCAGCAGTGGACCGAACGGACCCCCACGGGCCGGACCACGGTGACCTGCCGGTGCGGCCTGGACACGGGTGCGGTCCCGACCAACGAGGCGCGCCTGGTGTACGAGGAGCACCGCAACCTGATCCGCGACGAGATCACGGCCGACCTGAGGTTCTGACCCCGGCCCCGCCCGCCGGGGCCGGGGCCGGACCGGGCGTCGGCGAACGACGGCGCCCGGACGCCTCGTCCGCGCGCCGCAGCCGTTCGGTCACCATCCGGGCCCGGGCGGACGGTTCCGCGGGAGCGTTCCCGGTGTCGCGTCCGGCCCGTTCGCAGAACCGCGCCACTCCTCGTCGGACATCCCCGGTCCACCGGCGTCGTTCGTCCCCACGTGCCCACCCCTGAGTTGCTCTGCCACGGCCATACGTGCAGGCCATGCGCAGCGGAGCTTCTCACGGGCGGGCCGGGGGGCGGACACCGGGGGCGCGGGTCGGGGCCGTCGGGAAACGGGTGTGCGAATGTCGGTCGCGCGTGATAGTCACTACCTTCACGCGGGGGTTGCTCGATGACCCCCGCGTTCGAACAGAACAAGGGGTGGGGACATGGCGTTGCTCCGTCAATGGGGGCTCACGCTGGGCAAATGGGCTGGTCGGTCCGGGGTGCAGGTGCAGAAGGACTCCGGTGACCCCGCGCTGGCACAGGTGCGGGCCGCCGCCGCGTCGGGTGACTGGAGCGCGGTACGGGAGGTCCTCGAAGCGCGTCCCGAGAGCGAGGACCGGACGGAGTTGCTGTGGGCGGTCGGTGACACCGCGGGGGTGGAGCGCTGGATCACCGGGGTCCTCGAAGCCGAACCCGAGGCCGCGCTGCCCCGGCTCGTCGCCGGCATCCGGCACATCAGCTGGGCGTGGGAGGCCCGGACCTCGGCTCGGGCGGAGCACGTCTCGCGCGAGCAGTTCGAGGTGTTCCACGCCCGGCTGCGCACGGCCGAGGAGTGGCTGTACGAAGTGGCGGAGCGCGAGCCGCGGTGGATCTCGCCCTGGTACGGCCTCCAGATCACCGGCCGCGGCCTCCAGGTCGGGCAGGCCACCGCGCGCAGCCGTTTCGAGGCGGCCGTGCGGCGCGATCCGCGGCATCTGGGCGCGCACCAGCAGCAGTTGCAGCAGGTCTGCAAGAAATGGGGCGGTTCGCACGAGGAGATGCACGCGTTCGCGCGTGCCGCCGCGCTCGGCGCTCCCGGCGGCGCCCTCCTGGGCCAACTCGTCGCCGTCGCGCACATCGAGCAGTGGCTCTCCCTGGACGGGGGCGCGGACTACGCGTACATGATGCGCAGCGAGGTGAAGGACTCCCTGCACGAGGCCGCGGAGCATTCCTACCGGCATCCCGACTTCGTCCGCCACGGAGCGTGGAACCAGGTCCTCAACAGTTTCGCCATGGCCTTCTCGCTGGCCGGGGAACGGGGCGCCGCCCGCGCGTGCTTCGAAGCGACCGAGGGCCGGGCCACGGAGTTCCCCTGGTCCTACATGAACGGCTCCCACCCGGCGGCGGCCTACCGGACGCAGCGCTCGGCCACCGGGCTCTGACCGGCCCAGGACCCCGCCCGGCGCATCGCGCCCGTCACCGCGCTCCGCGGTGACCGCGACCGGCGGCGCCGTCCGGCTCCCGGGCGGCGGTGACCGCGCTCCGCACGGCGCTCGCCCGCGGCCTTCGCCGCCCGCACCGCCTGCTCCATCCGCTTCAGTCCGTTTCGCGTGCCCCGTGCCGCCGATCTCGCCGCCGGCACGGGCCGCGCGCCCGTCGAAGGACTCCACCAGGTGCCCCACTCCGAATCCGCCCACACCTTCCAGGTCGACCTGCGCGGTCTCGTCGACCTGCTCTCCCACCACCTCTACTCCAGCCCCCGCGTCTACCTGCGCGAGCTGCTGCAGAACGCCGTCGACGCCATCACCGCGCACCAGGCCCACTCCCCCGGCTCACCCGCCCGCATCACGGTGCGCACCGGCAGCACCGTCACCGTCACGGACACCGGCATCGGCCTGACCGAGGCCGACGTCCACCGCTTCCTCGCCACCATCGGACGCAGCTCCAAGCGCACCGCCGACGGCGCCCTGGACGGGGCCGGACTGGACGCCGCCCGCGGGGAGTTCATCGGGCAGTTCGGCATCGGGCTGCTCGCCTGCTTCGTGGTGGCGGACGAGATCACGGTGCTCAGCCGGTCCGCGGCCGACCCGAAGGCGCCCGCCGTCGAATGGCGCGGACACTCCGACGGCCGCTACACCCTGCGCACCCTGCCCGCCTCGGCGGTACCCGTGCCGGGCACCACCGTCACGCTCATCCCGCGCGCGGACAACGCCGAGTGGACGCGGCCCGAGCAGGTGGTCTCGCTGGCCCGGCACTACGGCGCCCTCCTGCGGCACGAGGTCACCGTCGTCGGACCGGACGGCGCAGAGCACCGGGTCAACGAGACGCCCCCGTGGGAGCAGTCCCACCGCTCGCCCCTGGCCCGCCGCGAGGCGCTCGGCGCCCACTGCCGCACGCTCTTCGGCTTCACCCCGCTCGACACCATCGAGCTCGACCTCCCCGCGGCGGGGCTGCGCGGCGTCGCGTACGTGCTGCCCACCGCGATGAGCCCGGCGCAGCGCGCGGGACACCGGGTGCACCTCAAGGGCATGCTGCTCTCGGACCAGGCGCCCGAACTGCTGCCGGACTGGGCGTTCTTCGTGCGCTGCGTGGTCGACACCACCAGCCTGCGCCCCACCGCCTCCCGGGAGGCCCTGTACGAGGACGGCACCCTGTCCGCCGTGCGGGACGCCCTCGGCGACCGGATCCGGGACTGGCTCACGGGCCTCGCCGCCAGCGACCCGTCGTTGCTGCACCGCTTCATCGACACGCACCACCTCGCGGTCAAGGCGCTGGCCCGGTACGACGACGAGCTGCTGCGCATCGTGCTGCCGTGGCTGCCCTTCGAGACCACCGACGGCAACGTCACGCTGGAGGAGTTCGCCCGGACGCACCCGACCCTCCTGGTCGCGCGCAGCGTCGAGGAGTTCCGCCAGGTCGCGCCCATCGCGGCGGCGGCCGGGCTCGGCGTCGTCAACGGCGGCTACACCTACGACCGCGACCTCGTGCTGCGGCTCCCGGAGATCCGGCCGGGCACGAGCGTCACCGACCTCGACCCGGCGACCGTCACCGCCCACCTCGACGCCGTCGACCCCGGGGCGGAACTGCGGGCCGCGGCCTTCCTCGCCGTCGCCCGGGAGACGGTCGGCGTCCACGACTGCGACGTGGTCCTGCGCGACTTCCAGCCGGTCACCGCCTCCGCGCTGCTCCTCGACAACCGGGACGCGCGCCACGAGCGGACCCGGTCGAGCCTGGCCTCCGACAGCGACGGTCTGTGGGCCGACATCCTCGGCTCCCTGCGCCACGAGACCCCGCGCGCCCAGCTCGTCCTCAACCACCTCAACCCGCTGGTCCGCCAAGCGATCACGATCTCCGAGCGCGGACTGGCCGTGACGGCCTCCGAGGCCCTCTACGGCCAGGCCCTGCTGCTCAGCCGCCGCCCGCTGCGGGCGAGCGAGAGCGCCCTGCTCAACCGGGCCTTCATCGGCCTGCTCACCCACGCCATGCACCACCCCGGCACGGCGGCACCCGGCTCCGAGCCCCGGAAGGAACTGTAGATGCTGGACACCCCCGAGGCCGTGGTCGAAGCGCTCCGCGAGAACGACGACCGCCCCCACGGCCTGCAGCGCACCATCACCGCCGAGGAGCTCGTCGAGGCGGCCGAGCCCTTCGAGGAGCCCGACGTCCTCGTCACGGCCCTGCTGGAGCTGATGTCCGCGTACGAGTTCACCGGCGAGCACCGCAAGTCGCCCGTGGTCTTCGCCCGCCTGCTCAAGGTGTGGGACACCGCTCCCGGCGCGTTCAGCGAGTGGGAGGCCCGCCAGGTCTTCTGGCGCTTCAAGTGGGTGACGACCTCGCTCCTCCAGGTGCCCGAGGTGCCCCTGGCCACCGTCCACGGCTGGATCGACCGGATGCGCACCCGGTACGCGGCCGCCGACCACGGCATGCAGCCCGTCGCGGCGATGCGCTACCACACCGCCTTCCACACGGGGTCCGGTGTCGCCGACGCCTACGACCTCTGGGTCACCCGCCCCCGTACCGGTCTGAGCGACTGCGAGGCCTGCGAGACGCGGCACCTCGCCTGGCACCGGGTGGCGTCGGGCGACGACGCCACGGCCCTCGACGTCTGGCAGCCGGTCCTCGACGGGGGCATGTCCTGTTCCGAGGAACCGCAGATGAGCCAGGCGCGCGCCCTGCTGCCGCTGCTGCGCGCGGGCCGGGCGGACGAGGCCCGCTCCCACCACCTCACGGGCTACCGGCGGGTGCGGGGCAACACGGGGATGCAGGACGAGGTCGGTCTGCACCTGGAGTTCAGCGCCCTGTCGCGCAACGAGGGCCGCGGGCTGGAGATCCTGGCGGAGAACCGCACCCTGTTCGACGCGGTCGGCGCACCGCTGGCCCGACTGGGCTTCCTCACCGGCGTGGAGGTGCTGCTCGCGCGTCTGGCGGAGGACGGGCACGGGGACACCGCCGTCGCCGGACCGCCCGGGCGCAACTGGAGCGCCGGCGAGCTGCTCGCCCACGTGCGGTCCGAGGCGGACCGGCTCGCCGCCGCCTTCGACGCGCGCAACGCCACCACGGCCGTCGGGGACGCACGCCGTGCGCGCCTCGCCCGGCGCCCGCTGCTGGAGGAGCCGCTGCCGCTCGGACTGCGGGCCCCCGTCACCCGCCCCGTCGCGACGGCGGCGACCGCGGCGGACGGTGCCGCGCCGGCCGCGGGGACGGACGTTCCCGAGGAGTTCACGGCCCTGGTGGGCGAGGCCCGCCGGCTGGCGGCCGTGGGACACCCCGGGGAAAGCGGGCTCTGGGCGCACGTCGCGCGCCGCCTGGCCGACGGCACCGCCGCGCACGACGACCGGCTGGGTCCGCAGGACCTGTTGGACGCCGAGCTCGCCGAGCACCGCGGCTACGAGCACGCCAAGAAGGACCGCGACGCGGCCAGCGCAGCCGAGCTGGAGACGGCCGCCGGGCTGTACGAGCGGCTGTCGATGCCCTGGCAGGCACTGTCCGCCCGGGCCCGCGCGCTGGCCTGGCTGAGCGCCTCCGACGGCGCGGCCGGGGACGGCTCCGACGCCGCGGCGCCCACGGGGGGCCCGGGAACCGGCCGCGAGCACCCGGGCGAGGACGCCGTCCGGGCCGGTCTCGACGAGATCCTGCGGGAGGCGCAGCTGCTGACGTCGCGGGCCCCGCTCACGGGCGAGGACCCCTCCGCCGCGGAAGCGGCGTCCGGGACCGAGGTGCGGGAGCAGCGGGTCCTGGCGTACCTCACGGTGCTCTACTGCGGCGCCTACGCGGCCTATCACGAGGTCGTGCGGCGGTTGCCGGAGCCCGCGGACGCGGCCGCGGAGCGGTTCGAGGAGCGGGCCGGGGCGCTGCGGGCCGAGGCGGAGCGCCTGTCCGTACCGCACCACGCGGCCAACGCCCGGCAGTTCGTCGCGGACCTGGCCGGGCGCCGGGGCGACACCAAGGGCGCCGAGGAGGAGCTCCGCGCGGCCCTGCTGGACGTGGACGCTTCCGGCCGGCCCTGGCGGGGTTCGCGCATCCGCGCCGTGCTCGCCCAGGTCATGCTGGCCCGGGACGAGCCGGCCGAGGCGGCCGAGCTGCTGCACCGGGCGCTCGCCGACGCGGCCCGGTACGGCGACACCGACTTCGCGCTGGCTCCGGCCTACGCGCTGCTCGGCCACGCGTCCTCGCACCTGGAGGACTTCGGCGGCGCCGTGCGCCACCTCTCCGAGGCCGCCGCCCGCTTCGACCGTGACGAGGCGCACGCCGAGGCGGCCGACGTACGGCTGCAGCTCGCCGATGTCCTGGCGCGCGGCGGGCAGCAGGCGGACGCCGTCGCCGTGCTGGAGTCCGTCGTCGCCGACGAGGCGGCCGTCGCGCTCGACGAACGGTTCCTCGCCCAGGCGCGGCTGTCCCTGGCCCGCGGGCTGCGGGAGCTCGACGAACACCTGGCCGCGGCCGAGGAGTTCCTGCGGCTGGCGGACACCGTCGCCGGGTGGGACGACGACCGGCCGGTGCAGACGCTGGTGGCCGCGGAGACGGCCGTCACGCTGGCCCTGGCGGACCTCTGGGAGGCGGCGGACACGGCGTACGGGCGGGCCGTCGCGGCGCACGAGGCGGCGCCCCAGCCACGCCTGATCATGCACATGATGTGCGAGTTCGCCCGCCTGACCGTGCACTCCCGCGGGGCGGACGGGCTGGACACGGCGCTGGCCCATCTCGCGCGGGCGGACGCGGTCCGTACCTCCGTGCCGGACGACACGGAGGACTTCGCCGTCTGGTACGAGCAGGGCGCCGTGCACTACCGCCGGGCCAGGGTCCTCGCGGAGGCCGAGCGCTTCCCGGAGGCGCTGTCGGAGGCGGAGGCAGCCGTGGCCGCCCACGAGCGGGGCGGCGAGCACGGAGAGGTGCCGCGGGCCGAAGCGGTCCGCGTCGCCGCCCTGATCGAGGGCAACGGCCTGGGCCGGTTCCCCGACGCCGTGGCCCGCCTCCGGACGGCGGCGGACCGCTGCCGCACGGCGGGCCTGCCGGAGGCCGCCCGCATCCTGGACGCGCTGCGCCAGGAGTACGCGAACCGCTGACGGCCGCCGCCGGCCCGGGGCGCTCCCCACGCCCCGGGCCCCGGCGCCGCGGCGGCGGGGCAGGCGTTGCGTGCACGCGAAGAGCGGGAAGGTCAGGCTCCGGGTCGGATCGGGCCGATGACGGTGCCGGCGGTCACCGTGAAGGGGCCTTCGGCGACGGAGGTGCCCGGGATCACTCCGTCCGGGGCCCTGAGCGTGAACGACACCTCGTCGGCCGGGATGCCGCGGTCGTGGGAGGGGACCTGGATGTCGAAGTGCACGGGCCGGCCCGGCCCGAAGGTCACCGCGGCGCTCTGGTCGCCGTACCGCCCGGCCGTGACGTCGACCGGCGTGCCGTGGTGGGCGAAGGCCACGTCGGTCGGGGAGCCGGCGAGGGTGCACGCCGCGTAGCCCTTCGGCGCGGTCAGGGTGACCCGGAAGTGGGTGTGGCCGGAACTGGCCTGGTCGCGGGCGATCTTCGCGAGGTGGTTGGCGGGCCGACAGGCCGACGGGGCGGCGCTGTCGGCCGGTGTCGCGGCCCGCGCGGTGCCCGCGCCCGCGAGGGCCGCCAGGACGGCGGCGACGACGGCGACGGACGTGCGGTTCGTGCGCATGCTGGACTCTCCTCGGCTGGCCGACCGGTTCCGCGGGGCGCGCCCGCGGAACCGTGGATCGGCGGGATACCTGCCCGGCACTCCGCTGTGACAATGTCCCAAAAAGCCGGAGGGACACCTTTCCGAACAGTCCGCACGCATCGTCCGGTACGGCTCAGTACGTCCGGGCCCGCTTCGCGAAGGCCGGCGCCAGCTCCGCCTGTGCGGCGCTCGGGAAGGCGACGGTGTTCGGGTCCCCGTCCGAGACGTACAGGTTCTTGCCGGCGGCGAGCTTGTCCAGCCAGCGCGACGAGCCGAACTCGGCGTCCTCGTCCTTGGGCCCCGCCGAGCGGATCCGGGGGATCGCGCCGGGCGTGAACGCCTTCGCGAACGGCGAGACCGAGGGGTTGGCCCCCACGAGGTACACCCCGTCGTAGCGGTAGCCCGTTCCCCGCGCGGCGACCCCGGCCGGTTCGGGCATGGCGCCGAAGGGCAGGGCCAGCGAGGTCACCTGCGTGCCGGGCGCCGCCTTCTCGATCGCCTGCTGTCCGGCGGAGATGGCCCGCGCGGCGCCCGCCTGGTCCAGGGAGCGCAGGTTCTCGTGGCGGCCGGTGTGGTTGGCGACCTCGTACCCGTGGGTCTTCAGCCAGGTCAGGGCCTTGGCGGAACCCGTCGCCGAGAAGGCGTCCGCGTTGACGAAGAAGGTGGCGACCGGCTTGAACTGCGGGTGCTTCTTCGCCGTCTCCGCCATGATGGCGACCGCGGTGCCCGGCGCGGGGGTGCCGTCCGGGTTGAGGCGCACCTGGCTGTTGGTGGAGTCGTCGAAGGTGAGGACCACCGGGTGGGTGCCGGCCGGGATGTCGATGCGGCCCGTCTGGAAGTCGCGGGCGGTCACCGGCACGTAGTTCTCCCGCGCGAGGCGCTCCAGCTCGGCCCGGAAATCGGCCGGGGTGCGGTCGTAGACCCCGGCCGGCTTCGCGCTGAGCTGGTGGTACATCAGCACCGGCACCTGTCCGAGTTCGTTGGCGCCGACTTCGGCCGGCGCTTTCGCGCCCGCGGGTCGGACGGCCGCGGCCGAGGCGGCGGCCTGGTGTGCTCCGGTGGCCGGGGACGACCCGGTGGAGCAGCCGGTGGCGAGCAGTGCGGCGCCGGCCAGGGCGCCGAGCGGGATGAGGGGGTGGCGCATGGGAGGCCCTTTCGAGGCGGTGGTGTCGCGCCATCCCTACCTCCGGCGAGAGTCCGCGTACCGCACTGCCCCTGCATGGCGTAGCCGCCACGCCGGGGCAGAACGCGGCGTTCGTGTGAAATACGAGCAAAACATGGCGACCGGGACATCGATGCGGCAATGAATGGAGGCAGCATCCGGCACACGGCACGAAGGACGTCAAGATGTCCCCCACACGCATATCGCACTCGTCCCCCTCCTACCGTCCCCGGCGCCCGGCCCGCCGGGGCGCCCTGATAGCCACGGCCACGGCGCTCGCACTGACCGGAGCGGGCATCGGAGCCTGGACGTTCCTCGCGCCGGGTCCGGGCATCCAGGGTCTGAGCGACGGAACCGTCCTCGACGGGCGCAAGGCCGCGCAGGTCAGCGCCTACGTCTCGACCGAGGCGGCCGGCGCCAAGAACAAGCTGCACGCCACCTTGGACGGCACGGCGGTCCCGGTCACGGCCGAGGGGGCCCGCCTGAAGCTCGCCCTGCCGCGCCTCACCGAGGGCCGGCACACCCTGGTGGTGGCGGGTGACAGCAGCATCCCCTTCGCCTCGTACCGCAAGGTCGTCGGCTTCAGCGTGGACGCCACCGCCCCCAAGCTGGAGGTGGCCGCCCCCGTGGTCAAGGACGGCGCCGCCCCGGTGACCATCACCGGCCGCGCCTCCACCGACGCCGAGGTGACCGTCAACGGCAAGAAGGTCCCCGTCGACAAGGCCGGCGCCTTCAAGGTCACGGTTCCCAAGGGCACGCCGGTCGCGACGATCGCCGCCGTGGACCGCGCCGGGAACACCACCACCCAGGACGTGTCCGCCCGCGGCCGGCGCCCCATGATCCGCGCCGCGCACATCACCGCCATCGGGTGGGGTGACGACACCCTGCGGGGCAACATCCTCTCCCTCGTCCGCAGCGGCAAGCTCAACGCCATCGAGCTGGACGTCAAGGACGAGGACGGCGAGGTCGGGTACGCGTCCCAGGTGCCGCTGGCCCGCCAGATCGGCGCGGCCAAGGGCTACTACGACGCCCGCAAGGCGGTCGCCGAGATCCACAAGGCCGGCGCGCAGGTCATCGGCCGCATCGTGGCGTTCCGCGACCCCAAGCTCGGCGCGGCGTCCTGGAAGGCCGGCAAGCGCGACCAGCTCGTCCTGACCCCGGCCGGGCAGCCCTACGACGGCGGCCACTACGGAGCCCTCTCCTTCACCAACTTCGCCAACCCGGTGGTCCGCAAGTACAACCAGGACCTGGCCGTCGAAGCGGCCCGGCTCGGCTTCGACGACGTCCTCTACGACTACGTGCGCCGCCCGGACGGCCCGCTGTCGCACATGCGCTTCCCGGGCATCGGCGGCGCCACCCCCGAGCAGTCGATCACCTCGTTCGTCGCGGACACCCGGACCGCGCTGCGGCCGCACGGCAAGTACCTCGGCGTCTCGGTCTTCGGCATCGCCGCGACCCGGCCCACGGAGATCGCGCAGGACATCGGGGCCCTGGTCAAGGTCACCGACTACATCGCGCCGATGGTCTACCCGTCCCACTGGGGGCCGGGTGAGTACGGGGTCGCCCAGCCCGACACCGCCCCGTACGCGATCGTGCAGCGTTCGCTCGCCGACTTCGCCCGCCAGGCGAAGGGCACCCAGACCGAAATCGTCCCGTGGCTCCAGGACTTCTCGATGGGCAGCACCTACGGCCCGACCCAGGTGGCCGAACAGATCAAGGCCGCGGCCGCCAACAAGATGAACTCCTTCATCCTGTGGAACGCCGGCGCCCGCTACCAGGGCGCGGCGCTCCAGCAGATCGCCAAACACTGAGGCTCCGGCCGCACGCACCCGAGCGACGGCCCCCGTGTGGGAGGCAGGGCACGCGCCCTGCCTCCCACACCCCGTTGCGCGGCGGCCGGGCCCGTGCGGGATCGGAGCGCGGGCGGTTTCAGGAGCGGAGGTCTGCGCAGAGTCGGTCGATGTGTTCGACGGTGACGTGGGGCATGGCGATGAGGTGGGCGCGGTCGCCGACGGTCAGCAGGTTCCAGCGTGCGCAGACGGCGGCCGGCGGCGCGTCGAAGAGCACGGTGTTGCTGCCGGGGGCGCGCTCGGGGTGCAGTCCCTCCTCACGGAGCCGGCGTTCGGCGTATTGCGCCGTGGCGAGGCAGTGGCCGACCCTGCGCTTCAGGCCGGTGCGGCCCAGGCGGCGCAGTTCGTACCAGAGCAGCAGGGGGGTGAAGGCGTCGCGGGAGCCGGTGATGGTGTCGTCGTCGCTGCCCACGGCGATGCCCGGCCGGCGGATCGTCTCGACCTGGTCGGTCCGGGCCAGGACGATCCCGCAGGGGAAGGGGGCGCCGAGCATCTTGTGGCCGCTGACGGCGAGGCTGTCGGCGCCGGACTCGAAGGCCCACGGCCGCGGTTCGGGGGCGAGGGCGGCGATCAGGCCGCCGAAGGCCGCGTCGGAGTGCAGGTGGACCTCGTCCGTGCCCGCGTCGGCGAGCGCGCCGCGGATGCCCGCGAGGTCGTCCTCGGCGCCTCCGGTGGTCGTCCCGATCGTCGCGACCACCACGGCGGGACGGCCCGGGTGGGCGCGGTGGCGCCCGCGCAGTGCTCCGAGGTCCATCGCCCCGTCGGCTCCCACCTCGACGGCCTCGTAGTCCATGCGCAGCAGCCGGGCGATCTTCGGCAGGGAGTAGTGGGTGGTCCGCGACGCGTACAGGACCGCGTCGGGGAACCGCTCGCGGCCCAGGTAGCAGCCGAACAGGTTGCCTTCGGTACCGCCCGTGGTGACGTAGCCGAAGGCGTCCGGGTCCCCCGCGAGTCGGGCGAAGAAGGAGACGACCGCCCGCTCGAACGTCTTGGTGTGCAGGTGGTATTCGCTCTCCGCGTCCGGGGTGCCCACGTTGTTGCCGTGCACGTGCAGGAAGTCCGCGAGGGGCCGGTAGTCGAAGTCCAGGTTCACGGGGAAGCCGAGCATGTGGTCGCGCTCGCCCAGCATCTGCGCCGCCACGTCCTTCAGCAGCGCGAGGTCCTGGTCCGGGCCGCCGGCGCTGCCGGTCGGGTCGTCGGGGATCCGTACGTCGTCGGCTGCGGGCAGGTGCACCATGGGAGTACCTCTCGGTCCTGGAGCCGGGCGCGCGGCGTTCCCCGGCGGGGAGGGTGTCGTTCACGGGGGTGCGTGGCGGACCGCTCCGCCCTGCATGACGAAGTCCACGGCGCTCATCGCGTCGATGTCGCGCAGGGGGTCGCCCGGTACGGCGACGAGGTCGGCTTCGGCTCCGACGGCGAGGGTGCCGAGACCCGGGCGCCGCAGGAGCGCGCCGGCCGTGGCGGTGGCCGAGCGGAGGGCCTGCTCGGGGGTGAGGCCGGCGGTGGTCATGGCGGGGAACTCGCGCCAGTTCTGCGCGTGCGGGAACATGCCGGCGTCGGTGCCGTACGCGAGCTCGGCCCGGCAGGCGGCGACCCGGGCGCCGTGGCCGCGCAGGGTGTCCGCGTGGCGGGCGAGCTTGGCGCGTTCCTCGCCGCGGCCCGCCCAGTAGCCGTCGTCGTCGAGCCGGTCGAGGAAGAAGCCGACGGCGTGGAGCGTGGGGACGAGGAAGACGCCGCGGTCGGCGATGAGGTCGAGTACGGGGGGCGTGGCCAGGCAGGCGTGTTCGATGGAGCGGACGCCGGCGCGGACCGCGCGGGTGATGCCCTCGTCGGAGAAGGCGTGGGCGGCGCACGGCAGGCCGAGGTCCGCGGCGGCGGCGACGAGGGTGTCGAGTTCGTCCTGGGTGTAGGTGGGGCGTCCGGGTCCGTCGGTGCTGCTGGTGAGGCCGCCGGTGGCGGCGCACTTGATCCAGTCGGCCTGCAGCCGCGCCTCCAGCCGTACGCGGCGCAGCACTTCCCCGGCGCCGTCGGCCACCGCGCCGCTCTCCGCGTCGCCGGGGGCGGCCGCGTGCGGGGAGTGGTCGCCGTGTCCGGCCCGCGCCGAGATGATGTGCGGTGCGACGAGGAGGCGGGGGCCGGGGACGGTGCCGGCGCGCAGGGCGTGCCGCAGGTGGACGGTGGGCGGGTCGCGGAGCGTACTGCCGAGGTCGCGAACGGTGGTGAAACCGTTCGCGAGCAGGGCGCGGAGCACCGGCAGGGCGGCGAGGGCCTGCCCCGCGGTGGTGGGGGGCGCCGGGGCCTCCGGGGTCTGGGCGAGGTGGACGTGGCAGTCGATGAGTCCGGGCAGCAGGGTGTGGCCGGGGAGGTCGAGACGGGTGGCGCCGGGCGGGGGCAGACGGCAGTCGGTGTCGGCGATCCTGCCGTCGGCGACCAGGACGCGCGCGCCGGTGCGGGCGCGGTGACCGTCCCACCATCGGGGGGCGGTGAGCAGCACGGTGTCGCTCAAGGGGTTCCCACCTGTTGGAAGCGGCCCGGGACGAGACGCTCTCCCCGCGCCGCACGTCGTCCGCCGGAGCCCTCGGGGCCGCCGGGCCCGCCGTGGTGCGTCCTGCGGCGGTGTGATCGGGACCCGGGCCGTGAAAGCCGCGTTTCCGCCCTGGTTGTGCCCGCGCGGAGAGGGCGGGAAACCGCACCCGCACCGGTCTCTCCGTCCCGAACGCCCGTTCCCCGGGCGCCCGGAGCCGTCCGGCGCTCCCGGGAACGGTGCGCGTCCGCCGTCCGTTTCCGTATTCCCCGCCGGGGAACCCCTGGGCCGTCGGGTTCCGTCCCGGGAGTGACGCTCGACGGTTCATGATTCGGCACGAGCGCGGGTACGGGACGACTGCGGTAGGACGGACACCCGGCTCGTTCGATGTCGGCGCGGATGCCTCGGCAGGCGCTCGGAACCGGCACGGGAGGAAACGTGACGCGGCAAGAGGTTCCTCTTCTGGTCTTTGCCAACATCAACAACGACACCATGATGGACACGGCGCGTCAGCGCAGCCGGAGCGCCGTGCGGACCCCGCCGGCGAGTTCCTCGACCCGCTCGCGTCCGGCGCCCATCACCAGGTAGTTCCACCGGCGCGGCGGCCGGTGCCGGTGCCGCCGCGTACCACGGCCTCAGGACGGCCCGGCGCGGACCAGGGCGGCCGCCAGCTTCGGCAGGTCTTCGGCGTCGACGAGGCGGGCCAGTCCCCCGGGCGTCTTCGGGAGCCCGAGCTCGGCGGCCGCGTGCAGGGCCCGCTCGTCGAACGCGGGGCGCAGCCCGGCCGCGAACAGCTCGCGGGCCGCGGCGACCGCGATGTCGGCCCTGATGCGGACGGAGAACAGCACGCACAGGACGAGGAGTTGGTACAGCGGGGCGGGGGTGCCGCGCATCCGGATCCCCGCTTCCCCGGCATGGGTCCGCCCGTGCTCCTCCCGCAGCTCCCGCACGGCCGCGCGGCGCGTCACGGCGTGTGCCAGTGGTACCGGCCTCCGCCCACCCAGCGGACCTCGGCGGGGTCGTCCAGGTCGTGGATCGTGATGCCGAGCGCGGCTGCGGTCAGGATCACGTCGACCATCGACCGGGCGGTGCTCACCACCTCGCCGTCGACCTCCACGATACGAAAGGGCGGGTTGCCCGGCTGCACGCCGAGCACCGTGACCCGCGCCGTCGAGATGTACGGAATCGTGCCTTCGGTCATGCGCACCTCACCTCCTCCACTCCTCCACGTCACGGCCGTGCGCGGTCCCGGCTGCCGGTGCGCGGCAGTGGGGGTCGTCCGGCTTCCGCCGCCGCACCGGTCCCCGGGTCAGGCGTCGCTCTCCGATCGGCCGCACCGGAGCGTGGCCGCGGTGGCCGGGTGGCCCGTGCTGTGGCGCACCGCCTCGACCAGGCGCTGGTGCACCTCCCGGCTCTCCTCCTCCGACGCGCAGGGCAGGCGGCCTCCTGCCAGCGTGAACCACTCCGAGGCGCCCGTGTACTGCACGGACAACAGCACGTGGTCGCCCGTCCACGTGGTGTGCAGGGTGAGGTCGCCGGACATCAGGCCCTGCTCCTCGGTGAGGACGCCTCCGGCGGCGGAGTAGATCCCTGTCGTCGTCCACGATGCCCAGCCCATCAGCACCATCCTCCTCCGGGCCCCGGTGTCCCTGCCGCGGCCACCATTCGAGTACAGCACGCCTGCCGCGCGGGGGCCCGGCAGGCGGACGGAGCGGCCCCGGGCGCCGGGGTGCGACGGGCCGGGCGGGGAGGGCCGGGGTGCGACGGGCCGGGGCGGGCGGGCCGCGGCGACCCGACCGCAGGGTCAGGCCAGGTGGCGCAAGGTGCCGACGGGGAGGCCGAGTTCGCGCTCGGCCGTGGTGAACACCAGGGCGTCGAGTGCGGGGTGGGTGAAGGGGGGTTCGTCGTTCGCGTAGGAACCGAGTCCGTCGATCGCCACGAGGATGACCACGCACGCTCCGAGCGGGTCGGGGGTGGTGAAGTCGCCGCCGCGCACGCCGTCCTCGATCACCGCGGTCAGGGTGGCGCGCATGATCGCCTCCTGTCCGGCGACGGCGCGCCGGAGGTTCGGGCGGTAGCGGGCGAGGTGGCGGGCGTTGAGCCAGAGCCGGCCGAGGTCGGTGAATTCCTCGCCGCCGAGGCGGTGCAGGAGGCGGGCCAGCCGCCGCGCGGGGGGCAGGGCGGCGTCCTCTTCGGGCAGCAGGGCCGAGCGCTCGCGGGCGACGGCCCGGACGAACGCCTCGCACAGCAGGTCGTCGACGGTCGCGAAGTAGTGGCTGATCAGCCCGGGCCGCACCCCCAGCTCGTCGGCGACGAGCTGCATCGTCACCCGCTCCAGCCCCCGCTCCAGGGCGAGGCGGGCCGCGGTCCGGAGGATTTCCGTCCGCCGCTCCTCGGCGGTTTTGCGGGTCCGCGGGGGCCGGGGGGTTGACGTCATGCGGAGCAGCCTATTGGATGGCGCACCAACAGCTTATTGGTGTCGACACCAATACTGCTGGACCGTCTTCGCCCGTACCCTCCCGGCTCCCCGGTGGCGAGGGCAGGGCCGCCTTCCCGCCTCTTCGAAGGACCACCATGCAGCGTTCTCCAGCAGGCCCCGACACGGCCGCGGCCGCCCCCGGCCGGGACCGGGCCGGCTCCGTCGAGAGCCGGGGCATCGACGTCGTGCCCGACGAGGAGCGCCACGGCACGGCACGCGAGCTCTTCTTCCTCTGGGCGGCGCCGAACGTGAGCTACCTCAGCTTCGTGGTCGGCGGAACCCTGGTCCTGACGGGGCTGTCGCTGGCCGAGGTGATGGGGGTCATCGTCGGCGGCAACCTCTTCTGGCTGCTGACCGGCTTCATCGCCGTCAGCGGCCCCGCCGCGGGCACCTCCGGTTCCGTGATCTCCCGGGCCATGTACGGCGTGGTCGGCAACAAGTTCGTGGTCGCGGTCACCGGCTGGCTGATCGCCTCGCTCTACCTCGCGCTGAACTGGTCGGCGGCCTCCACGGCGGGCCTCGGCCTGGCGGCGCGGCTCGGCGTGCCGCCGTCCGCGGCCCTCGACGCCACCGTGGTCTGCCTGATCGCCGGCGCCACCGTCCTCGTCGCCGTCTTCGGGCACGCGACGATCGTCCGCCTGTACGGCGTGCTCACCGTCTTCCTCACGGTGGTGTTCGTCGCCCTGAGCGTGCTGGTCGTCGCGCACACGGACTGGTCGTACGCGCCGGCCGAACCGCTCACCGGCTCCGCGCACCTCGTCGTCCTGGCCTCCGGACTCACCCTCGTCGCGTCCGCGCCGCTGTCGTACGCCAACAGTCCCGACCTCGCCCGCTACCTGCCGCGGCACACCAGTGGCCGGGCCGTCATGCTGTGGACCGCGGCCGGCGGCTTCCTGCCGAGCGTCGTCTTCACCGCGGTCGGGGCCCTCGCGGCCACCACGCTCGACATGAGCGATCCGCAGACCGCGCTGGAGGGCGTCATGCCCGCGTGGTTCGTCCCCGCCTTCGTCGCCGCCGTGGTGGTGAACACCGTGGCCAACAACGGCATCACCGCCTACAGCTCCGGACTCTCGATGCAGTCCATCGGCGTACGGCTGCCCAGGACGACGGCCGTGCTGGTCATCGGCGTCATCGGCACGGCCATGACCCTGTTCGCGCTCCTCGTCTTCGACTTCCTGACCGCCGTCAACGCCACGATGGAACTGGTCGTGGTGGTCACCGGACCGTGCATGGCGGTCTACGCCACCGACATCGTCCTGCGGCGCAACCGCTACGACGGACGGCAGCTCCACGACGCGAGCCGCACCGGCCCCTTCCGGTACCGCGGCGGCGTCAACTGGGCCGGCGTCCTCGCCACCCTGTCCGGCGTCGGCGCGGCGACGCTGTGCGCCGCTTCCGCCTCCTGGGCCGGGCCCGTCTCCTCGGCGATGGGCGGCCTGAACCTCGCCGTGCCCGTCGGCGTCCTCGGATCGGCGGTCCTGTACTGGTCCCTGATGCGCGCCTTCGACGCCGCCCTCCCGTCCACGACCGTCCGGCACTGAAGGACCGACCATGCACACCGACCTCATCGTGCGCGCCGCACACATCGAGAACTTCGACCCCGCACCCGCCCGGACCGCCGCCACCGCGGTGGCCGTCCACGGCGGCCGGATCGTCGCCGTCGGCGACGACCGCCTCCTGCGCGAGCGGGCGGGCTCCGCCACCCGGGTGCTGGAGTTCCCCGGCGCGACCCTCGCCCCGGGCCTGACCGACTCCCACGCCCACCCGGTGTGGGGGGCGATCGAGGTGGGCACCGGCCTGGACCTCGGCGGGGCGAGCACCCTCGACGAGGTGTGCGCGCGGATCGCCGGGCGTCTCGCCGAGCGGGGCACCGCGGAACGAGGGACCGGATCAGGGCCTGCCGGCCCGTGGGTGACCGGATTCGACCTCGACGTCAACGTCTTCGACGGGCAGCCCACCGGAGACCTCCTGGAGCGGCGCTTCCCCGGGGTGCCGGTCTCCCTCATGACCCGCGACGCGCACTCCCTCGTGGTCAGCCCGGCCGTGGTCGACCGCATCGGCCTGACCGGTACGGAGGTCTTCGACGACGCCTCCGCGATCGTCGTCGGGCCCGACGGGCGGCCCACCGGCTTCGTCCTCGAACTCCAGGCCATGGAGCTGGTCTTCGCCCACTACCCCGCCGTACCGCTCACCACGGCCGCCCGGCTCGTCGCCGACCGGCTGCACGCGTTCGCCGCGACCGGCCTGACGGGGCTGCACGCGCTGGACTTCACCGCGCCCTCCGAGGACGTCTACCGCGAGATCGAGAGGACGGGGGAGCTGCCGGTGCGCGTGCGCTGTTCGCCGCTCGTACCGGCCGACTCCGCCCGCGACACCTGGGAGGCCGTCGCCGCCCAGCAGCGTCTGGCCGGCCGCCGCTGGCACGTCGCGGGCGCCAAGTTCATGCTGGACGGCACCGCCGACAACGGCTCCGCCTGGTTCGAGCACCCCGACGTGCTCGGACAGAACCGGCGACCGCTGTGGAAGGACGTGGCGGCCTACCGCGAGGCGGTCCGCTTCTTCACCGAGCGCGGCATCCCCACCGCCACGCACGCCATCGGGGACCGCGCGGTGCGCACCGCCCTCGACGTGATCGGGGAGACCGGCCACCCGCCCTCCGCACCCCATCGGATCGAGCACGTCGAGTCCGTCCCCGACGACCTGCTCCCCCGCTTCGCCGCCCTCGGCGTCGTCGCGGGTCTCCAGCCCGTCCACGCGACCCGGATGACGCGGGCCGACCGGACCGACAACTGGTCCCGCCGGATCGGCCCGCACCGGGCCGCCCACGGATGGCGCACCCGCGACCTGCTCGACCACGGTGTCGTCGTCGCCCTCGGATCCGACTGGCCCATCGGCATCGGCGACCCGCGGACCGCACTCGCCGACGCCCAACTGCGCCGACCCGTCGACGAGCCGGAGACCGCCCCCGTCCAACCCGGCCAGCGCATCAGCGCCCGGGAGGCGTACGCGGGGATGACCCGCGCCCCCGCCGTCGCCGCGGGCGCCGCGGACCGGCTCGGCCGGATCGCGCCCGGCTACCTGGCCGACCTCACCGTGTTCGCCCACGACCCGCTCGACCTGACCCCCGAACAACAGGCCGCCAACCCCGTCCTCGCCACCGTCGTCGGCGGCTCGGTCCTCCACCACGCACCCCGGGAACGCACCTCGTGACCACTGACCCGTACCCCCGCCCCGCCCATCGCCCGCACGTGACCACGGACGCCGCCGACCCGCGGCAGCGCGGCCGCTCGCGGGGGCTTCAGCTGGCCGAGGGCCTGCACGGGGCGCTCGACGCCTACGACCGCCTCTTCGCCCTCGCGGGCATCGGCCCGCACACGGTCCGCGACGACGCCGAGCGCGCGCTCGACGCCGTCGGTGCCTTCCGTCCGGCCCTGCGCGCCCAGATCGAAGGCATTGCCGACGGAGCCCGGGTCGACGCCTGGCAGGTCGCCGCGCTCAACGCCCGCACCGAGATCCTCGCCCGCAGCCGCACCGTCCCGCCCGGCGAGTGCTCGACCCTCGTACGGCGGCTGCCGACCTCCGACGGCGGCGCCACCCGCGTCGGCGTGCAGACCTGGGACTGGCACGTCGAGCTCAGCTCCTCCTGGCACACCCTCGACAGTGCGGGCGGCGCCCACCGGTACGTCGGCATCACCGAGCACGGCATCCTCGCCAAGATCGGCGTCAACAGCGCCGGACTCGCCCTGCACTTCAACATCCTCGGCCACCGGGACGACCGCGTCGGCGGCATACCGGTGCACGTGCTCGCGGCGCTCGTCCTCGAAGAGGCCGGCAGCACCGAGCACGCACGGGAGATCCTCCGCGACGCCCCGCTCACCTCGTCCGGGTCGTTCACCCTGTTCGACACCGACAGCGCCCTGCTCCTCGACCTCAGCCCCGCGGGGATCTTCGAGGTGCCCGAAGCGGCCGCGGGAACACATCTGCGCACCAACCACTTCCTCACCCCCGTCCCCTCCGCGCACGAGAAGTCCTGGCTGTACCAGCCCGACTCGGGCGAGCGCTACGCCTTCCTCCGCGACCGGATCGAACGGGACCCCGTCGAGCGGCCCGGGCAACTGGTCGAGCGCCTGGTCACCGGCCCGGGAGAACCGCCGCTGACCTGCGTACCCGACATGGACGCGCCGACCGGGCGCCGTTGGGCCAGCCTGGCCACGGTCGTCCTCGACCCCGCCTGCCGCACGGCGCGCGTACTCGACGGCACGCCCGCCGAGCACACGACCCGCCCGTGGCGCACCCTGCGGGCCTGACCGGGACGGGACCGGTAGGAACCGGAATCGAGGACCGGAACCGGGAACCGGGACCGGAACCGGGGCCGCCGCCCTAGGGTGGGCTGATGCGCGCACACCCGGTCGACCGCCCGGCCGACCTCGACGTGGTCCGCGAGTCCTACGACCGGGTCGCCGACAACTACGCCCACATGGTGCTGACGACGGGAATCGGCGACATCCGTCGCCACCCGTGGCTCAAGGCGTCCATCGACGCCTTCGCCGACACCGTGGGCGCCCTCGGGCCCGTCCTCGACGTCGGCTGCGGACCCGGCACGGTCACCGCCTACCTCGCCGAGCGCGGGCTCGACGTGTCCGGAGTCGACCTCTCGCCGCGCATGGTCGACCACGCGCGGCGCCTGCATCCGCAGTGCCGCTTCGACGTCGCCTCCGCCACCGAACTCGACCTCGGGCAGGCGTCGCTCGGGGGCGTACTGGGGTGGTGGTCGCTGTTCAACCTCCCCCGGGACGTCCTCCCCCAGGTCCTCGCCCTGTTCGCGCGCGCCCTCAAGCCGGGCGGACACCTCATCACCGCGACGCACGTCGGCGACGAGGACGTGGTGCGCACCGAGGCCTACGGGGGCGTGCCGGTCCGCTGGACGACGCACCAATGGCGGCCGGAGCAACTGGTGGCCCTGATCGAGCGGGCGGGGCTGCGCCCGGTCGCCGAACTCAGGCTCCCGGCCGACGAGCACACCGGGCCGGGGCTGGTCGTCATGGCCGAGCGTCCCGCCTGAGGGCCCGCTGTTCGGCCTCGGGCCCGGACAGCGGGGCGCGGGGGTCCAGGTCGACGTCCTCCTGCCCCCGTCCCGCGCACCCGCCCGACCGGGCTGCGCCGCTTGTCGGCGGTCGGCCTTCTGGCGTAATGCCCGGCACGCCCTCATGTGTCTGCCGGGAAACGGGTGGGGCCTCGCCTAATTTGTGAGCGACCCGCGAGGGGTCGAACGGGCAGGGTCGTTGCCCCTCGCGCGGATCAGCGCATCGAAGCAGCGGTCGTCGACCATCGGAGCTCACCTGTGAATGCCATCGGCCGGACGAACGGCATGCCTCGGCGGCACTTCGTGGCCCTGTCCGGCGCCCTGGGTGCGGGAGCGCTGCTGGCCGGCGCGGAGGGCAGTGCGTCGGCGGCGACGGGGCCGGTCTCCGTTCCCGTGGATCCGTCGTGCTGCCCCTGTCCCGCGGATCCCCCACCGCCCGGCGCCGGACAGAGCCCGTGCCCCCCGGCCCAGCTTCAGCCCCTCTGCGGCCGGCCCACCGACAACGACCCGCTGTGGCAGGACGTGCAGTACTGCACGCGGGGGATCGTGCCGCCGAGCGGGCTGAAGCCGAACTGCCTCAAGACGACGTCCAACTACGTGGTCCTGCACGGAAAGCCCGAAACCCAGCACAACTACCTCCTCGTGCCGAGCTGCCGGATCACCGGCATCGAGTGCCCGTTCCTCGTGACCTCCGGTGTCGCGAACTACTGGCACGAGGCGTGGGAGAACGCCCGCAGCGGCGGGGACGTCCCCGTGCAGTACCCGAACATCGGCCTGGGGATCAACTCGGTGAGCGCCCGGCAGCTGAACCAGTTGCACATCCACATGGCCGGCGTGCGGGAGAGCACGCAGCGGCGGTTGCAGGACCTGGAGGCCTCGGGACGCGTGGCGCCGCAGCCGTCGCAATGGGGTGACCCCCAATACCAGGCCGCCGTGACGGGAACGCAGGGCTCGGGCGACCGCACGTACCGGGTCCTCCGGCTCAACGGCCTCACGCAGAACCTCTTCGCGCTGCTGGACCGGTACGTGGTGCGGCGGTTCGGGTTGGACATGGCGGGCCAGACCCTGATCGTCGTGCCGAAGGTGACCTCTGCGGGGTTCACCGGGGTCTTCTACGTCCTCAACAGCGACGCCTCCCTCCACGACGGGACGGTCACCTGCGACCGCCTGCTCGTCTACAGCTGATGCGGCTCGCCCTCTCGGGGCCCGGTTCGTGCCGCGACCGCTGGATGGGGCCCGCGCTCCTCGTCCGGGTGTCCGCGCGGGCCCGGGCGGCGGCCAGGAGGACGGGATCGTGGGCGTTGACGAGGACCAGGTCGGGGTCGGCGGCCCGCCACAGTGCGGCGAGGCGCTCGTGGTGGGCCAGGACCTTGCGCCAGTCGTGGGCGACGACGCGTTCCATCGCGCGCAGTGACACCGGTGTGCGGCCGGCCCCGGCGACCTGGCCGCGGTGGTAGAACGCGTCGCCGGCGTGGAGCACCCAGTGGCTTCCGGCGTCGACGGCGACCGCGGCGTGGCCCCGGGTGTGTCCGGGCAGGCCTATCAGCACGATTCCGGGCGCGATGCCGGTGAGTTCGGTGGCGGACTCGAAGCCTCGCCAGCTCTCGCCCGTCGGGGGCGGGTGGCGGACGAGTGTGGGGCCGTGGGAGCGCAGGACGGCCTTGTAACGCTCCTTCTCCCTCCTGGTGGCCGGGTGGATCGCGGCCGTGGCCTCGGCGTCGGTGAGGTGCACGCGTGCCCGGGGGAAGTCGGCCAGTCCTCCGACGTGGTCGGCGTCGAAGTGGGTCAGCACGACGTCGCGCACGTCCGCCGGGTCGAGGCCGAGCCGCTCGATCTGCCGGACGGCGGTCTGCGCCTCGTCGAACGAGGGGCGCAGCAGGTGGCGGGCCGGGCCGAACCGCCGGGCGGGCGAGGGCCGGCCGAGGAGGCCGCCGACGCCGGTGTCGACGAGGGCGAGTCCGGTGGGGGTCTCGATGAGCAGGACGTGGCAGACCAGACCTGCGGGGGCGCCCAAGGGCCGCATGGTGCCGCAGTCGAGGTGGTGCACCTTCATCCGGACGCCTCCCTGCTCTCGGCCCGGGCGACGGGGCCGCTGCCCGGCTCCGGGCGGTCGGTCGCGCACGTCGCCGCGGCGCGTCCCGGCGCGGGAGGGGTCATCGGACGAAGGGGGGCGGCGTGGTCGTGAGCAGTCGCGGGTCGGGTTCGCCGCCGGACATCGCGAGGACGCCCCTCAGTACGCGCACCAGCTTCAGCAGTCCCCGGGGGCCGCGCTTGTCCACGCCCGCGACGAGCTGCCGCAGGACGGTCAGCCGGTCGAAGTAGATCCGTTCGGTGACGAGGTCCTCGTGCTCGTCGAAGACGAAGTACGCCGTCATGCGGGTGCGGTGCCTCGACCCGGTCGGCGGGATCTTGCCGAGGGGCCCGTGGTGGGTGCCCAGCAGCCAGAACTCCACGATCACGGCGTCGGGGCTGTGGCGGAACGCGATGATCTCGTGGTCCTGGTCGGGGAAGGCGACGCGCGTGTCGTGGTAGTACTCGCGCACCGGCGCTTCTCCGTCGTGGACGGCCATCTGGCCGATCAGTTCGTAGCGGGGGTGCGGGAACGTCGCCAGCGTGGCGTCCCAGTCCTGGCGCACCTCGTCGTGGAAGTGATCGAGCACGAGGGTTTCGCGGGCGCGCAGAACGCTCTCCGGGGGCAGGGTGAAGCGCGACACGGTGTGCCTCCTCAGGCCGGCTTGACGCCGTGGGTGGTGGGGCCGTGGGTGATGTGGCCGTGGGTGAACGTGGGCGTGGTTCCGGGGTTCGTCCGGGCAGGTGTCAGTTCGCTGGAGGGGAAGAACTGCAGGAAGCGCGGGTCCCTCTGGCTGCGGTCGGCCAACGTCTTCTCCAGGACCAGCGAGTTGTACTGGTCGGCGGTCGTCTCGACGGTGTTCGCGTTGAGCACGGCCTCCTGCTGCCACTGCCGCGCCCACCCGGCGACGCCGGGCAGCCGGGAGTGCTCGGGGGTGAGGGCCTCCGCGGCGATGGCGTTCTCGCTGCTGACCCAGATGCCGGTCGAGGTGTTGACGACGAGGCTCTGGTTGCCGAAGACGTGCCCCGGCGTCTTGACCACGGCGACGCCCGGGCCGAGCACGACCGAACCGTCGATCGGAGCGAATGCCTCCGGCAGGACGTCGCGGTAGGCGGCCGGCTGGTACCAGGGCCGCTGCAGCGGGTGCAAATCCGCCATGGCGGCCAGCTCGTCGCGCTGGACGATGACCTTGGCGTGGGGGAAGGCGGCTCGCGGGCGGGCGCCGAGGTCGTCCTGGTGGGCGCGGGTGCCGACCCAGCGGCGCAGGTCCTGGGTGTGCAGGTGGTCGAACATCAGGTAGTCGACGTCGGCGGGCCGGATGCCGAGGCGGGCGAGGTGCCCGAGCACCGTGCCGTGCTCGGTGACCACCAGCCGTTCGAGGCCGCGCGGGGTCTTTCGCCGGAGGTCGTGGAAGTAGGGCGTGGAGCGGCCGAGCTCGACGTCGCTCGGCTCGAAGAGCAGGACCCGCGGGCGGCCGTCGCTCTCGCGCCAGCGGATCACCAGCATGCGGTTGGTGATCGACAGGAAGGGCGCGATCGCGCGCGAGGCCCGGAACAGGCCGAACCGCGTCGGGTACGGCAACGTGACGAGGTCGCAGGTGGTGATGGTGTCCGGCGCGCCGGTCAGGGCGAACTCCTCGCGGAACGCACGGGCCCGGGCCCGCGCCGTCCGCAGGCGGACGCCCGGCGGGTCGTCCGACCGCGACGGGTCGGGCAGCGTGTCGACGGCCGTGCCGACCGTCGGCAGGTCCTCCACCTCGCCGGTGCCCCACGGGAAGTGCATCGGCATCGCCGCCCCCTTTCTTTTACCCACAGCGTGGGTATCGGTGGAGGCAATATACCCACGTTGTGGATTAATGCAATGCCGGGCATCATGGGGCCATGACCGCGCCCACCAGCCCCCGACGCGGGCGTCCGCCCAAAGGGTCGCCGCACCTGACCCGCGAGGCGATCGTCGACGCGGCCCTCCAGGCGGTCGACGCGGAAGGCGTCGACGCGGTCTCCATGCGCTCGGTCGCCCGCATCCTGGGCGTCGACGCGAAGAGCCTCTACAACCACGTGGCCGACAAGGAGGGCCTGCTCGACGCGGTGGCCGAACGGATCCTCGGGTCGATGCGCCTGCCCGAACCCACCGGAGACGTACGCGAGGACCTGCGCGCCATCGGCCACGCGTTCCGCGACCGGGCCCTGGCCCATCCCCGGGCCGCGCCGCTCGTCCTCACCCGCCAGCTCTCCTCGCTCGACGCGCTCGCCCCGGTCGAGGCCGTCCTGCGCGTCCTGCGGGCCGCGGGCTGCCCGCCCCGCGACGCCGTACCGATCCTGCGCAGCCTGGTCGCCACGCTGATCGGCTCGCTGCTCCGCGAGGCACACGCGGGCCCCACCTTCGGCACGGCCGACGCCCACGGCATCGCTCGCCGGCAGGACGCACTGGAACGGTCGGGCCTGTCCCACGTCATCGAGGCCGCCGTCCACCTCTCGCGCTTCGACGGCGACGCCGAATACCGCTTCACCCTGGAGTTCGCCCTCGACGCCGTCACCGCTCGCCTCGCCTCCCGACGCTGACGGCCGGCCGTGAGGACGGCCCACCCCGGCGGCAGCGCGGAGGCGGAGCGGGCGGGGCCGCCGGGATGATCCGCGGCGCCGGCCGCCGCGTCTCGTGGGGCCGGGCGGCCGCGCGAGCGGTTTACTGCATCCACCGCGGTGTCCGGCGGGGAAGAGTGACGGTTGGCGACAGGCGGGAGGCCGACGGGTGAGCTGGGACGCCGATGTGGCCGTGGTCGGGGCGGGCGCGGCCGGGTTGTCGCTGGCCGTCGCTCTCGCGCGGCCCTCTCCGGCAGGGGGTGGGGCGCCGCGCGTGGTCGTGGTCGAAGCCCCGCCGGGTCCCCTGCGCTCCCCCGAGCGGACCTGGTGCTTCTGGGAGGCCGGGGCGGGACCGTACGACGGCCAGCTCGCCGGGGGTTGGGACCGGCTGCGGCTCTACGCCCCGGACGGCGCGGTGATCGACCGGCCGCTGGGGCCGATGCGGTACAAGATGCTGCGCTCGGACCGGTTCGAGGCGGTGATGGCCGAACGGCTCGGCGCGTACGGGGTCGAGGTGCGGCGGATGGCCGTGGAGTCGGTGCACGACGCGGACGGCGGGGCCGTGGTCCGCGGCCGCGACGCCTCGGGCGCGCCGTCGGTGCTCCGGTCGGGGCTGGTCTTCGACTCGCGGCCGCCCGGGCGGCCGCCCGCCGCCCGTACCGCGCTGCTCCAGCACTTCCGGGGCTGGTTCGTGCGGAGCGCCCGGCCCGCTTTCGACACCGCAGCGGCCACCCTGATGGACTTCCGCCTCCCCCAGCCCGCCCGCGGGCTCGCCTTCGGCTACGTGCTGCCGCTGACCTCCCGCGAGGCGCTGGTCGAGTACACGCAGTTCTCCCGCCGCGCCCTGTCCCGGGCGGCGTACGACGGCGCCCTGCGCCACTACTGCACGACCGTCCTCGGGCTCCGCGACTACACCGTGACCGGGAGCGAGCAGGGGGTGATCCCGATGAGCGACGGAGTCCACCCCCGACGCGGCGGGCGCCGGGTCTACTTCATCGGGGCCGCCGGCGGGGCGACCCGGCCGTCCACGGGCTACACCTTCGCCGCGATCCAACGCCAGAGCCGCCACCTCGCCGACGCCGTCCGGGCGGGCCGCTCCCCCGACCGGGTCCCGCCGGTGCACGGCCGCAGGGCGCGGGCCATGGACGCCGTGCTGCTGCGCGCCCTGGACACCGGGCGGGTCGACGGCGGGGTCCTCTTCACGCACCTCTTCGCGTCCCTGCCGGCCGAGCGGGTCCTGCGCTTCCTGGACGGCGCGACCTCGGCGCGGGAGGACTTCGGCATCGGACTGCGCACGCCCGTACGGCCCATGCTGCGCTCGCTGCTGGAACTGCCCCTGCTCCGCCGATCCGTTCCGGCCCCGGGGCCGGGGCCCCGCTGAAAGGCCGTTCATGTCACTGCTGCGCGACGACGCCCTGTCGGTCGCCTTCGACCGCGCCGCGCCGCGTTACGACCTGCTGGTCGCGGCCAGCCCCGGCTACCACGGCCACCTGCGCCGCTCGGCCCGCCGCCTGGGCCTGCCGGATGCGGGCCGCGGCGCCCGCGTCCTGGACCTGGGCTGCGGTACGGGCGCCTCGACGGCCGCGCTGCTGTCGGCCGCCGGACGGGCCCGCGTCACCGGGGTGGACGCCTCGCCCGGCATGCTGGAGCGGGCCGCGGCCAAGAGCTGGCCCCCCGGCGTCGCCTTCGTGCGGGGCTCGGCGGACCGGCTCGGCGAGGCGGGCGTCGAGGGGCCGTTCGACGCCGTCTTCGCCGCCTACCTCATGCGCAACGTGCCCGACCCCGACCGGACGCTGGCCGGCGTGCGCGAGGTGATGGCGCCCGGCGCACGGATCGCCGTGCACGAGTACGCGCTCGGCGGGAAGCCGCTGCACCGGGCGGTGTGGACGGCCGTGTGCCGGGCGGTGATCATGCCGTTGGGCCGGGCGGGCGGCGACGCCGGGCTGTACGAGCACCTGTGGCGGAGCGTGCTCGGTTTCGACACCGCGCCGGAGTTCGCCGCGCGGATGCGCGCCGCCGGGTTCCGTGACGTGCGGGTGCTGCCGCTGCCGGGGTGGCAGACGGGGATCACCCACACCTTCGTCGGCCGGGTCGCCCCGTGAGCGGGCCCCACCCGGGCCGCGACCGACGGGCCCGGCGCCTCGACGCCCGCGGCGGACGGCCGCGGGTCTCGGGGGACGGACCGCGGGTGGCCGTGGTCGGCGGCGGCATCGCCGGGCTGTCGGCGGCCACGGTCCTCGCCGAGCGCGGCGTGCGCGTGGTCCTCTTCGAGCGGGACGCACAGCTGGGCGGCCGGCTGGCGGGCTGGGGAACGCGACTGGCGGACGGCTCGGAGGCGACGATGAGCCGCGGCTTCCACGCGTTCTTCCGGCAGTACTACAACCTGCGGGCCCTGCTGCGCCGTACCGATCCGGGGCTGCACGGCCTGATCGGCCTGCCGGACTATCCGCTGCGCCACCGCGACGGCGGTCAGGACGGGTTCGCGCGGGTGCCGCGCACCCCGCCGCTGAGCGCGATCGGTTTCGTCGCGCAGAGCCCGTCCTTCGGCTGGCGGGACCTGGGGCGGATGAATCCGCGGGCCGCGCTGCCCCTGCTCGACGTCGCAGTGCCCGGGGTGTACGAGGCGCTGGACGGGGTGAGCGCCACCGACTTCCTGGCCTCGATCCGCTTCCCCGAGGCGGCGCACCACCTGGCGTTCGAGGTGTTCTCGCGGAGCTTCTTCGCGGATCCGGCGACGTTGTCGGCGGCCGAGCTGGTTCTGATGTTCCACATCTACTTCCTCGGCTCCAGCGAGGGACTGCTGTTCGACGTGCCGCGCGAACCGTTCCCGCAGGCCCTGTGGGACCCGCTGGCCCGGTACCTGGGCGGGCTCGGCGTGGAGATCCGCACCGGTACGGCGGTGCGCGACGTGCGCCCGGTCGGCGAGGACCGGGTGGAGCTGGGGGTCGCGGGAGCGGCGGAGGGGTTCGACGGGGTGGTGCTGGCCCTGGACACCGGCGGGCTGCGGACCCTGGTGGGCGCCTCCCCGCAGCTCGTGGGGGCGGCGTGGCGGGCCTCGGTGGGCCGGCTGCGGACGGCGCCCCCGTTCCTGGTGTCGCGGCTGTGGCTGTCGGCGCCGGTGGCGGCCGACCGGCACGGCTTCCTCGGGACCAGCGGCTTCGGCGGCCTGGACAACGTGAGCGTCCTGGACCGGTGGGAGGGCGAGGCGCACCGCTGGGCGTTGCGGACCGGCGGATCGGTGGTGGAGCTGCACGCCTACGCGGTCGGTCCGGGCCGGCGGCGCGCGGAGGTGGAGGAGGGCCTGGTGCGCCGGCTGCGCGAGGTGTACCCGGAGACGGCGCGCGCCGGCCTCGTCGACGCCCGGCACGAGTGGCGCGAGGACTGCCCCCTGTTCACGGTCGGCGGCCACCGCGACCGGCCCGGTGTGCGGACGGGTGACGTCCGGGTGGTGGTGGCCGGGGACCTGGTGCGCACGGGTCTGCCGGTGGCGTTGATGGAGCGGGCGGCGACCAGTGGGTTCCTCGCGGCCAACGCCCTGTTGGAGCGGTGGGACGTGCGGGGCGAGACGGTGTGGACGGTGCCGGCCCGGGGCCGCTCGGCTGTGGGCCGGGCGCTCGCCGAGCTCGGGCGGCGGACGTCCCGGGTGCCGTAGCGCGCGTCCGGTCCGGAGCGGCCCGTTGCGGCCCGGGTTCGGGCCGGGGTCGGGCCGCCTCGGGTCAGCCGGGGAAGCGGCCGGTGCTGCGCAGCTCCCGGCGGCGCTCGGCGTAGGCCAGGTCGTCGCGCCACAGGCGGCCCGCGGTGCGGCGCATCAGCGGCCGCAGGAGGGGTGCTGCGGCCCGGGCGAGGGTGAAGCCCGGGCGGTGGGAGGTGGCGATGACGGCTTCGGTGACCCGGGTGCGCGGGCGGCCGTCGCGGCCGGTGCCCAGGGGGGTGGCGTGGGTCTCGACGACGGAGCCGAGGGCTTCGCCCTCGGTGATGCGCATGACGACGGTACGGGGGCCGGGGGCGGTGAACTCGGCGGTCACGGGCACGACGACGCGGCGGGAGACCTTGAAGGAGACGCGCACGGTCATGACGTCGGTCTCGGCGCCGTCGTCCAGGACGGTGAGGTCGACGAAGGAGTACGGGTGGAACCAGGCCCCGTGCCAGGGGTCGAGGCGGTTGGCGACGACGTCCTCGGGGTCGCAGGCGCCCGTGCCGCTGTAGACGGCGGTGAGGGCGCGGCCGGCGGGCGGGCGGGGTGGCACGGCGGGGGTGTCGAGGGGCTCCTCGCCCCCGTGGTCGTCGAGGCGTACCCAGGCGAGGACGCCGTCGTCGTGGGCGGGATAGGGGCTCCAGCCGGCGAAGGGGGCGCCGCCCAGGGCGAGTCCGTGCCAGGGGCAGAGCAGGGTGCCGCCGCGGACGGGGGCCCGGGCCAGGGCGGCGCCCAGGTGCGGGCAGGCGCCAGGGCCGGCGAGGAGGGTGCCGTCGGCGGCCCGCCAGGCCACGATCTCGGTGCCGTCGACCGTGGTGCCGTGACCGCTGTCGGTGCGGACGGCGGCGCTGGGACCGAGGACGTACCAGTTGCCGGCGGGCCGGGCCCGGGCCCGTTCGAGGGCGGCGGCGATGATCCGGGGGGAGGCGTCCCGCCAGGTCGGCCGCTGCCGCTCCCAGGACACCGGGTCGCGGCGCAGGCGGATCGGTACGCGAGGGCGGCGCGGGCTCACCGGGACGGCTCCTCGACGGTGCGGGGCGGGGAGGCGGCGCCCAGGCGGCCCGCCGCGATGCCGGCGAGTCCGGCGGCGGCGACGGCCGCCCTGCGGGTGAGGGGGACCGCGGAGCGGCGGTGGACGCTGGCGTACCCGTCGCGGGCGACGGCGTCGAGGATGTCGCCGTAGAGGACGAAGGCGGTGCGCACGCAGGGCCGGGAGGCGGGGTCGAGCATGTCCAGGCCCGGCCGGGCCCGGGCGTAGAAGCGCCGGGTCAGGGCGGTGGCGGAGCGCAGGGCGCGGGTGATGCGCGGGTCGCGGCGGCCGGTGCGTCTGCTCCAGAGCAGCAGCTCCCGGTCGACGCCTTCGGCGGCGAGGAGGTCGGCGGGGAGGTAGACGCGGTCGCGGTCGAGGTCTTCGCCCACGTCGCGGATGAAGTTGGTGAGCTGGAACGCCTCGCCGAGGGCGGCGGCGTGCGGGGCGGCCTCGTCCCGGTGGGTGGCGTGGCCGAGTACGGGGAGCATCTGGAGGCCGATGACGGCGGCGGAGCCGTGCATGTAGCCGCGCAGCGCCTCCAGCGTGCCGTAGTCGGTGACGGTGAGGTCGCTGCGCATGGAGGTGAGGAAGTCGTCGAAGTGGCTGTGGGGGATGCGGTAGCGGTGCGCGGTGTGGGCGACGGCGGTGACGACGGGGTGGTGGCCGGGGCGGCCGTCGATCGCCGTGCGGAGGTCGTGGGACAGGGTGTGGAGCTGCCGGGCGCGATCGCCGGGCCCGGCGGCGGCGGCCAGGTCGTCGACGATGTCGTCGGCGAGCCTGGCGAAGGCGTAGAGCGCGTGCACGGCGGGGCGCCGGGAGGCGGGCAGCAGTCGTGTGGCGAGGAAGTACGTCTTGCCGTGCCGGGCGTTGAGGCGGCGGCAGCGGTCGAAGGCGGCCCGCAGCGCGGGGTCGGTGATGGCGGCGGCGTCGAGTTCGCGTCGGGTCATGCGGGGCTGCCTTTCGTCGCTGCGGGCGGGGGGCCGGGGGTGCGGGTGCGGGGCAGGCCGGTGATGCGGGCGGCGGCGAGGCGGCCGGAGATCAGGACGGTGGGGACGCCGACGCCCGGGGTGGTGCCGCAGCCGGCGAGTACGGCGTTGGCCGCGCCGCGGGGGAGGTTGCGGGGGCGGAAGGGGCCGGTCTGCGGGAAGGTGTGGGCGACGGAGAAGGGAGTGCCGGCGGCGTGGCCCTGGCCGGTCCAGTCGGCGGGGGTGACGAGGACCTCGGTGTCGATGGCGTCGCCGAAGCCGGTCAGGCCGCGGCGCTCCAGTTCGCGCACCAGGCTGTCGCGGTAGCGGGGTCCGAGGTCCGTCCAGGAGGCGGCCGACGGTCCGACGGTGGTGTTGGGGCAGGGCGCGAGGACGTAGTGGGTGTGCTTGCCGGGCGGGGCGAGGCCGGGGTCGGTGGCGGTGGGCCGGGTGACCAGGAGGGAGGGGTCGCTCATCAGGCGGCCGGTGCGGGTGAGTTCGTGGAAGGTCTGCTTCCAGGCGGCGCCGAAGGAGATCGTGTGGTGGGCGAGCTCGGGCCAGGTCCGGTCGGTGCCGGCGTGCAGGACGACGGCCGACGGGGAGTGGCGCAGGGCGAGCGGACGGCGCGGCCGGGCACCGAGCAGCCGGTAGGCGACGGGCAGGTCCGGGGTCAGGACGACCGCGTCGCAGGGGATGCGCTGCCGGTCGGTGACGACGGCGGTGATCCGGTCGCCGGTGCGTTCCAGGCGGGTGACGTGCTGCCCGTAGTGGAGGGTGGCGCCGGCGTCGGCCGCCGCCGCGGACAGGGCGGTGGGTACGGCGTGCATGCCGCCTTCGGGGAAGTACACGCCGGCGATGGTGTCCATGTAGGCGATGACGGCGTAGGCGGCGAGGGCGCGGGCCGGGGGAACGCCGGCGTAGAGGGCCTGGAAGGAGAAGACGCGCTGCAGCCGCTCGTCCGTGACGAACCGGCCGATCGCCGGCTGGAGGCGGCCGAAGCCGCCCAGTGCGGCGAGCCGGGCCAGGTCGGGGTGCAGGAGGGAGAGGGGCGAGTCGAAGTCGGCGTCGATGAAGCGGCCCATCTGCGCCCGGTACAGGTCGTGCAGCCACTGCCGCAGGCGCCGGTAGCCGGCCGCCTCGCGGCCTCCGGCGAAGCGTTCGATCTCCGCCTCCATCGCCAGCGCGTCGGTGTGGACGTCGAGGCTGCTGCCGTCCGCGAACCGGGCGTGGTAGGCGGGGTGGAGGGGGTGCAGGGTCAGCAGCTCGGACATCGTGCGGCCGACGGCGGCGAAGGCCTCCTCCAGCAGGTGCGGCATGGTCAGGACGGTGGGGCCGGTGTCGAAGCGGTGGCCGTCGCGGGCGATGAGGCCGGCCCGGCCGCCGGGCAGGGGGTCCCGTTCGACGAGGGTGACGGCGCGACCGGCGCCGAGGAGGTGGAGGGCCGCGGAGAGGCCGGCGAGGCCCGCGCCGACGACCACCACGTGGTCGGTGCGGCCGGTGACGGTCTTCATCGGGCGGCTCCGTGGTGGCCGGCGGGTCCCGTGGCGGAGGTCGTGTGCCGCGGGGGTGAGGCGATCTGTCGCAGCAGTGCGGCCAGACGGCGGGCGGCGGGGCCGTGCAGGTGCGCCGCGGCGAGGTGGCGCTCGGACGCGCGCGTCAGGCGTTCGATGTGCCGTTCGACCTGGGCCGGTGCGCCGGTGGAGTGCAGGGCGTCGCGGATCCGCGTCAGCTCAGGGTCGGAGAGGGCGCTGTTCCCCCGGCGGTTCTGGAGGAGGTCGACGACGTCGGTGGCGCCGGTGGCCCGGGCCCGTGTCTGGGCCAGGGCCAGCAGGTAGGTCGCCTTGCCGGAGCGGATGTCGTCCCCCGAGGGCTTGCCGGTCACCTCCGGGTCGCCGAACGCGCCCAGCAGGTCGTCCCGGAGTTGGAAGGCGATGCCGGCGCAGCGGCCGGCGGCGGTCAGGGCCCGCGTGGTGGGCTCGTCGGCGCCGGCGAGCGTCGCGCCCAGGGCCAGCGGGCGTTCCACGGTGTAGCGGGCCGTCTTCAGGCAGACGGTCCGGATGGCCTGGCCGGCCGAGCGGGAGGAGGTGGCCTGGCCGTGCAGGTCGAGGTACTGGCCCGCGATCATCTCCGTCCGCATGGCCCGCCAGATCCGCAGGACCTCCGTGCGGACGGCGGGGTCGAGGTCGGCTCCGGCGGCGAGGTCGTCCGCCCAGCACAGGGCGAGGTCCCCGGCGAGGACCGCGACCGACTGGGCGAAGGACGACGGGCCGCAGGCGCGCGGGGGTGCGGTCGCCGGGAAACGGAGCGCGATCTGGGCGTGGAAGGAGGGTCTGCCGCGGCGCACCGCGGACTGGTCCATGACGTCGTCGTGGACCAGGGCGCAGCTCTGGATGAGTTCGAGCGCGGCCGCGAGGCGCAGGGCCCCGGCCACGTGGGGGTCGGTGCCGCCGCAGGCGCGTACGGCCCACCACAGGAACCGGGGGCGGATGCGCGAGCCGCCGTCGAGGGTGAAGGCGGCCAGCCGGTCCGCGACGTCGGTGGCGAAGACCGGGTCGAGCGACCGGCTGTACGCGGTGAACTCGGCGAGGCTGCGTTCGAGTTCACCGGTGACGGCGCCCGGCACGTCGGCGTCGACGACGGCTGCGGAGGTGGGTGGTGGGGGGTGCGCGGCCTGCGGTTGTGAGGGTGTGACGAGGTGTCGGGCCACCGACTTCGCGTGCATGCAGACCTCCGTGTCGTGAGGTGGTGCTCGCCACCTGTTCCGCGTTCCGCGGGCCGACGGATGCGCGATGCCGTGCTACCAGCCCGTACGAGCTATGCGTCCCCCGCCGGAGGAGCGGCTCAGACAGGCCGTCGCGCCCGTCCACCCGATGGGTGCATCGGACGGGGTCCTGCCGGGGCGCGTACCGGCCGGCCGCGTGGTTCACCCCGTTCGGGGGCGATAGTCCCGCATCGGGCGGGCAGCAGCGGGGCGGGGGCGCTTCGGACCGCGTCCCCCGCGGCGACGGTCCGTCGGCGCTCCGCACGAGGAAGAGGATGTTCATGTCGCAGGTAGAAGAGTCCATCGAGGTCGACGTCCCCGTCCGCACGGCCTACAACCAGTGGACGCAGTTCGAGACGTTCCCCCGCTTCATGGACGGCGTCGAGAAGATCACTCAGGTCAGCGACACCCTGACCCACTGGGAGACCAGGGTCGCGGGCGTGGAACGCGCGTTCGACGCCGAGATCACCGAGCAGATCCCCGACGAGCGCGTCGCGTGGACCACCGTCGCGGGCGAGGCCAGGCAGGCCGGCGTCGTCACCTTCCACCACCTGGCCGACCACAGGACCAAGGTGATGCTCCAGCTCGACTACGACCCGGAGGGCTTCACCGAGAACGTCGGCGACAAGCTCGGCTTCGTCAAGCGCCGGATCACCGGAGACCTCAAGCGCTTCAAGGAGTACATCGAGTCCCGCGGCGCCGAGACCGGCTCCTGGCGCGGCGCGGTCTGACACCGCCCCCTCGGCCGTGCCCCCGCCGTCGACGGCGGGGGCACGGCCGCGCCGCGGGTCCGTTCAGGTGTCGAGCGCGTGCAGGCCCCGGGTCCAACGGGTGCGCCGCTCGTCGGCGCTCTGCTCCCACCACGGCACGCCGCGTTCGCCGAGCGCCACCTTCGCCGTCTGCACGCGGTCGCGGGCGGCGCGCTCGGCCCGGGAGTCCTCGTGGCGGCGGGCCGCGGCCACGGCGCGCCGGGCCGCCATCAGGTGGCCGCGCAAGCGCTCTCCGACGTCGGCCGGGACGGCCGGATCGGTAGCCCGCCAGCGACGCCCGTGGACGATGACGTGGTGCCCGTCGGCGGTGGTGTCCGGTCCGGGTTTCGAGGTCACGGCGGGCGCCTGCCCACGGCGCCGTCGCCCAATCCTGTGGCTCGGCCGGCATCGCGGACGACGCGGCGGGGGCCGGAACCGGCACCGGCCGCGCACGTTTCGGGCCGCCACCGCGGACAATCGGCCACCCCCGGCCGCAGCGCCCCCGCCCCGGCGGGGCCCCGGGCCCCGGTGAACGGATCGGTGCCCGGCTCGAAGCCGGGCGCGCGGCCGGACGCGCCCCCCGCTCCGCCCGCCTCGTCCTGCGGGCCGGCCGCGCCCGGGTGACCTGCGAACATCCGGAAGGCCAATAGTCCGGCGCCCGCGCTTTCGACTTTCCCCCGCAACCCGATGGCCATTGAATTCACGTCTTTCATTCTCCGTGACGTGTGACGCTGCGGAACTGTGCTTTTCGGAATGGTCCGGTCTAATGCGCGGGCCCGCCGCCGGACGACCCCGGCGGATCAGGGAGGGAGCGTTGACCCTTCAGTAACTTGCCGCTAGTTTCGCTACGTCCGTCGAACAGCTCGAATTCCTGTTCCGGGCCGGCGCGCCCCTCTGCCTTCCTGCTGCTTTCGTATGGCCTAAATCCCCCCTCAGGCAATGCATCGCACATTCGGAGAAATATGACATCGCCAGCGCACGTCCCGGACCTGGTCATCGGATTGACGCCGTTCGGCGAGCCCGACGCACGGCTCGCGGCCGCCGTCACGCGCGGCGGAGGGCTCGGGGTGCTGGACCTCGGGACCGGGGACCGCGCGGCCCGTGAGGCCTGGAGGGACCTGCGCCGGTGGGTGCCGGGCCGCCACGGGGTGCGCGTGGGGCCCCGGTGCCGATTACCCGTGGCCGAGCTCGACCACGGGGGCGGCCTCCCGCACACCGTGGTGCTCGCTGCCGGAGCCCCCTGGCGGCCGGCGGAGCTGCCGGCGGGCGTACGCGTCCTGGCCGAGGTGACCGGCGCGGACGAGGCCCGGACCGCGCTGGACGCCGGCGTCCACGGCCTCGTCGCCCGGGGCAGCGAGTGCGGCGGCCGGATCGGCGAGCTCGGCACGTTCGTCCTGCTCCAGCTGCTGCTGGACATCGCCGGCCCCGACGGCCCGCCCGTGTGGGCCTGCGGGGGCATGGCCCCGGACACGGCCGCCGCCGCCGTGGTCGGCGGAGCCGCGGGGGTGGTGCTCGACACCCAGCTCGCGCTCCTGGCCGAATCGGCGGTCCCGGCGGCCGTCGCCTCCGTCCTGCGCGGGATGGACGGCTCCGAGACCACCGTCCGCGACGGCCACCGGTTCCTGCACCGCCCCACCCCCGGCGCCGGGCCCGCGGACGGCTCCCCCGGCGGGCCGGAGCGGGTCACGGCCCTGCTCGGCGGACGGGATCCGGATGCGCAGCTGCTGCCCGTGGGCCAGGACGGCTTCCTCGCCGCCCGCTTCGCCGACCGCTTCGGCGACGCGGCGGGCGCCGTCCGCGCCGTCACCGACGCGGTGCGCGCCGCCGGGGCGGGGCAGGGCGCGGCGGAGCTCCTGCGTCCGGGGTCGCCCATGAGCCGCGCCCTGGGCACCCGGCTGCCCGTCGCGCAGGGACCCATGACCCGCGTCAGCGACGGCACGGACTTCGCCCGGGCGGTGGCCGGCGGCGGGGCCCTGCCCTTCCTGGCCCTGGCGCTCGCCGGCCGCGACCAGGCCCGCGCCCTGCTGGCCGAGGCGGCCACCGCGCTGGCCGGCCGCCCCTGGGGGGTGGGCGTGCTCGGTTTCGCCCCGGAGGAGACCCGTACCGCCCAGCTGGAGGCCGTACGCGCCCACCGGCCCAGCCACGTGATCATCGCCGGAGGACGGCCCTCGCAGGCGCGGGCCCTGGAGGACGACGGCATCAGGGCCTTCCTGCACGTGCCCTCGCCCGGTCTGCTGCGGCAGTACCTGGAGCAGGGGGCCCGGCGCTTCGTCTTCGAGGGCGCCGAATGCGGCGGCCACGTCGGCCCGCGCAACGGCTTCCCGCTCTGGGCGGCCCAACTGGGGGTGCTCGGCGACTGGGCGGACCAGCACGCGGACGGCGCGGCCGGGATCGAGGTGTTCCTCGCCGGCGGCATCCACGACGCCCGCTCCGCGGCCATGGTCGCCGCCCTCGCCGGCCCGCTCACCGCGCGCGGCGGCGCGGTGGGCGTCCTGATGGGCACCGCCTACCTGTTCACCGAGGAGGCCGTCGCGTGCGGCGCCGTACGGCCCCTCTTCCAGCGGCAGGTCCTCGCCGCCGAGCGGACCGCGCTGCTGCACACCGCCCCCGGCCACGCCACCCGCTGCGTGCCCAGCCCGTTCAGCGACGGGTTCCGCGAGCTGGAGGCCGGGCTGCGCGCCGAGGGCGTCCCGGGGCGCGAGATCTGGGAGCGGTTGGAGCGGCTCAACGTCGGCCGGCTGCGCATCGCCAGCAAGGGCGTCGAACGCACCGCGGCCGGAGTCCTCGCACCGGTGGACGAGGCCCGCCAGTACGCCGAGGGAATGTTCATGGCGGGCGAGGTGGCGGCCCTGCGCACGGCGACCACCACCGTCGCCGCCCTGCACGCGTCCGTCACCGACGAGGCCGCCGACTTCCTCGGCCGGCGCTGCGCGGACCTCCGCGGCCGTCTCGCGGCCGGTGACGGCCGCGAGAGGGCGCCCGGGCCCGCACCGGCTCCGCTGGACGTGGCGATCGTGGGCATGGCCTGCATGTTCCCGCAGGCGCCGGACCTGGCCGCCTTCTGGGCGCACGTGCTCGACGGGCACGACGCCGTCACCGAAGTGCCCCCGGAACGCTGGGACCCGGCCGTGCACTACTCCCCCGAACCGGGGGCGGCCAGCTCCTCCCGGTGGGGCGGCTTCCTGCCCCGGATCCCCTTCGACCCGCTGCGCTACGGCATCCCGCCGGCCTCGCTGGGCAGCATCGAGCCCGTCCAGCTCCTCGCCCTCGAAGCCTCCCGGCGCGCCCTGGAGGACGCCGGGTACGGGGAGGAGGGCCGGGCCTTCGACCGGACGCGGGCGGGCGTCGTCTTCGGCGCCGAGGCGGGCAGCGACCTCTCCAACGCCACCACCCTGCGGGCCGTCCTCCCCTCCTACTACGGGCACGTCCCGGCGGCGTTGGACGAGCAGTTGCCACGGCTCACCGAGGACACCTTTCCCGGCATGCTCGCCAACGTCGTCTCCGGGCGGGTGGCCAACCGCCTCGATCTGCGCGGCGCCAACTACACCGTCGACGCCGCCTGCGCGTCCTCCCTGGCCGCCGTCGACGTGGCCTGCAAGGAGCTGGTGCTCGGCACCAGCGACCTGATGCTGTGCGGGGGCGCCGACCTCCACAACGGCATAGCCGACTACGCCCTGTTCACCTCGGTGCACGCGCTCTCCCCCACCGGCCGCTCCCGGGCCTTCGACGACTCCGCCGACGGCATCGCCCTGGGGGAGGGCGTCGCGTGCGTGGTCCTCAAGCGCCTGGCGGACGCCGAGCGCGACGGCGACCGCGTGTACGGGGTCATCAAGGGGGTCGGCAGTTCCAGCGACGGCCGGTCCCTCGGACTGACCGCCCCGCGACCGGAGGGCCAGCGCGCCGCTCTGGAACGCGCCTACCGCAATGCCGGGGTCTCGCCCGCCCAGGTCGCCCTCGTCGAGGCCCACGGCACCGGCACCGTCGTGGGCGACCGCACCGAACTGCGCGTGCTCACCGACGTGTTCACGCGGGCGGGCGCGGTGAGCGGGGCGTGCGTGCTGGGGTCGGTGAAGTCGCAGATCGGGCACACCAAGTGCGCCGCGGGCCTGGCCGGGCTCATCAAGACCGCGCTCGCCCTGCACACCGGTGTCCGGCCGCCGACGCTGCACCTGGAGCGGCCGGTCTCGGCCTGGAAGGAGGACGAGAGCCCGTTCGTCTTCCACCGGGAGGCGCTGCCGTGGCCCGGCGCGCCCGAGCGGCGGCTCGCGGGCGTGAGCGCCTTCGGCTTCGGCGGCACCAACTTCCACGTCGTCCTCGCCGCGCACGGCGGCGACGCGCCGCCGCCGGTCCACGCCCGGGACCTCTGGCCGGCGGAGCTGTTCGCCTTCCGGGGCACCGGGCCCGCGGCGGCCCGCCGCGCGGCGGCCGACCTGCTCGACCTGGCCGCCGCGGCCGAGGCGGGGACCGTTCCGTGGCGGCTGCGCGACCTGGCCGCCACGGCCTCGCACCGTGCGGGCCGGGCCCGGGGGCGCGTGCAGGCCTCCTTCGTCGCGCACGACACGGCCGAGCTGTGCCTGCGGCTGCGTCACACGCTCGACGCCCTCGACGGCCTCGACGGCCTCGACGCATCCGGGACGGACGGGGCGGACGGGGCGGACGGGTCGGCGCGCGCCGACCGCGCGGACCGTGCGAGCCGGGCGGGCGGTCCGCCGTACGGCGTGCACCTCGCTCCCGCGCCGGACGAGGCCGCCGACGCCGGGCTCACCGCGTTCCTGTTCCCGGGGCAGGGCAGCCAGCGCCCGGGGATGTCGGCGCACCTGTTCACCGCCTTCCCGGAACTGGGCCGCCTGCTGGGGACCGACGGCGGGGCCCGGGTTCCCGGCGCCCTCTACCCGCCCGCCGCGTTCGACGACGCGGCGCGGGAGCGCGCCCGGCAGGCCCTGACCGACACCCGTGCCGCCCAGCCGGCCCTGGGGATCGTCGAACTCGCCGCGTACGACCTGCTGACCCGCGCCGGCGTCCGCCCCGACCTGGCCGCCGGCCACAGCTACGGCGAGCTCGTCGCCCTGTGCGCGGCGGGCGTCCTCGACCCCGGTGCCCTGCCCGGCCTCAGTGCCGAACGCGCGGCGGCCGTCCTCGGCGCGGCGGGCGACGACCCCGGCGCCATGGCCGCCGTCGCCGCCACCCCCGAGGAGATCGAGCGGGCGCTCGGCGGACAGTTGCCGCCGGGCCTGGTCATCGCCAACCACAACGCCCCCCGGCAGAGCGTCCTCTCCGGTCCGACGGCCGCGGTCGAAGCGGCGCTGCCGCCGCTGCGCGAGGCCGGCCACGGCGCGAAGCGGCTGCCGGTCGCCTGTGCCTTCCACAGCCCGCTGCTCGCCGCCGCCGGCCCCGCCTTCCGGCGGGTCCTGGAGCGGCAGCCGCTGCGCGCACCGGAGTTCCCGGTCTGGGCCAATCGCACCGCCCTCCCCTACGGGACCGGTCCCGACGCCGTGCGCGACGAACTCGCGGCACAGATCGGCGCGCCGGTGCGCTTCGCGGCGCAGATCGAGGCGATGTACGAGGCCGGGGCGCGCACCTTCGTCGAGGTGGGGCCCGGCCGCGTCCTGACCCGGCTCGTCGCCGACATCTTGAGCGGGCGCCCGCACCGCGTCGTCGCCTGCGAGCCGCGGGCGGACAGCGGCCTGCCGGGCCTCCTGGACGCGCTGGCCCGGCTCGCCGCGGCCGGGCTGCCGGTGGTGACGGACTGGATGTTCCGGGGCCGGGACGCCGTCGACACCGACCGGACACCCGCACCGCGCCGCCCCGGCTGGACGGTGGACGGACACCTCGTCCGCACCGCCTCCGGCGAGCCGCTCCCCGGCGCCCTCGCGCCGGCCCGACGAGTCGTGGAGACCCCTGTGACAACGGATCCCGGTCAGACGCCGACCGGCGGTGCGACCGACGCCCTCATCGCCGAGTTCCTGCGCACCAGCCGGGACATGGTCGCCGCGCAACGCGACGTCCTGCTCGCCTACTTCGGCGCCGCCCCGGAGCCGAGATCCCTCCCGGGGCACCCGCGGCCGCTCCGGGGACCGGACCCGTTGCCGCAGCTCCCGGCCGCGTCCCCGGCGTACGGCACGCCTGCCGCGCCGGACGCACCTGCCGCTCCCGCACCGGCGCACGGCCCCGAGCCGGTGGCCGCGGCCGGGTCCGACGGGGCCGGGGCGCTCACCGAGGAGGGGGTGCTGCGCGCGGTCCTGGAGCTCATCAGCGAGCGCACCGGCTATCCCCTGGACATGGTGGAGCCCGATCTCGACCTGGAGGCCGACCTCAGCGTCGACTCCATCAAGCGCGCCGAGATCGCCGGGGAACTGGCCCGGCGCCTGGGCGCCCCGGACGGCTCGGCCCCGGCCGTCCTGGACGACGCGGAGCTGGAGGAACTCACCCGCGCCCGGACCGCTTCGGCGATCGCGCGCTGGCTGACGACCCGCGCCGCTCCCCCGGCCGACCCCGCCGGCACCGAATCGCCCGAACCCGACTCCGAACCCGAATCACCCGAAGCCGAATCACCCGGACCCGTGCCCGCAACCGTGGCCCTGTCCGCATCCGCATCCGCATCCGCAGCGAGTGGCGCTCCGGACGCGGGCCCGCTCGTCGCCGCGCCCCGGCGCTTGCGGATGCTGCCGGTGCCGCTGCCCGAACCGGACCCGGTGCCCGCACCGGCAGGGCTCGCCGGTACGCGGTACGCCCTGCTCGGCGACGGCGGCGGCGCCTTCCGCGGCGTCGCGGCGGAGCTGGCGGCCCGGCTGGGGCGCCTCGGCGCCGAAGCGGTCGTCCTCGGGGCCGACCACGCGCCGGGTGAGGCGGACGGCCCCGTGGACGGCGTCGTCGTCCTCGCCGCGCTCGGCGAGGGCGGCAAGCCGTTCCTGCCGGCCGGCTTCACGGTCGTACGGGACGCCCTGCGGCGCGGCCCCCGGCGGCTGGTCCTGGCCCGCGCGGCGACCGGGCTCCGGGCCGCCGGGGTGGACGGACTGGTACGGACCGCCGCCCGCGAGTACCCGGCCGTGAGCGTGCGCTGCGTCGGGCTCGACCTGGGCGCGGCGGCGTCGCCCGCCGACGCCGCGGCCGCGCTGCTGGCCGAACTCCTGGCGGACGGCGCCCCGCCCGTCGTCCTGCGCACCCCCGCCGGGCGGTTCGCTCCCGAGCTGACCGCGGCGCCGCTCGGCGCGCTCGGCAGCACGGGAGCGGGACCCGCGGGCGAGGGCGCCGCCGAGGCGGCCGCGCTGGGCCTGGACCGGGACGGCGTCGTGGTCGTCGTCGGGGGGGCCCGCGGGATCACCGCGCGCTGTGCGGCCGCCCTCGCGGCCGCCTCCCGGTGCCGCATCGAACTCCTCGGCCGCACCCCGGCGCCCACCGGCCCCGAGAGCCCGGAGACCGCCGGCGCCCCCGACCGGGCCGCGCTGCGGGCCGTGCTCGCGGGCACCGGCCGCTACGGCACCCCCGCCGAGGTCGAGCGCGCCGCCGACCTGGTCCTGGGCCGGCGCGAAATCACCGCCACGCTGGACGCGCTGCGCGCGGCGGGCAGCCGGGCCGGCTACCGCAGCGTGGACTGCCGGGACGCGTCCGCCGTGCTGCAGGCGGTCAAGGAGATCCACTCCGAGCACGGCCGTCTCGACGGGGTGGTCCACGCCGCCGGGATCATCGAGGACCGGCTGATGGAGGAGAAGACCGCCGCGTCGTTCGGGCAGGTCTACGGCACCAAGACCGAGGGGGCGGCGGCCCTGCTGTCCGCCGTGGAGCAACTGCCCGAGCTCCCCTCCTTCATCGTGCTGTTCGGCAGCATCGCGGCCGTCCTCGGCAACCGCGGCCAGGCCGACTACGCGGCGGCCAACGACGCCCTGGAAGCCCTCGGCTCCGCGTGGGCCGCACGGACCGGGCGGCGCGCGCTGACCGTCCACTGGGGTCCGTGGGCGCCGTCGGAGGGCCACACCGGGATGGTCGGCCCCGAGCTGGCCCGCCACTACGCACGGCGCGGGGTCACGCTCATCGATCCCGAGGAGGGCGCCCTGGCGCTGCTGCGGGAGCTGGCCTGGGGCGACGAGACGCTCCGCGCGGTCGTCCACACCGCCTCGGAGTGGTGACCGTGCCCCTGCCCGCCCCCGGGGCCGCCGCCCATGCCCCCGTCGCCATCACCGGCATGGCCGTACTGCTGCCCGGCGCCCCCGACCTGGCGACGTACTGGCACAACCTCGCCGCCGGCGTCGACGTGATCCAGGAGGTGCCCGCGGGCCGGTGGGACCGCGACTACTACCACCCGGGCACCGCCTCGGAGCCGGCCGCGGCCGACCGGGTGTACTGCCGGCGCGGCGGCTTCGTCGACGCCATCGCGGAGGTCGACGTCACCCGGTTCGGGATCATGCCGCACTCGGTGCCCGGTACCGAGCCGGACCAGCTGATCGCCCTGCACGTCGCCGCGAGCGCCCTCGCGGACGCGGGCGGACCGGAGCGGCTGCCCGACCGCGACCGGGTCGGGATCGTGCTCGGGCGCGGCGGCTACCTCACCCCGGGACTGGTCCGGCTCGACCAGCGCGTCCGCACGGCGCACCAGCTCGTCCGCACGCTCCGCGACCTCGTCCCCGGCCTGGACGCGGAGCAACTGGAGCGGGTGAGGGCGGCGTTCACCGACCGGCTGGGACCCGGCCGGCCGGAGGACGCCATCGGCCTGGTGCCCAACCTCGCCGCGTCCCGGGTCGCCAACCGCCTCGACCTGCGCGGCCCGGCCTACACTGTCGACGCCGCGTGCGCCTCGTCGCTGCTCGCCGTGGACCAGGCGGTGGCCGCGCTCACCTCGGGCCGCTGCGACGTGATGCTGGCCGGAGGGGTCCACCACTGCCACGACATCACGCTGTGGAGCGTCTTCTCGCAGTTGCGGGCGCTCTCCCCCAGCGAGCGCATCCGGCCCTTCCACCGGGGCGCCGACGGCATCCTGATCGGCGAGGGCACCGGTGTGGTGGTCCTCAAGCGCCTCGCCGACGCCGAGCGCGACGGCGACCGCGTCTACGCCGTGATCCGGGGCACCGGGGTCGGCAGCGACGGCCGGGCCTCGGGGCTGGTCAACCCGGACCCCGCCGGGCAGGCCCGCGCGGTCCGGGCGGCCTGGCGGGCCGCGGGCCTCGATCCCGCCGAGCCGGGCTCCGTCGGACTGCTGGAGGCCCACGGCACCGCCACCCCGGCCGGTGACGCCGCCGAACTGGCCACGCTGCGCGAGGTGTTCGGTCCGCCGACGGCCGGGGCCGGGCCGCTGGACCGGCCGGTGATCGGGTCGGTGAAGTCGATGATCGGGCACGCGATGCCGGCGGCGGGTGTCGCGGGGCTGATCAAGGCCGCGCTCGCCGTCCACCACGGCACGCTGCTGCCCACCCTGCACTGCGAGGACCCGCACCCGGCGCTCGCCGCCACCCGCTTCCGCCCGCTCGCCGGGGCGGCCCCGTGGGTGAGCGGGCCCGGGCAGCCGCGCCGGGCCGCCGTGAACGCGTTCGGCTTCGGCGGCATCAACGCGCACGTCGTCCTCGAACAGGCCCCCGACCGCGGCGTCCCCGCCCCCGCGCCGGCTCCCCCGGCCGCCCGCCGGGCCGCGGTCGTCACGGAGGCCGAGCGGGTGCTGCTCCTCGCCGCGGCGACGCCCGAAGCGCTCGGCGCCCTGCTCGACACGGCCGCCCCGAACGCCGCCGCCCCGGACGCCGGTCCGGCCGCCACCCCGGCCGGGCCCGTGCGTCTGGGCGTCGTCGGCCCCACGCCCAAGCGGCTCGCGCTGGCCCGGCGCGTCATCGCCAAGGGAGAGGCCTGGCACGGGCGCAACGACGTCTGGTTCAGCCCCCGCCCCCTCCTCGACGCCGCGGGCGGGGGCCAGACCGCGTTCCTCTTCCCCGGCCTGGAGGGCGAGTTCGCGCCCCGGGTCGACGACGTCGCCGACCACTTCGGGCTGCCCCGGCCCGCGCTCGCGGCGCCGGACGGCGACGGCCGGGAGCAGGGGCCCGGCGGCGGCCTCGGCCGGCACGGGCTCGGTGTCGTCGCCGTCGGACGGCTGCTGGACGCGGCCCTGCGCCGCATCGGCGTCGTCCCCGACGCGGTCGCCGGGCACAGCGTCGGCGAATGGACCGCGATGGCCGCGGGCGGGCTGTACGAGGAGGCGGCCGTCGACGCCCTCATGGGCGCCCTCGACCCCGCGACGGTCCGCGGCGCCGACCTCGCGTACGCCGCCGTCGGCGCCCACGCGGAGCGGGTCACCCGCTTCCTGACCGACGGCGGCCACCCGTCGGTCGTCCTGTCCCACGACAACGCGCCGAACCAGTCGATGGTCTGCGGGCCGCCCGAGGCGGTGGAGGCGTTCTCGGCGGCGCTGCGCGCCGAGGGGGTCCTGGTACGGGTCCTGCCGTTCCGGTCCGGTTTCCACACCCCGATGCTCGGACCGTACCTCGGGCCCTTCGAGGAGGCCGCCGACCGGATGCGGCTGCGCGCCCCGCACGTCCCCGTCTGGTCGGGGACCACGGCGGCGCCGTTCCCCGCGTCGGAGGCCGCCGTCCGCGCCCTGTTCGTGCGCCACCTCCTCGAACCGGTCCGCTTCCGTGCCCTGACCGAGGCCCTCCACGACGCCGGTTTCCGCGCCTTCGTCCAGGTCGGGCCGGGGCAGCTCGGTTCCCTGGTCGGTGACACGCTGGCCGGGCGCGACCACCTGGTCGTCGCGGCCAACTCCCCGCACCGCGGCGGCCTGGCGCAGCTCCGGCGGGTGGCCACCGCGCTGTGGACGGCCGGGTCGCGCACCGACCCGTCCGTCCTGGACGCACCCGCACCCGGACCCGCACCCCTCCGTCCTCCCGTCCCCGCCTCCGCCTCCGCCCGGGCCCCCGCGTCCGCCCCGCAGCGCGTGCGCCTGGACCTGGGCGGCGCACTGGTCGACCTGCCGGCCGGCGCGGCCGCCCTGGCCGGGCCGCCGCGCGATCCGGCCGCCGCGCTCGCGCCGGCCGCGGCGACCTCCCCGGTGGCGGCCGAACTGGCGGCCCTGCTGCGCGAGACCGCGCAGACGGCCGCGACCCTGATCGCCGCGGCCGGCGCACCCCGGCCGTCCGCCACGGTGCGCGGCCCGGTCCCGCCGGTCCCGCCGACCCCGCCGGAGGCTCCGCGCGCCGACTCCTCCGCCCCCGTCGCCGGCCGGCAGGAGACCGTACGGGTCGGGGTGGACCGGATGCCGTACCTGCTCGACCACTGCTTCTTCCCCCAGCGCGCCGACTGGCCCGACGTCGCCGACCGGTGGCCGGTGGTGCCGGCCACCACCATCGTGGCGCACCTGATGGCGGCGGCCGAGCGGGCCGTACCCGGGAGCGTGGCCGTGGCCGTGCACGACGCCTGCTTCGACCGGTGGCTCACGGCCGCCGAGCCGGTGGACGTACGCGTCACCGTGGCGCCGCGGGGGCCGGACCGGGTCGCCGTGTCCTTCGGCCCCGACGCCCGCGCGGTGGTGGAACTGGCCGACCGCCACCCGCAGCCGCCCCCCGCGCCGGAGCCCGCCGACCCCGCCTCCGAGCGCGTGCCCGCCCACACCGCCGAACAGGTCTACCGCGAGCGGTGGATGTTCCACGGCCCCGCCTACCGGGGCATGGCCCGGCTGGCGGCGATCGGCGACCGGCACGTCCGCGCCACGCTGACCACCCCGCCCGCGCCGGGCGCCCTGCTGGACAACGTGGGGCAGGTGCTCGGCTACTGGATCATGGCGACGCACACCGAGCGCACCGTGGTCTTCCCCGTGCGGATGCGGCACCTGCACTTCTTCGCCCCGCATCCCGGGCCCGGCACACCGGTGGAGTGCCTGGTCCGGATCACTTCGCTCACGGACACGGTGCTCGAAGCGGACGCCGTGCTCAGCGTCGCGGGCCGGGTGTGGGCGCGGTTGACCGGCTGGCAGGACCGGCGCTTCGACAACGATCCCCACACCCGGCCCGTCGAGCGCTTCCCGGAGCGCAACACGCTCTCCGCGCCGCGCCCCGGCGGCTGGTCGCTGGTCTACGAGCGCTGGCCGGACCTGGCCTCGCGGGAGCTGATCATGCGCAACGCGCTGGGCGGCGCCGAGCGCGCCGCGTACGCCGACCGGCCGCCGCGGGGGCGCCGGCAGTGGCTGCTCGGCCGGATCGCGGCCAAGGACGCCGTCCGCCGTCTGCTGTGGGAGTCCGGGGAAGGGCCGCTCTACCCGGCCGAGTTGGCCGTCGGCAACGACGCGTCGGGCCGGCCGTACGTCACCGGGCGCCACGGCCGCGAGCTCCCGCCGCTGGAGGTGTCGGTCGCCCACCGCGCCGAGGCCGGCGTCGCCATCGCCCGACCGCGGCCGCCGGGCGGCGGCGCGGGCGGGCCGGGCATCGACATCGAGGAGATCGCCGAACCTGCCGGGGCGACGGTGGACACGGCGCTCTCGACGGCCGAACGCGAGCTGCTGACGGCCCGGCAGGACGCCACCGGCGAGCCCCGGGCGCTGTGGTTCACCCGTTTCTGGGCGGCGAAGGAGGCCGTGGCCAAGGCCGAGGGCACCGGTTTCGGAGGCCGGCCCCGCGACTTCGAGGTGACCGGTGCGCGGCCGGACCTGCTCACCGTGGCCGTGCGCGGGCCGGGCGCGCGCGGCGGCCCGCAGAGCGCCGCCCGTGCCGCCCGTACGTACCGGGTGCACTGCGAGCGCGTCGCCAATCCGCCCGGGCTGCCGCCGCGCGCGTACGTCGTGGCCTGGACCACCGGCCCGGACCCGGAACAGCCGGGGGCGGGCACCACCCGTGACGAGAGGGACCAGACGTGACCACCACCCGGCCCACCGGATCCGTGCGCGCCGACGAGGCGGCGGTCCTCGCCGACCTGGCCGCCATGATCGAGCAGATCCTCGGGGAGTACGGACTCGACGGCACCGAGATCACGATGGACACCCGCTTCGGCCGCGACCTCGAACTGGAGAGCATCGACCTGGTCACGCTCGCGGGCCTGCTGGAGGAGCGCTACGGCCGCCTGGTCAACTTCGCCGAGTTCGTGGCCTCCATGGAGCTGGAGGAGATCATCGAACTCAGCGCGGGCCGGCTGGTCGAGCACGTCTGCCTGTGCCTCAAGGCCGCGGGACGGGTCTGAGCCATGGCGATCGTCGACACCGGCGGCGTCCGGCTGCACGTCCAGCGCCTGGCCCCCCGGCCCGCCGCCCCCGGAGCGGCCGCGGGCGCCACCGTCGTCCTGCTGCACGGCCTGCTCACCGACAGCCTGGCCAGCTACTACTTCACCGTCGCACCGGCCTTCGCGGCCGCCGGCCTGGACGTGGTCATGTACGACCACCGGGGCCACGGCCGCAGTGGCCGGCCGGACCGCGGCTACACGCTCGGGGCGTTCGTCGACGACCTGGACGCCCTCCTGGACCGGCTCGACGTGCGGATGCCCGTGCACCTGGTGGGCAACTCCTACGGCGGGACGGTCGCCTTCGGCCACGCGCTGCGCCGGCCGGAGCGGGTGGCCAGCATGGTGGTGATCGAGTCGGAACCGGCCACCCCGGCCTGGGCGGCGAAGCTCGCCGGGCTGCTGGAGCGGGTCCGCCACGAGATGAGCGTGAACGAGAGCGCCGCCCTCGACTGGATCGCCGCCCATCACGGCGGCCACACCGCGCGGCTGGCGAAGTCGGCCGGGCGCCTCGTCCGCGACACCACCCTCGCCCGGGACATCCCGGCGAGCGCGGTGCTCGGCGACGACGACATCCGCGCGGTCCACTGCCCGGTCCTCGCCCTGTACGGCGCCGACTCCGACCTGGCCGCGCAGGCACCCCGGATGCGGTCGCTGCTGCCGCACTGCGCGACCGAACTGCTGCCCGGCCACCGGCACTCGGTCCTGGTGGAGGCGCCCGGCCGGGTGCGCGATCTCGTACTGGACTGGGTCGGCCGGCACTCCCGGCCGGCCGCCGCCCTGCGGGGGCGTGCCCGGTGAGCCGCTTCCTGTTCGTGGTGCCGCCGCTGGTCGGCCACGTCAACCCGGCCGTCGGGGTCGCGGCCCGACTCGCCTCCCGGGGCCACCGGGTGGCCTGGGTGGGCGATCCCGCGCTCGTACGCCGCCTCGCCGGGCCGGACGCGGCCGTCCATCCGTCGCCGCCGGGGGCAGGGGCGGGCGCCGCCGCGGGGCCGGGCACCGCCCGGCCCCCGGACGTACGCGGGCCGGAGGCGCTGCGCTTCCTGTGGGAGAGCTTCCTCGTCCCGCTCGCCGAGGCGATGGCCCCCGACGTGCGGCGGGCGGTCGACGCCTTCCGGGCGGACGTGGTCGTCGCCGACCAGCAGGCGCTGGCCGGCGCCCTCGTCGCGGAGGACCTCGGGCTGCCCTGGGCCACCTCGGCGACGACCTCGGCCGAGTTCACCGACGTGCTGGCCGCCATGCCCCGGGTCGCCGCGTGGAACGAGGCGCTGCTGCGCGGTCTGCGCGCCCGGATCGGCGATCCGGCGGGGCGCGGCGACCCCCGCTTCTCCCCGCACCTCGTGCTCGCCTTCACCACGCCTGAGCTGGCGGGTCCGGCGGCGCGGGGCGGCGACCGGGTGCGATGGGTCGGCCCGTCCCTCACCGCCCGCCCCTCGTCCGTCGCCTTCCCGTGGGAGCGGCTCGATCCCGGGCGCTCGCTGGTCCTGGTCACCCTGGGCACCGCCAACACCGACGTGGGGGCGCACTTCCTCGCCCGGGCGGCGCAGGCGTTGCGGGCCCGGGCCGACCGGGTACAGGCCGTCGTCGTCGACCCGGAGGGCACGCTGGGCGGCGCTCCCGGTCCCGGTGGCGGGGACCCGGACGTCATCGCGCTGCCGGCGGTTCCCCAGCTGGAGCTGCTCGCGCGCGCCGACGCCGTCGTCTGTCACGCGGGGCACAACACCGTGTGCGAGGCGCTGTGGCACGGGGTTCCGCTGGTGGTCGCGCCCATCCGCGACGACCAGCCGGTGATCGCCGCGCAGGTGGCCGACGCCGGGGCGGGCGTGCGCGTCCGCTTCGGCCGGGCCGGAGCCGACGCGATCGGCGCGGCCGTCGACACGGTCCTGTACGCACCGCAGCCGCGGGCCGCGGCCCGTACGATCGCGCGGGCCTTCCGCCGGGCCGGGGGCGCCCCGGCCGCCGCGCGGCACCTGGAACGTCTGGCCGAGGGTGGGAAGGACGAGGCATGAGCTCGACATCGCGCGAGGCCCGTACGCTCCGGGTGGCCGCGCTGCGCGCCGCCTACCGGGCGGAGTTGGCCGACGGAACCGACGCCTTCTTCGCGCCGCGCAGCCGTCTGTGCCCCTGGTGCGGCTCGGACCGCATCGCCGGGCACCTGCGCACCACGGACCTGTTCCAGCACAAGCCCGGCACCTTCGTCCTCGACCGCTGCCACGACTGCGGGCACCTCTTCCAGAACCCGCGGCTGAACGAGCGCGGGCTCGCGTTCTACTACCGCGACTTCTACGACGGCCTGGGCGAGGAGCGGCTCGGCGGCGTGTTCGGGGGCCGCACCGCGGCCTACCGCTCCCGGGCCCGGTCGGTGCGGCCGCACCTCGGCGGAGCGGCCGAGTGGCTGGACGTCGGCACCGGCCACGGCCACTTCTGCGAGGGCGCCCGCGCCGTGCTCCCGGCGGTGGCCTTCGACGGGCTCGACCGCTCGGACGGCGCGGAGCTCGCCGAGCGGGCCGGCCGGGTGCGCCGGGGCCACCGGGGCTCGTTCCCCGACCTGGCCGCGCGGCTGCCCGGCTCGTACGACGTGGTGAGCATGTTCCACTACCTGGAGCACTGCGCCGACCCGCTGCGCGAGGTGGAGGCCGCGCGGGCCGTACTGCGGCCGGGCGGGCTGCTGGTGATCGACGTACCGGATCCCGAGAGCCGGTTCGCGCGGCTGCTGGGCCGCTGGTGGCTGCCCTGGCTCCAGCCGCAGCACCTGCACCTGGCGCCGGCGGGCAATCTGCGCCGACGGCTCACCGCGGCCGGGTTCACCGTCCTGGCCGAGGAGCACGCCGAGGCGCACGACCCGGTCGACCTGCTGGCCGCGGCGTGGGTCGCGCTGGACGCGCTGGCCCCGCCCGAGGACCTGCCCTGGCTGGCCGCGCCGCCCGGGGCCGGGCGCGGGGCGCTGCGCGGCGCCGTCCTGCTCGCCGGGGTGCCGCTGCTGCTGGTGGCCGCCGCACTGGACCGGCTGCTCGCGGGGCCGCTCGCCGGCCGGCTGCGGCTCACGAACGCCTACCGTCTGATCGCCCGCCGCGAGCCGGACGGAGCCCCGCGTCCGCCCGGCTGACGGGCCGAGGCCGCCGGGCCGCCCCGGCGAACAGGCGGCCGCCGCGCCCCTCGGGCGCGGGCGGGCTACATCCAGATGGTGGAGGTGGCCACCACGCGCGCCAGGTCGGGCCGTGCGGGATCGCCGTAGCGGACCTCGGACCTCGGGTGGGAGCGGATGAACCGGGCGTCGGCTATGACCACGTGGCGGGGGTCCTTGACCGGGGGCACAAGAGCCGGCTCGCCCCGCGCCCTCCCCACCCCGCGACCGACCCGCGGCCGGAGCCCGCGGCGCACGAGACCCGTCCACGCGGCCACCGCGGGCCGCCGGGGCGCGACCGGTCCGCGGACGGGCACGGCGGGGCACGGGGCGCCGTGCGCCCTGGCCGACACACCACGGATGCCCGCCCCGTGATGCCGTGCACACGGGCCGGAACGGGGTCACGGCCACCAGGCCGCCGCGTGCACCCCGCGGGCCGTCAGCGGCCTTCGAAGGCGAAGGCGACGCCCAGCGCCGCCTCCCGTTGCGCCAGGTCCTCGGCGGTGCCGGCCGTCACCGCGTACCGCCAGGAGCGGCCGTCGGGCGGGGTGTCCGCGTAGAGGATGACGCCCTCGCCGAGGGCGGGATCGAAGGCGAGGCGGTGTTCCCGCAGCCGGTGGAGGGCCTCGTCGAAGCCGAAGGGACTGCGCGACCAGCCCTTGGCCACCGACCAGGCCGGAGCCGGACCGGGCCGCCCCGCCGTCAGCCGCGCGACCATGGCGTGCGGCGTGGTGGTGGCCGTCCGGCGGATGTTGCTCTCGCTCGCGTACGGCACCCCCTCGGCGTCCACCAGCGCGTCGAGCCCGTACGGCCCGGCGTAGCCGTGGTCGGCCAGGTGGCGGCCCAGGGCCGTGCCCCACTGCTCCAGTTCGCCCGCCACGTGCGCGCAGGAGGCGGGCAGCGGGGAGGCGTATCCCGTGAAGGAGCCCCCGACGGTGCGCATCGCCCCGCTGAACAGGGCCCGCGTCCCCCCGGACGCGGTGGTCTCCAACTGGATGCTGACGGACTCGGCCACGTCGAGACACTCCTCCACCACCCAGGTCCCGTCGGGGCCGCCGACCGTGTCGAGGACCAGGGACCGGCCGTCCTCCAGGTCGTCGCGGGACAGGAAGCGCATGCCGTGGCCCCCTGCCGAGCGGTCCGGCTTGACCACGACCCGCTCGACGTCCCGCAGGAGGTCGCGGACCACCCCCTCCGTGCCGGAGCGTCGGCACACCCGCCCGAACGGCAGCCGCATGCCCAGCCGTTCGGCCGTCGCACGGAAGCCGGCCTTGGTGTTCAGCAGCATGGTCGTCTCCAGCGCGTCCGCCGCGGCCTCGACCGTCGGGTACGGGTGGACGGCGAGGCCGAGGTCCCGGGCGAAGGCGATCGCCGACGCGTCCAGCGCCGTCGGCAGCAGTGCCGCACCCCGGTCACCGGCGAGAGCCCGGACGCGCTCCGTCAGCCCGGCCTCGCGCACCGCCCGCGCCAGGGGGACGGCGCCGGCCGGCGGGACGGTGACGACCGCGACCGTCTCCGGGGGCACCCCGGTCAGGTCGTACACGTACCGCAGGAACTCCGGACTCAGGGGCACGGGCGTGACCAGCACGTCCCCGGGCCGCAGCAGCCAGGCCTTGCGCGGGGCCTGCTCGGCCCACCGCGTGAGCACCTGCCCCTCGTCGAGGTCCACCGCCAGGTCCGAGAGGAAGTTGGCGAAGACGACGAACGGGCCCGTTTCACTCACCGCTGCTCCTCTGGTCGCTGCCGCGCCGCCGTCGCGCCCCCGGCGGCACACGCTCGGTGAACGGGGGCGGGTATCGGCGGGAACGGTCGCTCCAGGTTAGCTCCGCGGGCAGCGGAGCCGGTGCGCACGCGGCCGACCCGGCCGGCCGAGGTGGTACGGAGCGCCGTACCGTCCGCGGACGCGGGTGCGGGCGCTCAGTGGCGGCAGGCGGCCACGACGGCGAGCAGGACGAGCGCGACGGCCGCCAGTCCCAGGCATCCGTGCCCCGCGCCCGCACCCCTCCTGCGCGTCTCGACCTGGCCACCGGGCGGAGTACCGGGGTGCCTGCGGGCGTAGTGCTCGATCTGCCGCCGCAGCCCCTCGGGCTCCCCGAGCCAGGGCGTCTTGAAGCTGCACTCGCCGCACCAGTAGCGGTTGGCCACGTCGACTCCTCGCCTGCCGTCGGTGCGCACACCCGGGCACCGACCCCGACGGTGACCTTTGTCATGTTGGCTGTACAGGCCAGGGAACCGGCCATCCGTGACCGGTGGCCGCGGGTAGGCTCACCGCCGTTCGTACTGGTGGGGAGGGGAGACGCCCGGTGACAGACGACCTCGGCACGTTGTTACGCGCGCTGCGCGACGGTGCGGATCTGACGCAGGAACAGGTGGCCGAACGGTCCGGGGTGAGCGTGCGCACCATCCGCCGGCTGGAGAGCGGCCGGTCCACGAACCACCGGATGGGCACGGTGAGCCTGCTCGCGGACGCACTGGACCTCGGAGCGGAGGACCGCCGCCGGCTGGCGGACACCCTCGCCGGACGCGGTCCTCGCGGAGGTGCGCGCACGGGACACTCCGGCGGGCGCGGCCCTCGCCACGGTGCTGACCACCCCGCTCATCGTGATCCTCGCCCGCACCCTGTACAGCGAGACGCCCGGCCGGGATCCCGCCGAACTCCTCGACACCGGCCGGTTCCGCCTCGGTGACGACCAACGCGTACCTCGCGACCAACCCGCCGCTGCAACAACTGAGCACCCTGCTGGACGCGGCCCTGTGCGAGGACCGCCGCTAGGCCGTCTCTTTCGGATCTTGCCGGGCCGGCGACGCCCCGCGGACGGCGGGCCACCACGACGGGCCCCGGTCGGGGCCCGTGGGATGCGGTGCGATCGGGTGCCCTGCCTGACGCGGTCGGGCCGGATCTCGTACGGTCGACCCTCGACCCGGCCTCGGCCGCCGCCCACCCGGGCGGCGGTGTCCACGGCGCACCGGGCGCGAACGCCGCGCGGGCCGGGCGGCGGTGCCGCCCACCGGCTGACGGCCGTGAGGGGCCGTCTACGCCATCTGGTCCGCGAGCGAGGTGGCGAGGGCGGTGAGTTGGTCACGGTCCAGCGAGGAGCGGCCCGGGTCTCCCGCCCCGACCACCATGACCGCGTCGCCCTCACCGTCGAGTCGCAGCCGGACGGCGGCCACGTTGCCGCTGCCGGTGACGACGGGCTCGCCGACCTCGGCACCGGCCATCCGGTCGACGTAGGCGATCAGGTCCTGCGTCGAGGATGCGGACAGGTGCGCGACGAGCGCGGCGAGCGGTGCCACGGCCTGCGGATCGCGGGTCGCCGCGGTGTGCACGACCACCTCCTCCCGGCCTATGTGGAAGACGCAGCTCACCAGGGCGCCGGGGTTCTGTGCCAGGGGCGTGTCCGGTGCGGCCCGCTTGCCCCCCTCGCTGGTGGCGACCGCCGCCCCGGGCGCCTTCACGGACCCCGGCGCGGCCGCGCCGGGAGCGCCCGCCGCCTTCGCCGCCTCGGCCATGTCGTAGGCGAGCGGGCAACTGGCCTGGCCTTCGCGGGGCACGGCGTCCGCGGTCCTGGTCAGCCCGGCCAGGCTCAGTGCCGGTGCGCCGCCGCCCTGGCAGCCGGCCAGCAGGGCCGTCACCGCGGCGACGCCGACCAGCGATCCGTACCGACGCTGTCTCATGTGCCCTCGTTAGCTCTCGTGTCCACGGCTGCCGCCGACGGGGCGGGTGGCGAACGGGCACACAACTCCCGGACCCCGTCATCCTGTTCGCGGCGTCCGTCCCCCGGTCGGCACTGCTCCCGATCCTAGCGGCGGGTGTCCGCCCGCTCTTACCCGCCGCCGAGAACGCGCACTGCGCGGCCTCGGGATCGGCGGGAGGACCGGCGTCAGTCGTCGGCCGGGTCGGGCAGCCGACGGAGTTCGAGCAGGGCCACCGCGATCTTCACCGCGGTCGAGATCGTCAGGGCCTGGAGGAAGGGCATGCCCATCAGCCACAGGGCCACCATCATGACCGTGAGCACCAGGAACGCCGGGAGCAGGTTCGTCCGCCGGATCGCGGTCCGCAGCCGCCCGGCCCTGCTCCGGCGCCGGTCCACCGCTTCGATCAGGCCCACCGCCGCGCCGTCGTCATCGCCCTGCTGCATCGGCTGCCGCCCTTCGCTCGCGTCCGCCACCGTCCCGCGTCTCAGGCGACGAGCCTCGGGCGCGGCAGGTCGGGCTGCCACCGCTGCCCCGGCCCCCGCCGCCGTCCGGGGTACGGATTCACCTCACCGGTCCAGGTGGAGGACGTCCCGGAGGAACCCGTCGGGCCGGTCCGGCGCCGTTCGGCGCCCCCGTACGGCGGGACGGCCGGGGCACGAGCGGTGGCCGCGCCGGGCCCGGCACACGGCGACGCGATCGACGCGGCGCACGGCGGAGGGGCGGTTCAGGGCGTGTCGCCGTCCCAGCGGAAGAGCGCGTCGGGGTCAGTCTCGCACGGGCTGTAGAGCGCCCGGCCGCCGGGCCCGTAGAGGCCCCGGTCGGTGATCAGCAGCACGCCCTCCGCCCGCTCCTCCGCCGACAGGCTGGTGACGTCGAGGAGCTGGCCGTCGAGGGGGCCGCCCGTCAGCATCACGTACGCCCGCCCCGGGGCCGGCCGGACCAGGTGGCCCTCGTCTCCGCAGTACACCCGTGCGTCCGTCGTACTCATCAGCCCGCCCTCTCGCCGTCCCGGAACGTCCAGGAGCGGGTGAACCGCTTCTCCCGTCCCCGCGCGCACGACGCCGGGGGGATCGCGGCCCCGCTTCGAGGGACATTTTCCCTCACTTGTTGCGACGTCGGGACATCAACGGCCATGACCGGCGGCGGGACCGGCGCGTCGCGGGCATCGGGCGACCGTGACGCCGGATGCCGACGTCGCGGACGGGCGTCCCGCGCTCCGTCCGGCCCCTTGCTCGACCTATCGATACTCGATAGATTCTCATCGTTATTCGATGGAGGGATGGGGTCATGGGGAAACTGGCGGTGCGTGCGCTGCGCGCTGTGCTCGTGGTGGTGCTCGCCGGCACCGTGTGCGTACAGGCCTTGATGGTGTGGGCGTTGGCCGCCGACCCGGAGGACGGGTCGCTCCCGCTGACGCCGCTGCGGGTGGTCACGATCCTGGGGCTGGTGGCGGTGCAGGTCGCCGTGGTCTGTGTCGGGCGGCTGGTGGGGATGGTCCGACGCGGGACGGTGTTCTCCCACGCCGCCTTCCGGTACGTGGACGGCGTGATCGGCTCGATCGTGGCGGCTGCCCTCGTGTGGTTCGCGGTGACGGCCCTCAACGCGCCGGGCCAGCGGGACGACCCGGGGGTCACCGTGATCATGGGTGGGGTGGGGGTGGCCATCCTCGGGGTCGCGCTCATCGTGCTGCTGCTGCGGATGCTGCTCATCCAGGCCGTCGCGCGCGACGTCGAAGCGGCGCGGATGCGGGCCGAGCTGGACGAGGTGATCTGATGCCGATCGCCGTCGACATCGACGTGATGCTGGCCAGGCGCAAGATGTCCGTGGGCGAGCTCGCGGACCGGGTGGGGATCACCCCGGCCAACCTGGCGGTGCTCAAGAACGGCCGGGCCAAGGCGGTGCGCTTCGCGACGCTCGCCGCGCTCTGCGAGGTGCTCGACTGCCAGCCGGGCGACCTGCTGCGCTGGGAGCCCGAGGACGCCGCGGGCGGATGACCTGCCCGGCGGCGGGCGGGACGGCGCGGGCCCGACGCGCGGCCGGGGGAATCCGCGACCGCGGTCCGGCGTTCTCGCACGTATGGATGACGCGTCCGGGCACGGTCATGACGCGCGCGGCCCGTCGGGCGGCGCGGGCGCCCGCGCACGCCTCGCGGCCGACCGCGCCGACACCCTCGCGCGGACGGCCGCCCTGGGCCGCGACTTCGACGGGATCGTCGCGGCGAACGCCTTGGTCGCCGTCGACGACGAGCACGACCCCGAGGGGGCCAGCACGGCCTTCGAGCGGGCCCACGTGGCCGCGCTGATGGCGCGGGCCCGCGAGCACCTGGAGGAGCTGGACCGGGCGCTGGAGCGGCTCGAACGGGGCGCGTACGGGCAGTGCGAAGGCTGCGGCGGGACGATTGCGCCCGAGCGGCTGGAGATCCGTCCGGCGGCGACCACCTGCGTACGCTGCGCCGGATCGGGCCGCCGCCGCCCGCGGCGGCCCGCCTGACGCCGGTCAGTGCGCGGCGAGCAGCGCCCCCTCCCATCGGTGCGGGAGCGTGCGACGGCGCGGGCGGACCGCCCCACCCCGCCCACGGCCCGGCCCGGTGTGCGGGCAGCGCTCCTCTTACGGCGCATACCCGCAATGCCCGCGTCGACGTGTGCCGCGGCCTGCCCATCGCGTACGGTCCGCCGGCGGGCGCGGCGGAGGGGACGCACGCGTCCGCCGTCGGGGGGTCCGGCCGTCGGGCTGTCCGGCACTGGAGTGAATCATCGTTTCTCTCCGCCCTCCCGTGACGTTGAGCGACCGACGCCGGCCGTTCCCGGCCCGTCATCCGAACGTCTTCAGGAGTAGACCCATGCGTATGCGCTCCGCGCTCACCGCTTCCGTCCTGGCCGCCGGCATCCTGCTGAGCGGGGCCGGCGCCGCGCTCGCCGACGGCGGAGTCGACCTCGGCCGCTTCTCCGGCGGCCACGCCGGCTTCGCGTCCACCTGTTCGTCCGCCGCCGCCGTCCCGGCCGCGTTCGGCCCGGCCTACACCTCGACCTGCTCGAAGGAGCGCGAGAAGGAGTGGGCGGACTTCGCCCACCTCGGCGCCCGCTGATCCCGGACGCGGCGCCGGACCGGCCGACGGTCACGACTCCGGTCCGGCGCCGCCCTCCTGCTCCTCCCCCACCTCCCCCGGTGCCCCCTCCCACCGCTGACCGCCCGGCCTCCGGCGACTCCGATCTTCATGATCCATTGTCAGTGGCGGGTGACAGGATCGGTACATCGATTCGGAAAGCAGGGGGAGCGCTCATGTCCGGAAGTCAGAATTACATCAACCACGTTGCTCTCGTGTTGGACGCCAGCTCGTCCATGTCGCACCTGAGCGGCAAGGTCGTCGAAGTCGCCGACCAGCAGATCGCCTATCTGGCCCGCCGGTCGCAGGAGCTCGACCAGGAAACCCGCGTCACCGTGTACGTGTTCTCGAACAAGGTGGAGTGCGTCATCTACGACAAGGACGTGCTGCGCATGCCGTCCCTGGGGCACCTGTACCGGACCGGTGGAATGACGGCCCTGCTGGCGGCCACCCTGAAGTCACAGCAGGAGCTGGCGCAGACGGCCCAGCTGTACGGCGACCACAGCTTCCTCACGTTCGTGCTGACCGACGGACAGGAGAACGCGAGTCACCGGTCCCCGGACGCCCCTGCCCGGACCCAGCGCGACCTGGTGCGGGCCGTGGCCACGATGATCGAGACGCAGGCCGACAACTGGACCCTGGCCGTCCTGGTGCCGGACCAGATGGGCAAGCGCGAGGCCATGCAGTGCGGCTTCCCGAAGGACAACATCGCCGTCTGGGACGCCACGAGCACGCAGGGCCTGGAGGAAGCCGGCCAGGTCATCCTGAAGGCCACCGAGAACTTCATGGTGGGCCGCAGCAAGGGAATCCGCGGATCGCGCGCGGTGTTCTCCACCGGCGGGGAGGCGGTCAACATGAAATCCATCGCGGCGGCCGGTCTCACCCCGATCGATCCTTCGACGTACCAACTCGTTCCCGTGGCCCGCGAATCCGGCATCCGGGAATGGGTCGTCGAAAGCGGGCACGATTACCGCACGGGTTGCGCCTTCTACCAGTTGAGCAAGTCGGAGAAGATCCAGGCGCAGAAGCAGATAGCGGTTCTGGAGAAGAAGACGGACCAGGTCTACACGGGACCGGCGGCCCGCGCCCTGCTCGGCCTGCCGGCGACGGAGGCCCGCGTCAAGCCGGACCACAACGACGAGTTCACCATCTTCGTGCAGAGCACCAGCGTGAACCGGAAGCTGGTTCCGCACACGCGGCTCCTGCTGATGGTCTGAGGACCTGCCGGGCGCCGTCGAGGGCCGACCCGAGCGCGGCGTGTGCCTACGGGGTCGCGTCGCGCCGGTCGGGCAGGTGCCAGCGGTACGGGGCGACGAGGCCGTCGATACCGTCCGGTCCCCAGCTCCCGGGTGCGTACGGTCGCACCGCCGGGGGCGCGTCGAGCAGCGGGGCCGCCACCTCCCAGAGCCGTTCGACTCCGTCGGACCGCGTGAACAGGGACTGGTTGCCGCGCATGGCCTCCAGGAGGAGGTGCTCGTACCCCTCCAGGAAGTTCTGCGCGGAGAAGGCGGTGCGGTAGTTGAAGAGCATGTCGCCGTCGGCCAGCCGCATCGACGGCCCCGGTTCCTTGACCAGGAAGCGGGCGGTGATGGAGCCGGGATCGTCGAAGTCGATGACGAGTTCGTTGCTCCGGCCCTCCGCTGCGGCCCGGGTTTCGAGCGGGAACATCCGCAGCACCGGCTCGCGCAGGCCGAGCGTGACCATGTGCCGTCCCTCGGCCAGCGCCTTCCCCGTCCGCAGCTGGAACGGCACCCCCGACCAGCGCCAGTTGTCGATCGCGACCCGGAGCGCCACGAACGTCTCCGTGTCCGACGCCGGGTCCACGCCCTGCTCGTCGCGGTAGCCGCCGTACTGGCCGCGGACGACGTGCGCGGGGTCCAGCGCGCGCATGCTGTGGAAGACCTTGACCTGCTCGTCGCGCAGCGGCCCCGCCTCCAGGGCGACCGGCGGTTCCATGGCGATGAACCCGAGCAGCTGGAACAGGTGGGTGACGACCATGTCGCGGAAGGTTCCGGTGCCCTCGAAGAAGCGGGCGCGGCCCTGGATGTCGATGTGTTCGGGCACGTCGATCTGTACGTGGCTGATGTGGTCGCGGTTCCAGAGCGGCTCGAAGAGCCCGTTGGCGAAGCGGAGCGCCAGGACGTTGTCGACGGCTTCCTTGCCGAGGAAGTGGTCGATCCGGAACACCCGTGCCTCGTCGAAGACGGCGTGGATGGCGGCGTTGAGCGCGCGGGCGGACGCGAGGTCGGTACCGAAGGGCTTCTCGACGATGACCTTGCCGTCCGCGGCGAGGCCCGTGGCCCCGAGCAGGTCGATCACGGAGGTGAACGCGACGGGGGGCACGGCGAGGTGGAACAACCGGCGCGGCGTGCCGCCGAGGGCGGTCTCGGCCTCGCGCACCGCTGCCATCAGGGGTTCCGCCGCCCCCGTGTCGGCCGCGCCGAAGGACAGACCGGCCGCGAACGCCTCCCAGGCCGGGCCCTCGGGCCGCGAGCGCCCGAATTCCGCCACGGCCTGCTGGGCGTGGGTCCGGAATTCCTGGTCGGTGAGGGCCTCCGCCGCCGGCGCGGAGCCGACGATGCGGTAGCGCCGCGGCATCAGCCCGGCGCGCGCCAGGTGGAACAGCCCGGGCAGCAGCTTGCGCCGGGCCAGGTCGCCCGTGGCGCCGAACAGCACGACGACGTGGTCGGCCGGGACGTCGGAAGGCCGGGCGGGCTCGGAAGACCGGGCGGGCCCGGGAGACCGGTCAGGCTCGGGAGACTGGGCGGGCTGGACCATCGGGCATCCTCATTCGTCCGCGCCTGAGCGCTGCACCGGCACGGCCCGGGCCCCGTGCCGTCTCCGCCACCATGACGTCGGCCGTGCGTCCTCAGGCCCCACTCTGCGCGCCCCCGGCCGATCCGGCACCCCGGGCCCGTCCGAACCGGTCGCACGCGTCGGCCGGGCGCGGTGATCCCGGCATGCCGTGGCGGCCGGCCACCGCCGTTCGCGTCGAAGGCCGCCGCGTCCACGACACCGCCTCGCCCGCCTCCGCCGACGGGCGGAGGCGGGCCGGAGCGGCGCTCCGCACCCTGGCCGGCCGCTGGTGGAGCGGGCAGGGCCGGGTGGACGGCCGGGCGTCAGCCGGGGCCCGTCGTGTCACTCCGTGGGGCGGGGGGTGAGCCCGTCTCAGTTGCCGATGCCGGAGCTGCCGACGCCGGAGTTGCCGATGCCGTGGCTGCCGATACCCGTGTTCCCGAGGCCCGCGTTGCCCAGGCCCCAGTTGGCGATGCCGGCATTGCCCACGCCGGCGTTGAAGGCGCCCGCGTTGCCCACCCCGCCGTTGAAGGCCCCCGAATTGCCCACGCCGCCGTTGCCGACGCCCGAGCTGCCCACGCCGCCGTGCCCCGTCCCCAGGCCGTCGGCGCTGGCCGCGCCGGCGCCGCAGAGGGCCAGTACTGCCGCAGCGCCGCATGCGGTCGTCACCCGGAGAAGTGTTGTTCGCATAGCCACATACCTCCTGTTTCGGGAATCTTTGCCCGCTATCTCTAACACGCCACCCTCGGAGATATAGGCATATATGCCTCCTATTGCCGTGTCGCTCCGTTATCCCGCCGAACCCGGGGCGAACCAGCTGTCCGCGGCCCGCACGGCCCACCGGGTTCGTGGGCCGCGTCGTCGGAGGTCGTGGACGACGCCGCGAATGCGCGGGCGAACCGGCGTGCCGTGGAGGAGGGAACGTCGTTGACCAGGCTGGGCATATCGGGCCCTCGTTCTCCGCTCAAGAAAGGGACTCACGATGCGTGCTGTCCGCCCCGCCGCCGTCGCTCTCCTCGGCCTCGCCGTCACCCTGACCGCCCTCACCGGCGCGGCCCACGCCTCGCAGGGCCCGTTCGGCTGGACCGGTGCCCAGGACAAGCCGTTCTTCGTCGAGGACATCCCCGACGGGAAGTGCTTCACGATGAGCGAGGAGTCGCGCGGGGCCCACAACGGGACCAAGACCCCCGTGACGGTCTTCGCCGGTAAGGACTGCAAGGGCAAGGCCCTGCGCCTGGCCCCCGGCCAGAAGGCACCGCGCAACGCCACCTTCTCCAGCCTCCGCTTCGGGAACTGATCCCGGACACCCGGACACCCCGGTGTGGGGGGGGCGGCGGCGGCCGGCTGCCGCCCCGACCGTGCCGGGCCGTTCCCGGCCTCGAACCGAGGCCTACGCGGGTGGGGTTCCCGGCACGCGCCGGTGCGGGAGCGCGAGCGCGTGCACGGGCCCTGTGGTCACGGCACCGACCACGCGGGTGCGCAGGTACGTGACCGGATCCTGCGCGAGCTGCACGTCTTCACCTGCCCGATCGACCCCGGACCCCCGCCACGGTGGCCGCCGGTCTCCCGAGACGTGCGGGGGCGACGGACTCGCCGGAGGCCCGTACGGGGCCTCCGGCGAGGTGCGGCCGGGTCAGCGCGTGGAGGCGGCGCGGCGCATGCGGGCGGCGAGCAGGAGGCCCGCGCCGGCGACGAGTGCGGTGCCCGCCCCGCCGGCGATCAACCCGGCGTCGCCCGCGCCGGTGGTGGCGAGGGGGGAACCGCTCCCGCCCTGGGGGGTGGCGGTGTTGGTGCCGGAGCCCGAGCCGGTGGCGGGGTTGGCTCCCGTGCCGGAGCCGGTGCCGGAACCGGAGTTGTCCTGGTCCTGCTGGTCCTTGCCCTTGTCCTTGTCCTTGTCGTTCTCCTGCTGGGTCTTCTGGTCCTTGGCGCGCGCCTCGTGCTGTCCGGTCTTCAGGAACTCGCTGCGGTCGGCGGCGGTGCCTGCCAGCGCGGCGCGGCCGGCCTTGACCAGTTCCGGCCCCCCGCCGTCGATGATCTTCGTGATCGAGACACGGTTGTCCTGGTCGCGCAGCTCGTACTGGGTGACCTGGAGGAAGTGGCGCAGCTCGGCCGGGGTCGGGGAACCGCCGAGGAGTCTGCCGATCGCCTCGCTCAGGATGGGGCCGTCCCAGCCCTCGTCGATGCGGGAGAGCTCGACCCGGTCGTCGGAGGCCTGGGCGAGGTACTGTCCGGTCGCCAGGAAGACGACGCGGTCGGCGGGGGTGCCCTTGAGGGCCGCCTTGCCCGCTTCCCTCACTCGCGGGCCGCCCGCGCCGATCAGCCGGGCGATGTCGACCCTGTTGTCGTCGTCGCGCAGCTCGTGCTGGGTGACCTCGTAGAAGTGGCGCAGCTGCTCCAGGTTCCCCTTGTCGTGCCCGAGGACCTGGTTGATGCCTTCCTTGAGTCCGGGGCCGGCACCGTGCAGGAGACGGGAGATCAGCACCCGGTAGTCGTCGAGCCTGATCCTGTGCTGGTCGGTCTCGATGAACTTGCGCATGGCCGCGGGGCCGTCGGCGATGGCCTTGTGGCCGGCTTCCTTCATGTACGCGCTGGCCGTCGGTTCGGCGATGATCGCGAGGATGGCCTTGCGGTCCTGCTCGGCCTGGTCCTCGTCCGGCCGGCCGTCCGCCGCCCGGTCGGGCGTGGTCGGAGCGGTCTGAGGAGTGGACGTGCCGGCCGCGTCGGCGGCGAAGGCCGGCGACGCGATGAGGACGGCCGGAGCCAGAGCGGCGGTGGTGACCGCTGCGGCGATACGGGACAACTTCACTGAAAAACCCCCTGGGAAATGTTCTTGCGGGGTACGAGACTCGTCAACCGCGCCAATGGTTGTACGGCACATCGAGCACGCCGATCCGGTCGCGGCCGGTCAGGCCAGCCCGGCGGCGAGGGCGCGGCGGATGGCGTCGACGCGGTCCCGGAAGTCGGCCTTGGCGAAGAGGTTGTTGATGTGGGTCTTGACGGTGGCCTCGCTGATGAAGAGCGTCTCGGCGATGGCGCGGTTCGGGAGGCCCCGGGCGATGAGGGTGAGGACCTCGCGTTCGCGGCGGGTGAGGTCCGCGGGGAGGGGCCGCTCCGGGGCGGGGCGGGGGGTCCGGGCGGCGGCGAGGAGCCGGGCCTGAACGTCGCGGTCGAGGACGGACTGCCCGGCCGCGGCCGCCCGGATGGCACGAGCGATGTCCTCGCGTCCCGCGTTCTTCGTCAGGTAGCCGCGGGCCCCCGCGTTGAGTGCGGCCAGGATGGAGTCGTCGTCGGCGAAGGTGGTCAGGACGACCACGGCCACCTGCGGATGCGACGCGCTCAGCCGGCGGGTCGCCTCGGTCCCGTCCATCACCGGCATCCTCAGGTCCATGAGGACGACGTCGACGGGGTGGGCGTCCGCGGCGGCCAGCGCCCCGGCCCCGTCCGCCGCCGTCGCGACGACGTCGATGTCGGGGGCCAGTGCGAGGACGGCGGCGAGCGGTTCGCGGACGGCCGCCTGGTCGTCGACCACGATCACCCTGACGGGTCCGGGGCCGGTCCCTGGCGTGCTCATCCCGGGATCACCGCCTCCACCCGCCAGCCGCCCCGGTCGGCGCCGGTGGCGACCGGCCCGGTGGTGACGGTGCCTTCCAGCAGGGCGACGCGTTCCCGCATGCCGATGAGTCCCATCCCGCTCCCCCAGCCCTCCGTCGCCCGCTCGGTGGCGGGCCCGTTGACGATCATCAGCGTGGTCGACCCGGCAGCGTACTCCAGCCGCGCGCCGACCTCGGCGCCCGGGGCGTGCCGGGCGGCGTTGGTCAGGGACTCCTGGGCGATCCGCAGCAGCCCCTGGGTCACCTGCGCCGGCAGCTCGCGCACGGTTCCGGTGACGGTGAGGGCATTGCGGTGGCCGGACGATTCGAGCATCGCCGCCAGGCTCTCCACCAGGGGCAGCGCGTCTTCGCGCAGGGCGTGGACGGTCCACTGGGCTTGCCGCAGGCTGTCCTTGACCAGGCCGTGCGCGGTGCCGGTGGCCTGCCGCACCTTGTCCAGGTCTCCGGTGTCGAGCAGCGCGTCGACCAGTTCCAGTTGCATGTTCACCCCGGCCAGCGCGTGGGCCAGGACGTCGTGGATGTCCCGGGCGATCCGGCCCCGCTCGGTCAGGACGGCGGTCCGGGCTTCGGCCCGGGCGGCGGCCTCGGAGGCCTCGGCCGCCGCGATCACGGCCCGGGTGGCCTGGTTGCGGCTGCGGCGGGCCATTCCGGCGAGGACCGGGGCGCCGACGGCGAATCCCACGATCAGGGACGCGGCGTCCCGCTCCGGCCCGCTCCCGAGGTAGAGCGCGCCCCCGCACAGGAGGCTGCAGGCCGCGGCGAGGGCCAGGGCCGGCCGGGTGTCGAGCCGGTACCCGGACCAGCCGGTGAGGAAGAAGGCGAAGAGGTAGGCCGTGCCGGCGTCGGCGACGCCCATCAGAGCGGCCGCCGCGAGGACGCCCGCCACCATCCAGCCGGCGGAGAACCGTCCGGGGAAGAGCAGCCGCACGGCCATCAGCGCGCAGTTCACCAGCAGGAGGAGGGCCACGGCCAGCCCCCGGCCGGTGGTGTCCAGGGGGCGGATGGTCACGACCCCGGCGACGATGACCCCGACCGTCAGCGCCCACTGCGTAGGGGTGGCCCGCCCGCCGGCCCGGCCGGCCGCGTCGGCGGGGCGGCCGGACCGCACTGCTGGCATGACGCGAACATACCGCACGGTCAACGCACCCGGTCGGCGGCCTTCGGCAGGACGGCCACCCCGGAGACGTCCGGGCCCGGCAGCGTCCGGCTCCGTACGAAGATCGTGGCCAGCCGCGTGACCACCTCGGTCAGGGCCATCAGCAGCAGCGCCGCCACCCAGGCCTGCGCACCGGTGATCCGGTGGTCCAGGCTGAACCGTGCCACGTCGTCCGCACCCCCGTGCTGCACCCACTGCTGGAAGCCGAGGCGGGCGCCCATCCCGATCACCCAGAGGGCCGCGGACACCAGGCCGGCCTTGATGAGGACCTGCCCGCCGGCGACGCGAATCCGGGTGAAGACCCCGCCCGCGACGCCGAGCACGGCGCCCACTGCCATGAGGGTCGCGATCAGCACGAGGTCGTTGCCGTCGGTGGGCACCGTGTCGAGGTACTCGTACCCCACGAAGGAGACGATGCCGAGGGGGATCAGGTACGACCTGGGTCCCAGGGGTCCTTCGCGGAGCTGGCGGAAGACGATCAGGATGAGGGCGAGATCGATGAGCCATTCGGTCGTTGTCATGCCCCACAGCCTGCTCTGACCAGGCACGACGCGCGTGGACCCGTGGGTGGAGAGACGGGTGGAGAAATCGGCGGGTCACCGGGCCGGATTCACCGGGCGAAGGAGGGCCACCACCGCCCGGGCGGCACGCGCACCACCCGCGCACCGTGCCTACCGCGGGACGTCCATGTGGAGGCGGATGGTGGTGCCCTGGTCGGGGGCGGAGCGGATCTCGACCAGGTCGCAGAGCTGGTGCGCGAGCCAGAGGCCGCGGCCGCCCAGTTGGTCGGGGGCGGGCCGGGTGCGGCCGGCCATGACGTCGGGGATGTAGCCGCCGTCCCGGAACTCGCAGAGGAACGTCGCGGCCTGGGTCCAGGTGCGCAGGGTCCCGTGGCCGCCGCCGTGGCGGATGCTGTTCGTCGCGATCTCGGTGACGGCGACGGCGAGCCTCGACAGCTGTTCCCGGGTGATGCCGGCGTCGGAGGCGCACTGGGACACCTTCGAGCGGATGGCGCTCAGGTCGCCGTCCGTGAAGCTGAGCTCCTGGTACGGGTCGCACGGGTCGGCGAGGGCCTCGAAGGGATAGGTGTCGGCGGTGAGGAAGCCGTCGTTGCGCTCCTGCTGTCCGTCCCGGCGGATCAGCGGGTGGCAGCGGGACAGGGAGCGCAGGGCGTCCTGGTCCTCGTCGGCCGCGTCGTAGGGGCACAGCATCGACCAGGCCGGGCTGCGCGCGAAGGCGCGGTTCAGGAGCCATTCGTGGTGGCGCAGTTCGGAGAGGTGGGCGGCGCTGCGCGCCTGGCGCCAGGCGGTCTCGCCGATACCCCGTACGGGCCTGTCCCCTTCGCCCCGCTCGGTCATCCAGGCCGTCCAGGCGGCGATGTGCCGGCCGGGGTTCGGGCCGGCGGTCGTCGTGTCGACGAAGGTGACGGCCGGCTCGTGGGCCAGGACGCCGCGCAGCAGCGAGGTCTTGTCCGAGGGGACGGCGACGACCACCGCCTCGTCCGCCTGCAGGGCCTCGTGGATGAAGCCGAGCGTCCCGGACAGGAACTGGGCGTCCCCTCGGTAGGGGTACAGCTCGTGGCGGAACCGGCCCGACGGCTCCGGGTGGAGGCCGGCGCTCATTCGGCCATCACCACCGGCACGTCGGGGCTCGCGTAGCCCGCGAGCTCCCAGCACAGGCGCACCGTCTCGTTGGCGCCCTCCACGACGATCCGGCGGTCGGGCAGGTGGCGGGCCGCGTCGACGAGCGCGTGCATCCCCGCGGCGTCGATCAGTTCGAGGGTGTCGAATCCGAGCCGCACCGTGACGGCGCGCCGTACCGCGGCGCGGAGCGCGGCGTTGAAGGCCACCGCGCACTCCGAGTCGACCACTCCGTCCACGCTCCACCTGTCGGCGCCCGTGCTGAAGATCCGGAAGGCCGGGCGCTCAGCCCGTGTGCCCATCTCGTGCGGATGCACGCACGCCGCCTGCTCCAGGGTGGACGCGTCCCACTGGGACGGCCGGAACGCGCACACCACGATCGCGCCGCTCTCCGAGGCGAACGCGTCGAGCTTCAGCTCCCGCGCCAGCAGCTCCTCGACGCCGCCGGGCGCGGTCACCGGCGTCCGCTCGGCGAGGACGCGTACCGAACGGAAGCCCTCGCGCACGGCGGTACGGGCTTCCCGGCGCACCGCGGCCAGCATGGCGTCCGGATCCATCAGGTCCGGAAGGTCGAGGATCACCGAGGGGGTGTGGCGGGCACTGCGGTGGATCCCCTCGGAGGCACCGGTGGATCCGATCACGACGACCTTGTCCCCGTAGAGCGCCCCGTCGGCCACGTAGGCCCGCGCGTCGGCGGAGAACGCGGCAGTAGGGTCCATCAGCCAGCAGACGTGGTCGCCCAGCTCGACGTCGTCCAAAGTCGCCAAAGCCCGCACTGCTCTCACCTCGCCCCCTTCCGAACGTCCTCCCGGCCCACGGGTACAGCACGATACCGGCGCCCGGCCGCCGGACGGCGACACCCCGGCGGGAGCCGGTCCGGCCGCGGGCGGGTCGTGTTCCGCCTCTGCCCCGTGCCCGCGGCGCCACGCACCCGCCGGCGCCGGGAACGGGCGACGGCCCGCGGTGGCAGGCCCGCCGGGGGCCTCGGCGGAGTACCGTGGAAAGGGCCGGGGACAGCGCGCCCCGGCGCACCGTCGAGGATCGGAAGCCCGGCGTGAACCATCCCGACACGGACCTCGACCCCGACCCGGTGGGCCTCATCGGCCGGGTCACCGTATCGATCCCGGCCGACGGGCCGGGCGAGGTGCTCGTGCCCCTGCGCGGCGGGAGCGAGGCCTTCGCGGCCTGGTCGGCGGCGCCCGTCGCGCTGCACACCCAGGTCGTGGTCACCGACCGCTCGTCGGCGCGGTCGGTGACGGTGGAGCCGCTGAACCCGCTGTGACACGACGTGGCACCCGTCGTAACACGTCGTGGTGCGTCTTCCCTTCCTGACACACCGTTCCGCCGTCCCCGCCCGGGTAGACCCTCCGAGGCCGGCCCCATCGGATCACGAGGGCCTCTCATGTTGTTCTGGCACGTACCCGCGCCCAACGAGGCGCTGCTCATCTCCGGCTCGAAGCGCCGGGCGGGTGACGCACAGTTCCGTATCGTGACCGGGCACGGCTGCTGGGTCATGCCCGTCAAACAGAAGGCCAGCCTGCTCTCGCTGTCCCTGCGGGAGGCGGAGATCGCCGAGGAGTGCGTGACGCAGCAGGGCATCCGCATCGCCGTCCGGGCGGTCGCCGTGTTCAAGGTCGGCGACGACCAGACCTCCATCGCCAACGCCGCCCGCCGCTTCCTCGACGAGCAGACCGGCATGGAGCAGTTGGTGGGCCGGATCTTCGCGGGCCACCTCCGCTCGATCATCGGCGGGCTCACCGTCGAAGAGATCATCAGGGAGCGGGACCGGGTCGCCCAGGAGATCAAGGAGGGCAGCCACTCGGAGATGGAGAAGCTCGGCATCGTCGTCGACGCGCTCCAGATCCAGGAGATCGGCGACGTCTCCGGCTACATCACCAACCTCGCGGCGCCGCACGCCGCGGCCGTGGCCAGCACCGCCCGCATCGCCCAGGCCAAGTCCGACCAGGAGGCCACGGAGCGCGAGCAGCAGGCGGCCGCCCTCAAGGCCCAGTACGAGCGGGACACCGCGATCAAGCGGGCGGGCTTCCTCGCCGAGACCGAGCAGAGCAACGCCCTGGCCGCACAGGCCGGGCCGCTGTCCCAGGCCCGTGCCTCGCAGGAGGTCATCGAAGCCCAGACCGCGCTGGCCGAGCGGCAGGCGGGACTGGCCGCCCAGCGGCTGGAGGCGGAGGTACGGCGCCCCGCCGACGCGGAGGCGTACCGTCAGCGCACCCTCGCCGAGGCCGGCCGGGACCGGACCCTTTTCGAGGCGGACGGCCGCGCGTACACCGAGAGGACCGTCGCCCAGGCGCACGCCGACGCGAACGACCTCCTGGCGGCCTCGCTGCGGCACGGCAACCAGGAGCTCATCGCGGCCAGTCGGGTCGTCGAGCAGTTGCCCGCCCTGGCCGAGGCGGCGGCCAAGGGCATGGCCGACGCTCAGATCACGGTCCTCAACGGGGCCGAGGGTCTGGGCCAGGTGGTGTCCGGGATCGTGGGCCAGGGCCTCGGCATCCTCGACGTCCTGCGGAAGAAGGCGGTCGGCACACCGCAGGCCGGGACCGCGGACGTCCCGTCGGCCCTGGTCAACCTGGACCAGCACCCGGCCGCCCCGCGGAGCTGAACCCGCCGCCCGGCGGTGGTGGTCAGGGGGTGTGGAAGCGGACCTCGGGGGCGTCGGGGGTCGGGCCGTCGAGGATCGCGGGCCGGGTCCGGACCGTCGGTGCGTGCGGGTCAGGATCCGGCCGGACCAAGCGCGTACAGCCGGGGGAGGTTGACGACGATCGCCTCCTGCGTGCTGCGGGCGATGACGACCACGGCCTCCTCGGCGGGGTCCGGGTTCTCCTCCCGGTGCGGCACGAACGGCGGGACGAAGACGTAGTCGCCGGGCGAGGTGCGCAGCCGTACCTCCTCGGCCGGTTCGCTCGTGTCGTCGAGGAACACGAACTCGGGGTGTCCGCTGACCACGTAGATGGCGGTCTCGGACTCTCCGTGGTGGTGGTCGGAGGAAGCGGTCGAAGGGGCCACGTGGGTCTGGCCCATCCACAGCTTCTCGGAGCCGACGGTGTTTCCGCTGACGGCGGCGAACCTCCGCATCCCGCCGCTCTGGGCGGTGTCGCCGTCCAGGGAGCCGGCGCGCACGTGGTGCAGTCGGGCGCGCAGCGGGGTCGTCGGGCGGTCCGGCGCGTCGGGGAGGTGGGGGTGGAATCCCTCGCCAGGAATGGTCAGCGGGTCGCTCATGGCCGGGACGCTAGAGGGGCACCGGAAAGGATGTCAAGAGGTGTCCATTGCCGTTCACCTGCGGCAATGTTCCCGCAATGAGCCTCGGGGAGCAGCCGAAGCCCTTCGGCGCGGCGATGTGTCGGGCATGATGGGCGGATGCATATCTCCGCGAAGGCGGACTACGCCACGCGCGCTCTCCTGGAGCTCGCCTGTGAGCCGACCCGCCCGCTGACCTGCGAGGCCATCGCCTCCTCGCAGCAGATCCCGTTCCGCTTCCTGAAGTCCGTGGTGGGCGAGCTGCGGAAGGCCGGGCTGGTGCGCAGCCAGCGCGGCTGCGAGGGCGGGTACTGGCTCGGCCGGCCCGCCGACGAGATCACCCTGTTGGACGTGGCGCGCGCCGTGGACGGCGAGTTGATCTCGCTGCGCGGCGAGCCGCTGGACGGGCTGGCCTACCCCGGTCCCGCGGCGGGGCTGCCCGAGGTGTGGCGGCGGGTCGAGGCGGACGCGGCGGCGGTGCTGGGCCGGGCGACGCTGGCCTCGCTGGTGCCGGCGGGAGCGGCCCGGCTGGCCCGCGAGGGGGCCGCGTGACGGCCCCGCCGGGCGCCCCCGGACCGCAGGCCCCGGCCCGCGCGCCGGGTGGGCCGCCGGCGCTCGAAGTCGTCGAGTACACCGATCCGTTGTGCCCGTGGGCGTGGGGTTCCGAGCCGGTCTTCCGCAGGTTGCGGACGGCACTGGGCGACCGGGTCCGCTGGCGGCGGGTGTTCTGCATCCTCTTCGACGAGGACGACGACCCGGCCCCCGATCCGGCGGCCGAGACCGCCTGGTACGCGCGCTACGTCGAGGACGTCACCGCGCACACGGGGGCGCCCCGCGCCGTGCGGCTCGACCGGGTGGCGGCCAGCTCGTGGCCGGCCTCGCTCGTCGCCAAGGCCGCGCAGCGGCAGGGCCCCGAGGTGGCCGAGCGGGTGCTGCGGCGGCTGCGGGAGAGCGTCTTCGTGCTCGGCAAGCCGGCGGACACCGTCGAGCTGGCCCTGGCCGCGGCGGCGGGCGTACCCGGCCTGGACGCCCGGCGGTTGTCCGTGGACACCGCCTCGGACGCGGTGCGCCTGCAGGTGGGCGCCGACCGCGCGGAGGCGCGCCGCCCGGTGCCCGAGGTGCTGTCCGTACGGGGTGGCTCGCCGCATCCCGGGGCCGCCAAGGAGACCGGGAGCGGGCACCGGTACGCCCTGCCGACGCTGCTGCTGCGCTCTCCCGCGGGGTACCGGGCGGTGCCGGGATGGCGTTCGTTCGAGGCGTACGCCGCGGCCGTTGCGGAGCTGGCCCCGGGGCTGCCGGCGTTGGGTGAACGACTCACTCCCGCACGGGCGTTGGAGCGTCACCGGAGTCTGACCGAGCCGGAGCGGCGGATGCTGGCGCAGGGCCCGTGGCCGCCGCCGCGGGCGGTCGCGGTGGCCACCGGCAACGGCCCCGTATGGCTGCACCCCGAGGAGGCCGCCGTGCACCCGGCCGGCCGCCACGGCCGTTCCGACATGCTCTGACAGACCTCTGACCAGCGGCGGAATCGTCCCGCCCCATGAGACACCAATTGGTGTCCATTGACAGCCGCCGACGGCTGCCCCCAGGATGTGCCCCATGCTTACGACGCACCCCGGTGTGGTGTGCCGCTACGTGGACCTGCGGCGCACGTCCAGCGCCCTCTGTCGCTGACCCACCGCCGACGCCGGCCCACGAGCGCCTGACCGCTCCCGGCCTGTACGGCGCCCCCTCCCGCCGACGCGGGCCGAGCCGCGCCCGTTCCCTCCGGACGCCGCGCTCCGCGCACCGGCGCACCCCCTTCCTCCGCCCACCGGCTCGACACCGGCCCGCGTCCGCGGTCCGGGTCCACGCCGTCTTCCGGCAGCACGGTGCGCCTGTCCGCGCCCCGAGTCCGCGACACCAGCCGCGACACCGGTCATAGCCCCAGCCGTTCGCCCTGCCCGCCGGCCCGCGTCGATGCCGCGCGGGGTGGCCCGGCCGCGCCTCCCGCACCCCTCCCCCTCCCCCGCCGCGCCCCGCCCCGGCCGGGACCAAGTCCAAGGAACGATAGAGATGTCCGCACGCCTCACGCCCCTCAGTCCCGGACCGGACGCCCCGCCGGTGCGCCGGACCTCCCGGCCGCGCCTCGCGGTGCTCGCGACCGCCCTCGTCGCCGTCCTCACCCCCGCCCTCGGCGCCTGCGCCACAGACGCCGCCTCCGCAAGCGGCGGGGCGGGCCCGGGCGGTGGCGGCACGCTGAAGTGGACCTCCTCGTACTTCCCGGCCCACTGGGACCCGGTCGTCTCCGGCAGCGGCGCACAGTTCCGCGAACTGGCCCTGGTGTACGCCTCGTTGACACGTACCGACGAGAGCGGCAAGGCCGTCCCCGACCTCGCCGAGAGCTGGGAGTACAACGAGAAGGGCGATCAGGTCACCTTCCACCTGCGTCCCGGTCTGAAGTTCAGCGACGGCGAGCCGGTGGACGGCGCGGCCGTCAAGGACGCCGTCGAGCGGGCCAAGAAGCAGAAGAACTCGGCGCTCTTCGGCGACCTGACGTCGATCGGTTCGGTGGACGCCAACGGTCTCGACGCGGTGCTCCACCTCACCCAGGTCGACCACCAGATACCGCAGCTGCTCGGCCAGCGCGTCCTGCAGATCGCCAGCCCGAAGGCGGCCGCCTCCCCCGAGAAGCTGGACCAGAACCCGGTGGGCGCGGGTCCGTTCACCATCACGCAGCTGGTGCCGGGCACCAAGGCGGTCCTGAAGAAGAACCCGGCGTACTGGGACGCGAAGAACATCCACATCGACAACGTCGAGCTCACCTCGGCCCCCGACGCCTCCACCGTCGTCAACGGCCTGCAGACCGGTGTGTACAACTTCGCCGACATCAAGCCCAGCCAGGCGGACGCGGCCGAGAAGGCCGGCCTTGACGTCTTCGTGCAGCCGGGCTTCAACGCCTCCAACATCAGCCTCAACATCAACAAGGCGCCCTTCGACAACGAGAAGGTCGTCGACGCCGTGCGCTACGCGGTCAACCGCCAGGAGTTCGTCGACAAGCTCACCTTCGGCTACGGCTCCGTGACCAACCAGCCCTTCCCCAAGGGCTACGTCGCCTACGACCCGGAGTCCGAGAACACCCACCCCTACGACCCGGTGAAGGCCCGGCAGCTCCTCGCCGAGGCGGGCCACAAGCCCGGTGACATCAAGCTCAACCTGGTCATCCCCGCCGAGGACCCGCAGGCCGAGATCGTCCAGTCCCAGCTGGCCAAGGTCGGCATCACCGTCACCATCAAGATCGACAAGAACTGGTCCACCCCCTTCTTCGCCAAGGACCTGGCCTTCTCGCTGTACGGCACCACCGGCCGCGACTCGGCGGCGCAGACCCTCACCGCCCACTTCGGCCCCAACGGCCCGCTCAACCTCAGCTCGCCCTACGAGCCGGCCGGCTTCGAGGCGGCCATCGCGAAGGTCCGCCAGACCCCGCTGGACGCGCCCGACTACCCGAAGGTCCTGCAGGCGGCGACCCGGGCCGGGCTGGAGAGCAGGGCACTGGTCTTCACCTACTCCTCGCCGAACCTCATCGCCAAGAGCAAGGCGATCTCGGGCCTGCCCAAGAACCCGGCCCACATCGACTGGACCGGCGTCACCATCTCCGGCAACTGACCCCCGTCCACCACAGAGAGGAGGCAACCCCGTGCCCACGACTGCGCTCCCCGCCCCGGCCGCCCCCCGTCGCGGGGTCGCCGCGACCCGGCTGCGGCACGCGGCGGGCCGCGTCCTGGCCGCCCTCGCCCGGTCTGCCGCGATCTTCGTACCCGTCTTCCTCGTCGCGACGTTCGTGACGTTCTCGCTGCGCTCGATGAGCGGGCTCAGCCCGGCCCGGATCCAGCTGGGCGAGGAGGCGACCCCCGAGGCGATCCACCGGGTGGAGGCCCAGTGGGGACTCGACAAGCCGTTCCTGGTGCAGTACTGGGACTGGTTCGGCGGGGTCCTGCAGGGCCGGCTCGGCACCAGCTGGGCCAACGGCGCCGACATCTCCACGCTCATCGGCCTCGGCCTGGGGGTGAGCCTCTCGATCGCGACGTTCGCGCTGCTCATCGGCGTCACGGCCGGATTCCTCCTCGGCACCGCCGCGGCGCTGCGGCGCACGACCTGGATCGACCGCGCGATCACCGGCTTCGTCACCCTGATCTCGGTGATGCCGGCCTTCGTCGTCGGGATCGTGCTGGTGGCCGTCCTCGCCGTCGGGCTGAACCTCTTCCCCTCGGCCGGCTACGTGCCCGCCGAGCAGGGGTTCGGACCGTGGCTCTCGCACATCACCCTCCCGGCCGTCGCGCTCAGCTTCGACGTCGTCGCCGACGTCGCCCGCCAGCTGCGGGGCAGTCTCGTCGCCGCCTACCGGGAGAACTACGTGACGGGCGCGGTGGTCAGAGGGCTGAGCCCGCGCCGGATCTTCTTCGGGCACGTGCTGCGCAACGGCCTCGGACCGGTGCTCGCCACCCTGGGCCTGAAGTTCCCCGCCCTCGTCGGCGCCTCCGTCGTCACGGAGTGGATCTTCGGCCTGCAGGGGTTCGGCCGGTTCGCCAACGACTCCGCGCAGGCCGGTGACGTACCGGCCGTGCAGGGCGTCCTCGTGGTGTCGATCGTCCTGGTCGTCACCTTCAACCTCATCGTCAACCTGGTGCTGGCCCGCGTGACGCCGGCCGCCCAACGGGGGGTGTGACCATGGTGCGTCGCGTTCTCGCGCTCGCCTCCGGACGGACCGCCGTCGCCGTCCTCGCCCTGATCGTGCTGCTCGCGCTCCTCGGCCCGCTGCTCGCTCCGCAGGATCCGCTGGCCACCGGCGACCACCCGCTCGCCCCCGCCTCGGCCGCCCACTGGCTGGGCACGGACTACCTCGGCCGGGACGTGCTGAGCCGTCTCCTGGACGGCTCCCGCGTCAGCGTGCTCGGTTCGCTCGAAGTCGCCCTGACGGCGCTGGCCGTCGGAGCGGTCCCCGGGATCCTGTCCGTCTACCTCGGCCGGGGTTTCGAGTGGCTGACCCTGCGGCTGGCCGACACCCTCGTCGCGCTGCCGTTCCTGCTCTTCGCCGTCGCGGTGATCGCCCTGCTGGGCAACGGCCTCACACAGGCCATGCTCGTCACCGGCACCCTGGTCTCGCCCCTCTTCTACCGGGTGGCCCGGGCCGCCACCCTCGCCGTCGCCCGCTCGCAGTACGTGGAAGCCGCGCTCATCTCCGGTGCCTCGATCGGCTGGATCGTGCGCCGGCACGTTTGGGCGAAGGTGCTCCCCCCGATCGCGGTCGCGCTGGCGCAGACGATCGGAGTGGGCTTCATCATCGTCTCCAGCCTGACCTTCCTCGGCATCGGCATCCAGCCCCCGGAACCCACCTGGGGCGGCCTGCTCGCCTCGGACCTCGGCTACCTGAGCCACCAGCCCTGGGCCCCGCTCGCCCCCGCCCTGCTGATCATGGTCACCGTCTGGGCCGCCAATCTGCTCGCCGACGCGATCCGCGACGTCTCCGGCGAGGCGGGCCACGCCCTGGCCAACACCCGCAAGGCCCGCGCCAACCGCCGCGGCCCTTCCCACCCCTCCGACCCCTCCCACCCCTCCGACCCTTCCGCATCCGATCCCGTCCCCGCCGGAGGCGCGCGATGACGACGCTGTCCCACGAAACCGTCCCCGGACCCCTCCCGGACGCCTCGCCCGGCAACGCACCGGGCGACGAGACCGGTGCGGCAGGTGCGGCCGGTCCCACCGCCCCGCCGGTGCTCTCCGTCCGAGACGTCCGCATCACCGATCACGTCACCGGGCGCGAGATCGTCCACGGGGTGAGCTTCGACCTGGTCCCCGGCCGGACGGTCGGCATCGTCGGCGAGTCCGGCAGCGGCAAGACCCTCACCTGCCGGGCCGCCCTCGGCATCCTGCCCCCGCACTTCGAGATCACCGGCGGGTCGGTCGAGATCTCCGGCACCGACATCGCCGCCCTGACACCGCGGCAGTGGACCTCGCTGCGCGGCGCCACGATCAGCGCGGTCTTCCAGGACCCCGCCTCCTACCTGAACCCGTCCCTCCGCGTGGGCCCGCAGATCGCCGAGGTCCTGCGGGTCAAGAAGGGGCTGGGGCGGCGCGAGGCCCGCCGGCGGACCGTCGAACTGCTGCGGGCGGTGCACCTGCGCGATCCGGAACTGGTCTACCGCCAGTACACGTACGAGCTGTCGGGCGGCATGCTCCAGCGGGTGCTGATCGCGGCCGCCATCTGCGCGGAGCCGAGGATCCTCATCGCCGACGAGGCCACCACCGCCCTCGACGTCACCGTCCAGGCCGAGATCCTGGACCTCCTCGCCGACCTGCGCGAGAGCGCCGGCCTGGCCCTCGTGGTCGTCTCCCACGACCTGGCCGTCGTCGCCCAGCTCTGCGACGAGGTCCTGGTCATGCGCCGCGGCCACGTGGTGGAGCAGGGTCCGACGCGGACGGTGCTCCACCATCCGCGGCACGAGTACACCCGGCTGCTCATCGCCGAGCACGAGCAGTACGGCCTCGACACGTTCCTCGCACCCCGGGAGGCGTCGTGACCGCCGCACCCGCACCGCACCCGGCCGACGCCGCCCCGCGTCCGGCCGAGCCGGTCCTCGAAGTCACCGGCCTCGACGTGCACTACGGTCCGCGGCGCCGACGCCGACGCGCGCTGCACGCGGTGTCGTTGAGCGTCTCCCCCGGCGAGACCCTCGGCATCATCGGGGAGACCGGATCCGGCAAGTCCACCCTCGCCCGCGCCGTCCTGGGCCTGGTGCGCGCCTCGGCCGGCTCGATCCGCGTCGGCGGCGAGGAGGTCACCGCCCACGACCAGCGCCAGTGGCGGGCCCTGCGCCGGCGCGGCATCGTCCAGTACGTCTTCCAGGACCCGCTGCGCAGCCTCGACCCCGACCTCACCGTCGCGCAGTCCCTGGCCGAGCCGCTGCTCGTGCGGGGTGTCGCGCCCGGGGAGGCCGCCGCGCGGGTCCGCTCGTTCCTGGCCCGCGTGCACCTGTCCGAGGAGTTGCTCGGACGGCTGCCCGGGGAGCTGTCCGGCGGTCAGCGCCAGCGCGTGGCGGTGGCCCGCGCCCTGGTCACGGACCCTCGGCTGGTCATCCTCGACGAGCCGGTCAGCGCCCTGGACTCCGCCAACCGGGTCCAGGTGCTGGAGATCCTCAAGGAACTGCGGGCCGCCGGGATGGCCCTCGTCTTCATCTCCCACGACCTCGGCTCCGTCGCGGGCACCGCCGACCGCATCGCGGTGCTCTACCGGGGCGAGCTCGTCGAGAGCGGCGCCACCCGTGACGTGGTCACGGCCCCGCGCCACCCCTACACCCGCCTGCTCCTGGGCTCCGCGCCGACCCTGCGCTCCGCACCGGCGGACCGGGCCGAACGCGAAGCCCTGCGCACGCTCCTGCACACCTGATCCGGCCGGGTCCGCCAGCCCCACGCGTCCCCCGCACCCCATGCGTCCCCCGCACTCCATGCATTCCACGGCAGACAGGAACCACGATGTCCCGCACGATCCACCTCGCACTGCACCCCTACGGCGTCGGAGGCCCCGGCCAGCACGGCCTGTGGAAGGACCCGCGCATCGCGAAGAACTCCAGCATCGACATCAACTACTACATCGCTCAGGCCAAGGCGGCCGAACACGCCCTGTTCGACGCCCTGTTCGTGGTCGACAGCCAGTTCATCAACGCCACCTACCCGGCGCACTACCTCAACCGGCTCGAACCGCTCACCCTGCTGTCCGCGGTCGCCACCCACACCCGGCACATCGGGCTGGTCGGCACGGCGAGTTCGACGTACAACTCGCCGTTCAACCTCGCCCGCCGGTTCGCCTCCCTCGACCACATCAGCGGAGGCCGCGCCGGCTGGAACGTCGTGACGAGCTTCGACACCGGCACGTCGAAGAACTTCGGGCTCGACGAACACCTCGACTACACGACGCGGTACGGCCGCGCCCTGGAGTTCGTCCGGGTCGCCCGCGGCCTGTGGGACTCCTACGAGGACGACGCCTTCCCGGCCGACCCGGAGCGGGGCCTCTTCCTCGATCCCGCCAAGCTGCACGCGCTGGACCACCACGGCGAGCACTTCCACGTGGCGGGACCCCTCAACCTCTCGCGCTCCCCCCAGGGCCAGCCGGTGATCTTCCAGGCCGGCGTCTCGGAGGAGGGCCGCGACCTCGCCGCGCAGGTCGCCGAGGGCATCTACGCGCCCGGCGGCTCCCTGGAGCAGGCACGGGCGTACTACACGGACATCAAGACGCGCACCGCGGCGTACGGCCGCGACCCCGACCACATCAAGATCTTCATCCACGGCGGGCCGGTCGTCGCCGCCACCGACGAGGCGGCACGGCGCCGGGAGCGGGAGATCTTCGAGGAGGACGACGACTTCGGCCGCAACCTGGCCCTGCTCGGCCGGGCCTTCGGCGCGTACGACTTCAGCGTGCACGATCTCGACGCGCCCTTCCCCGACGTCGTGCACCTCGCCGAGAAGGGCGGCCGGACGGGCGCCGCCAAGCTCATCGAGCGGGCCCGCAGCGAGAACCTCACGCTCCGTCAAGTGGGTTCGCTGGTCAACGAGTTCCACCGCTCCCCCTTCGTCGGTGCGCCGGAGACCGTCGCCGACACCATCGAGAGGTGGTTCGAGGCCGGCACCTTCGACGGCATCAACCTCGCCTTCCGCACCAACGACGACCTCGAACTCTTCGTGGACGGCGTGGTCCCCCTGCTGCAGAAGCGCGGCCTGTTCCGCACCGAGTACCGGGCCGACACCCTGCGCGGCAACCTCGGCCTGCCGGTCCCGGCCAACCGCCACACCCGCGCGCCCCAGCTCCTGAACGGCTGAGGACGGAACCATGACCGAACTTCCGTCGACGGGTGGGCGCGACGTCCACACCGTCCGGTTCCCGATCGCCACCCCGCCGGCCGCGGTCGACGTGCTCATCGTCGGCGCGGGCCCCGTCGGACTCTCCGCGGCCGTCGAACTGACCGCCCGCGGTGTCCGGGTCGCCGTCGTCGACCGCGCCCGCACCGCGACCCTGGTACGGGCCGGCGCCATGGGCCACACCCCCCGCGTGGTGGAGCACTTCCGGCGCTGGGGGCTGCTGCGGCGCATCCGCGCGGCATGGACCTACCCGCCCGAATGGAACCGGGGCATCCGGCTGGTCACCTCGCTCGCCGGCCACGAACTGGCCCCCGTACCGGGCCCGTCGTTCAGCGGCGGTGCCCGGCCCGGAGGGCAGGAGGCGCTGCGACGGCCGCAGACCGTGCTCCAGCAGGTGTTCCTCGACCGCCTCCGGGAGCAGGACGTGAGCGTGGCCGGCGGCTGGGAGCTGCGCACGCTGGACGAGGACGCCGACGGGGTCCTCGCCCGGGTCGCCGACGTCGACTCGGGCGAGGAGCGCGGCATCCGCGCGGCGTACGTCCTGGGCACCGACGGCGCCTCCAGCACCACCCGGCACCTGGCCGGCATCGGCCGCGAGGGAGCGCACGCCGCCGAGAAGCGGCTGCGCCTGATCGTGCGGACCGGTGACCTCTCCGACCGGGTCGGGGCCGCGCCCAGCGGTACCAACATCGTCGTCAACGCGAAGGCGTCCGGTTTCCTGGCCGCCGTCAGCACCCGCGAATGGCGGGTGTACGCCGGGCCCTACCCGCTCGCGTACGAGCCCGGCGAGGAGGAGCTGTTGGATGTGGGCCGGGCAGCCTTCGGCTTCGACCCGGGCCTGGAGCTCGTCTCGGCCACCACCTTCTACGACGCGACCCGGATAGCCGGCACGTTCCGCCGCGGCCGGATCCTGCTCGCCGGTGACGCGGCCCACGTGCGCACGCCGGGGGGCAACCTGGGCGAGGGCTTCGGTGACGTGGTCAACCTGGGCTGGAAGCTGGCCGCGGTCCTGGCCGGCCACGCCCCCGACACCCTCCTCGACTCCTACGACGAGGAGCGCCGCCCGCACAACCGGCGGGTCGCGGACCACGCGCTGGAGCGCTCCCGGCGGGGGCGGGCGACCCTCGCCGAGATCCGCCGGGGCGGCATCCCCGACGACGCGGACCACGGTCCCGAGGCCGACCGCCGCCGGGCCGAGATCGGCGAACGGCTGCGCGGGGACCGCCTCGACGCGGCGGGCGTCACCTTCGACGAGCGGTACGACCGCTCGTCGGTGATCTGGTACGAACCGGACCAGCTCGACTCCGAACCCCGCTGGCGCGCGGACCACTACGAGGACGACCCCCGGCCGGGCCACCGCGCACCGGAGGGCCGCGTCGACCCGTACGGCAGCACGCTCCACGACCGCATCGGCGATTCCTTCGCGCTGCTCGTCCTCGGCGAGGACCGGGCCGTCGAGCGCGAGTTCGCCGCCCGGGCCGCACAGCGGGGACTGCCCTTCACCGTGATCCACCTGACCGACCCCGGGGCCCGCGCCGTGTACGGCGCAGGCCACGTCCTCGTACGCCCCGACCAGCACGTCGCCTGGCGCGGAACGGTGCTCCCGGAGGGCGGCGCCGCCGCCGTCCTGGACCGCGTGCTGGGCCACGGCGCCCCCGCGGCCGCATCCCGCGGCCCGCTCGCCGCGGGCGGGGCCCGCACTCCGAAGGGCGGCCGCCCGTGACCAGCGGAACGCAGCGCTTGAGACTCGGTTTCCTCACCCACGTCCAGGGCCGCGGCGACGACCCCGGCCGCACCTACCGCAACGCCCAGGAGCTCTTCGTCGCCGCCGACGAACTCGGCTTCGACGTGGGCTGGGTCGCCCAGCACCACGTCGCCCTCGGCGGGGGCGGCCTGTCCTCGCCCTGGACCTTCCTGGCCCACGCGGCGGCCAGGACCCGCCGGATCCGGCTCGGTACGGCCGTCACGGTGCTCCCGCTGGAGGATCCGGTCCGCCTCGCCGAGGACGTGTCCAGCGTCGACGCGCTGAGCGGCGGCCGGGTCGAGATCGGCGTCGGCAGCGGGTCGGGCGAGGTGGAGTACGCCGCCTTCGGCAAGGACTACGCCCGTCGACGCGAGCTGACCAGCGAGAACCTCGGGGTGCTGCGCAGCGCCCTGGCCAACCGGGAGGTGCGCACACCCGGCTTCCGCATCCAGCCGGCCGCCGGTGACTTCGGCGACCGGATCTGGCAGGGCGTCTTCAGCGCCGAGGGCGCGCGGCACGCCGCGGCCGGCGGCTCCCACCTGCTGCTCAACCGGGCGGCGTACGGGTACGACGCCTCGACGGACGAGGTGCAGCGGCCCTGGGCGGACGCCTACCTCGATGCCTGGGACCGGCCGCACCGTCCCCGGATCGGCCTGTCGCGCTTCGTGTTCCCGGCCGCCGACAAGCGGACCGCGCTCCGGCAGATCGGGGACGACGTGCACCGGGCGGCACTGCGCATGGCCGAGAGCGGCGCGTTCCCGAAGGGCCTGGACACCGACGAGGCGCTGCGCCGCTTCCACGCGTTCCACGGCCATCCCGACGAGATCGTCGAGGCCCTGCTGCGGGAGAAGGTGCTGCCGGTGGCCACCGACCTGATCACCCAGTTCAACCCGGCCGTTCCGGACCACGACGCCACGCTGCGCGCCCTCGAACTCATCGCGACGCAGGTGGCGCCGGCCCTGGGCTGGAAGCCCGAGGCGGCCATCGCCCACTCCCACTCCACCGACACCTCACCCGACACCGCGCCCGCAGGAGTACGAGCATGACCCAGCACACCGAAGCCGTCGACACCGCCGCGCGCATCGAGGACGGCGAGAACACCGAGCACGACGCTCACACCGACCACCGCGCCCCCCGGGGCCTCCTCACGCGCGGCACGGTCGTCGTGGTGCCCGGCCGGGGTGAGAGCCGGGCGACCTACGCCCGGTTCGGCAGGCGGCTCGCGGCCGACGCCTACCGCGTGCGGGTCGTCGACCCGCCGCGGACCGACGCCGAGGCGCCGGCCGGGTCGTGGGACGCGTTCGGCGCCCGGCTGGCGCGGGCCGTCGAGGACACCGCGGCCGACGGCGGCGTGGCGCGCCCGCTGATCCTGGTGGGGGCCGACTCCGGCGCGGCGGCCCTGGCGGCGCTGCTCGGCCGGGAGCCGGAGGCCCTGCGGCCGGACGGGGTCGTCCTCGCGGGGCTGCCGGGGGCCGCCGCCGGCTCCGCGGACACCTGGGACGCCGAACTCGACGTGCGCACCGCGTGCCCCACCCACCGGGGCGTGCTGAGCGACGACGCGCAGGTGCGGCGCGGTTCGCTCAACGAACCGCTGCCCCGGGCCCTGCTCGACGCCGCGTACGAAGGCGCCGTCGCCGCCCCGACGCTGCTGCTCGTCGGAGACGCGGACCCGCTCGCGGACCGCGAGGGCCTGACCCGCCTCGCCACGTCACTGCCCGGCTCCCGGCTTTCGCTGGTCCGCGGCGCCCACCACGACGTCCTCAACGACGTGCAGCACCGGTCCGTGGCGGCGGAGGTCGTCACGTTCCTGGAGACCGTACGGGGCGGCCTGGTCCCGTCGGTCGTGGTGGAGTCGAGCAGTTGGTGACCCGCGCGTTCGGCGCGCCGCGTCCGACCGGTGCCCGCCACCGGTGCGCACGGCCGCGGCTGCGCCACCCCGGGGCCGGGACCCGGCCCCGCACCACCAGCCGAAGGGAACCGGCATGACCCTCTCCACCGACCACCTCACCCACCCCTCCGCGGCCCCCGCGGCCGACGTGATACTCCGCCGCACCCTGCGCCGGCACGCGGCCGGGGTCACGGTGATCACCGTCCCCGGGCCCGCGGGGTTCACGGCCACCTCGTTCACGTCCGTATCCCTCGAACCGGCGCTGGTGAGCTTCTACCTGGACCTCGGCGCCTCCACGGCCGGCGCCGTGCACCGGGCGGACCGGTTCGCGGTCCACCTGCTCGGGACCGGCAACACCGATCTGGCCCGGCAGTTCGCGCGCAGCGGCATCGACCGCTTCGACGGGGTCGACTGGGCTCCGGAAGCCGACGGGCTGCCGCTCCTGGACGGCGTCCCGGCCTGGCTGACCGCACGCACCACCCTGCGCCAGCGCATCGGCGACCACCTGCTGGTCGTCGGCGAGGTGGAGTCCGGCACGGTCGAGGAGGACGCCGTCGCGCTGGTCCACCACGACGGGGCCTTCGGCGCGGCCCGCCGGCTCCCGTCCTAGACCGACCGCCCGGCGCCGACGCACCCGCCCCGGCCGCCGCGACGAGCCGCAGCGGCGGGTGCGGCCCTCTGCGCACTCGTACGGGGAGGTGCGGGTAGGCCGGTGAGGGGACGGCCAAGCGGTGGGCGGCGCACGGATCCCGCGCCGGTGACCAGGCCGTTCGGCGCAGTCGGGCGCACGGCCGCGGACCGGGGGCGGGCGGTGGGGAGGCCGGTCGCCGACGGGACACCGGGGGTGTTCGGTGCTTCCCTTCCGGTGTGAGCCGCCTCGGTTCCCGACCGCGTGGAACCGCGGTCCGCCCGTCGCGCCGGACCTTCCGGGCTCACCCTCCTCCCGACTGGGGTACTCCCATGAAGCTCTACCGGATCGCCGTCGTGTCCCTCGCCACCGGTGCCCTCCTGACCGGCGGCACCGCCGTGGCCTGGGCCGCGGCCGGCTCCCCCGTCCCGGTGTCCGTCGCGGCACCGGCCGGTCGCGCACCGGCCGACGCGGCGGCCTGCGCGGCCTCGACCACGGCGGCCGCGACGTCGGCGGCCAACGCCGCCGCTGCCGCCGACGTGGCCAAGTCCGACGCGGCGACGGCCGCTGCCGCCACCAAGGCGGTCGCCGCCGCCGTCGCCGCGGGTGAACCCCTGACCGCCCTCGGTGCTGCGGCCGCGACCGCGACCGCGGCGAGCGACGCGGCCCTCACCTCCGCCACCGCGAGCGCGGCCGCCACCGTCACCGCGGCCACCGCGACCGAGGCGGCCGTCGCCGCATGCGCCGTGACACCGTGACGCGCCGCGTCCACACGGCCCCCGCGACACGATGACGCTCACCACTTCGCCCGTCAGCGGCAACGCGCCCGACAACTGCGTCGGCAGCGTCCCGTCCGTCCCGGGCTGCGTGGCCTGACTCCCCCGGCGGGGCACCCGGCTCGGGCCGGGTGCCCCGCCGTCGCGGTCAGCGGGCGGACCTCTCGACCGCGGCCGGGGTGACGGGAGTGAAGAAGTTCACGAGGTTGCCGTCGGGGTCGCGGAAGAGCAGGGCTCGGTTGCCCCAGGGCATCGTGGTGGGCTCGTTGACGAAGTCCTCCACGAAGCCGCTCAGGTTCCGGTGCACGCCGTCCACGTCGTCGACGCGGAACTCCACGATGACGCTGTGGTTGTCGGCCGGGCGGGCGGAGCCGGGTGCGAACAGCGGCACGGTGCGGGTGCCGGCGACGGCGAGGGTGGCCGAGGCGGTCCTCAGCTCGGCGAAGTCCTCGGTGAACCAGCTCGCCCGCACGCCGGTGGCGCGCTCGTAGAAGGCGACGAGGCGGGCGACGTCGCCCGTGATGATGCGGACCGAGACGAAATCCATGGTGTTCTCCTGCCGGATGGGCGTAGCGAAGCTCTCGATCGCACGCTACGAGCGATACCGGACGGAATCCGCCCGGTATGCGCGAGACACTTCCGGCATGCCCTCACCGAACGACCGGCCGCCCGGCCGACCCACCACCCGTGTGCTCACCCTGCTGGAACTGCTGCAGTCCGGTGGTGTCCGGACCGTGGCCGAGCTGGCCGACCGCCTCGGGGTCGACGAGCGGACGGTGCGCCGGTACGTCGGCCACCTGCTCGACCTCGACGTGCCCGTCGAGTCCGTCCGCGGCCGCTACGGCGGCTACCGGCTCGCGCCCGGCTACCGCGTGCCCCCGCTCATGCTGAGCGACGACGAGGCGCTGGCCGTCCTGCTCGGCCTGGTCGCGGGGCAGCGCGCGGGCCTGATGACGGCCGCGGGCACGGCGGGCGAGACGGCGGCGGCCAAGATCCGGCGGGTGCTGCCCGAGCGGCTCGGCCGCAGGCTGGACGCCCTGCTGGCCTCGCTCGCCTTCACCGCGCCGCCCGTCGAGACGGCGGCGCCGCAGAACACGGTCCTGCTCGCGATCGCGGACGCCGTGCGCCACCACCGCCCGGTCTCGATCCGGTACACCGCCGCCGACGGCCGTTCCGGCGAGCGCACGCTGCACCCGTACGGACTCGTGGCCCACTCCGGCAGGTGGTACGTGACGGGCGCCGATCCCGCGATCGGCGAGAACCGCACGTTCCGCCTGGACCGCATCGCCGGTGCCCGGACGCTGCCCGGCGTGTTCGAGCCGCCCGCCGGGTTCGACCCCGCCGAGCACCTGCTGACGGGGCTCGCGACCGCTCCGTACCGCCACGAGGTGACCGTGCGCGTCCAGGCCACGGCCGAGCAGGTCCGCGCCCGGCTTCCCGCCGGCATCGCGATCGTGCGGGAGGGCCCGTCCGGGAGCGGTGCGGGATGGTCCCGGGTCGACCTGCGGGCGGAGCGGCTCGACTGGCTGCCGGCGGTAATGGCCTCGCTCGACCGGCCGTTCCTCATCGAACGGCCGGACGAACTCCGGGGTCTCGTCGAGGCGTTCGCGAGCGGCCTGGCCGACTCCGCCCGGCGCCGGCCGCCTCCCGCGTGACGGTCGCGCGGGCGCGCCCGGGCCGGCCAGGACTCCGGCCGGCACGGCTCATCCGGCCCGGTGGTCGCTGCCGGGCGCGAGCTCGCGCACCGCGTCGGCGACCGCCCGGAAGTCCTTGCGCAGGATCTTCGAGTGGTTGCTCGCGACCTTGGCGCTGATCCGGATGTGGGGGTTGCGGGCGAGCACCGGGTCCAGGTTGGAGCGGATCTGCTCCATCAGCTCCGGGTCGCCGCCCAGGTTGCCGCCGGTGGCGAGCACGTACCGGGTGGGTACGTCCACCCGGTCGAGGACCGGGCCGAGGGCGGCGGGCGCACAGAGCTCGTTGCTCTCGATGTTGATCTCGGCGTGCTGCTCGGCGCTCATGCGGGCGGCCAGGCCGAGGGGGCGGGCGAGGGGGAACAGCGGGCTCAGCCGCCGGAACAGCCTGCGGATCTGCGCCCGGGCGGCGTCGTCGAGCCACTCGTGCGGCAGGGCGCCGTCCACGGACACGGCACCCGCGGCGCGGCCCTGGTTCCGGGCCGCCCAGTGCACGGCGATCATCGCGCCGTAGGACCAGCCCACCAGGATCGGCCGGTGCACGCTCCGGGCGGTGAGGACGGCGTCGAGGTCGCGGAGGCACGCCTCGAAGGAGTAGTCCGTGGCGCGCCGGGACGTGCCGCGGGCCCGCTCGTCGTAGGTGATGTGCCGGTAGCCGGGGCCGAGGTCGGCGATGACGCGCCGCCAGTGAGACTGGTCCGCGTACGAGCCGTTGAGGTAGACCACGGGCCGGCCGGGGCCGCCGGTGTCGGTCACGGCGAGCGCGGTGTCGTCGATCGGCACCATTCCGGTCCAGGCGGCGGGGGTGAGGGCCATGGTTCGTCTTCTTCCGGTGTAGGAGGTGCGTCGGGGCGGGGGCTGGATCGATGTGGCCGACCGTGGTGCGGCGCAGGATGTGGCCACGGGCCGCGGACGGGCTGCGTCGCGTCGCGCGTCAGAAGCTGCGGGCGGTGGTCTCGAAGGTCTGCACGGTGTGCTCCCGGCTACTGGTCGCTTCCGCTTTCTGACAGTTGAAACGCTACGTTGCATTCAAAGATCCTTCAATACAATCGTTGCGTAGAATCGCCATCTGTGCAGGCCAGGCGCGATTAATCGTTGCGATGGATCAGAAGCTAACGCAACGTCAGTCCATCGTTCGTTGCAACAAGATGAGAGTGAACGCAAGCGGGCGCCGGGTGGGCCCGGGGGCCGGGCGGGTGGCGAGTTCCGGCGTAGCCCTTGACCCGTATGGTCCAGACCAATAGTTTCCGGCATGCACCGCGCACGCGCTCACGCCCCGTCCCCCGCATCCGCAAAGGAAGCCCATGCGCCGCAGCATGCTCGGCCGGCTGGCCGTCGCCGCCTGCTCCCTCTCCCTGCTGACCGCCTTCGCGCCCGCCGCCGAGGCGGGCAGTGCGGGCAGTGGCGGATCGGGAGGCCACGACCGCTCGTACAAGAAGGTCGGCTACTTCACCCAGTGGGGCGTCTACGGACGGGACTTCCAGGTCAAGGACCTGGAGACGAACGGCAGCGCCGGCAAGCTCACCCACATCAACTACGCCTTCGGCAACGTCAGCGCCGACGGCAAGTGCTTCACCGGCAACGTCCCCGGCGAGGCCGACGCCTGGGCCGACTACGCCCGCCCCCTCGACGCGGCCGGCTCCGTCGACGGCGTGGCCGACACCTGGGACCAGCCGCTCGCCGGCAACTTCAACCAGCTGCGCGAACTCAAGGCCAAGCACCCCGGCCTCAAGGTGCTGATCTCGCTGGGCGGTTGGAGCTGGTCCACGCACTTCTCGGACGCCGCGCTCACCCCGGCCTCCCGCAAGGCCTTCGTCTCCTCCTGCATCGACCTGTACATCAAGGGCAACCTGCCGCAGGACGGGACCCGGGGCGGCGCAGGTGCGGCCGCCGGCCTCTTCGACGGCATCGACCTCGACTGGGAGTGGCCCGGCTCGGAGGGCGACGCGGACACCACCTACCGCCCCGAGGACCGGCGCAACTTCACCGAGCTGGTCAAGGAGTTCCGCACCCAGCTCGACGCCCACGCCAAGAGCGTGAAGAAGAAGTCGAAGTACGAGCTGACGGCCTTCGTGCCGACGGCCCCCGCCAAGATCGACGCGGGCTTCGACGTCCGCCGCATCATGCGCGACCTCGACTTCGTGAACCTCCAGGGCTACGACTTCCACGTCTCCGGCGAGAAGAAGACCGCCCAGCAGTCCGCGCTCCGCGCCCGCGACGACTTCAGCGTCGACGGCACGGTCGAGGCGTGGAAGCGCCGGGGCGCGCCCGCGCACAAGCTCGTGGTGGGCATGCCCTTCTACGGGCAGGGCTGGACGGGCGTCACCGGTGGCGGCGACGGGCTGGGGCAGCCGGCCGCGGGCCCGGCCCCTGCCACCTGGGCCGCGGGGTACGAGGACTACAAGGAGCTGAAGAAGCTCGCCGACTCGGGCACCTACCAGGTGCACCGCGACCGGCGCGGCGGTCACGCCTGGCTGTTCGACGGCACCACGCTCTGGACGTACGACGACCCCCAGGTGCTGCGCCAGAAGGGCGGCTACGTCCGTGACGAGGGGCTCGGCGGCGCCATGTTCTGGTCGCTGGACGGGGACACCGCCGACGGCGAGCTGCTCGGCGCCGTGGACCGCGGCCTGCGCGGCGGCCGCTGACCGGCCCACCGGCCCCCGGACCCGGGGGCCCTTGCAGACCGGCGCCGCCGGGCCGCGCAGACCGACCCGGCCCGGCGGCGCCCACCACGTGCGCCCCCGCCCGCCGGCCGACGGGCCCCGCGGCCCGTCGGCCGGCTACGCCGGGCCCGCCTCGCCGTGCGTCGTGCGGTGGGCGGCGGCCAGGGACGTCGTCGCGGTGAAGGCGGGGACGTGTCCGGTGCCGCCGCGGCCCGAGACCGAGAGGGAGGCGGCGGCCATGCCGTACGCCACCGCGTCCTCCAGGCGGTCGCCGAGGGCGAGGCGGGCCGTGGTGGTGCCCGTGAAGCAGTCCCCGGCGCCCGTCGCGTCGACGGGGGCCGGGTTGACCGGTACGGGCAGGTACCTGGTGCGGTCGCCGTCGTCCAGGAGCAGCCGGTCGGCGCCCGCGGTGACCGCCACCGTACGGGCGCCCAGCGCGCGGTAGCGGGTGGCGGCGGTGGGCGGGTCGGCGGTGTCGACCAGGGCGAGCGCGTCGGCGGGGCAGGAGGTCTTGAGCAGCCCGGTCAACGGGGCGATCCGGGCCAGGAGCTCCCTGGCCTCGGCCCGACTGGTCAGCCGGGAGCGGAAGTTGGGGTCGTAGGAGACGTGGCCGCCGGCCCCGTGCACGGTACGGGCGGCGGCCAGCACGGCGTCGCGGCTGCCGGGCGAGAGCGCACCGGTGATGCCGCTGGTGATGAGGGCCTTGGCGCCGGTCAGCAGGGACCGCCACGACTCGACGTGGGCGGGCGACAGGGTGGAGCCGGCGCTGTGGGTGCGCCAGTAGACGAACTCGCGGTCGCCCTCGGTGTCGGAGCCGAGCAGGTAGGCGCCGTTGGGGCGCGGGGAGCGGCGGACGTGGGTGACGTCGACGCCGAGTTCGGCGGCCCGGCGCAGCAGCGGGACGCTGAGTTCGTCCTCGCCGACGACGGCGAGCAGCGCGGTGCGGGCCCCGGCGGCGGCCGCGGCGGCGGCCGCGTTGAGGGCGTCGCCGGAGTAGGAGAGGCGGGCGCCGGTGCCGTCGGCGGCCGCGCGCAGGGTGGTGTCGGCGTGGACCTCGACGAGGACCTCGCCGAGCACGAGCACGTCGTACCGCGTCGGACCCGCCGCGCCCGCCGTCCCGTTCGCCGCCGGCACCGTCGCGCTTCCGTTCGCCGGCACCGTCGCCGTCCCGTTCGGCAGCGGCACCGGCTTCCGCACCGACATTCGCCCCGCTGCCGTCGCGTCCGTCACGGCCGCTTCCCCGGCGCCGCGTCCGGCCGGCCGGGAGCGGCCGCGGTCGCGGCCGCCGCGTCGCCCTCGCAGGCGGCGCAGCAGGGGCCGGCCAGTTCCGCGAAGACGGCGGCCAGTTCGCCGGGGTCGTCCGGCAGCCCGCTCCCGATGCCGACCGCGGCCGCCCCCGCGGCCAGCCACACCGGGACCTCGGCGGGGCGGATGCCGCCGGTCGGGACGATCAGGGCCTCGGGCAGGACCGCCTTGAGGGAGCGTATGAACTGCGGGCCGCCCACGTGGGCCGGGAAGACCTTGGCGGCGCCCGCGGACCGGGCGGCGGCGGCGACCTCACCAGGCGTGAACCCGCCCTCGATGAACACCGCCGAGCGCCGCTCCGCGACCTCGCGCACCTCGGGCGCCGGGTACGGCGAGACCAGGAAGGCCGCGCCCGCGGCCAGGGCGGTCTCGGCCTGTCGTGCGGTGGCGACGGTGCCGACCCCGACGACGGCGGACCGGCCCCGCGCGTCCGCGAGCGGGACGGTGCGGCGCACGGCTTCGGCCCAGCCGGGCGTCGTGGTCGTCAGCTCGACGGCCCGGCACCCCGCGGCGAGCAGGGCGGCGGCCCGGTGGACGGCCGCGTCGGCGTCGGGGCTGCGCAGTACCGGCAACAACCGCTGGGCGGTGATGACCGCGTACGGGTGGCAGGACAAGGGACCCTCCCGTTTGTTCCACGTAGTGGAACGGAGTATCGTGTACTGGAACCAGTTGGTCTAGACCCTACACAGGCCGGGAGTTCTCGTGTCAACGAACGACGCTTCGGGTGCCGCCCGCGGCGGCCGTACCTCCGCCGCCGGCTCGGCCCTGGAGAAGTCGCTGCGCATCCTGGAGGCGGTCGCGGCGCCCGGCGGGCCGCACCGGCTGGCGGAGCTGACGGCGGCGGCGGCCGTGCCCAAGTCCAGCACCTACCGCATCCTGGCCTCCCTCGTCGAGCAGGGGTTCGTACGCCAGGACGCGGAGAGCCGCTACGGGGCGGGCCCGCGGCTGCGGGGGCTCGCCGCGCAGGTCAGCGGCGGCGAGCCGGCCAGCATCGGCGGCATCCTCGACGAGCTCCAGCAGGCCACCGGCCAGACGGTCCACCTCGCCCTGCGCAGCGGGGAGACCATCACCTACATCCGGAAGCTGGAGAGCGACCAGCCCTTCCGCACGGCCTCCCGGGTGGGCATGCGGATGCCCCTGCACACGACCGCGATCGGCAAGAGCATCCTGGCCCACCTGCCCGACGAGGAGGTGCGCGCACTGGTCGCCGCCACCGGGCTCCCGGCGCGGACCCCGCGCACCCTGACCACGGGCCGGGCCCTGCGCGCCCAGTTGGCGCAGGTGCGCGCCCGCGGCTTCGCCGTGGACGACGAGGAGAACGAGCCGACGATCCGGTGCCTGGGTGCGGCGCTGCTGGACCCGGACGGCCGTCCGATCGGCGGGGTCAGCATCACCACCGTCACCTTCCTGGTGTCCCGCGAGGAGATCGAGGCGTACGCACCCGCCCTGCGCACGGCCACGGAGTCGCTGGCCCCGCTGCTGTGACGCCGGCCCGGACCCGGAGCACCGCCCACGCCACCCCCACGCCCGCGGCCAGCGCGCCCGCGGCCCCCAGCCGTCCGGCACCCCGACGCTGTGCGCGCCGGCCGTGTCGGTGATCCGTCCGGCGAGCCGGTCGTCGGTCGGCGAGGTCAGCAGGAAGCCGAGTCCCCTGCCGGCGAGCCCGATCACCACGCCGAGCCGCAGCGCCCAGGTCAGCGCCCGGTCCGCGAGGGGCCGGCGCCACAGGACGAGCGCCATGACCAGCGTGGCGAGCCAGAGCACGACCACGGTCGCCCCCATCACGCCGAACAGCGCCCCGTCCGGCGGGGTTTCGTGGTTGAAGTGGCTGCGCCTGCCCCGCACCGCCTGGCCCGTGATCACGGCCATCTCGGCCACGGCGCCGACGACCACCACGATGCCGGCCCACCAGCCGGTCCTGCGCCACCGTGTCGGCAGCGAGTACGTCCAGGCCAGGGTGAGCGCGTAGGCCGTGAAGGAGACCGAGAACTTGAACGGCTTGTGCCGGATCGGTGAGCCGCCGAGCACCCGGTCGTCCACGATCGGCCCCGCCACCGAGACCAGGGCCGGCACGCCCCTCAGCGCCGCGCATCCTCTTTGCGCGCGTAGGCGAGTTGAGTCGCACGACGGGCGTCCCGGTGCCCACGATCAAGTTCCACCTGCGCGAAGGACTGCTTCCCGCACGCGAGTCGACCAGCCCGAATCAGGCCCGCCACGGCGAACGACACGTCCGCGGGCGGCACTTGATCCGGGCGTTCGCCGCTGTCGGCGGACTCCCGCTCGCCGCCGTCGGCAAGGTGGTCGAAGCGGTGGAGGACCTCGACCGCCCGGTGCGCGAGCTGCTGGGCGCGGCCCCCCGGACCGTGGATCTCGTCCCGGCGGCCACGGTCGGTCCGCGGTCCGGCCCGGAGACGGCCGATCGGGCGGCGTCCGCCCCGGAAGCACCGGCACCGCAGGCGCCGGGATCCGTTCCGGGTGAGACTGCCCAGAGAAAATCCGACGAGAGTCCCGGATAAGTGTTATCGGGGCCGGTGTCGACGGTCTCCCAGGTATCGGGCATCATCGACCGCCGGTACGGACAGGGAACATCACATGAGTACTCAGCACACGGCAGCGCTGGTGGCAGCGGCCCGCGCGGGCGATCCCCGCGCGCAGGACGAGCTCGTCGGCACCCACCTGCCGCTCGTCTACAACATCGTCGGGCGGGCCCTGAACGGGTCCCACGACGTGGACGACGTGGTGCAGGACACGATGCTGCGGGCCCTGGACGGGCTGGGCGGCCTGCGCGCGGACGAGAGTTTCCGCTCCTGGCTGGTCGCGATAGCGATGAACCGCGTACGGGCGCACTGGCAGGCCCGGCGCGACGGCCTCGGCGAGAGCGGCCTGGAAGCGGCCGAGGACGTCGCCGACCCCGGCGCCGACTTCGTCGACCTGACCGTCGTACGGCTCAACCTGGCGGGACAGCGGCGCGAGACGGCCCGCGCCACCCGGTGGCTGGAGCCCGACGACCGGGCGCTGCTGTCGCTGTGGTGGCTGGAGTGCGCCGGGGAGCTGACCCGCGCCGAGGTGGCCGCGGCGCTGGAGCTGCCCGCGCAGCACACGGCCGTACGGGTGCAGCGGATGAAGGCGCAGCTGGAGGCGGCCCGGGTGGTGGAGCGGGCCCTGGAGGCCCAGCCGGCGTGCGGGGAGCTGCGGTCGGTGACGGCGGGGTGGGACGGCCGGCCCTCCGCCCTGTGGCGCAAGCGCATAGCCCGGCACGCCCGTGAGTGCGTACGGTGCTCCGGCCTGTGGGGCGGCCTGGTGCCGGCGGAGGGACTGCTGGCGGGTCTGGCCCTCGTGCCGGTCTCGGCGGCCCTGCTGGCAGGGGTGCGCGCGGCCGGGGCGGCCGGCTTCGACACCGCGGCCCGTGCCGTCGCCGCGGGTTCGGGAACGGACGGCGCGAATGCCGCCACCTGGATCTCGCCGGCCGTGTCCGGTCCCGGCCGGGCGGCCCGGCGCCGGGCGGGCGACCGGGGCGCCGCGGGCGAGGCGGGGCCGGCCTCGCGCGGGGCGCTGCGCAAGCGGCGCCGCAGCCGCCGGCGGGTGATCGGCGCGGCCGTGGTGGCCGCGTGCGTGGCCGGTGGCGGGCTGGCCTACCTCGGCAGCCTCCCCGGGTCCGGCGACGCGGAGGCGGGCGGGGCCACGCCCGCCGCCCCGCTGTCCGCGCTGTCGGCGACCGGACCCGCCGCGCCGCTCCCGTCGGGCTCGGCCTCGGCGTCCCCGTCGCCCTCGGCGTCCGCCTCGCCCTCCCCGTCGGCGTCGGCGTCCCCCTCCACCGCGCCGAGCCCGAGCGAGAGCCCGACCCCGGCCCGGACCCGCTCCGCCGCTCCGGCCCCGAAGCCCTCGGCGCCCGCTCCGGCTCCCGCGCCGCCCGGTGTGGCCGGGCAGGTCGTGGCCCTGGTGAACAAGGAGCGGGCCGCGGCCGGCTGCGGCCCGCTGAAGGAGGACGGCCAGCTCCGTGCGGCCGCCCAGGGGCACTCCGACGACATGGCGGCGCGGGACTTCTTCGCGCACACCACCCCGGACGGCAAGGACCCCGGCCAGCGGACCACCGCCGCCGGGTACCGCTGGTCGACGTACGGCGAGAACATCGCCAAGGGCCAGCAGACGGCCCAGTCCGTGATGGAGTCCTGGATGAACAGCCCGGGCCACCGCGCCAACATCCTCAACTGCTCGTTCAAGGACATCGGCGTCGGCGTCCACCAGGGTGCGGGCGGCCCCTGGTGGACGCAGAACTTCGGGGCCCGGTAGGCGGTCCGCCGCCGGCTCAGTGGTGGAAGCCCGACCTCGGCTCGGTGGCCGGGGCGGGCGGCGGCGAGGCCTTCAGGTGCTCGACGGACCGGCGCAGGTCGGCCACGAGCAGGGCGATCTGGTCGCGGGTCACTCCGTGGCGCACCAGGACCCGCTGGATGACCGTGTCCTGCCGGTCGGCGGGCAGCGGGTAGGAGGGCACCTGCCAGCCGCGCATCCGCAGCCGGTCGGAGAGGTCGTAGAGGCTGAACCCGGCCGCCTTCGGGTCGGTGAGCGTGTAGGAGACCGCGGGGAGGGCGCCCCGGCCGTCGTACAGCAGGGTGAACGGCCCCATGGCGGCCACCTCGCGGGCCAGGTACTGGGCGGTCTCCGCGCAGGCCTGCTGGACGCGCCGGTAGCCGGCCCGGCCGAGGCGCAGGAAGAGGTAGTACTGCGCGATGATCTCGCCGCCGGGCCGGGAGAAGTTGAGCGCGAAGGTCGGCATGTCGCCGCCCAGGTAGTCCACGTTGAAGACGAGGTCGGCCGGGAGGAGTTCCGCCGTGCGCCAGACGATCCAGCCGACGCCCAGCGGGGCGAGTCCGTACTTGTGGCCGGAGGTGTTGACGGAGGCGACGCGCGGCAGCCGGAAGTCCCACACCACGTCGGGGTGGAGGAAGGGGGCGACGAAGCCGCCGCTGGCGGCGTCGACGTGGATCGGCACGTCCCAGCCGTGTTCGGCCTGGATCCGGTCGAGGGCGGCGGCGAGCTCGGCGACGGGCTCGTAGTCGCAGGTGTAGGTGACGCCGAGGATGGCGACGACGCCGATGGTGTTCTCGTCGACGTGCATGGCGAGCTGGTGGGGCAGCAGGCCGGTGGCGCCCGGCTCCAGGGGGACCTGGCGCAGCTCGACGTCGAAGTAGCGGGCGAACTTCTCCCAGCAGATCTGGACCGGGCCGCAGACCAGGTTGGGCCGGTCGGTGGGCAGGCCCTGGGCGCGGCGGCGTTCGCGCCAGCGCCACTTGAGGGCGAGGCCGCCGAGCATGGCGGCCTCGCTGGAGCCGGTGGTCGAGCAGCCGGTGGCGCCGGCGCCCGGGGGTGCGTTCCACAGGTCGGCCAGCATGTGGACGCAGCGGGACTCGATCTCGGCGGTCTGCGGGTACTCGTCCTTGTCGATCATGTTCTTGTCGAGGCACTCGTTCATCAGGCGGTGCACGCCGTCGTCCGACCAGGTGGTGCAGAAGGTGGCCAGGTTCTGGGCGGCGTTGCCGTCGAGGAGCAGCTCGTTGTGCAGGAGTTCGTAGACGACCTCGGTGGACGAGTGGTCCTCGGGCATCCGGTACTTGGGGAGGACCTGGCCGCTGAGGGCGGACGCGAACACGTCCGAGTCGGCGTCGGGGCCACGTACGTCCTTCGTCTCATGGAGAGCCATATCCGGACTATAGGGGAATTACGCCCATATCACCCTGAACCCGACTTCAGGAACCTTCAGGGTGGGTTCAGCCGGGCCCCGGAGAGTGGAGCCGTCGCCGCGGGTGACGGAACCCGCGGCCCACCTCCTCGGGAGCACCCATGCACGCCGGCCGCACACCGACCACCGCCCGGCCTCGCCGGGCGCGGCCCCGGCGCCTCCTTCGCACCGACCTCCGGGCACCCCTCGGCGGCGCGCGACCTCAGCCTCGTGCTGCGCCCCGGCAGGGCCGCGCACCCCTTCCGGCTCGTCGCGGTCCAAGCCACCGGCATCGACGCCCGCGGGGTCACCGTGTACGCGGGCACCAGCCTGGAGACCGCCGAGCCCGGCCGTCACTGACGATGAACGCCACCCTGGACCGGCCGGAGGAGTCCGTGGACCGCCGGCGGCGGTTCGTGGCCGACGCCTCGCACGAGCTGCGCAACCCGATCGCCGCGCTGAGCGCCGGAGCGGGTCCGGGCGGACGGTTCACCCTGCGTCTTCCGGCCGACTCCGCGGTGTGACCCCTCTCATGAAAGCCCGCGTCGACCGGAGAACTTACTGTTCGATAGTGTCGGATACGCAGATCTTCCCGTCCGAGCCACTGGAGCCGGTACGGACGGGAAGATCATCCAACTTGTTCTACCGGCAACTTGTCCACTCATGTCCGGATAGCAGCCACCCCTGCGCGGCGCCCTGATACCTCTTCGGCCATGAACAAGATCACCCGCCGGCAGGCTCTGGGCACGACTGCCGGTGCACTCGCCGTCCTCGGCATCACCGCCGCCGCCACGGGCGCCGACGCCAGCGCCGCCCCTCCCGCGTCCACACCCCCCGACGCGGGCACCGTCGACGAGGTCTACCAGGGCCGCCGCATCCGGATAACCCCCGGCACGGGCGGGCACCACGGAGGCCACCACTCCCCCGGTCTGCCCACCGTCCTGATAGACGGCCGCGAACTGCACGTGATGCGGAACGCGGACGGCACCTGGATCAGCGTGGTCAACCACTACGAGACCTTCGCCGACCCGACCTCGCTGGCCCGCGCCGCCGTGCGCGAGCTCCAGGGCGCGGTCCTCGCGCCGTTCGCCCCGACGGGGGGCGCGGCATGACCGTGCGCAAGAACCAGGCCGCGCTCACCGCGGACGAGAAGCGGGCCTTCACCGCAGCCCTGCACGAGCTCAAGCGCACGGGCGGCTACGACCACTTCGTGACCACACACAACGGCTTCATCATGGCCGACACCGACTCGGGGGACCGGGTGGGCCACCGCTCCCCCTCCTTCCTGCCCTGGCACCGGCGCTTCCTGCTGGAGTTCGAGGCCGCCCTGCAGAAAGTGGACGCGAGCGTCGCGCTCCCGTACTGGGACTGGACCGCGGACCGCACCTCCCGCTCCTCCCTCTGGGCCGCCGACTTCCTCGGCGGCACCGGCCGGGCCCGTGACGGACAGGTCCTCGACGGACCGTTCGCGTACGCCGCGGGGAAGTGGGACGTGAACGTGCGCGTGGACGCGCGCCCCTACCTGCGCCGCGCCCTCGGCGAGGGCGTCGCCCAGCTGCCGACCAAGGCCGAGGTGGACGCCGTGCTCGCCATGCCGGTCTACGACACGGCCCCCTGGAACAGCTCCTCCGGCGGCTTCCGCAACAACCTGGAGGGCTGGCGCGGCGCCAACCTCCACAACCGGGTGCACGTGTGGGTGGGCGGCCAGATGGCCACCGGGGTCTCCCCCAACGACCCGGTGTTCTGGATGCACCACGCCTACGTGGACAAGCTGTGGGCCGACTGGCAGGCGCGCCACCCGCAGTCCGCCTACCTGCCCGCCGCGGGCACGCCGAACGTGGTGGACCTGCACGACACGATGCGGCCGTGGAACGACGTGACCCCGGCCGAGCTGCTGGACCACCGGACGTTCTACACGTTCGACACCGAACCCGCGGCGGCCAGCCAGCGGTAGTGCAGTTCGGGGCGGCCGACCTGGCCGTACCGGGGGCTGCGGTCCGCGCGGCCGGTGTCCACCAGGTGCTCCAGGTAGCGGCGGGCCGTGATCCGCGAGGTGCCCGCCGCTGCGGCCGCCCCCGCGGCGGTCAGCCCTTCGGGGGCCGCGCGCAGGAGTGCGGCGACCCGGTCCAGGGTCGGCGCGCTCAGCCCCTTGGGGAGCTCGGCCGGGCGCGGGGCACGCAGGGCGGCCATCGCGCGGTCCACGTCGTCCTGGCCGGCCGCCTCGCCCGCCGTCGCACGGAACTCCGCGTAGCGCAGCAGCCGTTCGCGCAGGGTGGGGAAGGCGAACGGCTTGAGCACGTACTGCACCACGCCCAGCGAGACGCTCTCGCGGACCACGGTCAGGTCGCGGGCGGAGGTCACCACGATCACGTCGACGGGGTGCCCGGCGGCGCGCAGGCCGCGCGCGAACCGCAGCCCGTGCCCGTCGGGCAGCGTCAGGTCGAGCAGGAGGAGGTCCACCCGGGTCCGCTCCAGGACCCGGGTGGCCTCGGCGAGCGAGTGCACGGCGGCGACCGCGGTGAAGCCGGGCACCCGGCCGACGTAGAGGGCGTGCGCGTCGGCGGCGACCGGGTCGTCCTCGATCACCAGCACCCGTACGGGCCCGCCGCCCGTGACGCCGCCCGTCGTGGCGCTCACGCCGGTCCGCCCGCGGTCCGGCCGGCCGCCGCACCCGGGGTCCGGGGCGCTCCGGCGTCCCGCCCCGCCCCAGGACCGGCGGCCCGGCGCTCCCCCGCCGGGTCGCCACCCGCCCCGGCCTCCGCCCCGGCCAGCGGGAGCCGGACGGTGAACTCGGCGCCGCCACCGGGGCCCGGTGCCGCGGTGACCGTGCCGCCGTAGCGGTGGGCCACCTGTCGCACCAGCGCGAGCCCGAGGCCGCGACCCTCCCCCTTGCCCGACCAGCCCCGACGGAAGACGTCCACCCCTTCCGGCAGCCCGGGGCCGTTGTCGGCGACGCGCAGCAGCAGTTCGCGGCCGGCCGGGCGCAGGGTCACCGCGATCCGCGCGGCGGGCACGGCGGTGAGGGCGTCGACGGCGTTGTCGATCAGGTTGCCGAGCACGGTGACCAGGTCGCGGGCCGGAGGCAGCCCGGCCCCGGCCGCGAGGCTGCGGCTGTCGGGGGTCACCACGAGCTCGACCCCGCGTTCGTGCGCCTGGGCGGCCTTGCCGAGCAGCAGGGCCACGAGCACCGGTTCGCCGACCGCCGTGATCACCTCGTCGGTGAGCGCCTGGGCCAGTTGCAGTTCGGCGGTGGCGAACTCCACCGCCTCGCGCTCGCGGCCGAGCTCGATGAGGGAGACCACGGTGTGCAGCCGGTTGGCCGCCTCGTGGGCCTGCGAGCGCAGCGCCTGGGTGAATCCGCGTTCGTGGTCCAACTCGCCGGTCAGCGACTGGAGTTCGGTGTGGTCGCGCAGGGTGACGACGGTACCGCGGCGGCCGCCGCCGGCGACCGGCGAGCTGTTGACGACGAGCACCCGGTCGACCGTCAGGTGCACCTCGTCCACCCGGGGGCGGTCGGCCAGCAGGGCGCCGGTGAGCGGCGCGGGCAGTCCGAGGTCGGCGACGGCGGTGCCCGTCATCTCTCCGCGCAGGGCGAGGAGTTCGCGTCCGGCGTCGTTGATGAGGGTGATCCTGCGTTGGCCGTCGAGCATGAGCAGCCCCTCGCGGACCCCGTGCAGGGCCGCCTGGTGGTAGTCGTACATCCGGCTCAGTTCGGCCGCGTTCATGCCGTGGGTGTGACGGCGCAGCCGGGCGTTGACCACGTACGTGCCGGCGCCGCCCAGGGCGAGCGCGGCGGCGGCGACCCAGGCGAGGGCGGAGAGCTGTGCGGCGAGCCGGTCGCTGATGGCGCGGACGGTGATGCCGGCGCTGACCATCCCGACGACCCGGCCGCCGTCGACGAGCGGGGTGACCACGCGGATGGAGGGCCCGAGGGTGCCGGTGTAGGTCTCGCTGAAGGTCTCGCCGCGCAGGGCGGGCCGCGTGGTGCCGAGGAAGCGCTCGCCGATCCGGCCCGGGTCGGGGTGGGTCCAGCGGCGCCCGGCCGGGTCCATGATCGTCACGAAGTCCACGCCGGAGTCGATCCGCACCTGCTCGGCGTAGGGCTGGAGCCGGAGCGAGGGATCGGAACCGCCCGCCGCCTCCCGTACGGCCTCGCGGACCGACGGGGAGTCGGCGACCGCGCGGGCGACGGCCCCGGCCTGGCGCCGGGCGGCATCCTCGGCCTGGCCGCGCGCGGTGGCGTGGGCGAAGACGGCGCAGCCGGCGACGACGACGGCGACCAGCAGCACCTGCATGGCGAAGAGCTGGCCGGCGAGGCTGCGCGGGCCGCGGGGCCGGAGCAATCGGAACATGGCGTTCAGTGTGCACCGGGCCGTGAACTCAATGAACGCAAGGGTGACCGGGGTCACAGGGTCGCGCGATGGTCCTCCCGGGACGTATTCACCACCAGGAGGCATCGTGGCCGCCAGGCGCGACAGAACGCACTATCTCTACATCGCGGTGATCGCCGCGGTGCTCCTCGGCATCGCCGTCGGCTTCGCCGCACCGGGGGTGGCCGTGGAGCTGAAGCCGCTGGGCACCGGCTTCGTCAACCTCATCAAGATGATGATCTCGCCCGTGATCTTCTGCACGATCGTGCTGGGCATCGGCTCGGTCCGCAAGGCCGCCAAGGTGGGGGCGGTGGGCGGGCTCGCCCTCGGCTACTTCATGGTGATGTCGACGGTGGCGCTGGCGATCGGGCTGCTCGTCGGCAACCTGCTGGAGCCGGGCAGCGGCCTGCACCTGACCGAGGCCGCGCGCAGTGCGGGCGAGGCACAGGCCGAGGCCGGCGGGGCCGAGAGCACCTCGGAGTTCCTGCTCGGGATCATCCCGACCACGCTGGTCTCCGCCTTCACCGGCGGCGAGGTGCTGCAGACGCTGCTGGTGGCGCTGCTCTGCGGGTTCGCGCTCCAGGCCATGGGGCCGGCGGGCGAACCGCTGCTGCGCGGGATCGGGCACGTGCAGAAGCTGGTGTTCCGGGTACTGGCGATGATCATGTGGGCGGCTCCGGTGGGCGCCTTCGGCGCCATCGCGGCGGTGGTCGGGGCCACCGGCATCGACGCGCTGAAGTCGCTGGCCGTCATCATGATCGGGTTCTACGCGACCTGCCTGCTCTTCGTGTTCGTCGTGCTGGGCACCCTGCTGCGCGTGTGCACCGGCGTCAGCGTCTTCGCCCTGCTGCGCTACCTCGGCCGGGAGTTCCTGCTGATCCTGTCCACCTCCTCCTCCGAATCCGCGCTGCCGCGGCTGATCGCGAAGATGGAGCACCTCGGGGTCTCGCGCCCGGTTACCGGGATCACGGTGCCGACCGGGTACTCGTTCAACCTGGACGGGACCGCGATCTACCTGACCATGTCCTCGCTGTTCATCGCGGAGGCGATGGGCAAGCCGCTCGCGATCGGCGAGCAGATCTCCCTGCTGCTGTTCATGATCATCGCCTCGAAGGGGGCCGCCGGGGTGACCGGCGCCGGCCTGGCCACCCTCGCCGGCGGCCTCCAGTCGCACCGGCCCGAGCTGGTGGACGGGGTCGGCCTGATCGTGGGCATCGACCGGTTCATGAGCGAGGCGCGCGCGCTGACGAACTTCGCGGGCAACGCCGTGGCGACGGTGCTCATCGGCACCTGGACCAAGGAGTTCGACCAGGCCCGGGCCACCGAAGTCCTCGCGGGTCGGCTGCCGTTCGACGAGACCTCGCTGCTCGACGACGGTCACGGGACGGCAGGCGACAAGCCTGGTTCCGGCCCTGCCACGACCCCCGTGCCGGTGCAGCCGGAGGGCGACAAGGGCGGGGTCACGGTCTGACGGGCCCGCCCCCCTTACGGTCCGACCGGGCCGGGCACGCCCCCACGGCGCCCGGCCCGGTCGGATCCGGGCCGTTTCCACAAGGTGTTTTTTCGGCCAGATCCAGGGCAACGGGCGTGCTGTAAAAGGTACTTCCATATCGGGGCACGCGTCTGACATCTTGCGTCCACCACTCGTTTCGTACGACCCGGCAGGCGCCATCAGGCGTCATCCACGCCCGCCGGGCCATCGGAGGACGCATTGATACCCCACATATCCAGCCGACCTCGACGCACCCTCGTGCTGGCCGCCGCCCTCGGCGCCGCGCTGGCCTTCGGGACCCCCGCCGCACTCGCCGGCACCGACCCGGTCGGCCCCACGGCGCCCGCCGCCCAGGCCGCCCCCCGCACGAGCACCGCCGCGACGCCCGCTTCCCAGAGTGCGACCTGGGTCGCCGGCACGCGCGCCTACCTCGTGATCACCGCCCCCGGTGACACCTCGGCGGTCCGCACCGCCGTCGCCACGAACGGCGGCACCGTCTTCCAGTACTACGACGCCATCGGCGTGATCGTCGCCCACTCCGCCTCCGGCGCCTTCGCCGCGACGATGCGCGGCGTCGCCGGTGTCCAGCAGGTCGGGGCCACCCGGACCTCGGACGTCCCGGCGGACGCCTACAACCCGGCGCTGCCCGCCAACCCGGCTCAGTCCTCCACCGGTGCGGGCGAGCCGGTCCGCGCCGACATGACCCAGATCAAGGCCGACCAGGCCTGGGCCGTCACCACCGGCTCGGCCAGCGTCAAGGTCGGCATCCTGGACACCGGTGTGGACGACCAGCACCAGGACCTGGCGCCCAACTTCAACGCCGCCGACTCCGCCTCCTGCGCCTACGGCAAGCCGGACACCCGCAGCGGCGCCTGGCGCGACGTCGGCAGCCACGGCACGCACGTGGCCGGCACGGTCGCGGCCGCCAAGAACGGCAAGGGCGTCATCGGCGTGGCCCCGGGCGTGAAGATCTCCTCGGTGCGCATCGCCGAGCCCGGCTCCTCGCTCTTCTTCGCCGAGAACACCGTCTGCGGCTTCATGTGGGCCGGCGACCACGGCTTCAAGGTCACCAACAACAGCTACTACACGGACCCGTGGCAGTTCAACTGCCCGGACAACGCCGACCAGGCCGCGATCATCGAGGGCGTCAGGCGCGCCCAGGAGTACGCGGAGGGCAAGGGCTCGCTCCAGGTCGCGGCCGCCGGCAACTCCAACCTCGACCTGGCCAACAAGACGACCGACACCGAGAGCCCGAACGACTCGACCCCGGTCACCCGCACCATCACCAACGCCTGCCTGGACATCCCGACCGAGCTCCCGGGCGTGGTCACGGTCTCGGCGATGGGCACCACCGCGAAGGCCTCGTACTCCAACTACGGCCTGAACGTCGTGGACGTCACGGCCCCCGGCGGCGACGCCACCGGCATCTACAGCACCCTGCCGGGCGGCAAGTACGGCACCATGAGCGGCACCTCGATGGCCTCGCCGCACGTCACGGGCGTGGCCGCGCTGCTCGCGAGCACCAATCCGGGCATCACCCCGGCGCAGCTCCGCGACAAGCTGGCCACCCAGGCCAATGACGTCGCCTGCCCGTCGGACACCCGGTGCAAGGGCACGACCGCCAAGAACGGCTTCTTCGGCGAAGGCCAGGTGGACGCCCTCAAGGCCGTCGGCGCGACCCCGCCCGCCGGCAAGTTCTTCGAGAACGGCGCGGACTACGCCATCGCCGACAACGCGACCGTGGAGAGCCCGATCACCGTCACCGGCGTCACCGGCAACGCCCCCGCCGCCCTCAAGGTCGGCGTGAGCATCGCCCACACCTACATCGGCGACCTCAAGGTCGACCTGGTCGCCCCCGACGGCACCCTCTACCCCCTCCACAACCGCACCGGCGGCGGCACCGACAACATCAACCAGACCTACACCGTCAACGCCTCCTCCGAGGCCGCCAACGGCACCTGGAAGCTCCGCGTCAACGACAACGCCGGCGGCGACACCGGCAGGATCGACACCTGGAACCTCACCTTCTGACGCATCGCCCCGAAGGGGCCGTCGGGACCCGGGCCACCCGGTCCCGACGGCCCCGTTCCGCGCGTGCGGCGGGGGCTCAGCGGGTCCGCAGGACGCAGTCGCCGCAGTACCCGCCCCCGGGGACCCGGTAGTAGAGGCAGCAGCTGCGGCGGACGAAGGCCACCCCGAGGCCCGGTTCGTGGACGAACGTGCCGGTACCGCCGAGCGCTCCGTCGTCGGCCAGCAGGGCGGTCGCCGCCCGGACGGCCGCGTCGCCCTCGACCCGGTCCGTCAGGACCCGCAGCGCCCCCACCAGCGCGGACGCGCTGTTGCCCCGCAGCACCTTCGGCGAGACCCCGAACCCGTCGCGCAGGCCCGCGTCGAGCACGGCGAGGTTGCCGAGGACACTCTCGCCCAGCGACCCGGCGGGCAGCGCACGCGGCTCGGGCAGCCACAGCTCCAGCGAGCCCCCGGCGGGCAGCCGCCACCCCACGCGTACGGGGTCCAGCTCCGGCGCCCGCCCGGCGAGCGCGACGCAGCCCAGACCGACCGACCAGAGCCGCGCGGCGATCCCGAACTGGGCGGTCGAGGCGGCCACCCGGTCCGGACCGGTGCCGATGCGCCGGCCGACCTCCGCGACCCACGGACCGAGCCCCTCCGCGTACAGCTCGGAGAGCGGCCGGAACCCGGGGCCGGGCGGCTCCTTCCCGTGGGGCACGGCGAAGAAGGGCCCCACCGCCGCCAGCCTGCCCAGTACCTCGTCCATCCCCGGATGATCTCAGCCGGCCCGGCCCGGGCCGCCCCGGGGTCCGGTGGCCCCGCGCAGGGACGCCTCAGCGGGGCCCTCGGGGCACGACTTCGGACACGGGTGGCGCAGTCCCCCCGCACCCGCTTCCGGCGCTCCCTCGGCCCCGCCGCCGACGGCCGCCCGCGCGTGGTCCGGGCGGCCGCCCGGTGCACCGGTCCCGTCCGCGGCGCCGCCGCCCGGCGCCGCCGCCCCGCACCTCGAAGCTTCCCCGCATCACCGCAGGTCAGAGCGGGTTGACCGGCGCGCCCGCAACTGTCTGCCGAGCGCACGTCAGACGCGGGGACGAGCCTGCGCGAAGCGTGCGGACGGGCCCTGCGGGGCGTGGACCGGGACCGCCGGAAAAGAGGCGCGCGCCATTGCCGAAGAGGGGGTTCTTCCGAGGTCTCCGAGGAGCTACATTGAGCCACTCGCGTTCACCTGACAGCCCGTTGCCTTTCACTCGTGTTTTGCACGGGGGGCGACGTCAGGGACGCAGACTGTGCAACCACCCCACCGCCCAGAAGGACCGAAGGCTCCGTGCCCGTACCCGTACTCCTCGCCGGCCGCACCGTGCGGCTCGAGCCCCTCGCCCCCCGCCACACCGAGGCCTTGGCCATGGCCGGGGCCGAGGATCGTACGACTTACGCCTTCACTCCCGTACCCCACGGTGTGCAGGCGTCCCACGAGTACATCGAACGTGCCCTTGCCGATCAGGCAGCAGGTCGTTCGGTACCATTCGCGGTGGTCAGAGCCACCGACGGACGGGTCGTCGGCTCGACCCGGTTCCTGGAACTCGACTACTGGCAGGGGCCCCTGGTGTGGCCCGCCGTGCCGGGCGTCCCGTTCGGCGATCCGGCGACGGCGATCCCCGACGCCGCCGAGATCGGCAATACCTGGCTGTCCCCGAGCGCCCAGGGCACCGGCATCAACACCGAGGCCAAGCTGCTCCTGCTCCGCCACGCCTTCGAGACCTGGGGGGTCCGGCGCATCTCACTGCGCGCGGACGCCCGCAACGGCCGCTCCCGGGCGGCCATGGAGCGTCTCGGCTTCACCTGCGAGGGCGTCCGCCGGGCGCACTCCCGGGGGCTCGACGGGGCCGTCCGCAGCACCGCCTTCTACTCGATCCTCGACGAGGAGTGGCCGGCCGTCCGCTCGGTCATCGAGCTGCGGATCTCGGGCGCCGCTCCGCGCAGACGGCGCCGCAAGACGCTGGTCCCCGCCTAGCGCGGCCCGCCCTCCCGCACACCCCGTTCCCCCGCTCGCCCCTGCCCCGGACGTGCGGGGGAACGGCGCGCGCGGCCCGGGCAACGTCCTTCTCTAGGCCACCCCAAGAGAAGGGAAAATGGGGAACCCTGTCATGCTTTGGCACATCCTTCGGGACGGAAGGACCGAACCGCAGACCGCCCGCCCCGCCCCCGGGGCACCACCAGCCGGAGAGCCACCGCACATGTCGTACGCACCCGACGGGCAGCAGTCCTCGCCCTACCGGCCGGACGGGCAGTACCCCCCGCAGCAGCCCTACGGCGACCAGTACGGCCGGCCGTACGAGCAGCAGCCCCACGAGCAGCAGCCGTACGGAGAGCAGCCCCACGGACAGCAGCACCCGTACGGGCAGCAGTACGGGCAGCAGCCCTACGGACAGCAGCATGCGCCCTACCCGCAGCAGCCCCCGTACGGCTCCGAGCCGACCGGGTACCCCGGGCAGCAGCCGGAGCCGGAGCCGCCGCGACGGGGGTCCCGGGTCCGGCGCCGGATCATCGCGGGGGTCGCCGTCCTGGCCCTCGCGGGCACGGCCGCGCTCGTGATGAACCACTTCGAGATACCCCCGTTCACCGACAAGGGCGCCGACGTCTCCTTCGGCGGGCCCCCGGCGGGCGGCGCGCAGCCCGGCGGCGAGGCGCCCGCGCAGCCCGCGAGCTCCAAGATGCTGATGCCGACCGGGCCGGCGGCGGAGTTCAAGAACACGATGACCCTGCCCGACGGGACGCACGTCGCGGTCACCACGCTGGACGGCAAGAAGTCCGGCTTCAAGGGCAAGGTGTGGGTCTGGGCGCCCAAGGAGTACAACGACCCGAAGTTCGCCAAGAGCGGCTTCCCCGTCATGATCGCCCTGCCGGGCGGCGCCGGTTACCCGAACAACTACTGGATGGGTACCGACCTCGGGCTGCAGAAGAGCATCGGCAAGTGGTACGCCGAGGGCAAGAGCAAACCGTTCATCCTGGCGATGCCGGTGCTCAACCCGGGCCCCGACGACAAGGGCGTCTACTGGGACGGCTCCGACATCCCCGGCCAGCCCAAGATGGGCACCTGGCTGACCGAGGACGTCCCGGACCTGATGAAGGCCAATTTCCGTACGGTCAAGTCGCGTGACGGCTGGGCCTTCATGGGTTCGTCGACCGGCGGGTTCGCGGGCCTCAAGGCCGTGCTCAAGCACCCGGACCAGTTCAAGGCCGTGATCGCCTCCGGCCCGGACATCGTCCCGGACTCCTCGCTGTGGAAGGGCCACGACAAGGAGAAGGCGGAGAACAACCCCGAGCTGCTGGCGAAGCAGCTCATCGACGCGAAGGGGCCGGACGTCTACCTGGCCTTCCAGGTCGGCGACAACGAGAACAACAAGAAGACCCTGCCCTCGGTGCAGAAGTTCATCGCGGACTACACCAAGGGCCCCGTGCACACCAGCATGCGGGTGATCCCGGGCGGCCAGCACAACGCGAAGACCTACGTCCCCAACATGGGCGAGGGGCCGATCCAGTACATCAGCAAGGTCATGGAAGGGCCGGTGGAGTAGCCACCCGCTCCGCCCCTTCCCGCGGCCGCTCGTCCGCGCGCTCCGGCCCGCCGAACACCTTCGGCGGGCCGTCGCCGTCCCAGGGCGCCCAGCCGGGATCGCCCGTGACGGCGAAGCGCACCCAGGCCCCGTGCATCGCGTCGGCCAGCTCCTGCGGGGCATCCGGCCCGGCCAGCCAGGAGGACTCGGGCACGGCCAGGGTGTCGAACACGAAGCCCAGCTCAAGGGCGTGGCAGGAGCCGAGCCCGGGGATGCCGGACGGCCAGCCGAACTCGTACAGGTGGCTCGGCGCGGTCCGGCGGGCCCCCGCGAGCCGGCGCAGCGGGTCGCGCAGCAGCCGGTCGGTGAGCAGCTGGCCCGCGAGCTCGGCGGGGCCGGCCCCGGGCAGGGCGGCCCGCAGCGCCCGTACGGCGGCGCGGTCCTTGCCGGAGCGCAGCCGGGCCGCGGTGACGGCGGCCGGGCCCAGCCGGTCGAGCAGCCGCAGTGCGCCGGTGGGGGCCAGCCAGAGCCGGTACTCCTCCCGGGTCCAGCCCACCAGCAGCGGCAGGTCGGCGCCGGCGCCGCCGGTGAGCGCGTCGAGGGGGTCTTCGGGGAGCGTGTCCGGGTCGGTGACCAGGCCGAAGGCGGGCCCGCCGAGCAGCGGGCCCGACCGGCGCAGCACGGCCCGCTGGGCGGCGAGCAGCGCGGGCAGGGAGACGGTGGTGAACGCGGCGGCGGTGGCCGGCGTCCGCAGCAGCGCGGCCATCCGCCGGACCATGGTGCGGACCCGTTCGCGGGGCAGGGCCTCGGGGGCGCCGCTCTGCAGGACGGCCCGGGCGAAGAGGCCCGCGGCGCGGGGGGCGGCGAGCAGGGCGCCGATGCTGATGGCGCCCGCGGACTCGCCGAAGACGGTGACGCGGGCGGGATCGCCGCCGAAGGCCGCGATGTTGTCCCGGACCCATTCCAGGGCGGCGATCTGGTCGAGGAGGCCGCGGTTGGCGGGGGCGTCGGGGAAGAGTCCGTATCCGAGGACGCCGAGGCGGTAGTTGAAGGAGACCAGGACGACTCCGTCGCGGGCGAAGGCCGAGCCGTCGTAGACGGGGACGGCCGAGGAGCCCCGGGTCAGGGCGCCGCCGTGGATCCACACCATGACGGGGAGCCGGGCGCCGGGCGCGGGGTCGGGGGTCCACACGTTCACGCCGAGGCAGTCCTCGCCGGGGATCTCCGGGTCGGGCAGCAGGGTGGCGAAGGGTGCGGGGTAGGGCACCTTGGGCGCGGTGGGGCCGTAGTGGCCGGCGTCGCGCACGCCGTCCCAGGGGGCCGGGGGCGCGGGCGCGGCGAAGCGGAGGGGGCCGACGGGCGGGGCGGCGTAGGGCACGCCTCGGAAGACGGCGGCGCCGCCGGGGCCGGTGCGGCCCTCCACCAGGCCGTGTGCGGTCCTGGCCCGGGGCCGGCGGTCGGGGCCGCCGGCGGCTCCCGTGTCTCCGGCACCGCCGCCGTGCACTGCGTCCATCTCTTCCTCCCGCACCCCGTCGGGCCGCACCGGTGTGGTGCGCGCCTGTTCCCACAGCGGTCCAACGGCTGACAGGGCGCGGCCGTGCCCGGGTGGCGCGCGGGTCACCCGGATGCCGGTCGGGGCGGCGGGGTGCGGGGCGCCGCTTCTCCACCGGGTGGCCGCGGGGACCGTGACCCCTTGGCCATCCCTGCGTTGTATGCCATGTCAAATGCCGCAGATTCTGTGGCGCCCGTAATTCCATGAGGAGATCTTGATGTCGCGTATCGCGAAGGCATTCGCCATCACCGCTGTCGCCGGTACGGCCGTGGCCGCCGGTGCGGGTCTGGCCGTCGCCGATGCCGGAGCGCAGGGTGCGGCCGTCGGCTCCCCCGGTGTCCTGTCGGGCAACCTGCTCCAGGTCCCGGTGCACGTTCCGGTCAACGTCTGCGGCAACACCGTCAACGTGATCGCCCTGCTGAACCCGGCGTTCGGCAACACCTGCGTCAACGCGTCGGGCGGCGCCGCCGAGCACCACACCGAGGGCTACGGCAACTGATCCAGGCTCCGCCTGGTCGACGTGCGACGGAAGGGCCCCCGCCGGTCGGCGGGGGCCCTTTCCCGTGTCCGCACCGGGCGCGGGCCTGTCACGCGTAGCGGTAGAGGCCCTGGTGGTTCAGCATCTCGCGCGGGGTGACGTTCCACGGGGGCATGGGCTGGTCGAGGGCGATGACCCGGCCGCGCTGGGGGTCGCCGAGCACGGGCGGGCTGGCGGGCTGGTACCCGGAGCCGGGGTGGCGCGCCTGCCAGCGGTCCCAGACCAGGTCGACGAAGGCGTGGTGCAGCCAGAACGCCGGGTCGTTGGGTGCGGTCCCGCCGGTCATGTGGCCGCCGACCCACTGGTGGACCTTGTTGTGGTTGCGCCAGCGCTCGGCCTTCGGGGCGGACCAGCCCTCCAGCTTGTTGCGGAAGCCGCCGGCGGTGGCGGTGGAGTCCCAGGGTGCGACGTCGTAGGCGGGATCGTCGACGGCCCATTGGAGTTCGGCCGCGGTGGGCAGGGCGATCGGGTTCTGCGGCCGGCCGAGGTTGCGGGTGAGGAAGGCCGCCTCGGTGAGGCCCACGGTGACGGTCCAGCCGCCCCGGTCGTAGGCGAACGGGCCGGTCATCACCCGGCGGTCGTCGGCGCGGCCGGTACCGCCGAGGAAGTCGTCGGCCCAGAGCGAGGAGACGGGACTGTTGTCGGTGGTCCAGTCCCAGTACGGGATGGAGACGCCGGGGTCGACGCTCTGGAGCTGCTTCTCGAACTCCAGCAGGTAGCGCCGGTGCCAGGGGAAGAACGACGGGGACATGTGGCCGACGCGCAGTTTGCGGTCGCGGTCGGGCACGAAGTACTTGTCGTGGGTGCGCACGAAGGAGTCGTAGACGCCGTTGCGCTTGAGCTCCAGCACCGCCGACGTGAACCGCTTCTTCTGGGCGCTGGTCAGGTCCTTCTGGTTCTGCCGGGTGTACAACGCGGGCTCCTCCCGTCAGCCGTGGTGCGGGGCGGAGGCCGACGCCAGCTGGACGGTGCCCAGTTCGTCGACGGCCGCGCGGGCCAGCTCCAGTGGTGTCCCGAAGGACTGGAAGTGGTTGACCCCGCTGAGGTAGCTGCCGTCGGCCCGGCGCATGACGTGCAGCGGGCGCCCGTCGATGCGGATGCCGGCCCGGTCGACGGCGATGTGCCGGCCCCGGTACGTCTCTTCGCTGAGCGGCGCCGGGGTGAGCGTCTGGCGCGGCCGGCGGGCGCGCAGTACGGGGGCCAGGGCCGCTGCGGTGCCCGCGAGCACGGCCGCGGTGAAGGCCGTGCGCAGGACCGCGCGGCGGGTCGGTGGTGCGGCGGGTACTGCGGACATGCGGTCTCCCTCGTTCGGTGGCCGGTGCAGGGTCTAACGCGGCGCGGCGGGCGAGGTCACCCGTCGGCGGGGCGGGAGGGGGTGGTGGTGGCCGTGGTGCGGGGAGTCGGGGGTTCAGCCGGGGGTGCGCCGCAGCCGCGGCAGGTGGAGGTCGCGGAAGACCGCGGTCAGCCGCAGGACGAAGACGAGGCCGGCGGACAGGCCGGTGTTCAGGCTGTCCGGCACGCCGGCCGCGTGCAGGCCGAGGTAGGCGGCGGCGCCGGCCAGCGCGGCGGTCGCGTACACCTCCTCGCGCAGCAGCAGCGGCGGGAACTCCCCGCAGAGCACGTCGCGTACGACCTCTCCGGTGACGCCGGTCAGGACGGCGAGGACGAGCACGGCGAGGGGCGTGACGTGGGCGTCGAGGGCGGCTCCGGCGCCGATGACGGTGACCACGGCGAGGCCGGCCGCGTCGACGACCACCAGGGTGCGCCGCGGGAGCTCCCGACGGCGCAGGTGGAGCATGGTGGCGACGGCGACGGTCGTGATGACCACGAGCAGCAGCGGGTCGCGGGTCCAGTAGAGCGGGTGCCGGTCGAGGACGAGGTCGCGCAGGGTTCCGCCGGACACGACGGCGGCGAAGGCGAGCACGAGCCCGCCGAAGGGGTCCATGCCGGCGCGGTGGGCGGCCAGTACGCCGGACGCGGCGAAGGCGGCGATGCCGAGGAGGTAGAGGGCGTGCAGCACGGCGCCTCCTTCACGGGGAGCGGGTGGACGTCCGGGCGGCCGCCGCGGTCCGCCCGCCGGGGCCGCCCGGAGGTACGGACCCGTCGAGGCTGCCGCACCGGCCGCCGGCGGCGCATCGGCCGTTCGGCCCCTTCCGGACCGGCCCGGTGGCGGCGCGGTCGCGGTGCGGGCGCGGGCTCACGGGGTGGGGCGGAGGGCGGCGAGTTGGGCGCGCGAGGTGACTCCGAGCTTGCGGTAGATCCGCGTCAGCATGGTCTCGACCGTCTTCGCGCTGACGTACAGGCGGGCGGCCGCCTCCCGGTTGGAGGTGCCCGCCGCGACCAGCGCGGCGAGCCGGCTCTCCGCCGCCGTGAGGGCCGCCTCCCCGGGCCGGGCGTCCAACCGGGCCAGCGCGTCGGCGACCAGGCCCTGCCAGGGCGCGGCCCGGCAGGCGGCGAACAGTCCGGCCGCCTCCGTCAGGGCCGCCCGCGCGCCCGCCCGGCGGCGCTGCCGGAGCCGGGCCCGGGCCAGCAGCCACAGGGTGCGGCCCTCCTCCAGCCGCAGACCCGCCCCGGCGAAGGCGGCGGCCGACGCCTCCAGCAGCGGTACGGCCCGCTCGCCCCCGAGGGCCACCGCCCGGGCCCGCTGGAGCGCGGCCCCGACCCCGCCCCGTCCGGGCGTACGCGCCGCCGGCTCGGTCGCGTCGAGGAGGGCCAGCGCCTCCCGGGGCCGTCCGGCCGCGGCCAGCGCCTCCGCCAGGTCGTCGTGCCAGCGCAGCACGGAGGGGTCGGCGACGCGCTGGTCCCGTTCCAGGTCCCGTACGCGGGTCAGCGCGTCCACCGCCTCACCTGCCCGGCCCGTCACCAGCAGCACGGTTCCGAGGGCGTGCAGCGACCGGGCCAGGAACACCACGTCGTGCTCCTCTTCGGAGGCGCGGGCTCCGCGCCGGGCGCAGGCCTCCGCGCGCGCGAAGGTGCCGCCCGCGGCCTCGGCGAGGGCCGCCGTGTACCAGGCGGGTCCGGGTGAGGCGTCCGCGGCGGCCGTGAGGGCGCGGGCGCGCTCGGCGTAGCGCAGGGCGGCGGGGCAGCGGCCGGCGCGGGCTTCCGTTTCGGCGAGGGAGCGCAGGATCTCCACCTGGTCCTCGGCGTCGCCGGAGCGTTCGGCCCGGGGCAGCAGGGCGAGCAGGCCGGACCGGGCCTCGTCCAGCTCGTCGTCGAAGAACTGGTGCCGGGTCCGCAGGAATTCCGGGGTGTTGCGCAGGCCGGCCACCGGTGCGGGGTGCCGGGCGAGCGCGCGGGCCAGGGTCGCGCCGGCGGCCGGATCGCCCAGCAGCCGCTCCAGTCGGGCGCGCATCGTCAGGGCCGCCGCCGCGTCGTCCTCGGCTCCGGCGCGTTCGGCGAGGGCCGCGGCGCGGGTGGCCGCGCCGAGGGCCCGTACCGGGTCCCCGTCGCACAGGTTCGCCTTCCAGGCGAGCCGCAGTTCGACGGCGGCGAGCAGGCGGGGGGCCGCGGCGGCCTCGGCGGCGGCCCGGGCGAAGACCTCGTCCATCTCGTCCAGGGCCTGGCCGCTGGCGTCGATGACGGCGAGCAGGGCGGGTACCCGTTCGCCCGGGTCGCCGCTGTGCTCCAGGACCTCGGCGGCGGCCCGCCGGGCGAGGTCGAGGCGGCCCGCGCGGCCGGCGTCGGCGGCGGCCGCGCCGAAGCGGCGCACGGCGTCGGCGGGCGCGGTGGGCGGGGTGCGTCGGGCGGCGAGCAGGGCGAGTTCGGCGGCCTTGCCGCGTTCGCCGCGGGCGCGGGCGGCCGCGGCGGCGGCCTCCAGCCCGGCTGCCAGGGCGGCGTCGATGTCGTCGCAGGCCAGCGCGCGGTGCCGGGCGGCTTCGACGGGGTCGGTGACGGTGCGGCCGAGCGCGCGGTGGGCGGCGCACCGGTCGGCCCAGGTGGAGTCGCGGACCAGGGCGGTGCGCAGGACGTCGGCGGTGAAGCGGAGCTCCTCGTCCACCCGTTCGGCGGAGTGGGTGATGCCCGCGAGGGCGGCGGCCGCGAGTTCTTCCTCGACGTCGCGGGCTGCGGCGCGGCGCAGCAGGGCGGGGGTGGGGCGGTCGGCGAGTGCGGCGGTCAGGAGGACGGCGGTGACCTGCGGCGGGAGCGGGGCGAGGCGGCGCAGGGCCATGGCGGCGACCGGTTCGGGCAGCGGGAGTTCGTCGAGCGGGTGCGGGGGCCGGGGCAGGGCGGCCACGGCGCGGCCGATCTCCAGGGTCATCCGGGGGTTCCCGCCGCCCGCGCGGTGGATGCGGGAGGGCAGTCCCTGGGCGGCGAGGAGTGCGGCCGTCTCCTCGGGGGCGGCCGGGCCGAGAGTGAGGACGGGGGCGCCGTCGAGGAACGCGGGGGTGTGGGCCCCGGCCGCGAGCAGCCGTGCTCCGGGGAGTGCGGTGAGGACGGCGGCGCTGGCGGGGTCGGTGTGCGGGGCGTCGTCGAGGACGAGCAGCGGCCGGGGGCCGGCGGCGCGCAGCAGGGCCGTGGTGCCGAGGCGTACGGCCAGCGGGTCGGGGCCCCCGGGCGGCGCCGCGATCCGGCGGGCCACGGCGTCGAGGGCGGCGCGCTGGGGGCCGGGGAGCAGGTGCCCCGCGGACGGGCCGGGGGCCGGGTGGGGATCGAGGAGCTGGAGCAGGTCCGCGAGGGCCGCGTACGGGACGTGCCGGTCGGCGGGGTGAGGGGCGAGCCGCAGTACGGTCGCGCCCGCGGCCGCGGCCCGGTGCGCGATCCGGTCCAGCAGGGCGGATTTGCCGATTCCGGCGGGGCCGGCTACCAGGAGGCTTCCGTGCAGGTCGAGTTGGAGCTCGGCCTGCGCGAGCGCCGCGGCCGTTCCGGAGTCAGCCGTCACGCGTCCTCCCCGCACGATGGGACTGGTGAGGCACAGTAGCGGCCGGAACCGGCCTCCGTCCGGGCAACGGCGCGACGGGCGGCGATCTCGACGGCGCCCTGCCGCCGCTCACCCGGGCCACCGGGCCACCGGGTCCTGCCGGGCCGCTACGGAGCCGGCAGTTCGGCGAAGTCGGCGACCAGGCCCCGGTGGTGTCCGGCCGTGCCGAGGGCGAGGGAGTCGGCCTTGGCGCGCTTGAGGTAGAGGTGCGCCGGGTGCTCCCAGGTCATGCCGGTGCCGCCGTGCAGCTGGACGCACTCCTCGGCGGCCCGGACGGCGACGCCCGAGCAGTAGGCCTGGGCGACGGCCACCGTCAGCGGGGCGTCGGGCGATCCGGTGGCCAGGGCGTCGGCCGCGGCCCGGGCGGCGGCGCGGGCGGAGGCCACGTCGAGCCAGAGCCGCGCGAGACGGTGCTTGAGGGCCTGGAAGGAGCCGACGGGCCGGTTGAACTGGTGGCGTTCGCGGACGTGCGCCACGGTCCGGGTCAGGCACCACTCCGCGATGCCGAGCTGTTCGGAGGCGAGCAGGCCCGCTCCCGAGAGCAGGGCTCCGGCCACGGCCGCGCGGGCGGTGGCCGGGTCAGCGAGCCGGGTTCCGGCGGCCGCGTCGAGGGTGATCCGGGCGAGCGGGCGGGTCAGGTCGAGCGGTACCAGCGGGGTCGGTGCGGCGGAGGCCGCCGGGACGGCGTACAGCCCGGTGTCGGCGAGGACGAGCAGGACGTCGGCGGCGGCCGCGTCCGCGACGGAGGTCACGGTGCCGGTCAGCACGCCGCCGCCGGCGTCCTTCACCGGGGCCGGCAGGGGGGCGCCGGGGGCCAGGGTCAGCGGGACGGCGGGGACGCACACCCGGCGGCCGGCGGCCAGCTCGCGGAGCAGGGGTGCGACGTCCGGCGTGTCGCAGCCGAGCAGGATCTCCGTCGCGAGGACCGAGCTGGTCAGGTACGGCAGGGGCGCGACGGCCCGGCCCAGTTCCTCCAGGACGACGGCGGCCTCCCGGTGGCTCGCGCCCTGCCCGCCGAGCTTCTCGGGGACCAGCAGGCCGGCGGCGCCGATGTCGGCGGCGAGGGTGTGCCACAGGGCCGGGTCGTGGGGGGTGCCGCTCTCGGCGCGGGCGAGGACGGCCGCCGCGTCGCAGCGGTCGGCGAGCAGGGACCGTACGGCCGCGCGCAGCCCCTCCTCCGTCTCGGAGTAGAGCAGGTCGAGCGGGGCGGCGGGGCCGGGCGGTGCGGTGACGGGGAGCGAGGCGGGTGAGGCGGGTGAGGCGGTCATCGGGCGAGGTCCTTCCAGGCCAGGTCCTTGTCGTCGCGCGGTTCGGGGGGCAGTCCCAGCACGCGTTCGGCGACGATGTTGAGGAGGATTTCGCTGGTGCCGCCCTCGATGCTGTTGCCCTTGGCGCGCAGGTAGCGGTAGCCGGCGTCGCGGCCGGTGAAGTCGACCAGTTCGGGCCGGCGCATGGTCCAGTCCTCGTACAGCAGGCCCTCTTCGCCGAGGAGTTCCACCTCCAGGCCGCTGATCTCCTGGTTGAGCCGGGCGAAGGTGAGCTTCATGCCCGACCCCTCGGGGCCGGGCTGGCCGGCGACGAGCTGCTGGCGCAGACGTTCGCCGGTGAGCCGGGCCACCTCGGCCTCGACCCACAGCTCCAGCAGGCGCTGGTGGAGGGCGTGCGTGCGCAGCTCGGGGCGCCCGCGCCAGGCGGCGGCCACGGGGGCGATCATGCCGCCCTCGCGGGGAATGCGCATGCCGCCGATGGAGACGCGCTCGTTCATCAGGGTGGTGCGGGCGACGGCCCAGCCGTCGCCGACGGGGCCGAGGCGGTGGGCGTCGGGGATGCGGACGCCGGTGAGGAACACCTCGTTGAACTCGGCCTCCCCGGTGATCTGGCGCAGCGGCCGGACCTCGACCCCGGGGTCGTGCATGTCGCAGAGGAAGTAGGTGATGCCCCGGTGCTTGGGCAGCGTCGGGTCGGTGCGGGCGATGAGGATGGCCCAGCGGGCGGTGTGGGCGCTGGAGGTCCACACCTTCTGGCCGTCGACCACCCACTCGCCGGCCTGCTCGTCGAGGACGGCGCGGGTGCCCAGGGCGGCCAGGTCGGAGCCGGCGCCCGGTTCGCTGAAGAGCTGGCACCAGACCTCCTCGCCCACCCACAGGGGGCGCAGGAAGCGGCGCTTCTGCTCGTCGGTGCCGTACGCGAGGATCGTGGGCGCGGCCATGCCGAGGCCGATCCCGATCCGGCGCGGGTCGTTGTCGGGGGCGCCGGCGGCGGCGAGTTCGGCGTCGACGGCGGCCTGGAGGGAGCGGGGGGCGCCGAGGCCGCCGAGCCCTTCGGGGTAGTGCACCCAGGCGAGGCCGGCGTCGAAGCGGGCGCGCAGGAAGTCGGCGCTCGCGGTGCGGTCGACGGGGTGCGCCGCGAGCAGGTCCCGTACGCGGGTGCGCAGTTCCTCGGCGGTGACGGTCATCGGGCTCCCCCGTCCAGGGCCGGTACGACGACCAGGCGGCCGGTGGTGGCGCCGTCGGCGACGCGTTGCACGGCGTCAGCCGCGCCGGCGAGCGGGACCCGTTCACTGACGAGGGGCTTGATGGAGCCCTCGGCGGCGAGGCGGGTGAGTTCGGCGTGGCAGGCCGCGACGGAGGCGGGCTCCTTGGCGGCGTAGAGCCCCCAGTGGAGGCCGAGCACGGAGTAGTTCTTCACCAGCGCGTGGTTGAGGGCGGGGGCGGGGACGGTGCCGCTGGCGAAGCCGACGACGACGATCCGGCCCTCGAAGGCGACGCACTTGGCGGAGGCGGTGTACGCGTCCCCGCCGACCGGGTCGTAGACCACGTCGGCGCCGCGGCCGCCGGTGAACTCCTTGACGCGGGCCACGAGGTCCTCGGCCGTACGGTCGATCACCAGGTCGCAGCCGAGCTCCTCGGCGGTGCGCGCCTTGGCCTTGCCGCCGACGACACCGATGACCGCGGCTCCCGCGGCCCTGCCGAGCTGGACGGCGGCGCTGCCGACCCCGCCGGCCGCGGCGTGGACCAGCAGGGTCTCACCGCGCCGGAGCCGGGCCCGGCGGTGCAGGCCGAACCAGCCTGTCTGGTAGCCGATGTGCAGGGCGGCCGCCTCGGCGTCGTCGAGGGAGTCCGGAGCGGGGAGCAGGGCGGCCGCGGGGGCGGTGACGTACTCGGCGAAGCCGCCGTGGGGCAGGGCGGGGTTGGCGATGACGCGGCGGCCGTCCGCGGTCTCGCCGCAGATCTCCACGCCGGGGGTGAAGGGCAGCGGGGGGCGGATCTGGTACCGCCCGCGGCAGAGCAGCGCGTCGGGGAAGTTGACGTTGGCCGCGAGCACCCGCAGCCGCACCTCGCCCTCGCCGGGCACCGGTTCGGGAACCTCTTCGAGGCGCATGGCCTCACGCGGCTCACCGGGGGTATGTACGCGCCATGCCTGCATCCGGGGCCTCCAGCCGCCGTCGAGGAACCATGCTCCGCGGGCATACTAAGCGGTCGCTTGACGTCCTGGGAACAGTCGGCCGGAAGAAGACGGAACGCCCCCGCGCACCGGCCGTGCCGGTCTCGGCCTCGGCGCGCCACGGGCCCGATCGTCACCGCGGCCGCGCGAGCGACCGGCTCACCGGCTACCGCCGCCCGACGCACCTCCCCCGCCCCGCCCGGCGACCGGAGGACGGTCCGGTCCGGCCACCGGCGTGGCCGACCGCACCCTGTCCGCGGACGGACGCACCGTCACCCGCCGCGTACCCCCGATCGACGACGAAGGCGAGTCGAGCACCTTCACCGTCAGCTACCTGACGCACGCACCGCACAGAGGTGCTCGAAATCCGAGGGCACGGCCCGTCAGCGGCGCCTCTTGAAGTAGCCCCCTTGATGCAGCTTGTAGAGGATCCATGGAGCGAGTGCGACCCACACCGCCAGGAAGGCCCACTTGAACCACGGAGGCCCATCCGGTCTTCTGTCCTGGGCCAACCCCGAGGCCAACACGACAAGTGAGTTCATGCCCCACGCTTGCCCCGCCCACGGAGACACACACGTGGTATCTCGGCATCATTCGGTGCCTGCAGAACACACGAAAGGTGATCAGAGGTAGGGGCATCCGGTTCGGTGCGATGCACCTCCTGAGGAACCGGTGCCGGCACGTACGCTGCGATCATGGATGACCCCGTGCTCACCGCCCGCGAACTGGTGCGGGACCGATATCCCAACGCTCGGGCGGCCTTCCTCGCCGGCAGCGTGCTGACCGACCACCGGACGCCCACGTCTGATCTGGACATCGTGGTTCTCCTGGACGGGCCGCCCGCCCCCAGCCGGGAGAACCTGGTGTATCAGGGCTGGCCGGTGGAGCTGTTCGTCCAGACGGAGGCTGTCTGGCACGGCTTCGCCGACCGGGAGACCGCGCAGCGGAGTTCGCCGCTCCTCGCCATGTGTGCTCACGGCATGCTCCTCGTGGACACGGACGGGCTGGGTGCCTCGCTCCAGGACGAGGCGCGACAGCGTTGGGCCGCGGGCCCTCCACCGCTCTCGGACCGTGAGCGCGACCACCAGCGGTACGTCCTGACCGACCTGCTCGACGACCTGCGCGGCTGCGCGGACCCCGCAGAGCGGGTCTACCTGGTCGCGCACATGCTGCAGCGTGCCTCGGAGTCGGCCCTTCTGGCCGGTGGGCACTGGCTCGGCGGAGGCAAGTGGTTGTCGCGGCGGCTGGCCGCGGCCGACCCCGGGATGCACCGCGCGTTGTCCGAAGCTGCCCCGCAGGCGATCGCCGGGGATGCGACGCTCTTCGTCGCGGTCGTGGCCGAGGTGCTGGAACTGGCCGGCGGTCCGCTGTGGGACGGACATGCCGTCCGATGAATCGGCGTGTCGCCGGCACACCACCACCGGTCCGAGCAGGGCGGGGTGGACGGGGTGGAGGCGTCGGACACGGCCACATCGGCCGTGCAGGTGGGTTTCGGTTCTGGCACGACTTCTGTGACGTTGTGGGCCGTCTCGGGCCGTCTGCACCAGATCTCGAACTTGTTGGCGATAGACATCCCGCATCTGGCAGGGTGGCCGCATGGACTGCATTTTCTGCGGGCTCCTCCGTGAAGGCACCGCGAGCTGGGTGGCTCGTGGTCCGGTGGCCTGTGCCTTCACTCCGTTGAACCCGCTGGCACCGGGGCACACTCTGGTGGTTCCCACGCTCCATTACGCGGATGTCTTTGAGACCCCGCCCGACGTCCTCGCCGCGGTGACGGCATTGGTCCAGCGTGTTGCGGAGGCGGCGCGGACCGCCTTGAAGGCCTCGGGCGTGAACATCCTCAGCGCCAGCGGCCCGGGATCGGAGCAGTCAGTGCCCCACCTGCACGTCCACGTCGTTCCGAGGTGGGTGGACGACGGAATCTCGACCTGGCCGACCGGACGCTCCGCACATCACGTCACGGGCGATCCGGTGGCACGGCTCGCCGACGCTCTTGCTTCGGGCCGGCGCCACACGAGTTGAGCCGGAGCCGCTTCCGACCTGTGCAGCCACCACGCCGGACGCCTTCAGCAGCATCGGCCTCCCCGCCATGCACTCCCCCGCCCAGGCCGGCCCGTCCGTACGCGGTCCGGTGCGGCCCCGTCTCGCGCTCCGGACGCCGGGTGCACGGGCCTTGTCGAAGTCCGTCGGCCGCGTACTGATCCACGCGTGTGCCGCGGCCCATCCGGAAGGCGTCGGGCACCACGGGCCCTGGAGCACGGACGCCGATCGGACGCGCGGCCCGCGCGTGACCGGCGAACTCACCCGTTGCGGGGCAGTAGGGGTACGGAGCGGTGGGACCTTCGGGTTCAGGCGTTCGCCTGGCGAGGGGCGAGCGGTCGTCGGGGCGCGGCGTGGTGTGTGGGAGGCGTGGTGGGCGGCAGACGGCGAAGCTGGTGGGCGGCTGTGGCCAACAGGACGGTGAACAGGGCGAGCAGGAGGGTGCAGACCCACATCTGGCGACCTCCCGGATTCAGCCACCCCGTCCAGGCCGCAGCGGTTGCCCACAGCAGGGCTCCGGCCGTGTAGTGGGTGCGGACGCGGCGCAGCTGGCGTGCGGTCCGCAAGGAGGTGAGGAGTTCGCGCTTGGCTGTCATGCCCGCCCGCATACCCCGAAGTTGCGAAGATCCACGGGGCAAACGGGCTGCGGGGGCCGTCTAGGGGCGCCGCCGGAATTACGGGACGCCACCGTCGGCGGCCCTGGCCCTGGCACTGGCCCTGGCACTGGCCCCAAAAGAGGGCGCATATCGGTCCGGGAGGCGGGCATGTGCACGCTACCCAGTCGTGTGGTCGTGAAGACGAGGAGTGTCCGTGGTGCCCTTCAACGTGACCGAGAGCGGTGTGCTGGTCATCCCGCTGCGCTCCGATCTGGACATCGACGGCCGGGCCGCGGCCGCTTGGGCGATCGACGGGTACCTCGCCGCCCACCGGTCCGCACCGGTCGTGCTGGAACTCTCGGACGCGCCGCTGAGTACCGCGGCGGTGAGCACGGTCGTACGAACCCACCGCATGTGCCGTTCCACAGGCGCGCAGCTGGCCGTCGTGGCGGCGGCCGCGGAGGCACGCCGGGCTCTGGAGGTGCAGGCGGTGGCCGACGGGCTGATCGTCCGGCCCACCCGCGCCATGGCCGACGCCGCGCTCTCGGCGACTTCTGAGCTGTTCGCCGCGGCAGCGTAGAGCCGGCCACACCCCTGCCCCGATGCCGCCCGGCAGGGCGCGCGCCCCGCGCTCCTGGCCGGTGCGGCCCGCTGCCGGTGCGCGGGAGCGGTGGTGACAGGGGGAAACGGCTTCGCCCAGGCGAGCCTGCGGGCGGAGCGGGTCGTGCGCGTCGAAGCAGAGCGCGTGCGGGTCAGAAGTCATCCGCAGCTCTCCCGGTGGGGGCAGGTGGGGCGTGCTGGAGCCTGCCCAGCGAGTGCCACCCGGTCGACTGAGCAACCACCCCGTGCTCGGCTCCTTCGCGCACGACCGAAGCGGCAGCCCGTCCACGACCCGGCAGTCCCGCGAGGAGGCAGTGGGCGGGGGTCGCGTCCGGTCCGGTGCCGGGGCCTCGGCGAGGAGACGGCCGCAGCGGGTCTTGGGGCCTTCTGCGTGCCGAGGAAGCGTGGCACCCGCTGTCGGCGGGGCCGTCCGGACCCGCCGACGGATTCACTTCCCGGGTCCGCTACGACGCGCGGCCGTCAGGGCCGAGGGTGCTTGAGGGGGAAGCCGGGCAGCGCGTAGGGGCCGGCCTGGGGTACCGCCAGGTCTACCGGCGGTTCCGTCCGTGGACGACTCGGGCATCGTCGCCGTGAGCCCCTGTCGAGCCGCGGGCGCGGGCGGTCAGGGGGTGTCGCCGCGCCAGCGGAACGGCCCGCGGACATGTGTGTCGTCCGGGGCGTAGTAGGCGCGGCCGCCGACGCCGTAGAGGCCGCGGTCGGTGACCAGGAGGGAGCCCTCGGCCCGGTCCTCGTCCCGCCAGTCCGTGACGTCGAGGAGCCGGCCGTCGAGCGGGCCGTCCACCAGGTCCACGTACGCGTGTCCCGGTACCTGCTCGTCCAGCACGTCGTCCCGACCGCCGTACACCCGCCACCGTGCGTCCATGCCGTTCACCCCACCAGCCTTCCCCCCGTACCGACCCCGCCCACCCGGCAAACGGGTGGCAACCCGCGGGCCCGGAGGTTGTGGCGACCCGTAGGTACTGCCCGCAGGGCGCGCCGGGCACCGGGCCTCACCCGCGCACCCCGTACCGGCACGGGCTGCCCCGACCCTAACCCCGGCGGACACCGCGCGAACCCGAAGCGGGAAAGTCCGCGGCCCGACCCCCGGCGCCGGTCCGCCGCGGGCGGCCCGGACCGGATCGCGTTGCGGGACTGGTCATCTCGGCGTGCGCGCGCTATCGATGGCCCATGACGGACAACGCTCCGCGCGGGCTGCCCGCGCCACCGCCGCTCGGCGCCGCCGCCCTGCCCGCCGGTACGTACGCGGGCCGGGTGGTGCTCGTGACCGGCGGCGGCTCCGGGTTGGGCAAGGCCATCGCGGCGGAGTTCGCGCGGCTCGGCGCCGACCTGGTGATCGCCGGCCGGCGGCCGCAGCGGCTGAAGGCGGCCCGCGAGGAGCTGGCGGCCGTCCCCGGCGCGGGCCGGGTGACGGCCGCGGTCTGCGACATCCGGGACCCCGAGCGGGTCGCGGAGGTCTTCGACGCGGCGCGGGCCGCGCACGGCCTGCCGGACGTCCTGGTGAACAACGCGGCGGCCAACTTCCCCTCCCCCGCCGAGGACCTGTCGCCGAACGCCTGGCGGGCGGTGGTCGACATCACCCTGACCGGCACCTGGTTCATGACGCGGGAGTTCGCCCGGCGCCATCTGGCCGAGGGCACCCCGGGGTCGATCGTGAACATCGGCGCCTCGTACGCCTGGACGGGCGGGCCGGGCTTCGCCCACAGCGCCGCCGCCAAGGCCGGGGTGAAGAACCTGGTGGAGACGCTGGCCGTCGAGTGGGGGCCGTACGGGATCCAGGTGAACGGCCTGGTGCCGGGCCTGTTCCCGCACGCCGACATGACCGAGGACGTGCGGGACGGCCTGGAGCGGGCCGCGCCCGACGCCAGGGACGCGCGGCAGCCCGCGCTGCGCGTGGGCGTCCCGCGCGAGCTGGGCTGGGCCGCCACCTTCCTGGCGTCGCCCTACGCCCGGTTCGTCACCGGCCACACCCTGGTGGTCGACGGGGCGAACTGGCAGCGCCGGGCTCTGGTCAACCCCGAGGTCGTCCCGGTGCGCGAGCAGTTGGGGCGCGGCGCGTTCGACGGCTGAGCGGGTGCGGCGCGCCACCGGTGAGACGGTGCCGGTGGCAGTGCCGGTGTCGGCGCCGGTGCCATCACCGGTGTCGGTCAGCCTCCGGTGAAGTGGGGTGGACGGCGGGCGGCCTTCGCGCCGTATCCCTCGCGGCAGTCCTCCGAGGTGAGGGTGAGGGCCGCGGTCATCGCGACGCGGTCCAGGGCCGCGGGGAGGGCCGCGTCGGCGTAGGCGTCGACCGCGCGCTTGATGCCCTGGACGGCGAGCGGTGCGTTGGCCGCGATCTCCGCGGCCAGGGCGCGCGCGGTCGCGTCCAACTCGGCTTCCGGCACGACCAGTTGCAGCAGGTTCAGGCGCAGCGCCGTCGCGGCGTCGATGCGGCGGCCGGTCAGGGCCAGGTACTTGGCCCATCCCGCGCCGGCCTCGCGGGCGATGCGGAGGTCGCCGCCCGCGTCCACGGCGACGCCCAGTCGCGCTTCGGGCAGGGCGAACACGGCGCCTTCGGCGGCGATCCGCACGTCGGCCATCAGGGCCAGTTCGAAGCCGAAGCCGAGGCAGTAGCCCTGGACGGCCGCCACGACCGGCTGCGGGAGTCGGGCGAGGACGGCGAAGCGCTCGTGCACCCAGCGGATGCCCTCGTAGTAGTTGCGGGTCCGCTCGGCGGGCGTGGCGCCGGTGATGGCGCCGCCGGGGGCGGTGACGTCGATGCCCGCGCAGAACGCCCGGCCCTCGGCCCGCAGCAGGACCGCGCGCACCGCGGGGTCGAAGCGGATGCGGTCCGCGAGGAGGCCGAGCTGCCGGGTGGACTCCCAGCTCCAGCCGTTGAGCCGGTCCGGCCGGCAGAGGGTGACGACGGCGAGCCCGTCGTCCGCCACCTCCAGCCGGAGCCGCTCCTCGCCCTCGTCGATCCGCGTGCTGGTGGTGTCGATCACGTGGTCCGGACCCCCGTTGCAATCTGACGAATCGTCAGTTTAGGGGGACCGGGTCAGCGGGGGAAGACCTCGAACAGCACCGCCGGACGGCCGCCGAAGCGGGCCGCCGCCTGCTGCGCGTATCCGGTGAGGAAGCCGCGTACGTACTCCTCGGGGTCCTGGTCCGTCAGCGCGGCGAGGTACGCCTTGTGCTCCATGAGGGACCGTACGGCGCGTTCCATGCCCGGGTCGGCGTCGGCCGCGTGCGTCGGGGTGGTGGTGCCCGTCACCGCGACCCAGCGCACCCCGTTCCACGGCTCCAGGCCCTGCTCGGCGAGGAGTTCGGGAAAGATCCACCGGTTGCCGGCGTCCGCGGCCGCGTCCAGCACGGCCCGGCCGACGGCCTGGTGGTCGGGGCTGTTCCAGGCACCGCCGCCGCCCTCGCCGCCCCAGGTGTCGCGGTGGTTCAACGTGACGACCAGCTCGGGGCGGTGCCGGCGGATGGCCGCGGCGATGTCGCGGCGCAGGTCCGGACCGTACTCGACGACGCCGTCGCGGTGGTCCAGGAACTCCACCCGGGACACCCCGACGGCGGCGGCGCCGGCCCGCTGCTCGGCCTCGCGCACCGGGGCGCACTCGGCGGGGGCGAGGGTGTCGATGCCCGCCTCGCCGCGGGTGGCGAGGACGTAGACGACCTCGCGGCCGCCGTCCGTCCAGTCCGCGACGGCGGCCGCCCCGCCGTACTCCAGGTCGTCGGGGTGGGCGACGACGGCCAGGGCGCGCCGCCAGTCGGTCGGCATGGGCGGCAGGGGCTCCTGCTGATCACGTGATCCGGGCATACCGGGCATACCGGGCATACCGGGCACCTTAGGGGATGTCCGGGCCGGGGCGCCCGCAGCCGCGGCGGCCCGGAGCGGGGCTCACCGGGCCGGGCCGGAGCGCGTCTCACGGGCCCTGCCCGCGCGGGCCGCCGTCCGCGTGCGCCCCGCCCCCCGGGCCGCGGGCCCGGGCGGGCTTCGTCCCCGTTCAGGCCCGGTCGCGCACCAGGGCCAGCAGGCGGTCCAGGACGCGGGGTCCGCCCGCTCGGACGCCGTCGTGCTCGAACTCGTCGGTCACCCAGGTCCGCAGGCCCCGGATCGCGCGGGCCGTCTCCAGGGAGTGCGCGGTGTCGACGTAGAGGTCGTCGTGGTAGACGGCGGCGGCCACCGGCACCTCGTTGGCGGCGAGCCGGGCGGGGTCGTACAGCGGCTCCCAGCCGGTGCGCGCGGCCAGCAGCCCGGCGGCCTCGCGCAGCGGTGCGAGGGCCGGGTCGGTGGTGAAGTGCCAGGGGTGGATGCTCTCCGCGGTGAAGAGGAGGGGCTCCTCGCCCGCGAGGGTCCCGGCGGCATCGAAGCGCGGGTGTCGGGCGCGCACCCGGTCGGCCGCCCAACCGGTGGGGGCGACCGGGTCCTGCGCGTAGATGGCCTCGTGCAGGAGGGCGTACAGCGGGTGTCCGGCGAAGGAGAGGAGGGAGCGGACCTCCTCCAGGAAGCCGTCGGAGAGGGCCGGGCCCGCGGGGGTGGGGACGAAGGCGTCCTCCAGCAGGTAGTGCAGCTGGTGGCTGCCGTCACCCGAGCCGAGGAGGATGCCGAGGGACTGGAAGCCCTCGACGGTCAGCCGGTGGCCGCCGGGGAGTTCGGCCGGGCGCTCGGCGAGGTGGGCGGCGATCCGGCGGGCGCGTTCGACGTCCATCGGGTAGCGGGCGTAGTGGGCGAGGGTCTTGCGCTCCATGCGCGGGTACGCGGCCGCGTACACCTCCTCGGCGGTGGCGGTGAGCGAGGGCAGGCCGCCGGTGACGAGCGCGGCGGTGAGCCCCTCGGGTGCGGCGCCCAGGTAGCGGGTGGTGCAGAAGCCGCCGAAGCTCTGGCCGAGCACGGTCCAGGGCGCGCCGCCGGTCAGCGCGGGGCGGATGGCCTCGGCGTCGCGGACGATCGAGTCGGCCCGGAAGTGGGCCAGGTAGGCCGCCTGTTCGGCCGGGCCGCCGCGCAGCGGCAGGGTCTGCCGGTCGGCGGGGGTGGAGCGGCCGGTCCCGCGCTGGTCGAGGAGCAGGACGCGGTATTCGGTCAGGGCCCGCTCCAGCCAGGCCTGCCGGCCGATGAACCGGCGGGCGCCGAAGCCGGGTCCGCCTTCGAGGTACAGCAGCCAGGGCAGGCCGTCGGGGTCCTGCCCGGCGCCGACGACCTCGCGGGCGTAGAGCTCGATCTGCTCGCCGTCCGGGCGGGCGTGGTCGAGCGGGACGGTGAACCGGTGGTCGGTGAGGACCGTTCCGGGCTGGCGGTAGCGGTGCTCGATGGTCACGGACGGCCCCTGGGGTGCGCGGTGCGGAGCCCGTCCGACGGCCGGATCGCGGCCGTCGGACGGGTGGCGTTCCGCCGGATTCTAGTACGGGACACCGGTGGCGGTACGGGGCCCCGTCGCCGTTCGGGCCTTACGTGCGGGAGGAGCGGCGGCGGGGTGTCCGGCGGCGGGGCCGACCTGTGGTCCCGGGCACATCCGGGCGCCGGAAAGGGTCACCTATGGGTGATTCGCCAGCAAAGCCCAGGTCGCCCGAATGAGACCCGTGGAGCGGCGACTTGCCCGAATTGAGATCACGGCATTCAAACCGTGATGTGAGTCACGCGAACGCACTCAACATCATGTCCCGCCCGACCGCCGATTCCCTTTCCCCGGAAAGGGAATCGACAATGCCGCACAGAGGCTTCCATGGTCATTTCCCGGGCGGAATCCGGGAAGTCGATCTCCCCGCGGAATTCGCGTCTTGTTCCCGCCGGGCGCCCTCGCCTACGGTCACCTGCATCCCGGCGGCCGACTGCCGAATCCGGCCGCCGCCGGGGCTCTCCCGTCCCCCCACGTGAGGAATTCCGCCATGCCCGCACAGGGTAAGCACCGCCGCCCGAAGCACCGCTCGCTCACCCGCAGACTGGCCCTGCTCGGCACCGGCGGCGCGGCCCTCGCGCTGCCCCTGGTCGGCGCCACCAGCGCCGGAGCCGCCGAGCAGACCACCGCTCCGGCCACCTATTCCGTCGTCGCGGGCGACACCCTCTCCACGATCGCCGCGGCCCATTCCCTCACCGGCGGCTGGCAGCAGCTGTACGCCGCGAACCGGACCGCGGTCGGCGACAACCCGGAGTCCATCCGACCCGGTCTGAAGCTGACGCTCGGCACGGCCCCGGCCTCGCAGACGGCCGTCAAGGCCACGACCGCCGCCTATGCCGACAACCTGGACGGCTGGATTCGCGAGTCGCTGGCCGTCATGGCCCAGCACGGAATTCCCGGCTCCTACAACGGAATTCTGCGCAACGTGATGCGGGAATCCTCGGGCAATCCGCTGGCGATCAACAACTGGGACTCCAACGCCGCGGCCGGAACCCCCTCCAAGGGGCTGCTCCAGGTGATCGACCCGACCTTCAAGGCCTACCACGTACCGGGCACCTCGCTGGACTCCTACGACCCGGTCGCCAACATCACCGCCGCGAGCAACTACGCGGCCGCCCGCTACGGCTCGATCGACAACGTCAACGGGCCCTACTAGCGGGCGCGTGGGCGGACGGCCCCCGGCCCGTCGCTGGCCCTTCGCCGGCCCGGCCCCGCAACCGGTCAGGAATGGAGAAGCCTCCGCCCCTCCGCGCTCCGTAGCGTGAAGCACATGGACATCAACCTCTCGCAGTGCTTCATCGCCGTCGACGACCACGACAAGGCGCTCGCCTTCTACCGCGACGCCCTCGGCCTGGAGGTGCGCAACGACGTCGGCCACCAGGCCATGCGCTGGGTGACCCTCGGATCGCCCGCGCAGCCCGGGGTGAGCATCGTCCTCGAACCGCCGCTCGCCCACCCCGATGCCTCGGCCGCCGACCAGGAGGCCGTGGCGGAGCTCCTGGCCAAGGGCATGCTGCGCGGCGTGGTCTTCTCCACCGACGACTGCGACGCCGCCTTCGAGCGCGTCCGCGCCGCCGGGGGCGACGTGCTCCAGGAACCGATCGACCAGCACTACGGCGTCCGCGACTGCGCCTTCCGCGACCCGGCCGGCAACATGATCCGCTTCAGCCAGCCGCGCGCCCTCTGAGCCCGGCTCCGCCGGCCCGGGCCCCTGCGCCCCGGCCGGCGGAGCCCGAAGGCGCCCTCCGGAGCGGGGCGGCGCGGATACGGTGGTCGCCGCTCCCGAGCCGGGCAGCGGAATCGGACGTACCGCTCGAAGCTGGTCAGATCGAGCCCGACAGAGGGAGACACGATGAGCAGGGCCACGAGGACGGACACGCAGTCGCCCGGGCCCCGGGACCCGGCGGACGGGCCCGGCGCCGAGGAGGCCGACGGCCACGACCTGATCCGGGTGCACGGCGCGCGCGTGAACAATCTCAAGGACGTCAGCGTCGAGATCCCCAAGCGTCGGCTGACGGTGTTCACGGGCGTGTCCGGCTCGGGCAAGAGCTCGCTGGTGTTCGGCACGGTCGCGGCGGAGTCGCAGCGGCTGATCAACGAGACGTACAGCGCGTTCGTACAGGGCTTCATGCCGACACTGGCCCGGCCCGAGGTCGACGTGCTGGAAGGGCTGACGACCGCGATCATCGTCGACCAGCAGCGGATGGGCTCCGACCCGCGCTCGACGGTCGGCACCGCCACCGACGTCCACGCGATGCTGCGCATCCTCTTCAGCCGGCTCGGCACGCCGCACATCGGGTCACCGGGCGCGTTCGCCTTCAACGTCCCCTCGGTCCGGGCGAGCGGCGCGATCACGGTCGAGCGCGGCGCCAGCAGGACCGTGAAGGCGACGTTCAACCGCATCGGCGGCATGTGTCCGCGCTGCGAGGGCCGGGGCAGCATCTCGGACATCGACCTGACCCAGCTCTACGACGACTCCAAGTCGATCGCCGAGGGCGCCTTCACCATCCCCGGCTGGAAGTCGGACAGCTGGTGGACCACGCGGCTCTACGCGGAGTCGGGCTTCCTCGACCCCGACAAGCCGATCCGCCGGTTCACGAAGAAGGAGATGCAGGACTTCCTCTACCGCGAGCCGACCAAGGTGAAGGTGGAGGGGGTGAACCTCACCTACGAGGGCCTCATCCCCAAGATCCAGAAGTCGTTCCTGTCCAAGGACAGGGAGTCGATGCAGCCGCACATCCGGGCGTTCGTGGACCGGGCGGTCACCTTCACCACCTGCCCCGAGTGCGCGGGCACCCGGCTGAGCGAGGCGGCCCGCTCCTCACGGATCGAGAAGATCAACATCGCCGACGCGTGCGCGATGCAGATCAGCGATCTCGCCGCGTGGATCCGCGGCATCGACGAGCCGTCGGCGGCGCCGCTCCTCGCGATGCTGCGCCAGACCCTCGACTCGTTCGTGGAGATCGGCCTGGGCTACCTCTCCCTCGACCGCGCGTCGGGGACGCTGTCGGGGGGCGAGGCGCAGCGCGTCAAGATGATCCGGCACCTCGGCTCCTCGCTCACCGACGTCACCTACGTCTTCGACGAGCCGACCACGGGCCTGCACCCGCACGACGTCCAGCGGATGAACCAGCTGCTGCTGCGGCTGCGCGGCAAGGGCAACACGGTGCTCGTCGTGGAGCACAAGCCGGAGACGATCGCGATCGCCGACCACGTCGTCGACCTCGGCCCCGGAGCCGGGTCGGCGGGCGGCACCGTCTGTTTCGAGGGCACCGTCGAGGGGCTGCGGTCGAGCGGCACCGTCACGGGCCGCCACTTCGACGACCGGGCCGCCCTCAAGGACGCGGTGCGCGAGCCGACCGGCACGCTGGAGATCCGCGGCGCCTCCACGCACAACCTGCGCGACGTCGACGTGGACGTGCCGCTCGGCGTGCTGGTCGTCGTCACCGGGGTCGCCGGCTCCGGCAAGAGCTCGCTGGTGCACGGATCGCTCCCGGCCGGCGCCGACGTGGTCTCGGTCGACCAGAGCCCGATCCGCGGCTCGCGCCGCAGCAACCCGGCCACGTACACCGGCCTGCTCGACCCGATCCGCAAGGCCTTCGCCAAGGCCAACGGGGTCAAGCCCGCACTGTTCAGCGCCAACTCCGAGGGCGCCTGTCCGCTGTGCAACGGCGCGGGCGTCGTCTACACCGACCTGGCGATGATGGCCGGGGTCGCCACCCCGTGCGAGGAGTGCGAGGGGAAGCGGTTCCAGGCGGCGGTGCTGGAGTACCGCTTCGGCGGGCGCGACATCAGCGAGGTGCTCGCGATGTCGGTGTCCGAGGCTGCGGAGTTCTTCGGCTCCGGCGAGGCGCACACCCCGGCCGCGCACCGCGTCCTCGTCCGGCTGGCCGACGTCGGGCTGGGCTACCTGAGCCTCGGGCAGCCGCTGACGACGCTGTCCGGCGGTGAGCGGCAGCGGCTCAAGCTGGCCACGCACATGGCGGAGAAGGGCGGGACCTACGTCCTCGACGAGCCGACGGCGGGCCTGCACCTCGCGGACGTGGAGCAGTTGCTCGGCCTGCTCGACCGGCTCGTGGACTCGGGCAAGTCGGTGATCGTGGTCGAGCACCACCAGGCGGTCATGGCGCACGCCGACTGGATCATCGACCTGGGCCCGGGCGCCGGCCACGACGGCGGCCGGATCGTCTTCGAGGGGACGCCCGCCCGACTGGTCGCGGACGGTTCCACCCTCACCGGCGAGCACCTGGCCCGGTACATCGGCGGCTGACCCGGCCCGGGCCGGACCGGCGGCGGGGACGCGGCCGACGGGGCCTCAGCCGTCCCCGCCGCTCCCCGCGCCGAGGGGCCAGGCCTGGATGTCGCGGTAGTGGATCGGTCCCGGCCCGCGGCCGATGTTGCTGCCGACCAGGTGCAGGCGCTCGGCGGACCACCGGCGGCCGGTGAACCCGGCGAGCCCGGCGGCGGCGTCCACGGCGGAGGCGGCGTCGTTGCGGCGGGCCCGGGCCAGCGTCAGGTGGGGGCGCAGCGGCCGGTCCTCGAAGGGGATCCCGCACTCCTTGACCACCGCGCGCACCTCGGAGGCGAGCAGGTGCAGCCCTTCGAGGTCGCCGCCGATCCCGCTCCACAGCACCCGCTCGCCGAAGTGCCCGCCGCCGCGCAGGTCCAGGCGTACGGGCCGGCCCGACGCCGCGAGGGCGGCCAGCGGGGGCCGCAGGAGGGGCACGGTGGCGACCGGGACCTCGCCGAGGAAGGCCAGGGTGACGTGCCAGTCCTCGATGCGGTTCCACCGCATGAGCGGGTACGCCGCGTAGGCGGGGCGCAGCGCCGCGGCGAGCTCCTCCTTCGCGTCGTCGGGCGGGGCCAGGGCGATGAACACGCGTACGGTCGCGGTCGGGATCTGTTCGTTCACCGGCCCTTCGTACCCTGTCCCGGGCCGTGCGGTCACCTCGCGGTGCGGCGGCGGCCGTCCGGCCGGCGCCGCACCGCGCGTCGCGGCCTCAGGAGACCGTGACGAACTCGCCCCTGCTCGGCACCCCTTGGGCGTCGAGGGCGAAGAGCAGGTAGGTGCCGGGCAGGACCACACCGGGGTCGGCGGGGACGGACACCGCGTACGTTCCGGTTCCGGTGGCCGTGGAGGCGAGCGGGACGCGGCGCTGGTCGTTGTCGGTGGAGTGGGTCGCGGCCGCGGCCCGCATGAGGACGAAGGACGCCACCGGCTTGTCGGTGCTCACCGCGAGCGTGGTGCCCGGTGCGGTCCTGGGGGGCACGCCCGCGGTGATGGCGGGTCGCGGTTTCGGCGATCCGTCCGCGTCGAGGAGGTACGGCGGGGTGAAGACGGCCCCGTCGGGGTGGTTGGTCGCGCAGTCGCCGCACAGGCCGCCGCCGCCGGAGAAGACCCGTCCGTCGGGGAGCAGGTTGGCCACGCTGTGGTAGTTGCGCGGTACGGCCATGGTGGCGAGCGGGCTGAAGGTCCCGGTGGCGGGGTCCCAGAGCTCGGGGGTCAGGACCGAGGTCGCGTCGCTGAACGGCACCGGGTTGGCCTGTCCGCCGAAGACGGCCACCTTGCCGTCGGGCAGGACGACGCTGTTGCCGAAGCCGCGGGCGTGCTCCATGTCGCCGGTGCGGGCGGCCCGGACCTGGTCGCCCGACACGGTCACGGTGTAGGCGCGGCCGGTGGCCGGGGTCTTCTCGTAGGCGGGCGAACCGCCCAGGGTGAGGAGCTTGCCGATGTCGTAGGCGACCGCGTTGCCGGTCATCGCGTCCGGGCTGTCGGCGCGTGGGCCGGCCGGGGTGATGCTGCCGCCGCCGCTGGTCGTGATCCAGTTCATCTGCCTGCTCGGGCCCAGTTGCAGCACCCTGCCGCCCGAGGTGGCGTGCAGCCACATGTGGTTGTCGGCGCGGTAGGGGCCGGCCGGGTCGGCCGTCTGGGCCGGCGCCGCGGGGACGCCCGGGAGCCTGCGCCAGGTCCGGGTGTCCGGTGACCAGACCTCGCCCGCCTTGTCGCCGGCCGCCCCGCTCCAGGAGCCGCCGAGGACGAAGGCCTCGCCGGTGGAGAGCAGGGTCATGGCCTGGTAGCCGCGGGCGGTGTTCATGCTCGTGGTCGCGGACCAGGTGTCGGTGGCCGGGTCGTAGATGCTGGCCTTCTCCGCGTTGCTGCCCCCGGTGACCAGGACGCGGCCGTCGGCGAGCATCGCGATGCCGGGGCAGAACATGTCGTGGCCGGTGTTGTCGATGCGGCGCTGGGTGACCTTGCCCGTCTTCAGGTCCAGGATCGCGGTCTGGGTGTAGCCGTTGCTGCCGCCGAAGCGGTCGACCGCGTAGGCGGACCAGGCCAGCAGTTTGTCACCGGGCAGGACGGCGGTGGCCACGGGCACCAGCGGGAAGCCGGTGATCCGGTCCCAGGCGCCGTGGACGGCCGGGCCGGCCGGTCCGCTCAGGCGTATCTCGCCGGCCGAGGTCCACGGGCCGCGGCCGCCGGCCTCGGAGGTGACGGTCAGCCGTACGAAGCGGGCGTTCTCGGTGCGGGTGAAGGTGGCGGTCTTGACGGTGTCGTCGTCGCGCCAGGTGCCCGTCGCGACCGGCGCCCCGAAGGTCGCGCCGTCGGCGCTGGTGGTGACGGTGTAGGCGCCGGCCCGGCCGTTCGCCCCGTCGGGCCGGGGGTGGTAGACGAGCGCGGAGACGGCGGTCGTGCGGTGCGTGTCGATGGTGATGCTGTGCGGGAACGGGGCCGCGGGAGCGCTCCATCTGCTGTGCCAGAGGGTGGTGGCGTTGCCGTCGAGGACGTTGGCGGCGCGGCCGTTCTCCCCGGCCGTCTCCTCGTCGCTCGCGGTGGCCGTCCAGCCGGCGCGGGACAGGTCGACGGTGGCGGCCGGGGTGCCGGGGTCGCCCAGCAGGTTGATCTCGGCGGCGGACGTCCAGGGCCCGCGGTTGCCGGCCTCGGTGAGGGCGGTCAGCCGGACGAAGCGGGCGCCCTGGGGGGCGAAGCCGAGGGTCTTGGCGCTGCCGTCGTCGGCGAGGGTGCCGGTGGCCACCGGGTCGCCCCAGCTCCGGCCGTCTGTGCTGAGGCTCACGGCGTACTCGCCGACGCGTCCGTTGGCGACGCCGGACCGGGGCAGGTAGACGAGCGCGGAGACCACCGCGGTGCGGTGCGTGTCGATGGTGATGCTGTGCGGGAACGGGGCCGCGGGAGCGCTCCATCTGCTGTGCCAGAGGGTGGTGGCGTTGCCGTCGAGGACGTTGGCGGCGCGGCCGTTCTCCCCGGCCGTCTCCTCGTCGCTCGCGGTGGCCGTCCAGCCGGCGCGGTCGAGGACCGGGGCCGCCGGTTCCATCGCGTTCGCCGGGGCCACGCCGTGGTGCGGCGACGTGGTGGCCGGCCGCTGCTCGAAGGGTTCGGGCACGGGCCGGGGCTCGGGCGCCCGGCCGGCCGCCGCCGAGGTGGCGGCGCCGAGCAGCGGGGTCAGGCCGATCAGCAGCGAACCGAGGGCGAAGGCGATGAGCAGGTGGGACCGGCGTAACGCACGGGTGAGGGCGAGGAAGCGCCTGTGCTGCAATCTGACCTCCTGGGGCGATCGGACGGGCCCCGTAGAATTTAGGTCAGATGCCGCACAACCCTCCGGCGACCGCGGAGAGTTGGCGTGAAATGGCAGGACGCAACGGCGCCCCCCGCCGCCCCCGGCCCCGCACCGCCGGGACGCGGCCGGGTTCAGACCGTGCGCACCACGCTCGACTTGAGCCGCATCGCGCCGCAGGCCACAGGCCGCACACCGGCCGGTCCGGTGCGCGGCCCGTTCATGCCTCTTCGCGGCACGTTCATACCTCTGGGTGAGCCGGTGGCACTTCCCGGGCCCGCCCGCACGCCGCTCCCTAACGTGGGGCCGGGGGCTGCGGGCAGCCGTCCCCCGTCCCCACCGGCGCGTCGTCTCAGGCTCGGGAGCTAGCGTGGCGCAGCAGCACACGACGTCCTTCCGGCTGCGGCTCAGGTACAGGTTCGACAACGTGGTGGCGGGCGGCACCGCAGCGCTCGTCGGCTGGCTCTCGCTGGCCTGCCTGATCGTGGTGATCCCGGCGAGCGCGGTGCTCGTGTGGGCCGACCGCACCGCGCCGACCAGCCTCTCCGGCCGTCTCACCGCGGTGTGGGTGAGCGTCGGGCAGACGTTGAAGATCGGGGGCGCGGTCGGGTCGCCGGTGTACGTGGTGGCGTCGGTCGCGCTCGCGCTGGTGGCCCTGCTGTTCGTGTCGACGCTGGTCAGCCTGATCACCACCGGGATCAACGGGCGCATCATGTCGCTGCGCCTGGGCCACTCGACGGTGATGGAGTCCCGGCACACCGTGGTCCTGGGGTGGTCCGACCAGATCTTTCCCGTGGTCGGGGAGCTGGTGGCGGCCAACGCCAACCAGCGGCGGGCGACCGTCGCCGTGCTCGCGCCCAAGGACAAGGTGGAGATGGAGGACGAGATCGCCACCCGCATGCACGACACCCGCACCACGCGGATCATCTGCCGCAACGGCCACACGACCGACCCGATGGTGCTCGCCCGGGTGAGCCCGCAGACCGCGAAGGCCGTGTTCGTCCTGCCCCCGGACGGGGACGCCGGCGACGCCCTCGTGGTGAAGACGCTGCTCGCCCTGAACGCCGCGGTCCCCGAGATCGGCGGCACGGCGGTGGTCGTGGCGGCCGTGCGCGACACCCGCAACCACGTCACCGCGCGGCTCGCCGCCGGACCGGGCGCGCACGTGCTGTGCGTGGACGACATCGTCGCCCGGCTGCTGGTGCAGACGGCCCGGCAGCCCGGGCTCTCGCTCGTGTACCAGGAGCTGCTGGACTTCGACGGCGACGAGTTCTACACGACCGACGCGGGCCCGCTCGCGGGCCGCACCTTCGGCGAGAGCCTGCTGTCGTTCACCACGTCCTCGGTGGTGGGGCTGCTGCATGCGGACGGCGGGGTGTCGCTCAATCCCGATCCGGCCACGCCCATCGACGGGTGCGACCGGATCGTCGTCATCGCCGGGGACGACGACGCGGTCGTCGTCGCCGACGCCGCCTCCTGTGTGGAAGAGGACGCCGTCGTCACGGCCGGGCCGGCGCCCGCGGTCGCCGAGCGGCTGCTCCTGCTGGGCTGGAACCGGCGCGCTCCGCTCGTCGTGGAGCAGCTCGACGGGTACGTGCCCCCCGGGACCACCCTGGACGTCGTAGCCCTCGACGACGACGGCGCGGCCCGCGGCGTCCCCGAGGTCGCGGCAGACCTCCAGCGGCTCGAAGTGGCCTTCCACAGCGGGGACATCACCGATCCGCAGGTGCTGGACAAGCTGGACGTGCCGTCGTACGACGGCGTGATCGTCGTCGGCGAGACGGGCCGCGGTCCCACGGCCGCGCCGGCCCTGGGGCCCGGCCCGTCGGCCGCGACCGGCTCGGAGTCCGAGACCGACGACCGGACGCTGGTCACGCTGCTGCACCTGCGGGCCATCGGGGAGGCCGCGCACCGGGAGCTCGCACTGACCACCGAGATGTCCGACGACGGCAACCGGCTGCTGGCGCCCGCCCGGGACGGCGCCGATTTCATCGTGAGCGGCCAGCTGATCAGCCTGCTGATGACCCAGATATCGGAGAGCGGCTATCTGGCCGACGTGTTCGAGGAGCTGTTCCGGGCGGACGGCAGCGAGCTCTACCTTAAGCCGGTCGCGGACTACGTCCGGGTGGACCGGCAGGTCTCCTTCGCCACGGTCGTCGAGTCGGCCCGGCGCCGCGGCGAGTGCGCGGTCGGGTACCGGGTGCGCGCTGCGGCGGGCACCGGACCCGATCACGGCGTGTGGCTCAACCCGGACAAGCGGCGGCGGATCCGCTTCACCGCGCAGGACGCGCTGATCGTGCTGGCGGAGAGCTGAGGGGCGCTGCCGCGTCCGTACGGGACCGGGGCGCCCGTACGGACGCGGGCCGGGGCGCCGCGCCGCTCCGGGCCGCCGGATGGCCTCCCGCGGGATGCGCGGCGCCGGGACACGTCGCAGCATGGCGGTGAGCTCCCGCCGGTCCGCCGCGTCACACGGCGCGGGAGCCGGCCGGAGCCGCCGTTGCGGGCGGGAGCCCGGGCGGACCGCTGGGTCGTGTGGATGCGTGTGGCTGCGTGTGGACGTGCCCGTAGCGCCGAGGACGGATGGGGCGAGATGCCGACCAACAGGTACGAGCTGGTCTTTCAGGACGGTCCCGAGGAGGGGCAGGACACGGTGGAGGTGTCCGACACCGGGCAGAAGGGTCCGGGCGGCCACCCGGTCTACGCCGACGAGACCGGGATCGTCCGGGCGGAGATCAGCGATCAGGGCGAGGTGCGCATGCTGGCGAGCGGCGGCGGGCAGGAGCCGGCGCACCGGGTCGAGGCCCGGCCGCTCCCGTCCTGACCGCGCGCCCGGCTCCCGCCCCGCGCGCCGCCCCGCGTCACCTCGCCGCCCGTCCCGGGGCCGGTTCAGGCCGGCGGGAGGCCGAAGGGCATGCCGGAGCCGTAGTGCGTACCGACCTGCTCGCGGTAGCCCCCGTCCCCCAGGTGCCGGTCGCGGTGGAATTCCGGGGCCGCCTTGACCTGGTCCTTCGTCCGGTCCACGTAGACCTTCTCGGCCTCGTGGTCGATGCGGGTCACCACACCGGCCGGGAGCAGGACCTCCTTGCCGAGGATCCACACGCCGGTGTCGACGACCAGGTACGCGTCGGTGACCTCGTCCGAGTGCTTGTCGATCTTGCCGATGGCGCCGTCGAGGGCCTCGACCTTGTACCCGGTCAGTTCGGCCGCCAGGTAGTCCACGCCGGCGCGGTAGGACCACACGTTCTCGGTCATGCGGAACAACTCCCTCGTTCGGGTTCTCCGGTGCCGCCCCCGCCACGGGGCCGGGGCCGGTGGCACCGCGGTCGACGGCGCGCCTGCCCCGCGCCCGGCGACTCAACCCGGCGGATTCCGCATGGCCGGGGGCCGGGCGGGCAGGCGGCAGGGGATCAGACCGGTGAGTGATGGGCGGCGGCATGCGAAGCGTAGGCGTGGAAGAGGAACTGCTGCTGGTGGACGCCCGCAGCGGTGAGCCGTTGGCCCTGTCGGATGCGGTGCTGGCGGCCGCGGACCGGTCCGCCGGTCGGCACCCCGCGAGCGGGGAGCAGCAGGAGCACGCGTTCGAGGAGGAGCTGCAGCAGGAGCAGGTGGAGTTCGCGACCAAGCCGGTGACGGAGATGGGCGAACTGCTGGAGGAGGTCACCCGGTGCCGTGCCGAGGCCGCCCGGCACGCGGCGTCCGCGGGCGCACGGGTGGCGGCGCTCGCCACCTCGCCGGTGGCCGTCCAGCCGTCGATCAACGCCGGCAAGCGCTACGAGTGGGTCGCCGAGCAGTTCGGCATGACGGCGCAGGAGCAGCTGACGTGCGGCTGCCACGTCCACGTGTCGGTCGAGTCGGACGAGGAGGGCGTCGCCGTGCTGGACCGGATCCGGCCGTGGCTGCCCGTCCTGACCGCGATGAGCGCGAACTCGCCGTTCTGGCAGGGCGAGGACAGCGGGTACGGCAGCTACCGCAGCCGGGTGTGGAACCGGCTGCCCTCGGCCGGCCCGGTCGACGTCTTCGGCTCCCCCGACCGCTACCACGAGCAGGTCGCCGCCATGATCGACACCGGCGTGCTGCGCGACAACGGGATGATCTACTTCGACGCCCGGCTGTCCGCCGCGTACCCCACGGTCGAGGTCAGGGTCGCGGACGTGTGCCTGGACGCTTCGACGCCGGTCCTGCTGGCCGCGCTGGTCCGCGGCCTGGCCGAGACCGCGTCCCGGGCCTGGCGGGACGGGGAGCCGCCCGCCCGGATCGGCACCAGCCTACTGCGGCTCGCGTCCTGGCGGGCCGGCCGCTCGGGGCTGGACGGCCCGCTCGTCCACCCGGCCACCATGCGCGAGACCTCCCCCGCCGACGCGGTCGGGGCGCTGTACGAGCACGTGCGCGAAGCCCTGGTGGACCACGGCGACGACGAGCGCGTCCGGGAGGGCATCGCCCTGCTGCTGGAGCGGGGCAACGGGGCGCGCGTCCAGCGCGAGCTGCTGCGTACGGAGGGCAGCCTGGCCGCGGTGGTCGCCCGGTGCGCCGACGTCACCACGGGCGGCTGACACGGCCGAACCGGGGGCCGGGCGGGCCCGGGGGCCGGAGCGGTGGCTCCGGCCCCCGGGCCCGCGGTGTCAGCCGTTCGGGACCGTGTCCTGGAAGGCGGTGCCCGCGGTGCGGTAGGCGGCCACCTTGGCGGCCACCTGGGCGGGGGTCAGCACCTGGTCCTTGACGTGCAGGACGTAGTCCACCTTCTGGTCGTAGGCGCGGGCGGTGGAGCCGGGCTGCCCGTCGAGGTCGATCAGCCACTGGTTGAAGTTGATGGACATGGGGCGCTCGGGGAGGTAGCGGGCGTCGTGGGTGCCGAACGGCCGGCCGTCGACGTAGTAGGTGATGGCGTTGCCGTCGATGGTCAGGACCAGATCGTGCCAGCCCGCGTAGCTGGTACGGACCTCGGAGTGCGCGTTGACGGCCTCCCACGGGTCGGGGCGGTAGGTCTCCCAGGAGGTGGTGTAGAGGATGTTGGCGGGCTCGCCCCAGCCGCCGTTGGGCAGGTACTCGAAGTCGTACTCGGCGTAGTCGTCGGCCATCGGGGCCTTGAGGTCGTTGATGGTGAAGAAGGTCTGCACGAGGCGGTCGCCGTCCGGGCCGTACTTCGGGGCGTCGGCGAACTTCACCCGGGCGGCGTAGGTGCCGTTCTTGAACTTCGTCGCCCGGGTGAGGACCTCCGTGTGCTTCGTGCTCGCACCGGAGCCGGCGGTGGACGTCTCCAGGTTCATGACGGAGTTGCCGGCCTCCGTCCCGAAGGTGACGTTCTCCGGCGCCCAGGTCGCGCCCGGGACCCCGGGCCCGCCCGCGTCGGAGCGCACGCTCCAGCCGTGCGCGGCGAGGGCCGGGTCGGTGTGGGAGGCGTAGGAGAAGTCGTCGAAGAGGGTGGCCCCGGACGGGCCGGGGCCGGGGCCGGTCGGGGTCGGGGTCGGGGTGGGGTCCGGGGTGTTGCCCCCGGGCGCGGTGCCCCAGACCGTGGCGCCGCCGAGCTTCGCCGTGACCTTGGCGAAGTCGCCGTAGGCGGTGCGCGAGGCGTCGAAGGAGTAGTCGTCGGCCTGGTTCAGGGTCTGCCAGTCCGTGCGGTGGAACCGCAGCTGCATGTCCCCGGTGTCGGCGCCGGGCGCGAGGGATCCCGCGCCGCCCCCGAAGGAGATCTCCAGGAAGCGGTCGGCGGTGGCCGTGGGGGTGGCCAGGGTTCCGAAGGTGCCGGTGATGTTGGCGCAGCCCTTGACCGCCCAGGAGCAGGCGAAGCGGTACTGGGCGGTCGCGGTGTCGGCCTTGAAGTAGTAGCGCAGCCTGACCTGGCTCAACGGGACGGTGGCGGCGCCGTTGTTGACCACCTTCAGCCACGGCTCGACCTGGTCGGTGGTGGCCCCGGCGGCACTGGTCCGGTACAGCACCTTGACCGAGTCGGCGGCCGCGCTGGCCGGCAGTGCGGTCAGGGCGGCCGCGCCGAGGCCGACGGCGAGGGCGAGGGCCAGGGCGGCGGTCCGGCGGTTCGGTGTACGGGCTCCGGTGCCGGTTCGGGTTCGGCTTCGCATGGGGCGTTCCTCTCGGGGTGGGGGGATCACGGGACGGGAACGGTGTGCGGGGTGGGGCCGGTGGGGTACGGGGTGGGGCCGGTGGGGTGCGGGGTGCGGCCGCGTACCCCGAGGGCGGCGAGCCGGGTCCGGTGGTGGCCGAGCCGGTGCAGGAAGCCGGGCCAGTCGCGGTGCGCCGACCAGGCGGTCTCGGCGAGGGCGCAGAGCCGGGGGAAGGCCAGGTAGTCGAGCTGCTCGGGCGTGCGCGCGTACTCGGTCCACAGCTGGGCCTGCGTGCCCAGGACGCGCCGGGCCGCCTCGGGCTCCCAGTGCGCGGGGGCGGGATCGTTGTCGTAGACCCCGCGCAGGTCGAGCACGCCGCCGTCCTGGCCGCGGGGCTCACCGGGGTCGGCGGACTGCGGGTAGTCCAGGTAGGTCGAGCGGAACGGCGCCATGACCACGTCGTGGCCGCGCAGCGCGGCGCGGCGGCCGTGCTCGGCGTCGCGCCAGGTCAGGATCGTGAAGTCGGAGGGCAGTTCGGTGCCGGTCTCGGTCCAGCCGAGCGGGCGGCGGCCGAGCGAGGTGAGGTGGGCGGCGACGGTCCGCATGAACCAGCCGTGCAGCTCGCCCGGACCGGCCAGCCCCTCGGCGGCGGCCCGGGCGCGCGCCGCCCCGGAGGCCTCCCACTCGGTGCGGGGGCATTCGTCGCCGCCGATGTGCACGTACGGAGAGGGGAAGACCTCGCTCACCTCGTCCAGCACGGTGCGGCAGAAGTCGAACACCTCGTCGTGGACGCCGAGGATGTTCTCGCAGACGCCCCAGCGCGTCCAGGTCTCCAGCCGGGTGCCGGGGCGGTTGCCGAGGTGCGGGTAGGCGGCGAGGGCGGCCCGGGTGTGCCCGGGCATCTCGATCTCGGGGACGACGGAGACGCCCCGGCGCGCGGCGTACGCGACCAGGTCGACGAGTTCGGCCCTGCTGTACGCGCCCTCGTGCGGGATGCCGTCCCCGTCGCTCTCGCGGCGCCGGCCGCCGGTCTCGGTGAGCCGGGGGTAGGCGGCGACGGGCATCCGCCAGCCCTGGTCGTCGGTGAGGTGGAGGTGCAGCACGTTCAGCTTGTGCAGGGCCAGCAGGTCCACGAAGCGGCGTAGGTACGAGACGGGCTGGAAGTGGCGCGCGACGTCGAGCAGGGCTCCGCGCCACACGAACCGCGGCCGGTCGGTGATCCGCAGGCAGGGCAGGGTCCACCCGGTGCGCCGTTGCGGGGCGTCGGCGAGGGTCTCGGGGGGCAGCAGCTGGCGCAGGGTCTGCACGCCGAGCAGCAGGCCTGCGGGGCGCGCGGCGCGCAGGACGACGGCCTCCGGGGAGATGCCGAGGCCGTAGCCCTCCGCACCGAGGCCGCCGAGGGCCGGGTCGAGGAGGAGGACGATCCGGCCGTCGGACCGCGGCGGCAGCGGCAGTGCGGTGGCGGGGGCCAGGACCTCGCGGAGCAGGGCGGCGGCGTCCTCGGTGCCCGGACCGGCGCGCAGGGCGGTGTGGGCGTCGAGGGTGAAGTGACCGGGGTGGAGGGTGAGGGAGTCGGGGCGGGGGACGAGCGAGATGTCGGGGCGGGGGAACATGCGCGGTGGGTTCCTCACCTGGTCGGGATTGCTGGGGAGCGGCGGGGCGCGGGTGGGCGGTGGTGGCGGGGCTCGGTTGGCCGACGGGCTGCCGACGGCCCGCTCACGGCCTGCCGTCGGCTGAGGCGCCGCCCGCGACCACCGCCCGGACCTGACCAATTGGCAAGGTGGCCAACCGGGTGGCTAGAAGGTGGCATGACCCGGTCACCGCGTCAACCCTCCCCGCACCAAGGATCATTGAACCGGCCCTCGCGAGACCAACACCCCAAATGGTTAGATGCACATGACCAGTTGGACAGCTGACCAGAGGTGAGGGAGGCGAGCCGTGGCACACGACTCCTCGGAAGCGGCTCCGTCGGCGCATCCCGGACCGCCACCGGGGACAGCCCCCGGATCGGTCCTCAAGCGGGAGCGCGTCCGCGAGCACCTGCTGGGCCTGATCGACGTCCGCCGTCCCGGGGACGCGATCCCCTCCGAGCGCACCCTGTGCGCCGCCCTGGAGGTCTCCCGGCCCACGCTGCGCGCCGCCGTGGACGAGCTGGTCGCCACCGGGGTCCTGGTGCGCGAGCACGGCCGCGGCATGTTCGTGGCACCGGCCAAGATCACCCAGGAACTCTCGGCCGACGAGGCGCCGTTCGCCGTCCGGCAGGCCTCGGGCCACTGGTCCAGCAGGGTCCTGGAGCACTCCACCGCCCCGGCGGGCGCCCGCATCGGCCGCCGCCTGCGGATCTCCCCGGGGGCACGGCTGCTCTACATCGCCCGGCTCCGGCTGGTGGACGGGGCGCCGATGGCCATCGAGCACCTGCACATCCCGGCGGACCTGATACCGGCGCTCACCCCGGCCGAGCTGGAGGCGGGCGACCTCTACGAGCACCTGCGCGACCACCACGGCGTCCACGTCCACGAGGCGCAGCAGTCGATCGAACCGACCGTGGTCAACGAGGCCGAGGCCGACCTGCTGGACGTGCCGCTGCTCTCCCCCGCCCTCCTCATCGAGCGGCTCACGACGGATTCGACGGGCCGTCCGGTGGAGTACGTGCACTCGGTGTACCGGGGCGACCGCTACCGCATCGTCTCCCGCCTCGCCCTCGGAGCCACCCCGGGCACCGGCCGCCCCGGCCACCACCCCGGCATCCCGCCGGGCGACCTGGGCCGGCGCGGCATCATCACGTCGACCACCCGGGGCGACATCCACACGCGCACCTGACGCGTCCGCGGGAGCGGCGCAGAGAACTGGACGAGGAACGCCGCGGCGGCGACCGCCCACCAATCCCACGTGAATCCGGGTCGAAGGTGCCGCAGGATCGTCGCCATGCCGCCACCGTATCCGGACCGGCACCGGCACGATGTGTCGGCGATCCTCGGCGAACGGCGTGGATGGGCGGGGCCGTCCGGGCCGACGCGAGCGGGGCGTGCCGGGGACGGGCCCGGGCGTACCCGACGGCTTCGGGGCGGTCCCCGGCTCCGAGCGGGTGACGGGGCGTGGAATGCGCGGCCCGGGAACCGCACCGTGGGGCCGTCCGGGGGCCACACTGCCCGGGTCCGCCACCGCCCCGCATCCCGGAGCCACCATGACCCAGTCCCCCGCCTGTCCGACCGGATCCGACGCCTTCCTGGCCGTCTGCGGTCATACCCACCTGTTCCCGGGTGCTCGCTGCCGCCTCCGGGGTCTGCCCGATCCCCACGCCTTCGCACGGGCCCCTCGCCCGGTCGAGCTGGAGCTGCGGTTCTCGGACGACGTGGTTGCCGAGGCGCGGTTGCGCACCGAGGACCGGACCGGGGCCGTCCTCGCCGTCCCCGCCTACACCACCGGCGCCGGGACCTCGATCGGCTCCCGCACCTGGCTGGTGCGGGAGTTCGCCCGGACGGGAGACGAGGTCGAGCTGACGATCGGCGGCCACGCCGGGGGCGGGTCGGCACCGTAGCGCGGGTCCCCGGCGGTGGCGGGGCGGCCGTTGCCCCCGGCGGGCCGCGGTCGCGCTACGGCGCGATCGGCAGGCTGCGCTTGTGGTCCGTCAGGCGGTAGCGGCGGACGATCGTCTCGAAGGCGCGCTCGTCCACCGGCTTGCCCTCCAGGAAGTCGTCGATGTCGTCGTACGTGACGCCCAGGGCGTCCTCGTCGGCCTTGCCCGGGGCCAGGGTCTCCAGGTCCGCCGTCGGCGTCTTCCAGACCAGCTCCGCGGGGGCGCCCAGGGCGTCGGCGACCGCGCGGACCCGGCGCTTGGTCAGACCGGTCAGGGGGACGAGGTCGGCCGCGCCGTCGCCGAACTTCGTGAAGAAGCCCGAGACCGCCTCCGCCGCGTGGTCGGTGCCGACGACGAGGCCGTCGTGGGCGCCGGCCACCGCGTACTGGGCGATCATCCGCTGCCGGGCCTTGATGTTGCCGTGGACGAAGTCCTGGTGGCCGGCGTCCCGGAAGGCGGTGCCGCCCGCGAGGGAGGCGTCCAGCGCGGCGTCGCTCGCGGGCTTGACGTCCACCGTCAGCACCCGGTCCGCGTCGATGAAGCCGAGCGCGAGCTGGGCGTCGTGCTCGTCGGCCTGGACGCCGTACGGCAGCCGCATCGCGTAGAACGTCGCCTCGTGGCCGGCCGCCCGGACCCGCTCCACGGCGAGCTGGCAGAGCCGCCCGGCCGTGGTGGAGTCCACCCCGCCGCTGATGCCGAGCACCAGGGAGCGCAGCCCGGTGGAGGTGAGGCGCTCGGCCAGGAAGGCCACCCGGCGCTCGATCTCCCGGTGCGCGTCGAAGGTCTCCGCCACCTGGAGTTCCCGGGCGATCTCCTGCTGCAGAACGGTGGACGCCGGCCGGCTCACGGCTGCTCCTCGTGGTCGATGGTGGTTCGTCGTGCGGGGTGCGCCGTACGGCGCCGCGCTGCCGACCCTAACCGACGCCGCCCGTGCGCCGGCCTCCCCGGTGACCGCGGCCCCGGCCTGGGCCCGTACCCGAGCCCAGGCCCACCCCCACCAGCAGGGCCGCCGCGATCACCACGGCCGCGTCGATCGCCAGGACCGTCCGCACGCCCTCGAAGAGCGGGACCCGGGTGGTGGCCAGCACCCCGAGCAGCGGGATGCCGATGGTGATGCCGACCTGCTGGGTGGTGGTGATCAGGCCGGTGGCCAGGCCCTGTTCCGCGTCGGGCACTCCGCTCGTCACCGTCACCCCGTACGAGATGATCGCGCCGAGGTGGAACATGCTCGCCAGCGACACCGCGACCGTCACCAGCAGCGCGCCGGACTCGGAGCCGGCTCCGAGCAGCGCGGCGGTGAACACCCCCTGGCCCAGGAGCGAGACGGTCAGCGTGCGGCGGGCGCCGAAGCGGCCGATGATCCGGGGCGCGTACGAGCCGGCGACGGCGGAGGCCAGGCCCTGCACGCCGAAGACCAGGCCGGTCCGCAGCGAGGACAGCCCCAGGGTCTCCTGGAGGTAGAGGGTCAGGACGAAGGCGGTCGTGGACATCATCGAGAAGGTGACCAGTCCCCCGAGGTTGCCCCAGGCGACCGTGGGCCGCTTCAGCATCGGCAGCGACACCAGCGGGGCCGGGGAGCGCGACTCGACCACGGCGAAGGCGGCCAGGAGCAGCAGGCCGGCGGCGAGCGTCCCGAGGACGTCGGCGCCACCGAAGCCGCGCTGGGCGGCCGTGGACAGGGCGTAGATCAGCGCGAGCAGACCGCCGGTGACGGTGACGGCGCCGGGTACGTCCGGACGGGGCCGCTCCGGGGTGCGCGATTCGGGCAGCAGTCCGGGGGCGAAGGCGAGCACGAGCGCGGCGGCGACCGCGAGCAGGGCCATGGTGGAGCGCCAGCCGAGGCTGTCGGTCATGGCCCCGCCGAGCAGCATGCCGACGGTGAAGCCGAGGGAGAGCAGGGTGCCGGAGATGCCCAGCGCCCTGGCCCGCAGCGGCCCCTCCGGGAAGGTGGTGGTCAGCAGGGACATCCCGGTCGGCACGATGACGGCCGCGCCCATGCCCTGCAGGGCGCGGCCGGCCAGGAAGGAGGCCGGGTTCCAGGCGAGGGTGGCCAGGAGGGAGGCGGCGCCGAAGACGGCGAGGCCGGTCAGGAACAGCCGTCTGCGGCCGTAGAGGTCGGCGATCCGGCCGAAGAGGAGCAGGAAGCCGCCGGAGGGCAGGGCGAAGGCGGTGACGGCCCACTGGAGGGCGGACGGGCTGAAGCCGAGGTCCCTGCCGAGCGCGGGCAGCGCCACGTTGAGTACGGAGAAGTCGAGCGCCACCATGAACTGGGCGGCGCAGAGCACGAGGAGGACCAGTCCGGCCCGGCCCCCGAGCCGGTCCGTCCCGGGGGCGGCCGCGGCCTCGGCGGGGGGTGTCTTCTGTGTGTCGATCGGCATGGGCCCACCCTCGTGGCCGGGGAACGGCCGTGGAGAGAGGGAACTTATCCTGTTGGCGGCACCACCAGGCTGCCGTCAGGGGGACTTCCGTGGCCGTACCGATCGACCAGCACCGCCGCTCCGAGCTGCGCCGCTTTCTGATGAGCCGGCGCGCCCGGATCACTCCGGCGGCGGCCGGCCTGCCGGACGGCGGGGCCCGGCGGCGCACGCCCGGGCTGCGGCGGGAGGAGGTGGCCGTGCTGGCCGGGGTGGGGGCGTCCTGGTACCAGTGGCTGGAGCAGGGGCGCGACATCACGGTGTCGGCCCAGGTCCTGGACTCGGTGGGACGGGTGCTCCGGCTGACGAGTGCCGAGCGCAGGCACCTGTACGTGCTCGCGGGGCTCAATCCGCCCGCGCTGGAGGTCGAGCCGCGCGACCGGGGCATGTGCCACGGCCTGAAGCGGCTGATCGACGCGTGGATGCCGTTCCCGGCGCACATCATGGACGTGTACTGGAACACGGTGATGTACAACGAGGCGGCCGCGCTGGCGCTCGGCATGGGTCCGGACACCGAGCAGAACTCCCTGATCTCCTTCTTCACCGACCCCGTCTACCGGGTGTGCGCGGCGCGTTGGGAGGAGGTCGCCCTGGAGATCGTGGCGCAGTTCCGGGCGGCGTGCTCGGACCATCCCGGGGACGAGGGCTTCCAGGCCGTGGTGGAGGAGGCGCGGGAGGCGAGCGCGGAGTTCGCCGCGCTGTGGGAGCGACGGGACATCCGTCCGGGCGGGCAGTTGCAGAAGCACCTGGAGCATCCGGTCGTGGGGGTGCTGCACCTGGAGTCGACGCAGTTGCGCGTGCCGGCCCGCCCCGACCTGTCGATCGTGCTCCACACGCCGCTGCCGGGTGCGGACACCGCCGCGAAGCTGGAGTGGCTGGTGTCGCCGGAGGGGCGGCGCGGGCTGATGTACCCCGTCGCGGGCTGAGCCGGCGGGGCGCGGACCGTCCGTCAGCGGCCCCGGGCGCCGAGGGTCCTGACCGCGTCGACCATGCGGTCCCAGAAGCGTGCCGCGTCCAGTGCGACGGCGACCCGGGCGTTGACCGGGCGGTCGAGGTAGCCGTGGAGGTCCACGACGGTGGCGCCGCGGGTGTACCGGCCGTGGAGTTCCACCGCGACGTTCGCGTCGACGCAGCGCACCAGGTCCGGGTCGATCACCCGGGCGACCGCGACGGGATCGTGCAGCGGCGGGTGGGGCATGCCCCAGAGCCGGTGGTACGCCGAGCCGTAGAAGGCCAGCAGTTCGGCGCACACGTCGCCCAGCTCGGTGCCGAGGCCGGTGAACCGGGCGAGGACGTCGGGCGTGGCCAGGGCCTGGTGGGTGACGTTGAGCCCGCACATGGTCACCGGGACCCCGCTGCCGAAGACGATGTCCGCGGCCTCCGGGTCGGCGTGGATGTTGAACTCGGCGGCCGGGGTGCGGTTGCCCCGGTCGGTGGAGCCGCCCATCAGCACGATCTCGCGGATGCGGGCCGCGCTCTCGGGGTGGCGGGTCAGCAGCAGGGCGATGTTGGTCAGCGGGGCCGTGGGCACGAGCGTGACCGGCTCCGGATGGTCCCGCAGGATCCGGTGGAGGAGGTCCACGGCGTGCTCGGGCACGACGTCGACGGTGGGTTCGGCGAACCGCGGCCCGTCCAGGCCCGATGCGCCGTGTACGTCGGCGGCCACGCCCGGCGGCTGGAGCAGCGGCCGGGCGCACCCGGCGGCGACGGGCACGTCGGTGATCCCGGCGATGCCGCACACCCGGCGGGCGTTGAGCGTCGTCTTCTCCAGCGTCTGGTTGCCGGCGACCGTCGTGATGGCGAGCAGGTCCACCGCGGGGTCGGCCGCCGCCAGCATGATCGCGAGGGCGTCGTCGTGCCCCGGGTCGCAGTCGATGACGATCGGCACGGGCACGGCGGTCCTCCTCGGCGGGGTACGGGCGGGCCCAGTCTGCCGCCGGTGGGCGGCCCGCCCGGGGAGGAGGCCCTCGCCGACCCCGTACCGGCCGCCGAATTGGCCGGATCTCACCCCGACGGCCGCGCCGGTCGGCCGACGTGCGCCCCGTGCCGGATCAGCTCGGTACGACCTTCTTCACCGTGCCGTCGATGCCGGCGAGCAGGTAGCCGCCCTGGCCGTACGCATCGCTCAGGTAGGGCCGCATGCAGGGCACGTGGTCCATCATCCAGGGCTCGACGATGACGTAACGGGAGGTGGGCTGGTCGACCTTGAGCTCCTTGCGGGCCTGTTCCAGCAGGCCGGGCAGGGCGTCCCAGGCGACGGCGGCCATGTCGATGAGGGGTTCCTCCTCGTCCCGGGTCCCTTTCGGGCCGGTGCGCTTGACGGCGCCGTCGCGGTACTGCCAGGAGTCGACGGTCCTGGCCCCGGGCGCCGTGGGGATCGAGGCGAGGACGTAGCCGTCGTAGATCCGCAGGTCGACGAAGACGGTGGTGCCGGTCTTCTGCTTGAACGCGTCCAGCGCGGTCCGCACGCCGGCAGGGGTGAGCATGCCCCCCTCCGGCGCGGTCGCGGCCCCGGAGGCGCGGCCGCCGCCCGGGGTTCCCGTACCGCCCGCACCCGGCCGTGCGCTGCCCGGCTGCGCCGCCGGGGTGGTGGCCGCTCCGCCCCCGGCGTCGCCGCCGGTCCCCCCGTCCCCGTCCGGCAGCCACCGGACGAGGCCGACGACCCCGCCGGTCAGGGCCAGCGCGAGGGCGCCGGCCGCCAGCGCCCGCCGGCGGCGCGCGGGCCGGGGCACCGGGTGCGGGGCCGGGCCGGCGGGGGCGCCGTAGGGGGAGGCGGCGCCGGGCCCGGACAGCGGGGCGGTGTACGGCTGGTGGTCCGGCAGGCCGTACCGGCCGAGGGGCGCGGGGAGCGGGACCGGAGGGGTGCCGGCGGGCGGGACGGGCAGGGGGCGGTACGGGGCCCCGGCATCCGCGCCTGCGCCCGTGCCCGCGAGAGCGGTGCCCACGTCGCGGAGCAGTCGTTCCAGAGCGGCCGCGTCGGGCCGCGCGGCCGGATCCCGTACGAGCAGCCGCTCCAGTACGGGCCCCAGCGGGCCGGACCGGACCGGCGGCGGCAGCGGGTCGTCGAGCACGGCGACCACCGTGGCGAGGCTGCTGGACCGGCGCAGCGGATGCACGCCCTCCGCGGCCACGTACAGCATCATGCCCAGCGACCACAGGTCGGAGGCGACCAGTCCTTCGGCGCCGCGCACCCGCTCGGGCGCTATGTACTCGGGCGAGCCGATGAGCACCCCGGTCGAGGTGAGCGCGGTCGATCCGTGCAGTGCGGCGATGCCGAAGTCCGTGAGCACCGCGGCGCCGTCGGGCCTCAACAGCACGTTGGCCGGTTTCACGTCGCGGTGGAGGACGCCCTCGGCGTGGGCGGCCCGCAGCGCCGACAGCACGTCCAGGCCGAGCCGCAGCACGTCCGGGACGGGCATCGGACCGGACGCGAGCCGGTCGTGGAGGGAGCCGCCGCGGACCAGTTCCATCACGATCCACGGATGCCCCCCGCTGCCGGCCGCGGGCTCCACGATGTGGTGGATCGTCACCACGTTCGGGTGGGCGAGGCGGGCGAGGGCGCGGGCCTCGCGGACGGCCCGGCCGCGCAGCTGGTCGGCGAGGCCGGGCTGCGCGGCGGCGGCCGCCGGGTCCGGCGGGCGCACCTCCTTCAGCGCGACGTCACGGTGGAGCGCGATGTCGCGGGCGCGCCACACCGTGCCCATGCCACCCGCGCCCAGGGGCTCGATCAGTTCAAACCGGCCGTCGATCAGCTGTCTGCCGGCCTCGCTCGTGTCCATGGCCGGTCATCGTAGGGGGCCGCACCGTCAGCAGCGGCGCCGGTCCGCCGTCGGCGTCCCCCGCACGGTGGTCAGGGTCCGGTCGGGGCACCCGCCGGGCGCCCCGGGCCCGTACTGCCGCGAGCGCACGGTGGTGGTCGCCGCCCGCGGTCCGGCGGTGGACGGAGGTGTGGTGCACGGCGCGGGTCACTGTTGGGTGACGCGGCCGTGCGCGGTGTCCGGGTACCCGGCGGTGGTCAGCCGGTGGGCGCCCTCGGTGTCGAGGCGGTGTCCGGCTGCGGGGACCGCCGCGGGTCAGCCGCGGGCCGGGAGGAGCGCGATGCCGTCGTCGTCCGCGTAGACGGTGTCGCCGGGGCGGAAGGTGACCCCGCCGAGGGTGACGGGCGCGTCCACGGTGCCCGCGCCCGTCTTGCCGCTCTTGCGGGGCATCGTGCCGAGGGCCTTGACGCCGAGGTCGAGCCCGCCGAGGGCCACGCTGTCGCGGACCGCGCCGGAGAGGATCAGCCCGGCCCAGCCGTTGCGCTCGGCGGCGCCCGCGATCACGTCGCCCACGAGGGCGGTGCGCAGCGAGCCGCCGCCGTCGACGACGAGGACGGCGCCCTCTCCGGGGGTGTGGACCAGTTCGCGCAGCAGGGCGTTGTCCTCGTGGCAGACGAGGGTGCGCACGGGACCGGCGAAGACGCGGCGGCCGCCGAACTGGCGGAACGCGGTGGTGCAGAGGGCGAGCGCCTCGCCGTGCTCGTCGTAGAGGTCGGCGGTGGGGACGGGGGTGACACTCTGCTGCGGCATTCGGAACGTTCCCTCGCTGCTCGTACGGCTCTTCGTGCGGCCAGCGTAGTCGCGGGCCGGCGCGGCGCGGGGCCGCGCCCCTGCGTCCGGCAGCGGGGCGGGACGGTACGGGGCGCTCAGTCGCGGGAGTTGCCGAAGAGGATGCGGTAGCCGATCAGCAGGACCAGCGAGCCGGCGATGGCCGAGCCCCAGGTGGCGAGGTCGAAGAACTGCGTCTGGATCGGCCGGTCCAGGAACCGGGCCGAGAGCCAGCCGCCGATGAACGCGCCGGCGATTCCGATCAGGACGGTGCCGATCAGGCCGCCGGGGTCCCGGCCCGGGAGGAGGACCTTGGCGATGGCTCCGGCGAGCAGTCCCAGGACGATCCAGCTGACGATGCCCATGTCCAGTCACTCCCGATTCGGTGGTGTGTCGTGTTCACCAGGGAGGACGCCATCAGCGCCGGAACGGTTCTGCGGACCTGCCCGGCTCCGGCCGGGCCGGGCCGGGCCGGGCCGGGCCGGGCCGGGCCGGGCCGGGCCGGGCCGGGCCGGGTTACGCCGCCACCCGCGGCATCGGCAGGGCGGCGGTCGCCGCGGTCGCCGGGCCGCCGCCCCCGGCCGTGTCGGCGGGCCGGGTCGCGGAGGCGGGCGGCGGGGTCCGGGTGAGCAGCATCACCCCGCGCGCGGCCGCGAGGGCCCCGGCCACCGCCAGCAGGACCCCGCCGACGCCGCCCTGCAGCCGTTCGCCGAGCAGCACCATGCCGATGGCCGCCGCGGCGAGCGGGTTGGCGAGGTTCACCACGGCCAGGGGGGCACCGAGTCCGCCGCGGTAGGCGCGCTGGGACAGGAGCATCCCGCCGACCGCGAAGACCACGACGAGCAGCGCCACCGACACCACCCGCACGCTGAACAGGTCGCCCCCGCGGCCGCCCGCCACGGCGACGGTCTGGGTCAGGGCCGACGCGGCGGCGGAGGCCAGGCCGGAGGCGGTGGCGTGCCGCAGCCCAGAACGCGGGTCTTTGGCGGCGGTCAGCAGCAGGATCACCGCGGCCGTCGCCCCCGATACGGCGAACGCCTCGGCGAGGCTGAGCGTGTCGTCGGGGGCCGGTCCGGAGGCGGGGAGCAGCAGCAGTCCGAGTCCGGCGACGGTGGCGAGGGTACCGCGCCATTCGGTGGCCGCGACCCGGCGGCCGGCGCCGTGCGCCCCCAGCGGTACGGCCGCCACGAGGGTGAGCGCGCCGAGCGGCTGGACCAGGGTGAGCGGTCCGTAGCGCAGGGCCGCGGCGTGCAGCAGGGCGGCGGCCGCGTTGAGCCCGGCCGACCACCACCAGGCGGCGTTGCCGAGCAGGGCGCCGGTGCTGCGGGCGACGGCGGCGCGCGCGAGGCGCTCCTGTGCCACGGCCGCGGCCGCGTAGGTCACGGCGGAGGCGAGGCAGAGCAGGACGGCGAGCAGGGTGGCGTTCACCGTCCGGCCCCCACGGCGGTGTCCGCACGCCGTGACGGCGGCAGGAGGGGCCCGGGCGCGGCTCCGGCACGGGGCGGGGCCCCGCCCCCGCCGGCCGGGTCCCCGGCCGGCGGCCCCGCGGCGGGCACGGCCGGCCGCTCGGCGTCAGCCGCCGCACCGGCCGGCGCGGGCGGCCTGCCCGTGGACGCCGCCGCGGGCAGGACGGTGCCGGACGGCCGCGGGACCAGCAGCAGGGCCGCACCCAGCAGCACGGTCGCCACGATCACGTCGAGCCAGTAGTGGTTGGCGGTGCCGACGACCACGACCAGCGTGGCCAGGGGGTGCAGCAGCCACAGCGGGCGCAGCCGCGCGAAGCGGCCCCCTCGCCCGTCCCCGGTCCGGGACCGGGTGGCCGCGATCATGCCGAGCGCGACGACGAGGGCCCAGCCGAAGTGCAGGGAGGGCATCGCGGCGAACTGGTTGGCCATGGTGTCGGCGGCCGGCGCGGCCCGGTACACGCTGGGACCGTAGACCTGGCCGGTGTCCACGAGGTGCGCGGCGCCCAGCATCCGCGGGGGTGCGAGGGGGAAGGCCAGGTGCAGGGCGAGGGCGGCGCCGGTGAGCACCACCAGGATCCGGCGGGCCCAGAGGTAGTGCGCGGGCCGGCGTACGTAGAGCCAGACCAGGAAGAGCACGGTCGCCGGGAAGTGCACGCCCGCGTAGTAGGTGTTCGCGGCCCGTACGAGGGTGTCCCCGTGGAGCAGCAGGCCCTGGACCGCGCCCTCGCCCGGCAGGTGCAGGGCGCGCTCGGCGTCCCAGATCCACCCGGCGTTGCGGAAGGCCTCCCCGGTGCGGCCGGTCGAGAGCATCCGGCCCGACTTGTAGACGGTGAACAGTCCTGCGACGAGCAGGAGTTCGCGTATGAGGCGGCGGCGCGCGGCTCTCGGTCCGGCTGCCGTCCCGGCAGGTGTGGTGTGGGAGGTCATCCCCGCGTCTCGCTTCCTCTACGCGCACATCGACACGCCAGTGTATCGATACATTCACGTATCGATACGCAGGTGTACCGATACGCTCGCGTTCCCGTACACTCGGCAGCGGAACACGCCACCGAGGAACCCCCGAGGAGAGCCGCACCCCATGACGTCGACGCCGGTCGCCCCGCGCCGCTCCAAGATCAGCCCGGAGCGGGTGCAGGAGTTCTACGACGCCGTCCTGGACCAGCTGCGCGAGCACGGGTACGAGGCGCTGACCATGGAGGGCATCGCCGCCCGGGCCAGCTGCGGGAAGTCCACGCTGTACCGGCAGTGGAAGGGAAAGCCGCAGCTCGTCGCGGCCGCCCTGCGCGCCGGCCGGCAGGGCACGATCGTCGCGGTGGACACCGGTTCGCTGGCGGGAGACCTGCGCGAGGCGGCCCGCATCGCCGGGTGCACCTCGGGTCGCGACACCCGCCTGATGCAGGCCCTCGGGCACGCGGTACTGAGCGACGAGGAGCTCCAGGCGGCACTGCGCGAGGCGTTGGTCGGCCCCGAGCTGGCCGCCTTCGACGTGATGGTGGCGCGGGGGGTGGCGCGGGGCGAGATCGCCGCGGACCATCCGGCCGTGGAGTTCCTGCCGGCGCAGCTGATGGGCGTGCTCCGCATCCGGCCGGTGCTGGAGGGCCGCTACGCGGACGCGGACTACCTGGTCCGCTTCGTCGACGCGGTGCTGCTGCCCGCCCTCGGCCTGACGCCGCCCGGCTCCCCCGCCGGCCAGGCCCCCTGAAACCGGCGGACCGCCGTCCCGATGACCGGACGGCGACCCGCCCGCGCTGCCTCGTGGGGACGGCGGCAGCGCGCCTCCCGGACCGGGCGGTGGTCATTCGAGCGAGGAATGGCCACCGCCCGATCTGAGCGGACGCGGACCCGGTACCGGACCGGGGACGGGGCGCGGCCTCAGCGGGCGGCGCCCATGATCCGGGTGAACTCCTCCGGGTCGGTGTCGAATCCGCGCAGGTGCGCGTCGAGCGACCAGATGCCGGACTCGTCGCGGTCGAACTCGCCCACCGTGACGGCGTTGGAGGTGGGGACGGACTCGAAGTCGGTGGAGGCCAGGTCGAGGTGTCCCTCGCGGATGCGGATGCCGGTGCCCGCGATGTCGGCGAAGGTCTTCGTGGGCCGGTCGGCGCCGCCGGCGGCCTGGATCACCACGCCCACCACCACCCGGCGCAACTCCGGTGCCATCCGGTCGAGTTCGATGGTCATCACCTCGTCGAAGCCGAAGCCCTGGCCGGTGTGGCTGTCCCGGTTCAGCGTGATGGTGCCGTCGGAGGAGCGGCTGCCGAAGTGGACCAGGTGGACCGGGGTCCCGTGCAGGTCCGCGGTGCCGTAGACGGCGACGACTATGTCCAGGTCGTTGGCGGGCGTACCGGCCAGACTCGGGTCCCACCGCAATGCGACCTCCACCTTGGCCAGGCCCTTGCGTACACCGGTCACCGAACTCCCCCTCCCTCTGCCGGGCTTCCACCCGGACACCGTCCCACCGCCATGGTCCCACGCCCCCGCCGCGACGGGACGGGCGACCGATCGTTACCGGCCGTCGGCGGACGTCCGGTCGGATCACCAGTCGCCGTCCCGTACGGGTTTGCCCGGCCTCGGCGCGTTACCGAGCGGTTTGATCTGGCCGGGGGCCGGCTCCGCCCACGGGGTGTGGTCGTCGCCGAGCCACTCCCCCACCGGCCTGACCCCGCCGAGGGGTTCGGCGCGGGGCAGGTCGGCGGCGGCCTCGTCGTCGTAGTCGAACCAGGGCAGCCCGGCCCGGGTGTAGGCCGCCCGGTCCGCGGGCGAGGGCGGTGGCTCCTCCCCGGTGATGCGCCGCCACGCGGGCGGGGTCACCAGGTGGACGAAGACCCGGACGCCGGCTTCGGTGTCCCAGTCGGACGGCGGCCGGTCGTCGCGGTAGACCTCCTGGCGCATGCTGCCGCCGACGCCGAGCCCCGTCGCCGGAGCCGCGGGCGGGAGCGCTCCGGCGCGCGCCGGAGCCGACCCGGGCTCCGGAAACGAGAACCCGCCGGGCGCCGCCGCCATCGGCGGGGGCACCGGGCCGCCGAAGCCGCCGGGCGCACCGGGTGGCGGCCCGAAGGCCGGACCTCCGACGCGCATCCGCGCCCGCTCGGCACGCCGCCACGCGGCGAGCGGGGCGGCGCGGAGCGGGAAGGCCTGCAGCTGCACGCCGCCGGTGGTCTCCTCGCCGGTGACCTGTCCCTCGACCGTGGCGCCGAGTCCGAGCGGTACGGCGACGAACTGGCCCACCGTGCCGTCCCCCGAGTTGATCCCGTCCAGCCACGGCTGCCGGGGCAGGACCAGGTAGTTCTGCGGGTCGCGGCCCGGCCGGCCCGTCCAGCGCTCGCCGGAGACCGCGCAGACCTTGCCGACGCCGACCTGGAGGGCGGCCGGCTCGACGGTCCCGCCGAAGTCGAGCCACATGGCCTCGCGCAGGTACACGGGCAGCATCACGCCGCCCTTCGCGAGCCACTCCGGGGGCACGGTGTCCGGGTGGTCCTCGACGCGCCGCAACGGGAAGTCGCCGAGTCCCGGGGGCAGTGCGTGCGTACCCGACTCGGGCAGCCGCAGGGTGCGGACGAACCGTATCCGCACTCCGTCGCCCAACAGCAGCGTGTTTCCGTCGACCCGTGCCGAACCCGCGCCCATGCCCGCCCCCGTCGTCCGCTCCGGCCCGGTCCCCGCCGCAGGATCTCCGGTCGGTCCGGATCGTTATCCTCAAGTTTTACTCAGATGTAGTGACGCTGCGGCCGTCACCTTCCTAGCTTCCTCGTACACGTGTCAGGACGTTCTCCCACGTCCCCGCGGTTCCGCGTGCGCCGGTGATCCCTGCGCGCGTCCCGCGTTCCCGAGGAAAGAGTGCAGCATGAAGGTTCCCCAGGCCGGCGCGGTCGCCGCAGTGATCGTGATCGCCCTGACCACCTCGGCGTGCGGCGGGGAGGAAAAGGCGCAGGGGACCATCTCCATCGGGATCAAGTTCGACCAGCCGGGCATCGGACTGCGCGAGACGGGCGGGACGTTCTCCGGTTTCGACGTGGACGTCGCCACGTACGTGGCCGGGGAGCTCGGCTACGCGCCGGACCGCATCGAGTTCAAGCAGGTCTACAGCAACGACCGCGAGCTGCTGCTCCAGTACAACGAGGTGGAGTTCGTCGCCGCGAGCTACTCGATCAACGACAAGCGCAAGGAGAAGGTCGACTTCGCCGGCCCCTACTTCCTGGCGCACCAGGACCTGCTCGTCCGCGCCGACGACTCCTCCATCGCCAAGGCCGAGGACCTCAACACCAAGAGGCTCTGCTCGGTGACCGGTTCGACGTCGGCGGAGAACGTCAAGAAGACGCTCGCACCGAAGGCGAGCGTGCTGGAGCTCCCCGGCTACTCGGAGTGCCTCGTCGCCCTCCAGGACAAGCTGGTCGACGCCATGACCACGGACAACTCCATCCTGGCCGGATACGCCGCCCGCAAGGGCAACGAGGGCAGGTTCAGGCTGGTCGGTCTGAACCTGAGCGACGAGCGCTACGGCATCGGCGTGGAGAAGGGCGACAAGGAGCTCCAGGGCAAGATCAACGCGGCGCTCCAGAAGATGGTCGCGGACGGGGCCTGGGAGACGGCCGTGAAGAAGAACTTCGGCCCCGGCTACGCGTACGAGCCCGCGCCGAAGATCGCGGCCACCGGCTGACCCCTCCCGGACCCGCGGAAGCCCCGGTACGGCAGTGGCCGCACCGGTGCTTCCGTGCGCCCGGAGGGACCGGGGTCCGACGGGGAGCGCACAGAAGCCGCACCAAGATCCCCACGCAGGACACGTGGTCTTCACCTGTACGGCACATGACAATGTGAGCCTCGCTCTGCCACCTGACACCCCGCCAACTGCCTGGGCGGGGACGGTGCGTGTGGAGAGGACCCCCACGTCATGAGAATCTCCCGTACGACCCCCTGGGCGGCCGGCCTCGCGGCCGTCGCCCTGATCGCCGTACCGGCCACCGCCTCCGCGGGCCAGGAGCGGACGGCGGATCCCCGCGCCGCCGCGACCGGCTCCGCCGCGATCGAGCCCTACTACGCCGCGGCGGAGGGCAAGACCGGCGCCGCCTTGAAGACCGCGCTGCACGACATCGTCAAGACCCAGTCCAAGGTGTCCTACGACGGCGTCTGGAACGCCCTGAAGGTCACCGACCAGGACCCGGCGAACCCGAACAACGTCATCCTGCTCTACTCCGGCCGCTCCCAGTCCAAGTCCACCAACGGCGGCGGCGCCAACGACTGGAACCGCGAGCACGTGTGGGCCAAGAGCCACGGCGACTTCGGCACCGCCACCGGCCCCGGCACCGACCTGCACCACCTGCGTCCCGAGGACGTCAGCGTGAACAGCACGCGCGGAAACAAGGACTTCGACAAGGGCGGCAGCCCCGTGAGCGAGGCACCCGGCAGCCTGACCGACTCCGACTCCTTCGAGCCGCGCGACGCGGTCAAGGGCGACGTGGCGCGCATGCTGCTCTACATGGCCGTGCGCTACGACGGCGGCGACGGCTTCGCCGACCTGGAGCTCAACGACAAGGTCAACAACGGCTCGGCCCCGGCCATGGGCCGCATCAGCGTGCTGAAGCAGTGGAGCCAGCAGGACCCGCCGGACGCCTTCGAGAAGCGCCGCAACCAGGTCATATTCGACTCCTACCAGCACAACCGCAACCCGTTCATCGACCACCCGGAGTGGGTCGCCTCCATCTGGTGACCCGGCTGGGGCCGGCCGGCGGGATTGGACCGCCCCGGGCGGGGCATCCGCTGGTCAGAGGCTGCGCGCCGCGCCGCGGCGGCAGCCGGGCCCACGGAGGTACGTCACCATGGACGGAGCCGGACTCTCGGATCGCGAGCAGCGCGCCCTCTCCGCGATCGAGGCCCACCTCAAGGGGGACCGCTCGCTCGACCGGCGGCTGCGGTCGGTGCCCGGACGCCACCGCCTCCTCGCGGCCTGCCTGCTCGGCGCGGTCACGGTGGGTCTGCTCGTCGCCGCCTCGGTGACCGTGGCCCAGCCGCTGATCTGGGCGTTCGCCGCGGCCTGGCTCCTCACCGTCCTGACGGCGCTGCCGCTGGTGGGCCGGTGGGTCCGCCGGCACTGGCAGCTCCGCGAGCGCGCGGGCCGGGCGTAGCCCGCGCGGCCGCGCGCCGGCGGGCGTCAGAGGCGGTCGGCGAGCGCCTTGAACTGCGCCCACGTGGCCTGCGGCGGGCGGTCGTCCCAGACCTTCTGGGAGAGAGCGGCCAGCGGCAGCCGGATGCCGTCGGCCACCTGCGCCTGGGTCTGGGCCCCGGCCAGGTCGGCCCAGACGGCGAGCCGTGCGCCGAGTACCTGGTCGCCGTACCGGGCGGGCACGGCGGTGGTGCCGCGCAGGACCAGCGGGGTCCACTCCTCGTAGATCCGGCGGCCGGTCGGGTAGGTGAACCGGTTGGGCTGGCCGAGCACGTAGTAGAGGTACTCGTCGTTGAGGTTGACCACCTTGCGGCCCTCGCGCAGGTACTCCAGCGGCGGGCGGGCGCCGATCTCCTTGCCGGTCCAGTACTCGACCTGGATGTCCTTGGCGGCCTGGGTCACTCCGCCGCGGAAGAAGCCGTCGTTCCAGGCCTTGAGGGCCTTGCCGGTGGGGCGCACCACGTCCGCGCGGTCGTTGAGCCAGCCCGTCGCCAGGTCCTGCACCCGGGCACCGGCTCCGTACCGCGCGCGGGCCGCCTTGGCGAGCTGCGGGAAGGAGGCCTGGGGGTCGCGGACCACGAGGGCCTGGTACTCGTCGGCGCCCAGGTGCCAGGCCCCTCCGGGGAACAGCGGCTGGTACTCGCGGAGCAGCTCGTCGATGAGCTTGGCGGACGCCGGGTTGGAGATGTCGACCGCTCCCTTGACCGCCTTGCCCTGTGCGTCGCGCAGTTGCAGGTCGGGGTGGGCGCGCAGGACGGCGCCGAGGTGTCCGGGCGAGTCGATCTCCGGTACGACGGTGATGTGGCGGCTGGCGGCGAGGGCCGTGATGCGGCGTACGTCCGCCTTGGTGAGGTGGGGGGTGGAGACGATCTCGGGGTGGGTGTCGGACTGGATGCGGAAGGCCTGGTCGTCGGAGAAGTGCAGGCCGAGCTGGTTGAGCTTGAGGTCGCCCATCTCCCGCAGCCGGGCCTCGATCCAGTCGGGGGTGAAGTTCTTGCGCGCGATGTCGAGGTTCAGGCCGCGCTGCGGGCGGGCCGGAGCGTCGCGGACGGTGCCCTCGGGGGCCGAACCTCCGGTGGCCACCGCCTGCTTGAGGGTGCGCGTCCCGTAGAAGACACCGGCCTCGTCGGGCCCGGATATCTTCACCTTCCCGTCCTTGACGGCGAGGGTGTACGACTCGGGCTTGCCGGAGTCGTCGGCCCCCAGGGCGAGCTGCACGTCACCGGGGCGGCTGTCCGCCGATTCCGCGAAACCCAGGCGGAGCTCGCCGGCCAGCAGTCGGGCCTCGTCGGTGAGGGCCTTGGCGTCGGCCGGGGCGACGACCACGCGGGCGTCGGGGGCGGGCTTCCAGCCCGGGCCGCGGGCGGCTTCGTGTTCGCGTACGGAGGGGACGGTGAGGGGGGCGGTCGACAGCGGGTAGGACCGCGTGGGGGTGGGCGTGGGCGTGGGGGCCGCCCGGGTGGCGGTGGCGGCGCCGGACCCGGGGGCGGTGGCCGCCGGCCGGGCCCCGTCGGAGGCGGCCGAGCAGCCCGGCACGGCCAGCGTGACCAGGGCGGCGAGGGTCGCCGTCGCTATGCCGTGGGCCCTCATGTGCCGCCTCGCCTTCCGCAGGGTGCCGTGCCGTGTGTCCCCCGTACGCCCGTGTCCCCCGTACCAACCTGGCACGGGGGACACGGGCGCGCGACCCGGAGCCGGCTCAGACCAGGGCGTCGAGCGCGGCGGCGGCGAAGCCGTGGTCCTGCTCGGGGGCGCCGCCGCCGACGCCGACGGCGCCGACGAGCCGGCCGTCGCGGTGGACGGGGAGGCCGCCGGCGATGAAGAGCAGCGGCCGGTCCAGGGCGGTCGGCAGGGTGTGGAAGGGGGCGCCGGGCTGGACGGCCCCGACGAGGTCGGCGGTCGGTGCGTCGAGCTGGAGGGCGGTGTAGGCCTTGCGGGTGCTGGTCTCGCCGGAGATCAGCACGGCCCGGTCGTCGCGGCGGAAGGCGAGGGGGTGGCCGCCGGCGTCCAGGACGGTGACGCTGACGGCGACCCCGGCCGCTTCGGCGGCGGCGCGGGCCGCGCCGAGCAGCAGTTCGGCGTCCTCGGTGGTCAGCGGGGCGACGGCGGTACGGGGTGCGGTGGCGGTGGACACGGGGGTGCTCCTTGTTCGGTGGGGGTGGGACGGGGTCGTTCGGGGGCGTCGGCTCAGCGGTGGGTGGGCACGGGCGCCGGGGCGGTCCGCGCGGCCGCGCTCCCGGCCGTGGCGGCCCGGCCGCCGTCGCCGGGGCGGCCCGCCGTACGGCGCTCCAGGGCGCCCGAGACCAGCGCGAGCACCAGGGCGGAGGCCGCCAGCGCGGCGCCGACCCAGTTCGGGGCGGTCCAGCCCAGACCGGCCGCGAGGACGAGCCCGCCGAGCCAGGCGGCGAGGGCGTTGCCGAGGTTGAAGGCGCCGATGTTGACGGCGGAGGCGAGGGTGGGGGCGCCGGCGGCCTGGTCCAGGACCCGCTTCTGGAGCGGCGGGACGGTCGCGAAGCCGAGGGCGCCGATGAGGACGACGGTGACGGCGGCGCCCGCCTTGGAGTGGGCGGTCAGCGTGAACACGGCCAGCGTGACGGCGAGGGCGCCGAGCGACACGTAGAGCATGGGCATCAGGGCCCGGTCGGCGAAGCGGCCGCCGATGAGGTTGCCCGCGACCATGCCCAGGCCGAAGAGGACGAGCAGCCAGGTCACGGAGGTGTCGGCGAAGCCCGCGACGTTGGTCATCATCGGGGTGATGTAGGTGATCGCGGCGAAGACTCCGCCGAAGCCGAGGACGGTCATCGCCATCGCGAGGAGCACCTGGACGTTGCGGAAGGCGGCGAGTTCGCTGCGGATGCGGACGCCGCCGGCGGGGCGGGGCAGTTCGGGCACGAGCCTGGCGATGCCGAGCAGGCCGAGGACGCCGAGGGAGGCGACGAGCAGGAAGGTGACGCGCCAGCCGAGGGTCTGGCCGACCAGGGTGCCGAGGGGGACGCCGACGACGTTCGCGACCGTCAGCCCGGTGAACATCATGGCGATGGCGCCGGCCTTCTTCTCGGGGGCGACGAGTTCGGCGGCGACGACGGCGCCGATGCCGAAGAAGGCTCCGTGGGCGAGGGAGGCGACGACGCGGCCGCCGAGCATGAGGCCGAAGGACGGGGCGAGCGCGGAGAGGACGTTGCCGGCGATGAACAGGCCCATGAGCAGCATCAGCATGCGCTTGCGGGGGATGCGGGTGCCGAGGACGGTCATCAGCGGCGCGCCGAGGACCACGCCGAGCGCGTAGCCGGTGACCAGGTAGCCGGCGGTGGGGATCGAGACGCCGTAGTCGGCGGCGACCTCGGGGAGCAGGCCCATGATCACGAATTCGGTGGTGCCGATCCCGAAGGCCCCGATGGCGAGGGCGAGGAGTGCGAGAGGCATGAGGGGTGGTGCCCTTCAGGGAGGGAGGGGGGTGCGAGTGCGGCGGGCGGGCCGCCGGGGAGCGCGGCCATACGGTTGCCGTCGCTGCTTACGTGCGTCCACATTAATTGCAGGCGCGGGATATTTGCAAGCGCGGGATATTGCGGAGGTGGCCTATCCTGGGGGGACACGTACTCGCGGACCGCGCCTCCCGCGCTCCGCCGCACGCAGTGGAGGAGCCCCATGACGGCCACGGACAGCGCGCTCACCGCCCTCGCGCAGGGCTGGTGCGCCCTCTCCCTCCTGCACGGCCGGATCGAGACGCACATCGAACGGGCCCTCCAGTCGGGCCACGGCCTCAGCGTGCGGGAGTACTCCCTGCTCGACGTCCTGAGCCGCCAGCACAGCGGTCCCGGCGGCCACTTGCGCATGCACCAGGTCGCGGACTCGGTGGTGCTCAGCCAGAGCGCGACGACGCGCCTCGTCAGCCGGCTGGAGGACCGCGGCCTGCTGAACCGCTACATCTGCGACACCGACCGGCGCGGCATCTACACCGATGTGAGCGAGGCCGGCCTCGCCCTGCTGGCCGCGGCCCGGCCCACGAACGACGCCGCCCTCAGCGAGGCGCTGGACGAGGCGGCCGGGGACCCGCAGCTGGCCCCCCTGGTCTCGGTGGTCAAGAACACGGCCCCCTCCCCCGCCTGACCGCTCCCCCTCCCCCGTCCGGACGGTGCCGGTCCGAGGCGCTCCCTCACGCCCCGGACCGGCACCGTCCGCTCATCGCGCGCCGGGCCCCGGGGACACCGGCCCGGGTCGGGCCGAGGGGGACGATGACGGGGGATGCGAGATGCTCGGGGAGCCCTGCGGCTGCCGGGGCGGCGAGGCCGACCGGGACGCACCCGCGCCGGACGCCGCGGAATCCGACGCGGACACCCGCGGCACGGCCGGTTCGGGCGTGCGGCCCTGCGCGGGGGTGGGGGCCCGGGTGGACGTGGGGACGGGGGCCGGAGTGGTGAGTTCCGGGGGCGCGGCCGGCGGGGCCGGGCTCGGATCCGGGGCCAGGACGAGCCAGCCCACCAGCGCGGCGGCCGCCGCCGCGAGAGCGGCCAGCGGCAGCGCGAACCCCCGCAGCCGGGCCGACGGGGAGCGCCGCAGGTGCGGGCCCGGCGGGTCGGCCGGACGCAGCTCGCGGACGGTGATCCCGGCCGCCCTCGCGTCCAGCGCCTCCCGCAGCAGCCGTTCGGCGGGGTGGACGGGGTCCGCGGGGTGTGCGCCGTCACCGTGATGCGCCGTGGGCGTCATACCCGTCCCTCCAGAATCCGTTCCAGCGCGTCCAGACCGCGGCTCGCGGTGGACTTGACCGACCCCCGGCTGATCCCGAGCGTGGCCGCGATCTCCGCCTCGCTCAGGTCCGCCCAGTACCGCAGCACCAGGACCTGGCGCCGGCGCGGGGTCAACCGGCCGAGCGCGGCGAGGACTTCGCGGTGCGCCTCGCCGAGGACGACGTGTGCCTCCGCGGACGGCGCCTCGCCCGCGGCGGGCGGCGTCCAGGCCCGTACGGTCCGCCGGCGGCGCAGCACGGAGCGCGAGGTGTTCACCACGGCGGTGCGCAGGTAGCCCAGCGCGTTGTCCACCTCCGTGATGTGTTCGCCGTGGCGGCGGTACAGGGCCGTGAAGGCGTCCTGCACCACGTCCTCGGCCGTGGCCAGGTCGTCGACGAGCAGCACCGCCAGCCGGACCATGCCCAGCCGGTGGGCGTGGTACAGCGCGGTCACCGTGGGCGGGGGTCCGTCGTTGGCGGGGTCCCCGTACCCGGGCGCGAGGCCGCCCCGGTCCGGCGGGTACGGGCCGGTCCGGTACGCGTGGGAGGGGTACGGGGCCGGGGCCCGCCGGGCGGCCGGGCGGTCGCGGCGCAGGAACGACCACAGGCCCCGCCGCGCCCGTTCGGTGACGGGCGTGGCGGGGCCGGCGGTCGTGACGAGGTGGAGCACGGAGTTCCTCAGCCGTTGGCGCGGCGCCGTACGGCGTACAGGGTCCCGGCGCCGACGGCGACCAGGCCGGCGGCTCCGGCGCCCAGGGCGGCGGTGGTCGTGGAGGAGGCTCCAGTATGCGCGAGCTCGGGCGCACCCGACGATCCGCCGGTGCCGGGGGCGGCGCTCGGCTCGGAGACGCCGGGCGCCTCGGGGGCGGCGCTCGGCGAGGAGCTCCGCGGGGCGCCGCCCGGGGTGCTGACGGACGGAGCCGGAGCGGCGCCGCCGCCCGCGCCCGGGGTGCTGACGGACGGTACGGGGGCCGCGCTGGCCTTGGGGGGCTGCGGGGAGGCGGAGTCCGGCTGCACGCTGGGGGACGCCGCGACGGGGGCCGCCGCGTCGGTGGTCGCGGCGGAGGCCGGCCCGGCGAGAGCGACGACCACACCGGCGGCGGCAGCGGCGGCGACGGCGGCCGCCCGGCGGACGGGCAGGGGGACGCGCTTCAGGTTCTTCACGGTGGTTCTCCACGGTCGGGTCGAGGGCGCCGGATCACGCCCTTCACCCCGCACGACGCGCGACCGGCCGGGTGGTTGCCGCCGTCGTGGAAGTTTTTTCGCGGCCCCGGCGGGCCCGTGCCGAGGGGGCGCCGTGCGGGCCGGGTTCGGCGCCGCGACGGGTGCGGGCCGCGGGACGGTCGCCGGGCCCGGGCGGGGCGGCCCGGCGCGGTTCAGGGGCGGCGCGGACGCTTCCCGGCGGCCGGGCCCTCCAGATCGTGCAGGGCCGCCCCGAGGACGGCGATGCCCTCCTCGATCGCGCCCGTCGGGCCGGCCGCGTAGCCGAGGACGAGGCCCGGCGGGCCCGGGGCGAGGCGGTGCCAGGAGAGCGGGTGGGCCTTGACGCCGAGGGCCAGGGCCGCCGCCGCGAGGGCGGTGTCCTCGAAGCGGGCTCCGTCGAAGGTGACCATCAGGTGCAGGCCCGCCGCCGCGCCGTGCACCCGGGCCCCGGGCAGCCGTTCGGCGAGCGCGCGCAGCATGGCGTCCCGGCGGCGCCGGTGGCGGCGGCGGACGAACCGCAGGTGCCGTTCCAGCTCGCCCGAGTCCATCAGCCGGGCCAGCACCAGTTGGGCGAGGACCGGGTTGCCGAGGTCGGCGTGGCGCTTGGCCTCGGTGACGGAGTCGCGCAGCGCGGGCGGGACCAGCAGCCAGCCCAGGCGCAGGGCCGGAGCGAGCAGTTTGGACACGCTGCCGGCGTAGCAGACGCGCTCCGGGAGCAGGCCGCGCAGCGCGGGGACGGGGGCGCGGTCGTAGCGGTGCTCGGCGTCGTAGTCGTCCTCGATCACCAGTCCCCCGGCGGTCGCCCAGCCGAGCAGGTCGCGGCGGCGTTCGCCGTCGAGCACCACCCCGGTCGGGAACTGGTGCGCCGGTGTGAGCAGGACGGCCCCGGCGCCGCTCGCGCGCAGGGCGGCCACGTCGAGCCCGGCCCCGTCCACCGGGACCGGGACGACCTCCATCCGCTCGTAGGCCAGTTGCTGCCGCGCGCCCGGCGAGCCCGGGTCCTCCACCGCGACGCGGTGGACGCCCCGCTCCCGCGCCACCCTGGCCAGCAGTCCGAGGGCCTGGGCGACTCCGGCGACGATCACCACCTCGTCGGGGTCGGCACGGATGCCCCGGTTGCGGGCCAGCCAGCCGGCCACGGCGGAGCGCAGGGCGGGTGCGCCCTGGGGTTGGCCGTAGCCGAAGTCGGCCGGGGTGAGCCCGGCGAGCACTCGGCGCTCGGCCTGGAGCCAGGCCGTCCGGGGGAAGGCCGTCAGGTCGGGCACGCCGGGCGAGAGGTCGATCCGGCAGGGCACTGCCCGCAGGGCGTCGACGAGCCCGCCGCGCGGCGGGACGGGGACCGGGGCGGGCGTCGGGGCCGGGGCGGCCACGACCACGGTGCCCGCCCGGCCGCGGCCGGACACCTGGCCGCTCTCCGCGAGCCGCTGGTACGCCTCGGTGACCAGCCCCCGGGAGACGCGGAGTTCGGCGGCGAGCACCCGGCTCGCCGGAAGGCGGCTGCCGACCGGGAGGGTTCCGTCGGCGATGGCGGCCCGGAGCCGGGCGGCCAGCCATGCGGTTCGGCCGCCGGACGGGGCGCCCGACAGGTCGAGTTGCAGGAAGTCGGAGCCCCGGCCCGCGTCCGCGCCGCCGTCACCGCCCGGGCCGGCGGCCTCGGTCGGGGACCCGCCCGCGCCGCCGCGCGGGTGCCCGGCCCGGTGCGCACGGTCCGCGGCATCGGCCGCGGGTGTCCCGTCCGGCGTTGTGGACCCCTTGACTACGCCCTCTTTGGACCTGCTCACCGGACCATTGTGCGGCCAGGCTGGACCGTATGAGAACCCCCACCGCCTTCCGGGACCTGGCACCCGGTACCGCCGGGATGGTGCTGGTCGGCAGCAGCGTCACCGCCTCCCGTTCCCTCGTCGACGCCCCCCTCTTCGGCGTCCAGGCCGTCCGCTACGCGGCCGCCGCCCTGCTGCTGGTCGCCCTGGCCCGGGCCGCCCGCGTGCCGCTCCTGCGGCCGCGCGGCCGCGAGTGGCTGTGGCTGGCCGGGATCGCGGCGAGCGGGCTGGTGCTGTTCAACGTGGCCGTCGTCCGCGGGGTCGCGCACGCCGAACCGGCCGTCATCGCGGTCGCGGTGGCCTCGGTGCCGGTCCTGCTCGGGCTGGTCGGACCGGTCCTGGAGGGGCGCCGGCCCAGCCGTCGGGTGCTGCTCGCCGCTCCCGTCGTGGTCGCCGGGGCCGTTCTGGTCGAGGGGACCGGCCGCACCGATGCCGCCGGGGTGGGGTGGGCCGCGCTCGCGCTGGGCTGCGAGGCGGGCTTCACCCTGCTCGCCGTACCGGTGCTGCGGCGCCACGGGCCGTGGGGGGTGTCGGTGCACGCGGTGTGGCTGGGGGCGGCGATGCTGGCGGTGCTCACCCTGCTGTTCGAGCGCCCGGCCGACCTCGGGTCGCTCCGCCCGGCCCAGTGGGCCACCACCGGCTACCTGGCCGTGATGGTGACGGCCGTGGCCTTCCTGCTCTGGTACCGCACCGTGGCCGCCGTGGGCTCCGGCCGGGCCGGGCTGCTGACCGGGATCGCCCCGCTCGCGGCGGCCGCGGCGGGGGTCGTGGCGGGCGGGGGCGTGCCGGAGCCGACGGTGTGGCTGGGCCTGGCCGTGGTGGTCGCCGGTCTGGCGGCGGGCCTGCGCCCGGACCGCGCCCCGGACTCCGCCGCCGTCCCGGCACCCGGCCGCGCTCCGGCGCACCCACCGGCGACCGTGTCGCCGGCCGCGCGGCGACCGGACGGGGCGGGCCGGTCCCGCGCCGGCGGTCCGGGCCCCGCCGACGCGGCCGTGCGCACCGGACCGGGGCCGGGGTCCCCTTGAGGCACCCGGCCCGGTGGATCACAATCCGCAGAGGGCGACGCCCCCGTACGGCAGTGGGATGCGGTACTTCTCCCCCACCGCCAACCACCGCACGCTCGGCCTGGTCCGCCTCGGGGTGGAGGTGCGGCGGGGACGGCTGCCGGTCGTCGGGCCGCGCGCCCTCGACCACGAGGACCCGGCCCGCTTCAGCCGCCTGTCCAGCCGCCGGGGGGCACGGCCCCGGTGCGCTTCCGCGCCCAGCAGTCGGTCCGCGGCTGACGGTCCGCGGTCGGTCCCACCGCACCGGTCGGTTCGGTCGTACGGCACCGGTCGGTCGCACCGCGCCGGTCGTGAGGCGGGCCGCCCGGCCGGAACCGCGCCGGGCCGCCGGACCGTCCGTCAGGCCGGGCGGCGCGCGTAGCAGAAGAGGTGCTCCTCCGGCTCCGCCAGGCCGCCCGCGGGGCGGAAGGCCGCCGTGTGGTGGTGGAGGACCTCCAGGCCCCGGTCGGCGAGCCGGGACAGGTGGTCCTCGGTGGAGAGGCTGCTGACGGTGACCTCGTGGCCCATCCACTCGATGTCGAGGCCCCGGATGTCACCGGGCACCGTCGCCATCACGAAGTAGCCGCCCGGCGCCACCCACGAGGCCATGCGGTCCAGCGCGTCCGCGACCTCCGGCTGGTCCATCACCAGCAGGGGGAAGAAGGCGCACACCGCGTCGAAGCCCTCCGGTCCGGGCGCGTACGTCCGTACGTCGGCCTGCTCGAAGCGTGCCTGCGGGACCCGGCTGCGGGCCAGGGCGACCATGGCCGCCGAGACGTCGATGCCGGTGACGGCGCAGCCGGCCCGGGCCAGCGCTTCGGCCGTGGGCCGCCCGGTGCCGCTGCCGACGTCGAGCACGCGGGCTCCGGCGGGCAGCCGGGCGGTGAGCCAGTCGAGTGCGGCGAGCTGCCCGGGCACCCGGCCGAACGCCTCCTCGTAGCGCTCCGCCAGCGCGTCGAACACCTCCGCCGCCGACTTGCGTCGTGTCATCCGACCTCCTCGTCGCGAGGGTCCACCGTACTGCGCGGGGGCGCCGGACGACGGCCGTTCGGGGGCGGCGCGGGGTGCTACGGGCGGTGGCCGACGTTCAGTTCGGCGATCGAGGTCCACGGGTTGCCGCCCACCTCGCGGGTGGCGGTGAGCCTGACGTAGCGGGCCGTTCGGGGTGAACCCGACGTCCTGGCCGCCGGCGCCGTCGGCGAAGGTCCCGGTGGCCGCGGCGGGTCCCCAGGTCACGCCGTCGGTGGAGGTCGACACCCGGTAGTCGGCGATGCGGCCGTGGCCCCGCGTCTGCCGGGGCGGGTGGCGCAGGGCCGAGACGTCGTAGGCGGCGCCGAGGTCGAGGGTCAGCGCGTGCGGCATCGGCGCGGTGGCGGCGTACCACCGGGTGTGCCAGAGGGTGGAGGCGTCGCCGTCCAGGACGTTGGCGGCGCTGCCGTTCTCACCGGCGGTCTCCTCGCTGTCCACGGCCTTCACGCTCATCCGCCCCTGCGGCACGAGGAGTTCACCGCCGCCGGCCGGCGGAGCGGCGTCCTGGATTTACGCTGCGGGCCCAGGGCCCCGGGCGCGGGCGCGCGCCGTCGGGGGCGGGGCGGACGCGCGGCGGAGTGGCTACCCGGCGGCGGGCACGAGGACGACGGCGGTCCCGTAGGCGCACACCTCGGTGCCGACGTCGGCGGCGTCGGTCACGTCGAAACGCATCGTCAGCACGGCGTTCGCACCCCGCGCCGTGGCCTGTTCGATGAGCCGGTCCATCGCCTGGTTGCGGGTCTCCACCAGGGTCTTGGTGAGGCCCTTCAGCTCGCCGCCGATCATCGACTTGAGGCCGGCGCCGATCTGGCTGCCCAGGTGCCGGGAGCGCACGGTCAGGCCGAAGACCTCCCCGATGACCTGCTCGACCCGGTAACCGGGGACGTCGTTGGTCGTCACGACGAGGACGCCCGTCTGCTGCGCGCCGGGGCCGCCGCCGTAGTCGTCGATACCCATGGCTCCCACTGTGCGGCGGCCCGCGGCCCGCCGCATCCCGGGCCGGGACGGGCGGGCCGCGGCTCCGGGCGCGTCCCGGGGAGGCGGAAGCGGCCCGAGGCCACCCCGTGGAGGAACGGGGGCCCGGTCAGGGTGCGGGACGCACGGTGCGCGGGCCCGCGCAGTCGGCGCCGAGCGCCCGGACCCGCTCGCGCAGCTCCCGGTCGGCCGTGACCACGGTGCAGCCGCGCTCCGCGTAGGCCGCGGCCAGCTCCACGATCCGGTCGTCACCGCTTCCGGGCGCCTCGTCCACGCGCACCCCGGGCACGGACCGGACGCCGCGGGCCGCGCCTTCGAGCACGAGCACCACCTCCTCGTCGCCCTCCCGCGCCGCGAGCAGGTCGCGCAGCCGCTCGGCCGCGCCGCGCCGGTCGCGCCACCAGCCGTCCGGTACCGAGCCGACGACGTTCGCCCCGTCCACCAGGAGCACCCGGGCCGCCACGGCTAGAAGTCCCCGTAGTTGACCTGCCAGGTGGGCAGGCCCATCCGCCGCCAGAGCGCCACCACCCGGTCCCGGTCGTCGAGCGAGACCCGCACCGCGTACCGGTGGCGTACGTGCGCGTCGAACAGCTCGGCCTTGACCACGTCGTCGCGCCGGGTGTCCCCGGCCGCGCGCATCCACAGTTCGTCGTACGGCACCGCGTACCGGCGCAGCCAGGCCTCGGTCTGCGGCCGGTGCTCCTCGCTGCGTCCGGAGAGCAGCACGACGGTGTCGCCGTCGGCGCGCCGGAAGGCGTCCAGGGCGCGCTTGACCGGCTCGTTGAGCAGGTCGAGTCCGCAGCGCGAGAAGTCGTACGGTCCGCGGTCGCCGGTCAGCGCGAGCGTGCCGTCGATGTCGCACATCACCGCGGCCGGCAGCGCCGGGTCGGGGACGTACCCGGTCACGGGCGGCGGCGCGGAGCCGTCGGATCCGCCGTTCATCCACTCCGCCGTGAGCCGCCAGCCGCCCTTGCGGGCCTTGCGGTGCTTGTCGGCCAGGATGCGGATGATCTCCTCGCCGACCTGCCGCTCCCGGGCGGCGTCGCGGCGCAGGCATTCCTCCAGCGGGACGTCGGTGAAGTCGTGCACGACGAACGTGGCGAGGCCGCCGACCGCCGCTTTGAGCCGCTTGGGGATGTGCTTGGTCAGGTGGGTGTTGTCGACGACCACGTCGAAACCCCCGTCGACGGCGGCGCGTACGGCCGCGTCCTGGACGGCCAGGACCGTCTGTTCGTGCGCGTGGCCGCGACCGCGCCCGGGATCCGGCAGGTCGAGCATGCTCCGCAGGTCGTCGAGGTTGACGCGGCGCATCCGGCCGCCGGCCTCGGCCTGCAGGGCGCGGGCCGCGGTGGTCTTGCCGGAGGCGGGCAGGCCCGTCATGACGTGCACGACGGGCAGCGGCGGCTCCTCGGGGACGGTTCCGGGCCGGGCGGCCGGTACGGCGGCGGGCCTCTCGGCCGCGGCGCCGCCGGGTACGGTGCGCGCGGGCACCGGGACGGCCCGGGCACCGGCCGCGGCCGGCCGTACGGGCGCCGTGCCGGGCGGCGGCGCGGCAGCGGGTGCCGGCGCGGGCGCGGTCTCCTCGTCCGTGGCGAACGGGTCGGAGGGCTCGGGCCGCACCGAGCGCCAGCCGATGAGGTCGGTGCGGCGGCCGTCGAGGCGCAGGAACATCGCGGCGCGCAGTCCGCGCTCGGGCAGCGCCTGCACGGCCCGCGCGAAGGCGGCCCGGTCCGCGCCGAGGTGCGCGAGCCCCGCGTACGCCTCGTCCACCGCGCGTTCGTGGCGTGCGGCCTCGTCCTCCAGTCGGGCGACGACCTCGCGCACCCAGGCGTCGAACTCGTCGGGGACCTCGTCGAGCAGTGCGTCGAGCGGCTTGCTGCCGCCGGCCTCGATCTCCTCGACGGTGCAGTTGAGTCCCTGGGCGAGCAGCTTGGCGGGCACCGAGGCGAACCGCTGGACGCCGTGGGCGCGCCAGACGTCCCGTTCGGTGACGCTGGTCAGCATGCGGTGCAGCCGTACGTACTCGGACAGTTTGGCCTTCGCGCGCACGCCGGAGGAGAAGCGCAGCACGAAGCCCTCGGCCTGGGTGCCGGTGGCGCCGGCTCCGTCGGGGAGGGTGTTGGAGTCGGCGAGCGCGACGAGTTCGTCGAGGGGCATGGCGGGCCACACCGTGACGACGGAGCCGACCCCCTGCCAGTGGGGTGCGGCCTCGGCGAGCGGGACCTCGGTGCCGTCGGTGCGGAAGGCGGCGAGGAGGACGAGGTCGCGGCGGTCGCCGTAGTCGACGACGATGCGGTTCTGCGGGTAGAGGATCTCGGCCAGGTAGGTCACGCCGGGGACGAGCGCCGAGGTGTCTCGGCCGTCGAGGCGGCGCTGGGCCCAGGTGGCCTGGACGCTGGTGAAGGAGGCCTTGGAGGCCACCAGCCAGCGGCCCGCGTAGTGGAAGACCACGGCGAGGCTGCCGTCGACCTTGTCGTAGACCTCGAACGGCTCGTCCGGCAGGGCGGGTGCGTACGGCTGTCCGGACTCGTGCTCGCCGACGTTGAAGAACTTGGGCAGCGGGAGCGCGACGATCGTGCCGGTGCCGTCGTCGGCGACGAGGCCGCGGCAGCGCGTGGTGACCGTGTTCCAGACGCGCTCGTACTGGGCCGTCCGCGTGTACGTGTAGATGGACAGCGGCAGTTCGGGGTGCGCCTTGCGGGTCACGTGCCCGGCGTCGATCGACGCGGCGAGCTCGTGGGCGGGCATCAGGTCGTGCAGAGTCAGGCGGTCCTGGCTCATGGGTTCCTCCCGGGTCGAGATGGCTCATTCTCACGTGCGCAAGGCACTGCCCGGTACTCGATTCCGCCTGGTCGGAGCCTGCCCGGTCCGCTGGTGCCGAGGAGGCCGTCCCCGCCGTCGCCCTACGCGGTGCGGGGGCGGTCGGGCGTGCCGAGGTAGGCGATCGCCATGGCGCCGAGTTCGTCCGCGTAGCGGAGCCTGGCCTCCTCGCCGGTGGCGGGGTCGGGGCGCACGGAGTTGTGGAAGCAGGCGCCGAGGACGGCGCGGGCCGCGGTGTCCAGCGCGGTCTCCGGGTCGGAGCGCCGGATCTGGCCGGTGTAGGGGGCCGCGGCTTCGAGCAGGAGCCGGTGGATTTCGGTGATGGTGCGGGCCCCGCGGTCCAGTGACCCGGTTCCCCGCGCGCGCAGCAGCTCGGGGAAGAGGCTGCTGCTGTCGGCGAAGGACTGCAGCAGGGCGTGCGCGTAGGCGTCCATCACGCCGGAGAGCGACGGCTCGGCCGCGCGCAGCCGCTCGGCGACGTACTCCTCGCGCCGTTCGAGCATCCGTTCGGACAGCGCGGTGATCAGCTGCTCCTTGTCCTCGAAGCGGCGGTAGATCGTGCCGACCGAGACGCCGGCGCGTGCGGCGACGCCCGTGATGGTCATCTCGTCCAGGCCGTCCGTGGAGGCGATCTCCTCGGCCGCCCGCAGCACGCGGGCCAGTGTCGCGGCGCTGCGCGCCTGCCTGGGCTCCCGGTAGGGCACGGGGCGGTCTGGCTCCACGGTCATGTCCCGCATCGTACGGGCGGCGGTCTCACCTGGTCCCTTTGACAAGGGGTGCACTCCTCTGGGTAACCTCGTATTGTGAACGTGAATTCACATTCGCATTCTACTGGAGGTTCGACCATGACCGACAAGCAGGCCTTCCCGCCCGTGACCGTGACGCTGGAGTCGGGGCCCACGGGTTCCGGGAGCATCGACGACTTCGAGCTGTTCTACGCCCGCCGCGCACTGGACCGCTTCCGGACGCGGCTCGGACGCCAGGGCCTCCTCGACCTCCTGGCTGCGGACATCGAGGAGGGCAACGCCTTCCTGCGGGAGAGCGCGCTCGCCTCCGACGGCCGCTTCACGCCGGGCACCACCGTGCTCGCGACCCGCGGCCTGACCTCGGGCGAGTTCCTGGCCTGGATGGAGAAGGCCTTCGCGGGCGACGAGAAGCCGCTCCTGGACGCCCACCCCGAGCACTACGTGATGGCCCCCGGCGCCGACGGGTTCAACGTGGTGGAGAACATCGGCCCCCACGTCTGCTCGTTCTACATGGGCGGCTGGGGAACGGACGCGATGGCATGGGCCGCGGACGCGGACGAACTGCTGCCGGAGTCCGACTTCCCGCACACGATGTCCTCGAACCTCTTCCTGGCCGACGGCACGGTCGTCGGGCGGGCGCTGACGCAGTTCGGCGACACCGCCGACGGCTTCACCGCGAGCCTGACGGTCTACGTGCCCACCTCGTGCCCGCCGGACGTCCTGGAGCACCACCTGCGGCACTACGCCGTCGAGTTCAGGAACTGGATCGTCGCCGCCGCGGCCGCCCGCGCCTGAGGCACGCCGCCGGACTCCGGGCGGCTCCGGCCCTGGCGGGCGGGGCGGCCCGGCGCCCGGCCGGGCTCCGCGGAGCCCCGTTCCGGCGTACGCGATCCCCCGGTCGGCAGTGCCCTCCCCTCCCGCCCTCCCCCCGGCCCGACTCCGGCCGGGGCCCAGGCCCCGGCCGGGAAGCGGGCCGCCGCTCCCCGCCGACCGGCCCTCCCCCACCGCGCACGGCACGAACACGCAGCAGAGAAGGACCCACGATGTCGAACCGCTCCACCCCGCCCGGTACGGGACGCAAGCTGGCCTTGGTCGTCCTCGGCCTGGCGGCCCTGATCACCACGATGCTGTGCGCCTTCGCGCTGCCCTCGCTCCACAGCGGACCCCACCACGTCCCCCTCGGCGTCACCGGACCCCGGCAGACCGTCGAAGGCCTCCGGGACGGCGCCGACGCGGACGCGTGGGACGTCCGCGTCTACGCGACCCCCGCCGCCGTGCGGTCCGCGGTCGAGGACCGGGCGATAGCCGGCGGCCTCGCGGTCACCGATCACGGCGTCGACGTCTACACCGCGACCGCCGGCGGCCCCTCCGCCACCGTTGCACTCACCGCGCTGGGCGACGGCGTCGCCGCACAGCACGGGGCGAAGGCAACCGTCCACGACCTGGTGCCCTTCACCGAGGACGACCCCCGCGGCACGGGACTGACCTCGGCGCTCCTGCCCATGATCTTCGGCGGAATCTTCCCCGCCCTCATCCTCGGCAGCGTCTTCCCCGGCCACCGCGGACTGCGGACCCGCCTGGCGGGAGCCCTGCTGTTCTCCGCCGTGGCGGGCGCCGCCGTCACCGCCGTCCTGCAGTTCGCCACCCACTCGATCGACGGCGGCTACGCCCAGAGCGCCCTCGGCGTCATCCTCGGCATGGCCGCCATGTCCACCACCCTCCTCGGCCTGCATGCCTTCCTCGGCATGGCCGGGTTCGCCCTCGGCGGCGCCCTGATGATGCTCCTGGGCAACCCCCTCTCCGGGCTCGCCACCGGCCCCCACTGGCTCCCCACCGGCTGGGCCGCCCTCGGCCAGCTGCTCCCCCCGGGCGCCTCCGGCAGCCTGCTGCGCGCCAACGCCTTCTTCGACGGCACGGGGGCCGGGCTGCCCGCGCTCGTCCTCGGCGCCTGGGTCGCCGTCGGCATCGCCTTCGCCCTCCTGGCCGACCGGCGCGGCGCGCGCACGGCCGTACCCCGCCACCCGGCCCCCGCCGTCTGAGCGACGCCCGCCGGAGGTGGTGTCCCGGCCGTGCGCCGTGCCGGCTGCCTCGGACGGCCTAGCCGTGGCTGATGCAGAGCTCGTTGCCCTCGGGGTCGGCGATGGTGGTCCAGACGGAGGGACCCTGGCGGCCCTCGTGCAGGAAGGTGGCGCCCTTCGCCACCAGCCGCTCGACCACGGTCGCGATGTCCTCCTCACCGACGCGCACGTCGAGGTGGACCCGGTTCTTGACGGTCTTCGGCTCCGGGACGCGCAGGAAGAGGATGCGGGGCGCCCGCTCCGGTCCTTCGGGGTGGCGGATGCCCGTGCCCACCGTCCAGACCAGGGTGCCGCGGTGGGTGGTGGTGTCGGCGTCGGTCGCGTGGCCGGCGGCGATGAGGCCGCGGATGAACGCCTCGTCGCTCGGCTCGACCTCCCAGCCCAGGGCGTCGGCCCACCAGTCGGCGAGCGGGTGCGGGTCGGCGCAGTCGATGGTCACCTGAAACGTATAGGCCATGCCGGGACCCTACTGAGCGGACACCGCGTCCGCCACAGGGGACGGCGGGCGGCGACGGACGGGCCGGGGCCGCGGGCCGGGAGGGACGGGCATGACGTCAGGGGCCGGTGCCAGGCGCGGCGTGCTGCGGCGGTCGGCCGCCCTGCTGTTCCCGCCCGGGCCTCCGGGCGCGGGCGGGCCGGGTGCGGCGGGGCGGGCGGGCCCGGGCGGCCCCCACGGGGTGCTGCCGCCGCTGCTGGTGCTGCTCACCTTCGTGAGCGGGCTGGTCGACGCCGTCAGCTACCTCGGCCTGGACCACGCCTTCGTCGCCAACATGACGGGCAACGTGGTCCTCCTCGGCTTCGCGGTCGCCGGGGACCGCTCGCTGTCCGTGCCGGCCACCCTGCTGTCGCTCGGTGCGTTCGTGGCCGGGGCCCTGGCCGCCGGCCGGCTGCTGCCCGGCCGCAGGGCGCGGCGGGTCTTCGGCCCGCTGGTGGGGGTGCAGGCGGCCCTGGTGGGCTGCGCCCTCGTGCTGACGGCGGGCGGGGCCGGGCGGCTCGCGGTCATCGCGCTGCTGGCGGTGGGGATGGGGCTGCAGAACGCCGTCGTCCACCGGTTGGGCGTGCCCGACCTGACGACCACGGTGGTGACGCGGACCCTGACGGGGCTGGCCGCCGATCCGTGGGGAGCGGCGTCCGTACGGCGTCTGGTGTCGGTCGCGGCGCTGGCGTGCGGGGCGCTGTGCGGGGGGCTGCTGATGCTGCGCCACGGGTCCCGGTGGGCGCTGCTGGCGGCGGTGGTCCTGCTGGCGTGGGTGGCGGTACTGGGCTGGTGGAAGCGTACGGAGCTCAGCGCGCCGGCGGGGGGCGGCGGGCGCGGCGGGAGCTGAGCAGGGCGGCGAGGGTCAGCAGGCAGGAGGCGACGGCGATCCAGAGCAGGGCCGTGCCCAGCGGGCGCAGCCAGCCGATCCCGGTCGGCTGCGCGGCGGCGAGGCAGGCGGTGGCGGTCATGCCGAGCGGGAAGACGGTGGCCCAGCGGCGGACGTCGTAGTGCGTGCGGGGGTGTCGCACCTCGGCGGCCAGGAGCACGGCGTACCAGGCGAGGGAGAGCGCGAGGGTCGCCAGCGCGGCGGTGCGCAGGGCCGTGTGGACGGGCCCGGTCCAGACGGGTGACGCGGTGAGCTTGGCCGCGGTCAGGGCGCAGAGCGAGAGCGCACCGCCGGCCACCCAGTGGTCGCCCGCGCCGCCGGCCACTTCGCGGAGGTCGAAATGGGCGAGCGCCAGGACGTAGAGCAGCAGCCCCAGGCAGAAGGCGGCCAGCGCCGCCCGGTCCAGCCAGGGCAGGCGGAGGGCTGCGGCGAGAACGGCGGCCAGGACGGCCAGGCCCTGGGTGGCGACGCAGACGAGGAAGGCCACCCCCGGCATCCGGCGCCGCCAGTGCCGTACGACGTGGTACGTCAGCCCGGGCCACAGCACCGCGGCCAGTACCAGGAGTGCGGCGGAGGCGTCCTGTCGGCCGAGTTCGGAGACCCGGCAGCCGATCACGGTGGTGGCGGCGACGGCGGTCAGACCGGCCGGGGTGTCCGCGTCGGCCCGGAACCGGCCGCGGTCGCCGGCCAGCCGGGCGGTGAACTCCGCGCCCAGCAGCAGCCACAGGGAGCCCGCGACGGCCAGGGCGACCAGCGACAGCGCCTCCCGCCCGATGAGGTGCAGGCCCACGGAGAGGATGCCGGCGGCCATGACGGCGGCGCCCGCGGCCGGGGAGAGTCCGGCCCGCCAGCCGCGACCGGAGAGAGGGCTCACCCCTCCAGCGGACACCACGCCCCCCGCTCCCGCCAGCGCACGGCGACGGGACCGTCGGGAGGGCCCGGCGGCGTCCGACCTGCCCGGGCATGGGCCGGGGCCGGGGCCCGGGTCGGCGCCAGTAGGGTGGCGCCATGGAGTCCTACACGATCGGCCAGGCGGCCCGGCTGCTGGGCGTCAGCGCCGATACGGCCCGCCGCTGGGCGGACGCCGACCGCTTCCCCACCCGGCGGGAGGGGAACCGCCGCATCATCGACGGCCCCGACCTGGCGGCGTTCTGCGTCGAGGCCGCGCAGGAGGGGGCCGAGGGCGAGGAGGCCCCGTACACCTCGGTCCGCAACGCCTTCCCCGGCATCGTGACCGGGATCCGGCTCGGCGACGTGTCCGCCCAGGTCGAGGTCCAGGCCGGACCGCACCGCGTGGTGTCGCTGCTGACCCGGGAGGCGGTCGAGGAGCTGGGCCTGGAGGTGGGCATGCGGGCCACGGCCCGGGTGAAGTCCACCAGCGTGCACATCGACCGGGGCTGATCCCGCGGGCAGCCGCGGGGCGCCCTCCGAATCCACCCGCTCCGGATCGCCGATCCGGATGCGGAGCAGCGCTCCGAATCGACTGCTCGCCGTCAGTGGGAGTGGTCGCCCGACGACTCCCCCGCGCCGGAGGCGGGCGGCTGGGACGAGGGGGTCCGTGCGGGCTCCGGTGCGGCGGCCGTCGCGGTGCCCGCGCGGACGGTGAAGGCGGCCGTGCGGACCGCGCTCCCGTGCCGGAAGTCCGGGAAGAGGCGGTAGGACCCGGCGCCGGGGGCCGTCGCCGTGAAGGAGACCTCGGGGCCGGGGCCGCCTTCGTTCGGGTGGACGTGCAGGTGGGCCTGGTCCCTGTCGCGCAGGGCGACGAGGTGGCCGTACGCGCCGAGGTACGGCTCCAGGTCCGTGACCGGCCTGCCGTCCTTGCTGACCGTGAGCTCCGGTTCGCCCGCCGTGCCGGGGTCGAGGGTCCCGGCCGGCGCCTCCCGGTAGTTGGCTGCCTCGGCGGGCGGGGGCAGCGGGTTCGGGGCGTACGCGCCGGGGACCGACAGGTCGGCTCCCGGCGTGACGCGCTCGGCGCCGGGAGCCGACGGCTCGAAGTGGGCGAATGCCTCGTGGAGACCGCCGGCCGCCGGCCCCTGCTCCCCCGGCCGCGCCTGCGCCGCGTGCCCGGCGTGTTCCGGCGCGGCCGGGGCTCCGGCGGGGCCGACGCCGCGGCCGACCCCGTACGCGGCGGCGAACGCGGCCGCGAGCGCGGCGGCGAAGGCGGTGATCCTGACTCCGGTGTTCATGGCTGTCTCCCGTACGACGTAGGGCCGCGTGCGGCGGCCTCCCCGGCTCACAATACCCCCGGGGGGTATCAAGTCAAGCGGGGGTCGACACTTGCGCCAGATACCCACCGGGGGTATATCTGGAGGCCGGCCCCAGATACCCCCACAGGGTATCTGGATCGATCAAGGAGAAGCCCATGTCTTCCTGCTGTGCTCCCGACGGCGGCTGCGGCACCGGCGCCGGAGCGTCCACCACCGTCACCGCGGTCGTCGACGGCACCGCCACGGTCTACCGCGTGTCCGGCATGACCTGCGGCCACTGCGAGACCGCCATCAGCACGTCGGTCGGGGCCCTGGACGGGGTCCTCGGCGTGGACGTGGACGTGGCGGGCGGACTGGTCACCGTCACCGCGGCCGGCGCGCCCGACGACTCCGCCGTCGCGGCGGCGGTCGGCGACGCCGGATACGAACTGACCGGCCGCGCCTGAGCCCGGCCCGACACACCGGCAGACCGCCCACCGGCCGAACGACCCGAACGACCCGACCGGCAAACCGGCGGACTGACAGGCCGGCGGACCGGTCGGCCCGCCGGCCCGCCGATCCGCCGGCCCGCCGATCCGCCGGCCCGCCGATCCGCCGGCCCGCCGATCCGCCGTCCGGCCACCGCCCCCGAACCACCGGCCGCCGGCCAGCCCGCCCACCGGGCCCCGCCCCCGGCCCCGCTCGCGCTCGAACGAGGAGCATCCATGACCACCCTCACTCCCGGCGCCGCCCAGGTCGAGCTCGCCATCGGCGGCATGACCTGCGCCTCGTGCGCGGCCCGCATCGAGAAGAAGCTCAACCGCATGGACGGGGTCGAGGCCACCGTCAACTACGCGACCGAGAAGGCCCGCGTCACCTTCGACGCGGACATCTCCGTCGCCGAACTGATCGCCACCGTCGAAGCCACCGGGTACAGCGCCCGGGAACCGGTGCGCGCCCCCGCCGGCGGCCCGCCGGACACCGGCGCCGGCGGGGCCGACGACGGGCAGGACGAGCTGCGGCCCCTGCGCCAGCGGCTGCTGACCGCCGTGGCGCTGGCCGTCCCCGTCATCGCGATGGCCATGGTCCCGGCCCTGCAGATCGAGTACTGGCAGTGGCTGTCGCTGACCCTCGCCGCGCCCGTCGTCACCTACGCGGCCTGGCCCTTCCACCGCGCCGCCTGGACCAACGCCCGGCACGGCGCGGCCACCATGGACACCCTCGTCTCGGTGGGCACGACGGCCGCGTTCCTGTGGTCCCTGTGGGCGCTGTTCTTCGGCACCGCCGGAACTCCCGGCATGACCCACCCCTTCGAGTTCACCATCGCCCGGAGCGACGGCGCCGGGAACATCTACCTGGAGGCGGCGGCCGGTGTCACCGCCTTCATCCTGGCGGGCCGGTACTTCGAGGCCCGCTCCAAGCGGAAGGCCGGGGCCGCCCTCAGGGCCCTGATGGAACTGGGCGCCAAGGAGGTCACCGTGCTGCGCGGCGACCGCGAGGTCGTCCTGCCCACGTCCGAACTGCGGGTCGGCGACCGCTTCCTGGTCCGTCCCGGCGAGAAGATCGCCACCGACGGCACGGTCGTCGAGGGCTCCTCCGCCGTGGACGCCTCCATGCTCACCGGCGAGTCGGTCCCGGTCGAGGTGACCGTCGGCGGCTCCGTCACCGGCGCCACCCTCAACGCCGGCGGCCGGCTGGTCGTCGAGGCCACCCTGGTCGGCTCCGACACCCAACTCGCCCGCATGGCGCGACTGGTGGAGGACGCCCAGAACGGCAAGGCCGCCGCCCAGCGGCTCGCCGACAAGATCTCCGCCGTGTTCGTCCCCGTCGTCATCGGGCTGGCGCTGGCCACCCTCGGCTTCTGGCTCGGCTCCGGCGCCGGACTGACCGCGGCCTTCACCGCGGCCGTCGCCGTCCTGATCATCGCCTGCCCCTGCGCCCTCGGGCTCGCCACCCCGACCGCCCTCATGGTCGGCACCGGACGCGGCGCCCAGCTCGGCATCCTGATCAAGGGGCCCGAGGTGCTGGAGACGACCCGCAAGGTCGACACCATCGTCCTGGACAAGACCGGCACCGTCACGACCGGCCGGATGACCCTGCTCGCGGTGCACACCGCCGAGGACACCGACGAGGCCGAGGTACTGCGGCTGGCCGGCGCCCTGGAGCACGCCTCCGAGCACCCCATCGCCCGGGCGGTGGCGGCCGGCGCGGCCGCGCGCGTCGGGACCCTCCCGACGCCGGAGGACTTCGCCAACCTCCCCGGGCTCGGCGTCCAGGGGATCGTGGACGGCCACGCCGTGCTCGTCGGCCGCGCGAAGCTGCTCGCCGAGTGGGCCATCGACCTGCCCGCACCCCTGCGGCGGGCCGGGGCCGAGGCGCAGGCGGCGGGCCGGAGGTGGCCTGGGACGGCCGGGCGCGGGCGCTGCTGGAGGTCGCGGACGCGGTCAAGGAGACCAGCGCCGACGCCGTCGTCCAGCTGCGCGCCCTGGGCCTGACTCCGATCCTGCTGACCGGCGACAACGAGGCCGTCGCGCGGGCGGTGGCGGCGGAGGTCGGCATCGACGAGGTCATCGCCGAGGTCATGCCGCAGGACAAGGTGGACGTGATCGAGCGACTGCAGGGCGAGGGCCGCAGCGTCGCGATGGTCGGCGACGGGGTCAACGACGCGGCCGCGCTGGCCCGGGCCGATCTCGGCCTGGCCATGGGCACCGGCACCGACGCCGCGATCGAGGCGGCGGACCTGACCCTGGTCCGCGGGGACCTGCGGGCCGCGGCCGACGCCATCCGGCTGGCGCGCAGGACGCTCGGCACCATCCGCTCGAACCTGTTCTGGGCCTTCGCCTACAACGTGGCCGCCCTGCCGCTCGCCGCGGCCGGACTGCTCAACCCGATGATCGCCGGTGCGGCCATGGCCTTCTCGTCGGTCTTCGTGGTCGGCAACAGTCTGCGTCTGCGCGGCTTCCGGTCCGCCGGCAGGTAGCGGAGGACGCCCCTACCGGGTGCCCACGGTGGCCCCGGACCGTCCTGCGGTCCGGGGCCACCGCGATGCGCGCGGGCGGGGGTCAGATCAGCGGTCGGCCCAGGGGGCTGTAGCCGTAGTACGTGCCCACCTGCTGCCGGTAGTCCGCGTCCGCGAGGTGCCGCTCACGGTGGAACTCGGGCGACCGCTTGATCTCGTCCTTGGTGCGGCTCACGTGGACGGTCCGCTGTGCCGGGTCGACGCGGGTCACCGTGCCCGCCGGCAGCAGGACCTCCTTGCCGAAGATCCACACGCCGGTGTCGACCACCAGGTAGGAATCGTCCACTTCGTCGGAGTGCTTGGCGACCTTGCCGATGCCGCCGTCCGTCGCCTCGACCTTGTAGCCGGTCAGGTCGGCGCCCGTCAGATGACCCGACGCCGGGTGATAGCTCCATGCATGCTCGGTCACGCGAAATCAACTCCTCGGATGTGCGCGGGCGGGAGGTTCCCGCCGGGATTCAACCGGTTTTCCGTGCTCGTCGACGCGCCTGCCCCGCCGTCGCGCGGCCATCCCCCGGCCTGTGCGGTAGCCCGTGGAACGACCGAAAAGAGGGTGACGGAAAGTAACCCATTTGCCCCGGATTGCACCGGGGCCGCCGCGGCCGCATGGTGGGCTTGCGCCACCAATCTCCCCAGGTCCCCGGGTTCCACGGTCCCCAGGAAGGAACGGCCTCACCATGAGCAAGGCGAAGGCGAAGGCGAAGCAGGCCAAGGGCAGGCTCAAGGAATCCGCGGGCAGCGCCATGGACAACAGGAAGATGCAGGCGGAGGGCTCGTCCGAGCGGATCGCCGGCATGTCCGAGGAGATGCCGGCGAAGGCCGGCGACAAGACGAAGCGGGCCAAGGGCGGGCACTGACCCCCGGCCGGTGTCCGGCGGCGCACCCGTCACCCGCTCGGGCGCCGCCCCGACCGCCCAGCTGTGCTGACACGTACGCCCCCTCCGCGCACCCGGGCACCCACCGGACCGGCGCGTGAGGGACCGCCCCCTGTCGAAGGGACCGTCGTGATCTTCACTGTGCTGCTCGTGCCTCCCCTCCTCCTCTGCGTGATGCTCGCGCTCGGCCGCTACGAGGAGCACATGCTCGATCCCGACAGGCTGGCGGACTCGGCTCCGCAACGGCACCTGAACCCGGTACCCGAGACCGACCCCGAACTGCCCCCGGCGCCCGCGCCCGCTCCCGCGCCCGCCCGTCCCACCAGCCGGGCCGCCTGACCCGGTCGGCCTCAGGCCGCCTTCACGAGGGCCAACCGCCGCACGGGGCGTACGACGAGCAGCGCGACCGCGCAGCCGAAGCCGATCACCGCTCCCCCCATGAGCAGGCGGTGGATGCCGAAGACGGCACTGGCGGGCCCGGCGATCACCTGGCCGAAGGGGACGGCCAGGATGGAGCCGGCGATCTCGTAGGCCGTGACCCGGTTGAGCCGGTCGGCGGGGATCTGGGTCTGCACGGCGGTGGCCCACTGGACGCCCCAGAACGCCCAGCCGAGCCCGCTGATCCCGTACCCGAGCATCAACAGGGGCAGCTCCGGGACGAGCGAGGCGGCCAGCGGCATCGCCGGGAACAGGAGCATCGCGATGCCGCCGGCCAGGAGCGGGCGGGCGGGCCGGACGCGGATCGCGATCAGGCCGCCGAGGACGCAGCCGGCCCCGAAGGCGCTCTCCGCGTAGCCGAACGCGGCCTTGCCGTGGGCCTCGATGATGGAGGCCGCGCCGAGCGGGGTGACCGGACCCCAGACGAACACGCCCAGCACCCACCAGATGAGGATGACGGCCCAGAGCCAGGACCGGGAGCGGAACTCGTCCCAGCCGGTGCGCAGGTTGTGCAGGGTGGACTGCGAGCGGTCCGCCTCGAAACGGGGCAGCCGCAGGGCCACCAGGCAGATCCCGCTGATCGCGAAGGTGGCCGCGTCGACCGCGAACACCGTGGCGGGGGAGGTGACGGCCACCAGCACGCCGGCGAGCGCGGGCCCGGCCATGGTGGCCACTCCCTGGCTCACCCGCAGCACCCCGTTGGCCTGCTGCGGGTCGGCGGCGACCTGCGGCACCAGGCCGGACAGGCCCGGCTGGAACATCGCGGTCGCGATGCCGCCGAGCAGCGCCCCGGCGACGATGAACCACAGCGGCGGGTGCCCCCACCACAGGTACCCGGCGAGCGAGAGCTGGAGCAGGCAGCGCACGGCGTCCGCACCGATCATCTGCGGCCGGGGGTGGAACCGGTCGGCGAACACCCCGCCGAAGACCACGAAGAGGGCGAACGCCCCCATCCAGGCGCCCAGCGCGTACCCGACCCCGCTCACGCCGTGGCCGAGCGCGAGCATGGCCACCGCCATGGCGACCGGGATCATGGTGTCGCCCACGACCGACATGGTGCGGGCGGTGAAGTAGAGGCTGAAGTTGCGGGTCCAGAGACGGGGCGGCGCGGTGACTGACAACGACATCCGGCCATCCTTCCAAACAACCGCCGCCGGGCGCCCGTTGATTCCCGTCACGGCCCCTGACGCGATCCTGACGCCCGCGGTCCCGTTCCCTACGCCGCGTTGACGCGGCGGCCGCGGCGCCGGCCGTTGAATGGGATCCGGAACCGGAGGAGTCGGAGGTGGGGCGGTGGCCCAGCGGGTGGTGGCCCAGCGCGTGGTGGTGGGTGTGAGCGGCTCGGCGGGCAGCCTGACGGCCCTGCACCGGGCGGCCGCCGAGGCGCGCGCACGGGACGCGGAGCTGTGGGCGGTACTGGCCTGGCAGTTGCCCGGCGGCGGTTTCGGCGGCCGGGCGTGGGGCGATCCCGAGCTCGTCGGGCAGTGCCGTGCCGCGGCGGTGGAGCGGCTCCGCGAGGCGCTCGACGCGGCGTTCGGCGCGGCGCGGGCGGGCGTGGTCCTCGTGGGCCGGACGGTCCGGGGCACCCCGGGGGCCTGCCTGGTCGACTCCGCCCGCGGCGGGGACCTGCTGGTGCTCGGCGCGGGTGCGCGCGGCGGCCCGCTGGGGGCGGCGTTCGGCGTGCTGCGGCCCTCGGTGGCCCGGTACTGCGTGGCGCACGCGCCCTGCCCCGTCCTGGCGGTGCCGCCGAGCCCGCTCCAGGGCGCGCTGGAGTCCGTACGCCGCCGCAACGCGTGGCACGTCCCGCTCGACGCGCGGGAGTTGACGGACTGAGCGGCCCGGGTGGCGCCGGGTCCGGGCACGCGAAGGGGCGGCGGCCGGTGCGCGAACGCACCGGCCGCCGCCCCTCGGCCGCGCCGCCGACCCGGCCGGGCCGGGTCCGTCCGGGCCGCTCTAGACGACCGGGACCGGGTACGTCGGGTACTCCACGCCTGAGACGTGCTGCACGACCCGGATGACCTGGCAGGAGTAGCCGAACTCGTTGTCGTACCAGAGGTACAGGATCGCGTCGTCGCCCTCGACCTTGAGCGCGCCGGCGTCGACGATCGAGGAGTGGCGCGAGCCGATGAAGTCGCTGGAGACCGCGTCGGGGGCGCTGATGAAGTCGATCTGGCGCTTGAGCGGCGAGGCCAGCGAGACGTTGCGGAGGTAGTCGAGGACCTCTTCGCGGGTGGTCTCGCGGGCGAGCCGCAGGTTGAGGATGGCGATCGACACGTTCGGCACCGGGACGCGGATCGAGCTGCCGGTGATACGCGCCTTGAGGTCGGGCAGCGCCTTCGCGACGGCGGAGGCGGCGCCGGTCTCGGTGATGACCATGTTGAGCGGCGCGGAGCGGCCGCGGCGGTCGGAGCTGTGGTAATTGTCCAGCAGGTTCTGGTCGTTCGTGAACGAGTGGACGGTCTCCACGTGGCCGCGCAGCACGCCGTACTGGTCGGCCATGGCCTTGAGCGGCGGGACGATCGCGTTGGTGGTGCAGGACGCGCAGGACAGGATCTGCTCGTCGGGCTTGATCGTGTCGTGGTTGACGCCGTGCACGATGTTCGGGACGTCGCCCTTGCCCGGAGCGGTCAGGACGACCTTGTCGATGCCGGGACGCAGGTGCTTGGACAGGCCCTCGCGATCGCGCCACTTGCCGGTGTTGTCGATGAGGATGGCGTTGTCGATGCCGTACGTCGTGTAGTCGACCTGCGAGGGGTCGCCGGCGTAGATCACCTTGATCTCGTTGCCGTTGGCGATGATCGTGTTCGTCGCCTCGTCCACGGTGATCGTGCCCTGGAACTGGCCGTGGATCGAGTCGCGGCGCAGCAGCGAGGCGCGCTTGACGATGTCCTGGTCGCCGCCCTGGCGGACGACGATGGCGCGCAGGCGCAGGCCGTTGCCGGAGCCGGCCTTCTCGATCAGCAGGCGGGCGACGAGGCGGCCGATGCGGCCGAAGCCGTACAGGACGACGTCGCGGGCCTCGCGGCGCTCGATCTTGTTGTCGCCGGTGGCGCCGACGACGGCCTCGGCGGTGAACTCGGCGACCGACAGGCCCCGGTCGTCGCTCTGGTAGGTGGCGGCGAGCATGCCGATGTCGATCTGGGACGGGCCCAGGTCGAGCGTGGTGAGGGCCTGGAGGAACGGCAGGGTGTCGGTGACGGAGAGTTCCTCACCGGCGATCTGCCGGGCGAACCGGTGGGTCTTCAGGATGCTGACCACCGACTTGTTCACCAGGGAGCGGCTGTGGAGGAGGACGGTGACGTCCCGCTCGCGGTGCAGCTTCCCGATGATCGGGATCATCGACTCCGCGATCTCCTCGCGGTTCTTCCAGTTGGTGAACGAGTCGTCATTGACAGTCACAGGCTTATCTTTCGAGCTAGGCGGCGCTCATATGCTAACCCGACACTTTTTCGACCACTCACGGGGTGCCCCCGGAGCCGTGTGCCGTGCGGCGGGCGGCCCAGCGGGCCGTGGCCGGCCGGGCCCCCCGAGCGGTCGCGGACCGGTCCGCGACCGGTCCGCGTCAGTGGCGCATCAGGAGCGGTGCGCCCGCCGTCAAGGTCGCGTCATGGGGTGGCCGGCAACGTACGGGGCGGGGCCGGACCGGGGATAGCTTCGTGGCGAGCCCCGGTCCGCCTCCCCGCGACCGGGGCCCCACCCGCCGCTCGTGGTTCCCCTGGAGGGCCCATGTGTCTGTTCCTGTACGACGACGATCCCGAACCCGAGGAACGGGTCCCGGCCGGCCCCCTGTACGTACCGGCCCGGCCGGGCCCCGCCCAGGTGGTGGTACGCCTCTTCCGCACCCCGCTCGGGGCGCGCACCGCCGTCGGCTTCACCAGCGCGGAGCGGCTGGCCGCCACGCTCGGCGACGCGCAGCCCTGGATCCGGCTCTCGGCGCCGGCGCTGCGCGCCGTGGCCCGGCCGCTCGGGGCTCAACTGCTGACCGTCGACCCGACGCTCACCGCCCGTCCGGCGTCCGCGCCACCGGCGGCGCCTCCCGCGTCGGCGCCGCCGACCCCCGAGACCGCCGCCCGGACCGTCTGACCCCGAAGGGGATCGCACCATGACCGTAGCCGTCCTCCCCGAGGTCACGGCCGACGCCGACGACCTGTCCGTCTGGCCCGCGTCCACCACGCTCCTGCCGCGCGGCGGCCTGTCCGTGGGCGGCGTGTCGCTGGCGGCCGTCGCCGAGCGGTACGACACCCCCGTCTACGTCCTGGACGAGGGCGAGGTGCGCGAGCGCTGCCGCACCTACCGGGACGCCTTCCCGGACGCCGACGTCCTGTACGCGGCCAAGGCCTTCCTCTGCCGCGCGATGGTGCGCTGGGTCCGGGAGGAGGGGCTGGGCCTCGACGTCTGCTCCGCCGGGGAACTGGAGCTCGCCGTCACCGCGGGCTTCCCGCCCGAGCGCATCACCCTGCACGGCAACGCCAAGTCGCCCCGCGACATCGAGACCGCCCTGCGGCTCGGGGTGGGGCGGATCGTGATCGACAGCCCGTCGGAGATCCCCCGCATCGCCGCCGCCGTCGGGCCTCGGGGGCGCCAGAGGGTGATGGTGCGGGTGGTGCCCGGGGTGTCGGCCGGTGGCCACGAGAAGATCCGTACGGGTACGGAGGAGCAGAAGTTCGGCCTCTCCCTCACGGACGGCTCCGCGCAGCACGCCATCGCCCGGATCCTCGGCCAGCCGCAGCTCGAACTGACCGGCCTGCACTGCCACATCGGCTCGCAGGTGACCAGCGTGAAGTCGTACGAGGTGGCGCTGCGCCGCATGGTGGGCCTGATGGCGCGCGTCCGCGACGGCCACGGGATCGCCCTGCCCGAACTCGACATGGGCGGCGGGCACGGCATCGCGTACCGGCCCGGCGAACCCGCCCTGGACCTCACCGCGCTGGCGCGCAAGCTGCGGACCGGTCTGGCCGAGAGCTGCGCCGCCGCCGGGCTGCCCGTGCCCCGGCTGTCCGTGGAGCCGGGCCGGGCCATCGCCGGGCCGGCCGGGGTGGCGCTGTACCGGGTGCTGGCGGTCAAGCGCACGGGCGAGCGGCTGTTCGTGGCCGTGGACGGCGGGATGAGCGACAACCCGAGGCCGGCGCTGTACGGGGTGCGGTACGCGCCCCGGCTGGTGGGCCGCGGCTCGTCGGCCGCGCCGCGCACGGCCACGGTCGTCGGCCGGCACTGCGAGGCGGGCGACGTGCTGGCCGCCGACGTCCCGCTGCCCGGCGACGTCCACCCGGGCGACCTGCTGGCGGTGCCGGTGGCGGGCGCCTACCAGCTGTCCATGGCCTCGGGCTACAACCTGGTCGGCCGCCCGCCCCTGGTGGCGGTCCACGAGGGCACGACCCGGCTGCTGGTCCGCCGCGAAACCCTGGCCGACTTCCGCAACCGCGACATCGGCGGCTGAGCCGCCCGTCCGGGCCCGCGACCAGGAGCCGACGCTTGATGACGTGGGAGCGCTGGACCGATTCGCGGCGGCGCTGGGGGCCTTCGCGGCGAAGGCCGCGGGTGTAGGGGCGGGGCGCGGTCACAGGCGGCTGCGGATGTCGTCGCTGAGGGGGACGAGGTCCAGGCCGCGGTAGTGCATCCACCCGGCGGCGGCCGCGTCGTGGCTGCCTTCGTCGCCGTGGCGGCAGCCGCTCACGAGCTGGAGGGGCGGGCCTGGCGCGAGCGTCAGCATCGCGTGAACTGGGGTGAAGACAGCCTCGTCGACAGCGCCTTCTACGACTTCGCCGACCACCAGGCCCTGCCGGAGCACGAGAGGCAGACCGCCGACGCCCTGCTCCGCACACAGCACCGGTGGCCTTGGCTCCGCACCCGCAAGCGCCTCATGCGCACCTGGGTGACGACCCATCCCGACGTGAGCAGCTGACGCGGAAGTCTGGACAGCCAGCTCAACGTCCCCGGCGCCATCCCGCGCCGGGGACTTTCGCGCTGACAAGACCCCGCGCCGGACTGACATCTACTCTGCGCACGACAGGGACGGTTCCCGTCGTGAGCGCCGTGTTCCGGCGGAACACGGTGCCGAAACGACAGAAGCCCCCGACCGCTGGGAGCGCGGTCGGGGGCTTCTGGGTGTGTCCTGGTGGTGGCTCGGTCACCGGTTTCCGGTGACCGAGCAGGGGCGGTTGCCGTTCTGATCGGCCCTGGGTGTCACGGAGCCGACCGTAGACGGCTGCGGCGGAGGGTGGAGGTACACCTCGCACGCGGCGGCGAAGATGACGGCGAACGTCTCGGAGGGGTCGTCCTGGAGGCACTCCCACCACGCCATGGCGACCAGGTCGGCCAGCTCCTCAGCGTGCTCCTGGTCGATGTCGACAGCGGCGCCGGTCGCGCAGCGCGGGCCGCGCGCGGTGAGCCAGGCCGGGGGTGTCCCGGGCGGGTGGCAGACGTGCAGGGCGGCGTACACGAGGCCGGATTACTAGAGGGTGTTGAGGAGCGCCAGGATTCCCTGAGGTCCTTCGCCGGGTGTGCGGAGCGCTTCCGTGGCTGTCTGTTGCAGGATTTCCCTCTTGGTGAGGTTGGCGGTCTTGGACTCGCTGGCGCGGGCTTCGGACAGGCCGGCGATGGTGTTGTCGAGGTTGGCGATGATGCCGCTGAGCCGGTCTCGTGCGGCACTGAGTGCACCACGGTAGTTGTGGACGCTGTCGATCGCGGTGGTGATGGGGGCGAGGAGATCAGGGCCTGCGGGGTCCTGCCGGGTCAGATCGGCGGTGTCCACGCCCAGCGTGACGGTGTCGGTCTTCTGCAGATGGATGGTGAGGATCTCGCTCTCGTCGGCGCCGACCCGGATGACCTGGGGGGACTCCTCGGCGAGGATGCGAATGCCGTTGAAGTCGGTTTGGGCGGAGATCGTGTCGATCTCCGCCCGGCACTGGGCGACGTCTGCCTGGAGCAGTGACAGGATCGTCCTGCTGTTCGTCCCGTTTACTCCCTGCGCGGTCACCGTGTACATCCGCTGCAGGTGCTCGACCACCTGCTTGAGGGCGTCTTCGGCGGCCTGCGTGAGGGCGACGCCGTTGGCCGCGTTGCCGCTCGCCAGGGTCAGGGCGTCGATCTGCGCGGTGTACTGGTCGGCGGCGGACGGGGCACCGGGATCCGCCGCCTCGAACGCCTTGGCCTGGAGCCGGGCGCGGGCCGCGGACAGGTTGGTGATGGTGTTGTCGAGATTGACGATGATGCTATCGAGCTGGTTCTGGGCGGCGCCCATCTCACCACGGAAGCTGACGACGCGGTCGAGCGCGGTGCTGATGAGTTGGAGGGGACCGGGGTCCGGGTGGTCCTTGAGGGTGAGGTCGATACTGTCCAGGCCCAGCGCCTCGCTGTCCACCTTCTGCAAGTGGATGGTGAGGGTCTCGCCCTCGTCGGCCCCTACTCGAACAACCTGGTCGAGTTCCTGGGAAAAGACCTGGAGGCCGTTGAAGTCGGTCTGGGCGGCAATCCTGTTGATCTCGAACAGGCACTGGGACGCTTCTGCCTGGAGTGAGGCCAGGCCCGTGCTGCTGTTCGTCCCGTTCAGGCTCTGCACGGTCAGCCTGTGCACACTCTGCAGGTTCTCGACCACCTCCGTGAGGGCGCCTTCGACGGTCTGCGCGAGGGACAGGCCGTCGGCCGCACTGCGGATCGCCAGGGTCAGGGCGTCGATCTGCGCGGTGTAAGGGTCAGCAGCGGACGGCACGTCGGCATCCGGCACCCCGAATGCCTTGATGCACGCGGGTGCGATCGACTCCACGAACGGCGGTACTTCGTGGGCCACTTGGGCGGTGACCTCTTGCAGCCCCACGTCGGCCCGCTTGGAGAGCGCGATCAAGTCCTCGGTGGCGACGTGCGTCCACACCTCCGGCCAGGTGAGCTCAACGTTGGGCCCGCTGTTGATCCACGAGGCGAACTTGCCCGCAGTCGCCGGATCCTCCGCCAGGTCCGCTATCAGCTTCCCCACCCGCTGCACCCGATCGGTGGATTCGCTCATCACAACCCCCACTACGCTCAAAGAAATTGAAGAAACAAAAGCATCTTCACAGAAAACGTCCAACCCGCCCTAAAGAAAGGCCAACATCTCCCGAAACCGAGACGAAGACAGTTTTCGTGTGATAGAGGCACCGAAAGGGTCTGTCCAGTAAACGGGCCTTCCACGAATTTTGTAGGCGTTGATCGGCTGCTCGGTTTCGGCCCGGCCGGGTGCCTCACTGCGGCAGGGTGGTGGTGTGTGATGTCGAGCTGACAGACCTGTTGCCGCACCTCTCGTCGGTGCTGGTCGAGACGGTGGAGACAGACGGAGGCCTGGTCAGGATCACAGTGCGGACCGTGGACGCGGTGCCGGTGGACTGTCCCGGCTGCGGGCGGCCATCGGACTGGGACCACAGTCGACCAGCCCGGCGCCGGCGGGGACGTGTGCGGGATCACCGGGCCGAGCGCGGCGCTTTGCGCGCTCGTGACAGTCGCTGCACGAGCCGTCCGTCATCCTCGTCACGGCTCTCCCGTGCCCGTAGCACCACCGTTCAGCACCCACCCCTGAGCACCCGAACCGCCCCGCCACCAAGACCCGGAGGCTTCCACGACTCCTTCCGCGAGAAGGTCGAGGCCCTGGTGAAGGCGAAGGCGGCCGGAGAGACGGTGGAGAAGGCCGAACCGCCGGCGGAGCCGACCGGTGCCGTCGACCTCATGGAGGCCCTGCGCGCCAGTGTCGAGCGGGCCGGCAGTCCCAAGGACACCGGCGAGAAGGCAGCCTCCCCCGGCGGCCGGGCGGCCGGCGGAAAGAAGGCGCCCGCCGCGAAGAAGCGGGCGCGCTCCGGGCCGGCAGCCAAGGGCCGGGAGCTGGCGGCGCTGACGAAGGCCGAGCTGTACGAGAAGGCGGCCGCGGCCGGCATCCCGGGCCGTTCGTCCATGAACCACGACCAGCTCGCCGACGCTCTCGCCCACACCGGCCGCGACCGGCGCAAGGCCTGACCGCCGCGTGGTGGGAGGTCTGACGGGCACGGTCGTGGTCAGGCCACCGTGACGCGCAGGACGTACGGCTCGCCCGTACTGATCGCCTGCGCCTGTTCCCTGAGATCCGCGTCCGTGAAGCCGAGCAGCGCCTGATCGGCGGCCCGGCGCAGCAACGGGAGGATCTCGGCGACGGGCCGGCCTCGGTGCACTTCGGCGAGCTCGGCGAAGGCCCGCTGGTAGGGGGCTCCGTAGGTGCTCGCGCTGTCGGCCAGCAGGTGGTCAAGGTGCTGTCGCTCGATGCTGATCTCGCCCATGGCCCGCTCCTTCGGTCCTCCGGAGCCCCGTCCGGTCCGGACCCTCGCCTTCGACGCTACGAGGCCGGTCTGACATCGACCCCCGACCGGGCAGCGGCCGCCATCTGGCTGATGAGGTCCTGGAGGAGCTCGCGGACGGGTGGCGGCATCGTGCCCTCGGTGGCGAGGAGGTGCCACTGGCCGCCGGGAATGCGCTGGTCGAGCCGCCGGAACTCCCCGAGCTGGTAGAGCAGCATCAAGGTGTCGAGGGCGTGCTGGGTTGGTGGCCAGTCGCGGTCCTTCAGCGTGCTGAGCAGGGCCGGGGCGGCCGTGAAGCGACTCATCAGCCACTCGCGGGCGGCCTCGCCCGCGTGCCCGGCGGCAAGTTCCTCCTCGACCCGTGTGCTCAGCTTGTTCTTTTTCTTCTGACCTCGACGCCGAAGGTTGGGCGGGCAGCCGCGTGACCGTTGATCTGTGACGCGCCACAGCGCGCTGACCTGGCAAGATGCTTCCATGGAAACTGGGTTCCCCTGGGGGTCTACACCAACCGTCGATCTCCGCCCGTGGCGTGCTGACGCGATCGTGCTGTTCGACTGGCTGATGAGCACCGACCTGAACACCGTGCCGATCACGCACCCGGCTCAGAAGCAGGCTCTCGCAGACTTGCTGGCACGCCTGGAGGAGGTGGACATCATCGAGTCCACCGGTGAAGAGATCGCCGCAGCCCAGGCCGAGGTGGCCAAGAACATGGGTTGGTAGGGACTCGCTCGAGGTTCGGGTCCCCTCGAAGGGCGCCTCGAACTGCGTCGCTCACATGGAGAATCACCGGACATGGGGGCGGCCTTCGTCTGATCATGTGCTCCGACCAAGGTGCACGTGACCACGACGAAGGCCGTGAGGTGAGTCTGCTGCCTGATGCTGTTCGGAGGGAAGCGTTCGCGGAGGCGTCACGCTTCCGGGGCGAGTTCTACGAGTGTCTGACCGCTCGGCGCGACGAACTGTTCGAGTTGGTGGACGCGGTGCTGTGTGCCGATGGTGCGGTGAAGTCCCCGGTGGACTTGACCCCTCTGCCCGAGCACCGTCGTGGGCACGGAGCGATGTACGGCGGCCTGAACCACGGCAGGATCGACGTCGACCGGCTCCGGACGCTGCTGGCAGGGCTGCCCCTGCCGCGGTTCGACGGCGGGCGCCTGGTCTTGGCGGTCGATGTGTCACCGTGGCTCCGCTCGGACAGCGCCGTGCTCAGCCGACCGACTGTTCTGTCACGTCTACGGCCGCGCTAAAACGGCCTCGCAGTTCATCCCGGGCTGGCCCTACTCTTTCGTGGCCGCACTGGAGCCGGGCGCCACATCCTGGACCGCGATCCTGGACGCGGTCCGGCTCGGACCGATCGACGACGCGACCGCGATCACCGCCGCCCAGCTCCGAGGAGTCGTTGAACGACTCATCACCGCGGGGCAGTGGCAGGCCGGGGACCCGGCCATCGTGATCGTCAGCGATGCCGGCTACGACGTCACCCGCCTGGCCTGGGTCCTGCGCGACCTGCCCGTCGAGCTGGTCGGCCGGGTCCGCTCCGACCGCGTCATGCGCCTGCCGAAACCACCGAGGATGCACGGCGTCAACGGCCGACCGCCCAAGCACGGCCCAGAGTTCCGCTTCACCAAGCCGGAGACCTGGCCCGAACCCGCGACCACCACGGTCACCGACACCACCAACTACGGCAAGGCCGAGACCCAGGCGTGGGACCGCGTCCATCCAAGACTCACCCACCGCTCCTCCTGGCTCGACCACGATGGTGAACTGCCCCTGGTCGAAGGAACGCTGATTCGGTTGAAGGTCGAGCACCTGTCGAAAGACCGGGACGCCCCACCGGTGTGGTTATGGTCCTCGAAGACCAGCGCGACCCCGGACGATGTGGATCGTTTCTGGCAGGCGTTCCTCCGCCGCTTCGACCTGGAGCACACGTTCCGCTTCGTGAAGCAGACCCTGGGCTGGACCATCCCGAAACTCCGCACCCCCGAGGCTGCGGACCGCTGGACCTGGATCTTGATCGTCGCCCACACCCAGCTCCGACTAGGCCGTCTCTTTCGGATCTTGCCAGGCGTCGCGGGCCCGGCAAGATCCGAAAGAGACGGCCTAGTGGGCGTCGGCGATGTGTCGGGTGCCGACGCGCTTGCGGAAGACCCAGTAGGTCCAGCCCTGGTAGAGCAGGACGCCCGGGAGCGTCACGACTCCCGCACCGCCGCGGCGGCCGCCCCGCGCCCGGGCGCCGTACGACAATCCGTTGTACGGGCCACATATCCGAGGGGCATGATGGACCCATGAACGAGCGGAACGACGGCGTCCCGGGCGGCCCCACGGCGGCCGGAGCGACCGACTGGACCACCACGCCCGTCACCGCGGAGCTGCTGCGCGGCGCCCTGGACCTGGAGGTGACCGAGCACGGCGTGCTCCCGCACCGGCTGCCCGCCCGGGCCCGCGCCCAGTGCGCGGACGGACAGCTCGCGATGGCCGAGGCCCAGCCCTCCGGCGTACGGCTCGCCTTCCGCACGCGGGCCACCACCGTCGAGCTGGACGCGCTGCGCACCCGGACGGCCTACGTGGGGGCCCCGGCCCGGCCCGACGGCGTGTACGACCTGCTCGTCGACGGCCGGCTGACCCGGCAGGCGGCGGTGAGCGGCGGCAACGTCCTGCTGGTGGACATGACCACCGGGGCCACCGAGACCCGGCCCGGCCCGGTCGGCACCGTACGGTTCTCCGGCCTGCCCGACCGGGCCAAGGACGTGGAGATCTGGCTGCCGCACAACGAGATCACCCAGCTCGTGACCCTGCGGACGGACGCCGCGGTGGAGCCTCCGGTGGACCGCGGGCGCGCCAGGTGGCTGCACCACGGCAGCTCGATCAGCCACGGCTCCGACGCGGCGAGCCCCAGCACGACCTGGCCCGCGCTCGCCGCCTCCCTCGGCGGCGTCGAGCTGACCAACCTGGGCCTCGGGGGCAGCGCGCTGCTCGATCCGTTCACCGCCCGCGCGCTGCGCGACACCCCCGCCGACCTGATCAGCGTCAAGATCGGCATCAACCTGGTCAACACCGACCTGATGCGCCTGCGCGCCTTCGGGCCGGCGGTACACGGCTTCCTCGACACGGTGCGCGAGGGCCGTCCGACCGTGCCGCTGCTGGTCGTCTCGCCCGTCCTGTGTCCGATCCACGAGGACACGCCCGGCCCCAGCGTCCCGGACTTCTCCGAGTTCGGCGACGGCAGGATCCGGTTCCGGGCCGCGGGCGACCCCGCCGAGCGGGCGAGCGGCAAGCTGACCCTGGGCGTCATCCGCGACGAGCTGGACCGCATCGTGCGGCAGCGGTCGGCCGAGGACCCGAACCTGTACCTGCTGGACGGCCGCGAGCTCTACGGCGAGGCGGACGCCGCCGAGCTGCCGCTGCCCGACGGGCTGCACCCGGACGCCGCCACGCACCGCCTGATGGGCGAGCGCTTCGCCGCCCGGGTGTTCGGCCCGGGCGGCCCCTTCGCCGCCCGCAGCGACGCCTGACCCTCCGCCGGCGCCCGACCGGAACCTCCGGCCTGCGCGGGACCGGCGCGGTCCGCCCTCCGGCGTCCCCGTCGGCCGATCTCGTCGAGGACGCGGCCGGCGGGGACGGGCGGGGCCGCGGGTCCGGGCGGGCCGGTCAGGGCCGCCGGGAGCGGTGCCAGGCCGAGCAGACCGAGGGTCAGGGCCGTGGCGAGCCGGTGCCAGGTCCGGTACCCGCGCAGCATGGCGTGGCCGCCCTCGGGCATCGCGACGCCCAGGGTGCGGGCGCCCACCTCCTGTGCGCGGGCCAGATGGCTCCAGGTGCCCCCGGCCGAGGTCACCCGGTCCTGCGGGTCGTGCAGGGCGACCACGCGGCGGCCGGCGAGCTGCCCGACCGGTTCTCCCGGCGGGCACCAGGGGGCGAGGGCCACGATGCCCCGGACCTGCGGTTCGGCGGCGATCCGCAGGGCCGCCCGGGCTCCCATCGAGTGGCCCACGAGTACGACCGGGACCGGTCCGGCCAGCTCCGCGACGGCGGCCAGGGCGTCCCGCGCGTCGCGGACCGGGTCCTCGCGGCGGCCGTTCCAGCCCCGGTGGCGGTAGCGCACGTGCCCGACGAGCACCCGGTCGAGGAGGGTGGCGCGTACCAGGCCGGAGGCGAGCGGCCGCATGCGCGCGGCGGGCAGGTTGAGGGCGGGCGGGGGGCCGAGGGCGTCCGCGCGGCCGCCGTGCAGCAGGAGCACGGCGGCCGCGGGGCGGTCCGGTGCCCGGCGGATGCCGAGGCTCCCGTGGCCGTCGGCCGCCGGTGCGGAGCGCGCGTGCGGCTCCCCCGGGCGGGGGGCGGGTCCGGCGACGCTCATCGGCGCCGCTCCGCGGACCGCGGTGCGGTGCGGGTGAGGAGCAGTTGCCGGACGTCGAGGTAGTGGGAGCGGAAGCCGGCTTCGGAGTAGGCGAGGTAGAGCTCCCACATCCGGCGGAAGGTGTCGTCGAAGCCGAGGGCGTCCACCTGTGCGGCGTGCGCGGTGAACCGCTCGCGCCACAGCCGCAGCGTCTCCGCGTAGTGGTCGCCGTAGCCGTGGTCGCAGGCGACGCGCAGTCCGGCCGCCGTCGCGTTCTGCTCGATGGCCTCGCGCGACGGGATCAGGCCGCCGGGGAAGACGTACTTGCTGATCCACGTGTGGGTGCGGCCGGTGTGCAGCATCCTCTCGTGCGGCATGGTGATGGCCTGGAGGGCGATCCGGCCGCCGGGGGCCAGCGCGTCGTGCAGGGCGGTGAAGTAGACCGGCCAGAAGTCCGCGCCGACCGCCTCGATCATCTCGACGCTGACGACGGCGTCGTACGAGCCCTCGACGTCGCGGTAGTCGCACAGCCGTACCTCGGCCCGGTCCCCCAGCCCCGCGGCGGCGATGCGCCGGCGGGCCAGGTCGCGCTGCTCGGTGGAGAGCGTCACGCTCACCACGTCGGCCCCGCGCGCGGCGGCGCGCAGCGCGAGTTCGCCCCAGCCGGTGCCGATCTCCAGGACCCGGGTGCCGGGGCCGACCGCCGCGAGGTCGAGCAGCCGGTCGATCTTGCGGTGCTGGGCGTCCGGGAGGGCTTCGGGACGGGCCGGGAAGGACGTGAAGACCGCCGACGAATAGGTCATCGTCTCGTCGAGGAAGAGCTCGAAGAGCGCGTTCGACAGGTCGTAGTGGTGGCTGACGTTCTCCTTCGCCCCGGTGACCGTGTTGCGCTGCGCGTCCGGCCGGCGGCTGACCCACGCGCCCCGCAGGCGTCGCAGCGGCGCGGGGACGAGCTCGTCGAGGTGCGAGGCGAGCACGGTGAGCAGGCCGGGCAGGTCGTCGCTGTCCCATTCGCGGGCCATGTAGGACTCGCCGAAGCCGATGAGGCCCTGGCCGCCGATCCGCCGGTAGAAGGCGTCGGGATCGTGCAGGATCAGGGTCGGTCCGGTGCCCGCGGACCGTCCGGCGCCGGTCGCCGTGCGCAGCGGCAGCCGGGCCAGCGCCCTTCCGACGAGCAGCCGGGCGACGGCCGTGTGTCCGGGCCGGGTCCGGGGCCGGGCCGTCACGTCGGGCCAGGCCGGAGCGTCGACCCGGCGGGGCGCCGGCGGTGCGGTGTGCGGGCGTTCGGTGAGCGGAGGGAGGGAGAGGGTCACTGCGCGGTGCCTTCCTGGGGTGGCGGCGGCCATCGGTCCGGACGGGCGGGTCGCCGTCGGAGTGCCGGGCTCCCGGGGCGGGTCGCCGGCGGGTGCCGCGCCGCCCCGCGACGGCCCGTCCCGCGTGGTTCGCGGCGGCGGGGGGCGCGGATTGGTCCGATCGGGGGAACGGAGCGAGCCGGGCTGCTCGTACGGGGCCGTTCCGGCGGGCGGCTCGGGTGCGTCCCGCCCGCCCGCGGCCCCTGCGGCTCAGTGGGCCGGGGCTCCGTACTCCGCGTGCTGGGTGTGGAAGCCGTACCGCTCGTCGGGGTCCTCGGAGTCCAGGGCGGGGAACGAGGTGCGGCGGGCCTCGGCCCGGGCCTGTTCCACCAGCCGGTCGAACTCTTCGTCGGTCATGTCGATCGCCTCACGGTTTCCCCTCCCCCTTGATTCGCCGCAGGCACGCCACGGGATTGGCGAGGGGGTGAGGGGGTGAGGGGGTGAGGGGGTGAGGGGCGGGCGGGACGGGTCATCCGACGGTGACGAGGACGCTGTGCCAGCCGCTCGCCCCGTCGGGGATGGTCCCGGTGCGCCGCTCGGTCTGTACCCGGCCGGTGCCGTCGGTGGCGCGGACGGCGAGGGTGTGGCCGCCGGGCGTGGTCTTCCAGGGGCGGGACCACTGGCGCCAGGTGTCGCGGGTGTCCTGGACGGCGAGGTCGGCGTCGTGCCAGGGCCCGTCGTCGGTGCGCACCTCGACCCGTCGGATGCCGCGGTGCTGGGCCCAGGCGACGCCGGCGACCGTGACCGTGCCCGGGGCGGGCCGGGCGAACGGCTGGGGGGTGTCGATGCGGGCCTCGGTCTTGACGGGGGCACCTGCGGGGCCGGCTCCGCTTGACCCAGTAGGCGTCACAGGCGCCGAAGGTGGTGAGCTCGATGTCCTCGATCCATTTGCCGGCGGACACGTAGCCGTACAGGCCGGGCACCACCATCCGGACCGGTACGGGCACTGCGGGTGGCGGTGCCGACCACCACCCGCAGCGGATCCCGTCCTGCCGGGCCGGCCGCGGGGGCCGGGTCCTGCGCACAGGACTCCGCGCCGCGGCGAGGACGGGTTCATCCGGCCCTGGCCACCCCGTTCATCGGCCGGGCCGGAGGCTGTCGGTCCCGGTCAGGCGTTGACGCAGGTGTTGCCGAAGGCCGGGTTCAGCAGGCCGATGACGTTGACGGAGTTGCCGCAGGCGTTGACCGGGATGTGGACCGGGACCTGGATCAGGTTGCCGGACGCGACGCCCGGCGAACCGGCCGCGAGGCCCTGTGCGCCGGCGTCGGCCGAAGCGGCGGACGCGCCGCCGACCACCGCGGCTCCCACCGCCAGTGCGAGTCCTGCGGTCTTCAGAACACGGGACATGAATGCCTCCCACAGAAGTGCGTTCCCGGCGCGCTCCATCGTGCGCCGGTCCGGGGCCGATGGTTTCGCACCCCACGACGAGCATTTCGGCACGGTCACGGGCCCGGCTTGGCCCCCGTGGAGCGCTTCCCTCGAACGGATGACGGCGACCCGCCGGATGGACGGCGGCCTGCGCTACGGCCGGGGCCGCGCTCCCGCCCCGCCGGCCGGCTTGGGGCGGACGGTGCCGGGGAGGCAGGTCACGGCCGGGTTGTAGGTCTCGTAGCGGCCCTTGGGGTTCGCCTTCCAGAGCCACAGGTGCAGGGCGTAGTGGATCGGCTGGCCCGGGAAGTTGCCGGCGCGCGGACCCGTGAACCGGGTGCCGAAGAGGCTGGGGCGGTCGTCGTCGGTGGCCGCGTTCTGGTCCCGGTCGTAGACCAGCCACTGGACCCCGACGAGGCGCTTGCCGCCGCGGCCGTCGTCCTCGTAGAACAGCGCGGCGGGCTTGGCCGGGTCGACGGAGTTGTCGTAGGCGTGGTTGAAGTGCGGGTAGCCGAGCGAGCCCGAGCCCGCCCGGTCCGTGACGCAGTACTTGTCCGGGACGTAGCCGGCCTTCACCGCGTTGGCGTGGAGCTGGTAGGCGGCGGTCGCCCGGTAGACGACGGCGCGCTGGGTGGCGGCCGCCCGGTCCGAGGCGGTGGCCGCGGACGCGGCGGTGGGGACGGCGACGGCCGACAGCGCGAGCGCGGCGGCTGCCGTGAGGACCGGGGCGGTACGTCGGGCCATGTGCGGACTCCTCGGGAGGGCGGGCTGCGGCACCAGCCCTTCCCCGGCGGGGAGGCGTCCGACACCCGGCCCGGCCGTCCGGCGGACGCCCGGTCGCCCGGTCGGCCGGGGCGACTCACTCGAACGGGCAGGGGACCGTTTCGCGCCGCGCCCCCGCAGGGAACCGGTGGGTCCGAGAACCCGAGTGTCACGGAGGGCGTGGAAGATGACGCAGGAGAACGCGGCACCGCACGACGGCGGCACGCTGGACGAGATCGTGTCGGCCGTGTCCCGGGGCGCGCCGGAGTACCGCACGTGCCCGCACCCCGCCTACGCCGTCCTGCGCGAGCAGGACCCGGTGTGCCTGCTGAAGCCGGCGCACGGGATCGACACCTACCTCATCACCCGGTACGACGACGCCCGCGACGCCCTGTCGGACCCGCGCTTCAGCAAGGACATGCGGGGCGCGCTGGACACGTACCACGCGGTGTACGGCAGCTTCTTCGACGCCCTCGACGACAACGTGCTCAACTCGGACCCGCCCCGGCACACCCGGCTGCGCCGCACCCTGCGCGGCGCGTTCACCCCCCGGCGGGTGGAGGAGATGCGGGCCGGGATCACAGCGATCGCCGAGCGCCTGCTGCGCGAGTGCCGGGCGCGCAACGAGGTCGACCTGATGTCGTCCTTCGCGTTCCCGCTGCCCATCGCCGTCCTGTGCGAGCTGATGGGCATCGCGGAGGAGGAGCGTCCGGAGATCCTGGAGCACTTCTCCGTCGTCACGCGCGCCCGCTTCGACCCCCGGCTGAAGGCGGAGCTGCTGGCCGCCGAGGAGTGGCTGCGGGAGCGGCTGGGGCAGCTCGTCGCGCAGACCCGCGCGCACCCGTCGGACTCCTTCCTGGGCGACCTGATCCGGGCGGAGGACGCGCTGGACGACACGGAACTCGTCTCGTCCATGTGGGTCATCTTCTTCGCCGGGCACAAGACCACCGCGTTCCAGATCGGGAACACCGTCCTGCACCTGCTGCTGCGGCCCGACCAGTTGGACAAGCTCCGGCGCGACCCCGCGCTGGTGCCGCGGGCGGTCGAGGAGATCGTGCGGTTCGAGGGATCGGTGGAGACGTCGACCTTCCGGTACGCGGCCGAGGACGTGCGGCTGCGGGGCACCCTGATCCCGAAGGGCTCCCTGGTGCAGATCGCCCTCTCCTCGGCCAACCGCGATCCGGAGAAGTTCGACGCCCCCGACGTCCTGGACGTGACGCGCGAGGGCATCCAGGGCACGCACCTGGGCTTCGGCCACGGGACGCACTACTGCCTGGGGGCCCCGCTGGCCCGGCTGGAGCTGGAGATCGCGCTCTCCTGCCTGCTGCGGGAGTTCCCGGAGATGCGGCTCGCCGATCCCCGGACGAGCCGCGAGGCCTGGCTCAAGGGCCCGGTGGCCGCGTTCCGGGGGCTCCAGCAGCTCCCCCTCGTCCTGGATCCGTCCACCGGCCCGACCGGGGACGCCGGGGCCGCGGACGACACCCCGGAGCCGCCGGCCGCGACGGCGCTCTCCCCGGCCGCGCTGCGGCCCGCGCCGTCCCCGGCCCCCGCGGCCCCCCGCACGTAACCCACCACCGACGGACGGCGACCGGCATGCAGGACTCTGCGAGCACCTCCGAACTCCCCCACCCGGACGGCCCGGTGGGCGCTCCGCCGGCCGCCGTCGCGGACACCGGCGACCGCGCGCGCCTGGAGCCGGGCGCCCTCGCTCCGGGCCCGGGCGCGGTGCCCGGGTCCCCGGCGAAGATCGACATGCACCACCACTACTGCGCCCCGGAATGGCGCGAGTGGGCCGTGCGCCACGGCCTGGTCAAGGCGGAGCACCTGCCGCCCTGGTCCCGGCTCGACACGGCGGCGTCGCTGCGGTTCATGGACGCGGCCGGCATCACGACGGCCGTCCTCAAGCCCATGCTTCCGGCGCGCTACCAGTCGTCGGCGCAGCTGCGCGAGGCCATCGCCATCACGCTCCGCTCGATGATCGAGGTCGCCGGCGCGCACCCCGGCCGGTTCGCGTTCTACGTCCCGCTCTTCCTGGACGACCACGACGCCTCGTCCTGGGCCATCCGTCGCGGGATCGGACAGCTCGGTGCGGTCGGGGTGAACGTGACGGCCAATTACGGGGGCGTGTATCTCGGGGATCCGGCCTACGACCGGTTGTTCGCGGAGCTGAACGACTGTTCCGCCGTGGTGGACACCCATCCGCACAACCTGCCGGGCGGCCCTCCGGGAGCGGCGACGGTCCCGGGCGTGCCGAACTTCATGTGCGACTTCCTGCTGGACACCACCCGCGCGGCCGTCAACATGATCGCCAGGAGGACCCTGGACCGCTTCCCGGACCTCTCGGTGATCCTGCCGCACGCCGGCGGCTTCCTGCCGTACATCGCGACGCGGATGCGGGCCCTGGGACGGTTCTGCGACCCGCCGGTCGACCCCGGCGCGGTCGCCGACCACCTCCGGCGCTTCTACTACGACACGGCCGGCCCCATGGCGCCCGCGGCGACCCTGCTGGCCCACGTGCCCGCCGACCACGTCCTGTTCGGCACGGACTGGCCGGCGGCCCCCGCCGACACGGTCACGGAGCTGGCCCTCCCCGAGCTGGAGGCGGACCCGTCGTTCACTCCCGAGCAGGTGCGGGGCGTCTACCACGACAACGCGCTGCGCCTGATCCCGCAGTTGGCGACGGTCTGACGGCGGGGCTCCGAGCGGCGCTCAGGCTCCCGCGGCGGGGGCTTCGAGCGCCGCCTTGAGGTTGCGCAGGGTGATGCGGATGTTCCTGCGCTGGAAGTCGGCGAAGGTGTGGCCCCGCGTGGCGACCCGGTCGAAGGCGTTGGCCGCGGCGTCGGGCCACGCCCGCCGGTCGTCGGTCCACGTCTCCGTCACCCGGGTGCCGCCCTCGGCCGGCTCGAACCGGTACTCCCAGGTGGCGATGGGGCCGCGCAGCAGCGGCCGCTTGAGTCCGATCGCGTGGACCCGGAACCGGAAGAGCCGGCCCTCGTCGGCCGCGGTGACGGTGCAGCGGGTGGTCCAGCGGAAGGGGCCGCGCTTGTTGTGGCCGTCGAAGGCCATGCCGACGTGGGCCGCTCCCCCGTCACCGGCAACGGTGGCGCCCAGGTTCTCCGGGCTCCAGGCGCCCATGCGCGCCGGGTCGGAGACCTGCTGGTAGACGGTCTCCGGGGGGAGGGCGACGAGGACGCTGTCGGACACGCTGAACGTACGGGACATGACACTCCGATCTTCGGGGCCGACGCTATCGTCTGACCGTCGCACCGGCCATACCGGCCGGTTCCCCGTGTTCCGCTCCCCATGCTCCGGTTCCCGCGCCCCCGGGCCGGCGGGGTCCTCGCTTGACGGGTGCGCGCCGTGGCCGGTAGGAGATGCTGTCACCGCACGGATCCGGACAACGGGGGACCACATGAAGCCGCTCGAAACGGGCGATCCCACTTCGGTCGGCGGGGGCCGCTACCGGCTGGTGGGGCGGCTCGGCCAGGGGGGCATGGGCGTGGTCTACCTGGGGCGCTCCCCGTCCGGCCGCGCGGTGGCCGTCAAGGTCGTGCGCCCCGAACTGAGCACGGAGCCCGGTTTCCGGCGGCGGTTCGCCGACGAGGTCGCGGCCGCGCGGCGGGTCGGCGGCTTCCACACGGCGCCGGTCGTCGACGCCGACCCGGAGGGCGAACCGGCCTGGCTGGTCACCGCCTTCGTGCCGGGCCCCACCCTCCGGACGGTGCTGGCCCGGGTCGGTTCGCTGCCCGTGGACACGCTGACCGTGCTGGCGGCCGGTCTCGCCGAGGCGCTGGAGGCGATCCACCGGGCCGGGATCATGCACCGCGACCTGAAGCCGGCGAACATCATCGTCGCGGAGGACGGGCCCCGGGTCATCGACTTCGGCATCGCGCGCGCCCTGGACGGTACGGCCCTCACCCAGACCGGCCTGCAGATCGGCACCCCGGGGTTCCTGGCGCCGGAGCAGCTCACCGGCGGCGCGGTGACCCCCGCGGTGGACATGTTCGCGCTGGGCGTGGTGCTCGCCCAGGCGGCGGGCGGCGCGCCCTTCGGCGACGGCCCGTCGGCGGCCCGGCACTACCGGGCCGTGCACGAGGAACCGGACCTGGAGGGCGTGCCCGACGAGCTGTGCGGGGCCGTCGCCGCGTGCCTGGCCAAGGACCCGGGCGACCGGCCCACCCCGACCGCCTTCCTCGGCGGGCTCACCGTGCGCCACCCGGCCGGCGACCACTGGCTGCCGGAGGCGGCCACCCTGCTGCTCCCCGACCCGCAGACCCCGCGGGCCCCGCGGGCTGCGGCCGGGGTCGAGGAGGGGGCCGGTGGTGAGGGGGGTGGCGGCGGCCGGCAGGGCGCCGGCGGGACGGCCCCGGACCCGGCGGACCCGGCCGACCCGGCAGCGCCAGATCGCGGGACGGGGCCGGAGGGGGTCGCCGGATCGGGCAGGGGGCCCGGCGCTGGGCCCGGCCCCGGCGCGACCGCGGCCCCGGCGGCCGCGGCCCCCGCTGCCGTGGGCCCGTACCCCGTCGAGCCGCCGGGCCGGGGCGCGGTGTCGGCGCCGGGTGCCGGGCGGGCGCGGCGCGGGCGTACGGCGGTGGGCGCGGGGGTGCTCGTGGGACTGCTGGCGGCGGGCGGACTGGCGGCGTGGCAGCCCTGGCACGGCACCACGGACGACGGGGCCGCGCCCGGCGCGGACGGTCCGCCCGCCACCGCCACCGCCACGGGGCCGGCTCCCTTCCCGACCGCTCCCCTGCTGGTCCGGCTGGACACGGCCCCGGGCTGGCCGGGCACCTGCCACGGGGTGATCGCCGGGCGCGACGCCGCCACGGACGCGCCCCGGCAGCTCGTGGCGGGAGACGCCTGCGACGTCCTCCCGCAGTGGTCCCCCGACCACGCGTCCTTCGCCTTCACCCGCACCACCGCCACGGGCACGGCCGTCTGGACCGCGAAGGCCGACGGTTCGCAGCCCCGGCGCATCGCCGCCATCGCGGGCGGCCGGGTGTCCTGGTCGCCGGACGGCACGCGGCTCGCCGTGCTGCGCCTGAAGGACGGCGTACAGCAGCTGTTCGCGGTGGCCGTCGCCGACGGCGCCGCCCGGCAGCTCACGACCGGCACCGGCCCGGTCGAGGACCCGGCGTGGTCGCCGGACGGCCGCCACGTCGCCGTCTCCCTGCAGACCGCACCGGACGACTGGCAGATCCACCTGGTCGACCCGGACGCACCGGGCGGCGCACCGCGGCAGGTGACCCGGCTCCCCCACCCGGCGCTCGACGCCGTGTGGTCCCCCGACGGCACGACCTTCGCGTACACGGCGGGCACGTACGGGGCGGGCACCCAGGGCGACATCCGCCTCGTCGGCGCGGACGGCGCCGGCGACCGGGCCTTGGTGGCCACCGACGCCCACGAGATGGATCCGGCCTGGTCACCCGACGGGAAATGGGTGGCGTTCGTCCGCGGACCGTACGAGAAGCCGGCCGTCTGGGCCGTCCGCGCCGACGCGACCGGCGAGCGGCTGCTCACCACCGCGAGCACGTCCGAGGCCCATCCGGCCTGGCGCTGACGGTCCCGGCCCGCAGGGCGCGGGCCGGGCGGTTGCGGACCGATACGAAGATCGGCACTTACCAGGCCACTGCCGTGTTACAGATCGCATGTGCGAGGTCTGGTGCCGGATTCCGTTGGATGATTCACTGGAACCCGACAGGCCGATCCGGCCGGTTTCCGTGTCCGAAACCAGTCGTCCCCTCGGGTCGACCCCTGGTTCACTGGGTGCGGACACCCGCCCCTGGACCGCTTGGCGGCTCTCGCGGGTCGCAGCGGGCGCGGTGAAGGAAGCCCCTGTCCGTCGATCGCGGTGTTCGACGGACAGGGGCTCCGTCACGTCCGCCCCACGACGCGACCGGCCGCCCCCGGGCCCGCCCCCTGCCCGCGGCCTCGCCGCACTGGCCGACCCGACCCGACGCGCCGCCGCCTGCTGGACCTGCCCGCCGCCGACGGCGAGGCCAGCGCGACGGCCCGCCGGATGGCCGCGCCGGCCATCGACCGGGACCGGCGGCTGGCGCGCGTCACCCGCGTGGCCGAGGCGGCGGAACGCGACGACCGCCGGGGCACGATACCGGCGTAGCGGCGCGCCGTCCGGGGAGCGTCAGGCCGGTTGCGGGACGAAGGGCAGCAGCTCGTCGGCCCCGGGCTGGACGATGCCGTAGGTGCTCTCCGGGACCTCGTGCCAGGCACCCGGCAGGTCTCCGAGCGGCTCGGAGACGACGAGCCGCGTCTCCTCGGACACGTCCCGCAGGAAGGCCTTGTCGGGGTGGAGGCGGCGCAGCGAATCCACCCGGCTGCTGTAGAACAGCGACCGGGACGCACCGCTGCTGGAGTAGCGGAAGGCCCACACCCGTACGCCGTCGGTGACGGCGACGGTCATCTGCATCGGGAACTCCACGCCGTGCTCGCGGCCGACCCGTTCCACCACGCCCACCATCCGCGCCACGGCGGCCGGCGGGTCGTCGTCGAGTCCGTAGGTGAGCGCCAGGTAGAACATGACCTCGGAGTCCGTGGTCCCCCCGATGTCGGGGAACAGCACCGGGTCGACGAGCAGGCACAGTTCGCGGCGCATCTCGTGGAATCCGGCGATGGCGCCGTTGTGCATCCACATCCAGCGGCCGTGCCGGAAGGGGTGGCAGTTCGACTGCTGCACCGCGGTGCCCGTCGACGCCCGGATGTGGGCGAAGAACAGTCCGGAGCGGACGTGGTCGGCGATCTCGTGCAGGTTGCGGTTGTTCCAGGCCGGGCCGACGTCGCACATGATCGCGGGCGTCGGGGTCTCCCGGCCGTCCTCGGTGTACCAGCCGACGCCGAAACCGTCGCCGTTCGTGGTCTCCACGCCCATCCTGGAGTGCAGGCTCTGATCGATGAGCGAGTGCTGAGGCTTGTACAGCACGGTGTCGAGCAGCAACGGGGTTCCCGAGTACGCGAGCCACCTGCACATGGGCGATCACCTGTGTTCCGCACGTTCCACGTCCCCCGCGGCCCCCGGCCCTCACATTCTCGCGTCCCGGGCGGGTGATCGCCACGCGGGGCGGGCGATCACCCGCGGGCCCGCGGCCGTCAGTCCCCGGCCGCCTCCTCGGCGGCCCGGACCCGGGCGGCGAACTCCTCCTCGGGCACGCGCTCCAGGGTCCCGCCGTGCCGTCGTGCCACTTCGTCGCCCGGCCCCGGCCCGGCCTCCTCCAGGTCCACGACGAGCAGCGCGGCCCCCTCGTCGATGCGGCTGCTCAGCATGATCAGGCCGGCGCCGCCCTCCAGCAGTTCCCGGTTCTCCACGGCGCCGCCCAGGGCCGCTCCGGCCGCCGACCCGAAGAGCACGCCGAGGGGGCCGCCCAGCAGGCCGATCAGGCCGCCGACGAGCCCGCCGCCCGCCGCCCGCTTACCGGCGCCCCGGACGTGGCTCTCCGGTACGTCGAGCAGCCCCTCGGCGGAGCGTTCCAGGATCGCCGCCTGCCGCAGACCCGGCAGGTCCAGGGCCTCCCGGTAGGCGGCGCGGGCGGGCCCGGGCCCGGTGAAGGTGATCAGCAGCACCTGGTGGCTGTCCGCCATGTCGACCGTCCTCGTTCGCTCCGCTTCGGCCGCGCACGCCACACCCGCGCCCGCGCGCCCCACCCCCACAGTGGAACCGCAGCCGCCCGGGCGCGCAAACCCGGGCGCCCGTGAATTCCGGGACTGTTCACCCGGGCGTGGCCCGCACCTCCCCCGACCGGGCGGCCGGGCCGGTCGAATGGATCCGACCAAGAGGTCTGGACCACTCCAGTCGCGCCAATCCCCTGTCCGATTCCCTCCGTTGACCCGTCCGCGTGCAAGTGGTCTATACCTTTGGCATTAGGGTGGGTCATCTGAAACGGGCGCATACACAGCCCAGGGGGGCTTTATGACCTTTCATCACCTTCCCCAACCTCCGACCGACGAAGAGCTCTACTGGTACTTCGGCCCGCAGCGCCGCTGGGTCCTGGTCAGCAGTTCGCTCGCCTTCGTGTTCACCGCGGCGACCATGTTCACCTTCGCGCTGCGGACCCCGGCCCTGTGGGCCTTCCTCGCCGTCCTCGGCCTCAACGTCGCGGCCCTCGTCCTGTCCTCCCTCAACAGCCTGCGCCAGCGGCGCCTGACCCGGCAGTCGCACGAGGTCCTCGTGCGCGCCTGGCGGCCCGCGGCACTGCCGCACGTCGACCTCTACCTGCCGACGTGCGGCGAACCGCAGACCATCCTGGCCAACGCCTACCGGGCGGTCGCGGCCGTCGACTGGCCCGGCGCGCTGACCGTCTGGGTGCTGGACGACGCCGACTCGCCCGAGGTCGCGGCCCTGGCCGCCTCGTACGGGTACGAGTACGTCGTACGCCCCGACCGCGGGCACCTGAAGAAGGCCGGCAACCTCAACCACGCCCTCACCCTGAGCAGCGGCGAGTTCATCGCGATCCTGGACGCCGACTTCGCACCCCGCCCGGACTTCCTGCGCCACCTCGTCCCGTACCTCGCCGACCCCGCCGTCGGGATCGTGCAGAGCCCGCAGTGCTTCGACACCGACGAGACCATGGGATGGGTCCAGCGGGCCGCCGGCTCCGCCCAGGAGTGGTTCTTCCGCTGGATCCAGCCGTCCAGGGACGCGAGCGACGCCGCCATCTGCTGCGGCAGCAACGCCGTCTACCGGCGCCGCGCCATCGACCTGGCCGGCGGCTTCGCCCGGCTCGACCACAGCGAGGACCTCTACACCGGGCTGGCCCTGCACGAGAAGGGCTTCCGCACCCAGTACGTGCCGGTGCTGGTCGCCAAGGGCACCTCGCCCGACGAGCTCACCTCCTTCGTCAACCAGCAGTACCGCTGGGCGATGGGCAACCTGCACCTGCTCGGCACCCCCGTCCTGCGGCGGATGCGCGCACCGTGGCGGATGCGGCTGTGCTTCTACGAGGGCGTCGTCGGCTACCTGACGACGGCGGTGAACACCTTCGCGGCGCCGCTGCCGCCGCTGGTGATGATGTTCTGGTACCCGGACCACATCCGGCCCTGGCACGTGCTGCCGCTGCTCGCCCCGCTGTGGCTCTGGCACGTCCTGCTGCCGCGCATCAGCCGGACCCGCTGGCGGGTGGAGGTGATCCGGGCGAACGTCCTGACCAGCGTGGCCGCCGCGACCGCGTTCCTGCACACGCTGCGGGGCCGCAGCGCCGCCTGGGTGCCCACCGGCGCACACGGCCGCACGGCACGCGGCGGAATGGCCCGCCGGGTGGTGGCCGTCTCGCTGGTCTGGCTCGTCCTGTCCAACGGCGCCGCCGCCGCGGGCCTGGCCCTGGCCGTGGCCCGCAACGGCTGGGAGCCCAACTGGGGTCTGCTGCTCTACCTCCTGGTGCAGTGCCAGATCAACCTGCCGCTCATCCGCGACCTGGCGGCCGAGCTGCGCCCCCGCGCGTCCGCCCGGCCGGTACGCGCCCGCCTGCTCGCCTCCCTGCGCACCCGTACCAGCGTGCTCCCCCGGCGCTGGCCCGAAACCCTCGCCGCCTCCGCGGTCCTCCTGCTCACCGGCCTGCTGGCATCCGGGTGGGTCGACCCGATGCTCCCCTGGCTGAGTTGAAAGGCGTCACCACCATGCCCTTCCCCCTCTCCCCCGGCCTGCGCCGGCGCCGGGAACGCCCCACCGGGCCCCCCGGACCCCCGCCGCCCGGGGCCGCCCCGGGCGGCGGGTCCCCGGACGCCGAATCCGGACCCAGCCCGCACCGCTCCGCCTTCCGGCCCGACATCGAGGGCCTGCGCGCGGTCGCCGTCCTCGCGGTCCTCGCCTTCCACGCCGGGGTCCCCGGTACGGCGGGCGGTTTCGTCGGCGTGGACGTCTTCTTCGTCATCTCCGGCTACCTGATCACCGGCCTCCTGGTCCGGGAGGCGATCACCACCGGCCGGATCCGGCTCGGGAACTTCTTCTCCCGGCGGGCCCGGCGGCTGCTGCCCTCCGCCGCCGTGGTGCTCGGCGCGGTGGCCGTGGCGGGAGCCTGGCTGACCGTCCCGCTGCGCCGCACCGACCTGGAGCGCGACGTGGTGGCCTCGGCCCTGTCCGTCGCGAACTGGCGGTTCGTCTCGCAGCGGACCGACTACCTGGCCGCCGGGCACGACCAGAGCCCGCTGCTGCACTTCTGGTCCCTGGCCGTGGAGGAGCAGTTCTACCTGTTCTGGGCCCCGCTGCTGGCCGTGGTCGTGCTCCTCGCGGCCGGGGCGGCGCGCCGCGGGCGGGCCGTGCGCGCCGTCGTGGCGCTGCCGACCGCGGCCCTGGTGCTCGCGTCGTTCGCCCTGTCCCTGTACTGGACGGACCGCTCCGTCTCGCTCGCCTACCTCGGAACCCCCTCGCGCGTCTGGCAGTTCGGCGTCGGCGCGCTGCTCGCCCTGCTGCCCTGGCACCTGATGCGCGGCCCGCGCCCGCTGCGGCTGGTGTGCGGCTGGGCCGGGGCCGCGGCGATCGGCTGGTGCGTCGTCTCGTACGACGCCTCGACCCCCTACCCCGGCTACGCGGCCCTGGTGCCGACCGTGGCCACCGCGGCCGTCATCCTCGCCGCGATACCCGGCCGCGGGGAGCACGACGCACTCGGTGCCCACGCCGTCGGGCGGCTGCTGGCCGGGCGGGCGCCCCGGGCGGTCGGGCGGCTCTCGTACAACCTGTACCTGTGGCACTGGCCCGTGCTCGTCCTCGCCGAGGCCCGGTTCGGGACGCTGGGCTGGCCCGCGCGGGCCGGACTGACGCTGGCGGCCGCCGCACCCGCCCTGGCCACCCTGCGCTGGGTCGAGCAGCCGCTGCGCCGCAGCCGCACCGTCTCCGAACTCCCGCGGCGCGGGCTCTCGGTGGGGGTCACGGCCGTCGTGCTGCCGGTGGTCCTCGCCCTGGTGGTGGGGACCACCACCCTGCACCTGCTGGGCCCGGCGGCCCCGCCCGACCCGCGGGGGCTGCCCCCGGGCGCCGTGTCCGGGCCGACGCTGCTGGCCCGGACCGCCGGTGCGGCGCCGGCGGACGGCCCGGTGGTGCCGAGTCCCGCCCAGGCGCGCGCCGACTTCCCGCCGGACGCGGGCTGCCAGGTGGCCCCCGCCGAGACCCGCAGCCCGGACTGCCTGTTCGGGGCGGTGGACAGCCCGGACCGGATCGTGCTCCTCGGCGACTCGCACGCCGGGCAGTGGTTCTCCCCGATGCTGGCCCTGGCCGCGCAACGGGGCTGGGCGCTCCAGGAGTTGGTGAAGCAGGGCTGCCCGCTGCCCCAGCTGTCGGTGGACAGCCCGCAGCTCGGCCGCGCCTACCGCGAATGCGACACCTGGCGGGCCGACGCCCTGGAGCGGCTGCGGACGCAGCAGCCCAGACCCCGCCTGATCGTGCTCTCCTCGCTCAACCGCTACACCGCCGACCAGGCCCTCCTGGCCGAAGCCTGGGAGAAGACCCTGCGGCCGCTGCGGGAGCTGGGGGTACCGATCGTCTACATCGAGGACACTCCCGTGCCCGGGACGGACGTCCCCGCCTGCGTCTCCGGCCACCTCGACTCCCCCGCCGCCTGCGCGTTCGCCCGCGAGGGCGCCCGGCAGCCCGATCCGCTGGCCGCCCGGATCACGGCCGGCGCGCTGCCCGGCGTACGGAGCGTGGGCGTCAACGAGGTCCTGTGCCCGGGCACCGGACCCACCTGCCCGGCCGTGCTGGACCGGATCCTGCTCTACCGGGACGACGCCCACCTGACCAACGTGGCCGCCGTCGTGCTGACCGGGCGGCTGGAGCGGCTCCTCACGGAGTCCGGCGCGCTGCCCGCGACGGCCGCGTCCGCGCCGGCCGGTGCGGACGGGTGGACGCCCCTGCTGCGGGACGACTTCGACGGGCCGGCCGGCAGTCCGCCCTCGGCCGACCGGTGGATCCACGACGTCGGCACCTGCTACCCGGGATGCCCGGCGCCGCGGTGGGGCACGGGCGAGATCGAGACCATGACCGACTCGACCGACAACGTGCGGCTCGACGGGAAGGGCGCGCTGGAGATCGTCCCCACGGTGAAGGACGGTGCCTGGAGCTCGGGCCGCATCGAGACGCGGCGCTCCGACTTCGCGGCCCCACCCGGCGGGACCCTGCGCATCGAGGCCTCGATCGCGCTGCCGGACGTGACCGGGGCGAAGGCGGCCGGGTACTGGCCGGCGTTCTGGACGCTGGGCGCGCCGCTGCGCGACGGGTACACCGGCTGGCCGGGCGTCGGGGAGATCGACGTGATGGAGTCGGTCAACGGGCGCGACACCGTGTTCGGCTCCCTGCACTGCGGCGTCGCGGAGGGCGGCCCGTGCCGGGAGCCGGCGGGCCTGACCTCGGGGCCTCAGCCGTGCGCGGGCTGCCGTACCGGCTTCCACACCTACGCCGTCGAGGTCGACCGCTCGCCCGGCGCGGAGGAGGTGCGCTGGTACCTGGACGGCCGCGCGTACCACCGGGTGACGGCCGCCGGGATGGACGGCGGCACCTGGCAGCGCGCGATCGACCACGGGCTGTTCCTGATCCTCAACGTCGCCGTCGGGGGCAAGCTCCCGCTCGCCGACGGGGCGACCGCGGGCCCCGGCACCGAACCGGGGCACCCGATGCGGGTCGACCACGTCGCGGTATCGGTCCGCGGGCGCACCGGCGGCGGGGCGGCGGGGACGGGCTGACGCGGGTACGGAACGCAGGGGCGGGCGCGCAGGGGCGCGGCCGCCCCTGCGCGCGCCTGCCCGGCTTCCGACAGCCGTCGGTCGGTCGGTCGGGGCAGAGCGTAAGTCACATGACGGACGGCGCGGGCGGCAGGCGGTCGGAGACTGGGGGCGGGACCGGGCCGTCGGCCGCCCGTTCCGCTCCGTCGCGACGTTCCCGAGGCGGAGCGTCCTGCTGACCGCACCTGAGGAGTCACGGTGTCCGTCGTCCTTTCCACCGCGCCGCTGCCGGCGTCCGCCCGGGCGGACTACTGGCACAGCCTGGTCTCCGACACGTTCATACCGCTGGACGTCGCCCTGCACGGGGGCGCGCCTTCGGTGGGGACGATCGTGAGCGACCGGCTCGGTCCCCTCCAGGTCTCGGTGGTCGAGGCGGGCCCGCAGACGGTCGCCCGCGACCAGCGCCTGATCTCCCGGGGCGGCGCGGAGTACATCACGGTCACCCTCCAGCACCGGGGGACCGCGCGGCTCACCCAGGACGGCCGCCAGGCCCTGGTCCGGCCCGGGACCTTCACCTGCTCGGACGCCGGGCGGCCCTACCGCCGGGAGCAGCCGGACCCGTTCCGGTTCACCGCGTTCCGGGTGCCGAAGGCCGGGCTGGGGGTGTCGGACTCCGACCTGGGGGCGGTCACCGGGACCGTCTTCAGCAGCGAGGCGGGGACGGCGGGCCTGGTCGCCGGGTACCTGCTGCGGCTGTCGGAGCGGGCGGCGGACCTGGACCCGTACACGGGACGGCAGCTCGCCCTGACCGCGGGGGACCTGCTGGCCGTCCTGGTCCGCGAACGGCAGGGCCGGCTGGACCCGCACGCGTCGGAGGCGGCCCGCGGCATGCTGGCGCGCGTGAAGGAGTACGCACTGAGGCAGTTGGGCGATCCGGAGCTCTCGCCGCAGGGCATCGCGGCCGCGAACCACGTGTCGGTCCGCTACCTGCACAAGCTGTTCCAGTCCGAGGGGACCACGGTGGGCCGGTGGATCCGGCGCGAGCGCCTGGAGCGGTGCCGGCGCGACCTGGCCCGGCCCTCGCGGTCGGCTCCGGCCGTGGCGGCCGTCGCGCAGCGCTGGGGCTTCGTCAACCCCTCGCACTTCAGCCGGGCCTTCCGCGCCGCCTACGGCATGTCGCCCCGGGAGTGGCAGGCGGGCACGCACGGCGTGTGACGGGGCCGCCCGCGCCCCACGGGCCGGGTGGGGGCGGGCGGCGGGTGCGTCGTTCAGAGGCCGAACTGCGCGCGGCGCGCCTCGGGCACCAGGTCCGCGTACTCGGGGTGCTTGCCGATCCAGCCCCGGATGAACGGGCAGTACGGCAGCACGGCCAGCCCGCGCGCCCGGGCGTCGTCGAGCGCGCCGCGGGCGAGCAGCCCGCCGAGGCCCTGGCCGGCGAAGCGGGGTTCGGTCTCGGTGTGGATGAAGGCGATCTCGCCCTCCGAGAGGAAGTACTCGGCGAATCCCGCCGTCTCGGCGCCGTCCTGGCCGGCGAGGACCTCGTACCGGGACTTCTCCGGGCGGTCCGTCACGTGGGGTTCCATGGTTCCTCCTGTGGTGCGGTGGTCGTGCGGTGGTGTCAGTAGATGATCCACCGCGCGGTGCGGCGGCACCGTCGGCCACCCCCCTCGCCGGAGGACCCCCGACCGCACGGCCGGCCCGACCGTGCCGGCCGCGTCCGCGCGCCGTGTCACGGGATCGCGGTACCGGGGTTTTCCGGCGTCGGCGGGGGCGGCGTCAAGAGGCGTATTCGTGGGACTTTCGGGTGCTCAGGGCGGTCGCGGACAGTGGCGTGACGTCGTCGTCGATCGACGGATCCGACTGAGGAGACTGACCACCGCATGGCCATTCACGACCGCGGGCCGCTGCCCCTGACCCCGCCGCAGAACGGCGTCTGGTTCGCGCAGCAGCTCGACCCCACGCGCCTCGACTACACCATCGGCGAGTACCTGGAGATCCGCGGGACGGTGGAGCCCGGCCTCCTCGCGGAGGCGGTCCGCCGGACGGTCGCGGAGACCGGGTCGCTCTGCGTGCGCTTCGCCGAGGAGGACGGCGTGGTGCGCCAGGTGCCCGCCGGCCCGCCGCCGTCGCGGATGGACACGGTCGACGTCACCGGCTGCCCCGACCCGGACGGCGAGTCCGAGCGGCTGATGCGCGCCGAGCTCGCCCGGCCGATGGACCTGGCGACGGGCGACATCGCCCGGCACCTGCTGGTGCGGACCGGGCCGCGGACCTACCGGTGGATGCAGGCCTACCACCACGTGGTCGCCGACGGGGTCACCGGTTCGATGCTGGCGCGCCGGACGGCGGAGGTCTACTCCGCGCTGGCGGCCGGCGCCCCGGTCCCGACCGCGGACCTCGCGCCGTGGGAGCGGATCGTGGCCGAGGAGGAGGAGTACGCGCGCTCCGGACGGCTCGCGGAGGACCGGGAGTTCTGGCGGGCGAAGCTGGCCGGCGCCCCCGGGCCGGCCTCCTTCACCGGCAGCGAGCCGGCCAGGCCCTCGGGCACGGCGGTGCGGGTGAGCGGGGAGCTGGACCCCGCCGACGCCCGCACCCTGCGCGAGGCCGCCCGCCGGTACGGGACCCGCTGGTCGGCGCTGGTGATGGCCGCGGCCGCGGCCCACCTGCACCGGGCCGGCGGCGGCGACGACGTCGTCCTCGGGCTGCCCGTCACCGGCCGCACCACGGCGGACGCCCGCCGGACGCGCGGCATGTTCTCCAAGGTCCTGCCGCTGCGCCTGACCGTGACCGACGGCATGCCGGTCGGCGAGCTGGTGCGGCGGACCTCGGCCGGCATCAAGGAGGCGCTGCGCCACCAGCGCTACCGGATCGAGGAGCTGCGGGGCGGTGCGGGCGCCGAGGGCGGCGCGTCCGGGGCCGCGGGTGCGGCTTCCGGTCCCGGACTGTGGGCGGCCTCCGTCAACCTCATGTCCTTCGACTACGAGCTGTCCTTCGCCGGCGCCCCCGCCTCCGCGCACAACCTCTCGGTGGGCCCGGTGGAGCACGTCTCGCTCAACGTCTACGACCGGGGCGGGGACAGCCCGCTGACCGTCCAGGCCGAGGGCGACGCGGCCGACACCGGCCGCGACGAACTCGACGCCCTGCGGGTGCGCTTCACCCGCTTCCTGGTCGCGCTCGCCGCCGCCGACGCCGACGCGACGGTCGGGTCGCTGCCCTTCCTGACCGACGGGGACCGGGCCCGCCTCGCCGTCTTCGGCGACGGCGGCGCCGCTCCCGTCCCGGCCTCCGACCGCCTCCCGCTGCACGCGCTCTTCGAGCGGGCCGCGGCCCGCACCCCCGACGCCGTCGCCGTGGTGTGCGCGGGCGAGGAGGTCTCCTACCGCCAACTGGACTCCTGGGCGCAGGACATCGCGGACCGGCTGGGACCGGACGTGCCGCCCGGCACCCCGGTCGGCGTCTGCGTGGAGCGCTCCCCCGCGATGGTCGCGGCGCTGCTCGGCGTCCTGAAGGCCGGCGGCTGCTACGTGCCGCTCGACCCCGCGCTGCCGCGGGAGCGGATCGCGTACGTCGTGGCCGACGCGGGCCTGCGCACGGTCGTCGCCCAGCCGGGCACCCGCGAGCGGCTCCCCGGGGAACTGCCGTCCGTGGTGCACGCGGGCGCCCGGTCCGCCGGCGGGCCGGGCGGACGGGGCGTGCGCGTGCCGGCGGACAGCGCCGCGTACCTGCTGTACACCTCGGGCAGCACGGGCGCCCCCAAGGGCGTGGCCGTGCCGCACGCCGCCGCCGCGGACTTCGTGCGCGGGCACCTCGCGCTGGCCGGCGTGGCGCCCGCGCCGGCGCCCGGTGCGGACGGCGACGCGGACCGCTCTCCCGAACGGTTCCTCGGCTTCGCCTCGCTCTCCTTCGACGTGTCCGTCCTGGACGTGTTCGGCGCGCTGCTGAGCGGGTCCGCCCTGGTGCTGGCCACGGACGCGGAGCGGGTCGACGTCGACCGGCTCCAGGCACTGCTGGCCGGGCACGCGGTGAGCGTCGCCGACCTGCCGCCCGCCCTCCTGCCGCTGCTCGACCCGGCCGCCCTGCCCGCCCTGCGCTTCCTCTCCACGGGCGGCGAGGCCCCCTCCGGCGACGCCGTGGACCGCTGGGCGGTGGACGGCCGCGAGGTCTGGAACGCGTACGGGCCGACCGAGGCCGCCGTCTCCGTCACGATGCACCGCGTCGCTCCGCCGTCGCACGGCCGGATCCCGCCGATCGGGCGGCCGATGGCCAACCACCGGGCCTACGTGGTGGACCGCGGGCTGCGGCTGCTGCCGCCCGGCGCCACCGGCGAACTGTGCGTGGCGGGCGAGGGGCTGGCCCACGGGTACGCGGGGCGGGCCGCCCTGACGGCGGACGCCTTCGTGCCCGACCCTTTCTCCGGTGTTCCGGGGGCGCGGATGTACCGGACGGGCGACCTCGTGCGCTGGTCACAGGGCGGGGAACTGGAGTTCCTGGGCCGCGTCGACCGGCAGGTGAAGATCAACGGGCATCGGATCGAGCTGGGCGAGATCGAGGCGGCCCTGGGCCGGCAGCCCTCGGTGGGCCAGGCCGCGGTCGTGGTCCACGAGGCCCCGGGCGGCACCCGGCGGCTGGTCGCCTTCGTCGCGCCCCCGTCCGGCGGCCCGGCGCCCGAAGGCGGGCCGCTGAAGGACGCGTTGGCGCTCACGCTGCCCCGCTACATGGTCCCGCACACCTTCGTCGCGCTGGACCGGCTGCCGCTCACCGCGAGCGGCAAGGTGGACCGGGCCCGGCTGGACGTGCCGGAGCCCGCGGTCCGCGCGGACCGTCCGCGGCGCGCGTACACGGCCGTGGAGACGGAACTCGCCGCACTGTTCTCCGAGGCGCTCGGACTCACCGCCGCCCCGGACGACAACTTCTTCGAGCTCGGCGGCGACAGCATCACCGCGCTCGGCCTGACCAGCCGGGCCCGCGCCCACGGCTTCTCCTTCACCCTGCGCGACGTGTTCGCGCACAAGACCGCGGCCGCCCTCGCCGCGGCCGTGGGCGGACCGCGCCGCGGGGCGGACGCCGCGGACACCGGTCCGGCCGTCGAGGACCACGGCACCTTCCCGGCCACGCCCGTCATGCGCTGGCTGCTGGACGGGCCGGGGCCCGTGGGCCGGTTCAGCCAGTCCATGGTGCTGACGCTGCCCGAGGGCGCGGACGACGGCGCCCTGGTACGGGTCCTGCGGAGCGTCGTCGACCGGCACGCCGCGCTGCGGCTCACCGTGGCCGCCGGGCCCGAGGGCCCGCTGTGCACGTTCGGCGCGCCCGGATCGGTGGACGTGTCGCGCCTGTACGGGACGGCCGTGGTGGCCGCCGCGGGCGACCCGGGCCACGCGGCCGACGTGGACCGCGCGGTGCGCCGGGCGGAGGCCGCGCTCGACCCTTCGGCCGGGGTGGTGCTGCGGGCGGTGCGCCTGCGGACCGGCGACGGCCCGGGCCTGCTGCTGCTCTGCGTGCACCACCTGGCGGTCGACGGGGTGTCCTGGCGCGTCCTCACCGCCGACCTCGCCGCCGCGTGGGACGCCCTCGCGGCGGGCCGCCCGGCCCCGGCGGCCGGTGTGCCGGTCCCGTTCCGTGCCTGGGCGCAGCACCTGGAGGTCCAGGCCCGATCCCCCGAGGTGCTCGCCGAACTCCCCTTCTGGCAGGCGGTGCTGGACCCCGGCTCCGACTCCGACGACACGGGCGGCCCCGACGGCGCCGGGCGTCGCGGTCCTGCCCCGGCCGCCCCGGCCCCCGCCGCGTCCTGGGACCGGGTGCCCGATCCCGTCCGGGACACCGCGGGCACCACCCGCACCCTGACGCTCGATCTCCCGGCCGAGGTCGCGGGACCGCTGCTGGCCCGGGTGCCCGCCGCCCTGCGCACCGGGCCGACCGAGGTGCTCCTCGCCGGCCTGGCCCTGGCCGCGCACCGGGTGGGCGCGAGCGGCCCCGGCGCCGCGCCCGGGTCGCTGCTGGTCGACCTGGAGGGCCACGGCCGCGCCGACCGCACCGGCCGGTACGACCTCGCGGGCACCGTCGGCTGGTTCACGACCCAGTACCCGGTCCGCTTCGACCTGCGCGGGCTCGACCTCGCGGCGGCGGACGGCGGCGGTGACGCGCTGGCCGGGCTGGTCGGCCGGGTCCACGACGCGCTGGCCGCCGTGCCCGACCACGGCACCGGCTTCGGCCTGCTGAGCCGGCTCAACCCCGGGACCGCCGCCGTCCTGGCCACGCTGCCGCGGCCCCGTATCCTGTTCAACTACCTCGGCCGCTTCGCCGGGGCCGACGGATCGCCGTGGAGCCCGGCCCCCACAACGGGCGGGCTGCGCGCCGGCGCCGACCCTGCGATGCCCGTGGAGCACTGCCTCCAGATCGACGCGATGGCCGTGGACGGCTCCGACGGCCCCTCCCTCACCGCCGTCGTGGCCTGGCCGCAGGCGCTGCTGGACGACGCGGAGGCGGCCGCCCTGGTCGAGGCGTGGGGCGCGGCGCTGCGGCTGCTGGCCGGATGGACGGGGCCCGCGCGGGCGCTCCGGCTCACCCCCCGCGACCTGCCGCTGGTCCGGCTCGCGCAGCCGGACGTGGACGCCCTGGCGGTCCGCTACCCCGGTCTCGCCGACGTCCTGCCGCTCTCCCCGCTCCAGGAGGGGCTGTTCTTCCACGCCGCCTTCGACACCGGCGCGATGGACGCCTACACCGGCCAGATCGTGCTGACCCTGGACGGCGCCGTGGACGCCGACCGGATGCGCGCCGCGTGCGCCCTGCTGCTGCGGCGCCACACCGCCCTGCGCTCCGCCTTCACCGACCGCGGCCTCGACCGGCCGGTGCAGGTGGTCGTCGCGGACGCCGCCGCGCCGTGGGAGGCCGTGGACCTGGGCGGGCTGCGGACCGGGGAGCGGGAGGCCGCGTGGCGGCGGCTCCTCGCGGCCGACCGCGAGCGCCGCTTCGACCTGGAGCGGCCGCCGCTGGTCCGCTTCACCCTGGTCGGTCTCGGCGCCGGCCGGCACCGGCTGGTGATGACCAACCACCACATCCTGTGGGACGGCTGGTCCTCGGCCGTCCTGCTGCGGGAGCTGCTCACCGGCTACGCCGGCCTCGCCGGCCCCGAGCCCGCGGCTCCGGTCGCGGAAGGGGTCCCGTACCGCTCCCACCTGGACTGGCTGGCCCGCCGGGACCACGCCGCCGCCGAAGCGGCGTGGAGCGGCGCGCTCGCCGGGCTGGCGGAGCCGACCCTGTTGGGCGCGGCCGACCCGAACCGGATCGACGCGCTGCCCGAACGGCTCTCCGTGGAGCTGTCGGCGGAGCTGACCGCCCGGCTCGCGACCCGGGCCCGTACGGCCGGCATCACCCTCAACAGCGTGGTCCAGGGCGTCTGGGCGGTGCTGCTCGGCCGGGTGACCGGGCGCGCGGACGTGGTGTTCGGCGGGACCGTCTCCGGGCGGACCGCCGACGTCGCCGGCATCGAGGAGATGGTGGGGCTGCTCATCAACACGCTTCCGGTGCGCTTCCGCGTCCGCGAGGACGAAGCGCTGCTGGCCGCGCTCGCCCGCTTCCAGGACGAGCAGGCCGACCTGATGGACCACCAGCACACCGGGCTGGCCGCGATCCAGCGGGCGGCCGGTCTGGGCACGCTCTTCGACACCACGGTCGTCGTCGAGAACTATCCGCTGGACCTGGAGTCCATGCGGGAGCTGGCCGGCGGTCCGCGGCTGACCGGCGTGGAGGGCTCGGACGCCACCCACTACACCGCCAACCTCGTCGTGCTGCCCGGGGAGCGGCTGCGGCTCCACCTGGACCACCGCACCGATGCCCTCGACGCGCGGACGGCGCGCAGCCTCGGCGACGCGCTGGAGCGGCTGCTGACGGCCGTGGCCGACGCCCCGGACACGGCCGTCGGCGAGCTGGACCTGCTCTCCGCCGACCAGCACCGGCTGCTCGGCGCGTGGAACGACACGGCCGCGGCGGTGCCCGACACCACGCTGGTGGAGCTTTTCGAGCAGCAGGTCGCGCGGACGCCGGGCGCGCCCGCCACGGTCTTCCGCGGCGAGCGGCTCTCGTACGCCGAACTCGACGCCCGCGCCGAGCGGCTGGCCCGGGCGCTGCGGGTGCGCGGCGCCGGTCCGGAGCGGATCGTGGCGGTCGCACTGCACCGGTCTACCGAGATGGTGGTGGCGCTGCTGGCCGTGCTGAAGTCGGGCGCCGCCTACCTGCCGGTGGACCCCTCGCTGCCGGCGGAGCGGATCGCGTACCTGCTGTCCGACGCGGAGCCCGTGCTGCTGCTCGCCACCGGCGACGTCGCGGACGCGCTGCCGGCCGCGGCGGGGCTGCCCCGCCTCGACCCGGGCGCGCTCCACGAGGCGGACGGGGTGGACGACGGGCCCGTCCCCGCTCCGCGGCCGCTGCCCTCGCACCCCGCGTACGTGATCTACACCTCGGGGTCCACGGGGCGGCCCAAGGCCGTCGTGGTGGAGCACGCGGCCATCGTCAACCGGCTGCTGTGGATGCAGGACCGCTACCGGCTGGGCGCCGACGACCGGGTGCTGCAGAAGACGCCGTTCGGCTTCGACGTGTCGGTGTGGGAGTTCTTCTGGCCGCTGCTGGCCGGTGCGGTGCTGGTGGTCGCCGAGCCCGGCGGCCACAAGGACCCCGCCTACCTCACCCGGGTGATCCGGGAGGAGGAGGTGACCACCGTGCACTTCGTGCCGTCGATGCTCGCGGCGTTCGCGGAGGACCCGGACGCGGGCCGCTGCCGGTCGCTGCGCCGGGTCGTGTGCAGCGGCGAGGCGCTGCCGGAGGAGCTGAAGAACCGGTTCCTCGACGTGCTCGACGTCCCGCTGCACAACCTGTACGGGCCCACGGAGGCGGCCGTCGACGTCACCCACTGGGACTGCCGCCGCGAGGACGCCGGCCCGGTGCCGATCGGCCGTCCGATCTGGAACACCTCGCTGTACGTGCTCGACCCCCGGGGGCGCCGCGTCCCCGTGGGCGTGGCGGGCGAGCTGTTCCTGGCGGGCGCCGGCCTGGCCCGCGGCTACCTGCGCCGCCCCGCGCTGACCGCGGAGCGGTTCCCGCTGGACCCGTTCGGGCCGCCGGGCTCGCGCATGTACCGCACGGGCGACCTGGCCCGGTTCCGGGCCGACGGCTCGGTGGAGTACCTGGGCCGCACCGACGACCAGGTCAAGATCCACGGCTTCCGCATCGAGCTCGGCGAGATCGAGACGGCGCTCGGCCGGCTGCCGGGCGCCGGACGGGCCGCGGTCGTCGTCCGCGAGGACGTGCCGGGCGAGCGCAGGCTCGTCGGGTACGTCGTCCCGGAGCCCGGCGCCGTGCCGGACCCGGAGGCGATGCGGGCCGAACTGGCCCGCTCGCTCCCGGAGTACATGGTGCCGGTGCTCGTGGTCGTGGACGGGCTGCCCGTGACGGCCAACGGCAAGCTCGACCGCAGGGCCCTGCCGGCTCCCGCGGCGGCCCCCGGTGGCGCGAGCGGGTACGAACCGCCCGCCGGGGAGACCGAGGAGCTGGTGGCCATGGTCTGGGCGGCCGTCCTGGACGCGCCGCGGATCGGCCGGCACGACGACTTCTTCGCCCTGGGCGGCCACTCGCTGAGCGCCACCCGGGTCGCGGCCCGGCTCCGGCAGTCCCTCGGCCTGGACCTGCCCCTGCACACCCTCTTCGAACAGCGCACCGTCGCCGCGCTCGCGGCGGCCGTCGAGACGGCGCTCCTGGCCGAACTCGACGCGGTGTCGCAGGAGTTCGTCGAACTCCCCGAGCCCGCCGCACCCCCCTCGTCCTGCGCGTCCGCCGACGCCGTTCCTTCACTCGTACTTCAGGGAGAGACCTCGTGACCACCCAGGAGAGCCTGCCGGCCGGCGTCGACAGCCGGCTGGCCGCCGCCCGCGAGCTGCTGCGCCGCAAGGTGCGCGCCGCGCTCGACGCCTCGCCGGCCACCGGCCCCGAGGCCGGTCCCGACGCCGTTCCGGGCGCCCCCGGCCACGCCCCCGACGCCGCCCCCGTCGCCTCGTTCGCCCAGGAGCGGATGTGGCTGGTCGACCGGATGGCGGACGGCACCCCCGGCTACGCCATCCCCGAGCTCGTCCGCCTGCGCGGCCCCGTCCGGCCGGAGCCGCTGCGCCGGAGCCTGACCGCCGTCGTGGCGCGCCACGCGCCGCTGCGCACCGTCTTCGAGGAGCGGGACGGCGTCCCGCACCCGGTGGTGCTGCCCGCGCCGCAGGCCGTACCGCTGCCGCTGCTCGACCTGGGCGCCGGACCGCTGGCCGATCTGGAGGAGCGGGCCCTCGGGCTGGCCCGCGAGGAGGTCCGCCGGCCCTTCGACCTGTCGACCGGGCCGCTGCTGCGCGCCCTGCTGATCCGGCTCGGCGCCGAGGACCACCTGCTGGTGCTGGTCGTCCACCACATCGCCACCGACGGCTGGTCGATGGGCCTGCTGTGGCAGGAGCTGTCCGAGGGCTACGCGGCCCTGTCGCAGGGCCGCGCCCCGCTGTCCGTACCGCTGCCCGTCGACTACCAGACGTACGCCCGCACCCAGCGCGAGCGCTTCGACAGCGGTGCCATGGACGGGCAGCTGCGCTGGTGGGAGCAGCGCCTGAGCGGCCTGGAGCCGCTGGAGCTGCCCGCGGACCGGCCCCGGCCCACCCGCCGCAGCGGCGACGGCGCGAGCCTGGAGTTCACCCTCGACGCGCCGCTCACCGCCCGCCTGCGCGCCGTCGCCGAGCGGAGCGGCGCCACCCTCTTCATGACGCTCCTCGCCGGATTCCAGGCCACCCTGGCCCGCTACAGCGGCCGGACGGACATCGCGGTCGGCACACCGGTGGCCGGCCGTGACCGGGTGGAGCTGGAGTCCCTGGTCGGCTTCTTCGTCAACACGGTGGTGCTGCGCGCCGACCTGTCCGGCGACATCGGCTTCGAGGAACTGCTCGGCCGGGTCCGCCGCGGGGCCGTGGACGCGTACGACCACCAGGAGGTGCCCTTCGACCGGCTGGTCGAGCACCTGCGCCCGGAGCGGGTCGGCGACCGCAACCCGCTCGTGCAGGTGACGTTCGCGTCGGCGCAGGACGAGACGGCCGGACTGCGGCTGCCGGGGCTGAGCGCGCAGAGCGTCCGCACCGACTTCGGAGGCTCCCTCTTCGAGCTGAGCGTCTTCGTCGCCGAGGGCGCCGAGACCTGCTCCGGTTCCCTGGTCTTCGACACCGACCTCTTCGACCGCGCCACGGCCGAACTGCTCCTCGCCCACTACCTGGAGCTGCTGGCGTCCGCCGCCCGGGAGCCCGCCCGCCCGCTGGCCGAGCTGCTGCCCTCGGCCGCGACGGCCGCCCGGCTGGCCGGCGAGGGGCACGGGGCCGAGCGCCCCGACCTCGCCCCGGCCACCCTGGTGGAGCTGTTCGCCGAACAGGTCCGCCGCACGCCCGGCGCCGACGCCGTGGTGTGCGGTGCGCAGCGCCTCACCTTCGCCGAACTCGACGCCCGCTCGGGCCTGCTGGCGGCGCGGCTGACGGCCGCCGACGTGGGACCCGAGTCCGCGGTCGCCCTGCTGATGGAGCGCTCCGTCCACCTGCCGGTCGCGATCCTGGCCGTGCTGAAGGCCGGCGGCCTCTACGTGCCGCTCGGCGAGGGCTTCCCCGTCGCCCGCCTGCACTGGATGCTGGAGCACACCGGCGCGCGGCTGCTGCTCACCGATCCGGCGACGGCCGGCCACCCGGCGGTCACCGGCTCTCCGGTCGCGGTGCTCGACGCGACGGCCCCGCTGGCCGGGGTGCCCGCCGAGGCGGCGCCCTGCGACCCGGACCAGCTGGCGTACGTGATGTACACCTCCGGCTCGACCGGCGAGCCCAAGGGCATCGGCGTCACCCACGCCAACGTCGCCGCGCTCGCCCGGGACTCCTCCTTCGACGCGCACCGCCGGGTGCTGGCGCACTCGCCGCTGTCCTTCGACGCCTCGACGTACGAGCTGTGGGCGCCGCTGCTGTCCGGCGGCCTGGTGGTCATGGCGCCGCCCGGCCGGGTGGACACCGCGGCCCTCGGCCGGCTGGTGGAGGAGCACGGGGTGACCTCGCTGTTCCTCACCGCCGCCCTGTTCAACCTGGTGGTCGAGGAGAGCCCCGGGCTCCTGGCCCGGCTGCGGGAGGTGTGGACGGGCGGCGAGGCCGCCTCCCCGCACGCCTTCGGACGCGCGCTGGCGCAGGCCCCCGACACCGTCCTGGTCAACGCGTACGGTCCGACCGAGACCACCACCTTCGCCGTGCGGCACCGGCTGGACGCGCGGGCGGGCGCCGCCGTGGACGGCCGGGTGCCGATCGGGACCGGCCTGGACGACACCCGCCTGTACGTGCTGGACGAGCGCGGGCGCCCGGTGCCGGAAGGCGCCGTCGGAGAGCTGTGCATCGGCGGCACCGGCGTGGCCCGGGGCTACCTCGGCCGCCCCGGACTGACGGCGCGGCAGTTCACCGCGGACCCGTACGGCGCGCCGGGCGCGCGCATGTACCGGACCGGCGACCTGGCCCGCCGGCGGCCCGACGGCACCGTCGACTACCTCGGCCGCGCCGACCAGCAGGTCAAGATCCGCGGCCACCGGATCGAGCCGGGCGAGATCGAGGCGGAGCTGGCCCGCTGCCCGCAGGTGGGGCAGGCCGCCGTACTGGTCCGCGAGGACACCCCGGGCGAGCAGCGCCTGGTCGCCTACGTGGTCCCGGTGGCGGGCACCGCCGTCGAGGCCGGAGAGCTGCACCGCGCGCTCGCGGCCCGGCTCCCGGCGTACATGCTGCCCTCGGCGTTCGTGCCGCTGGCCGCGCTGCCGGTGACCCCGAACGGCAAGCTGGACCGGCGGGCCCTGCCCGCCCCGCCCGAGGAGGGCGTGGTCCGGGCCGAGTTCGCGGCCCCGGCGACCGCGACGGAGGAGCTGGCGGCGGCCGTCTGGGCCGAGGTGCTGGGCACCGGGCGGATCGGCCGCCACGACGACTTCTTCGCGCTGGGCGGGCACTCGCTGCGCGCCACCCGCGCCGTGTCGCGGCTCGGCGCCCGCCTGGGGACGGGGGTGCCGCTGCGGCTGCTGTTCGAACACCCGACGCTGGACGGGTTCGCGGCGGCGCTGGACGCGCTGGGCGGGGACGGCCCGGCCGCGACCGGTCCGGCCGCGGACGCGATCGGCGCCCGGCCGGCCGGGGAGCCGGCGCCGCTGTCCTTCGCGCAGCAGCGGCTGTGGTTCCTGGACCAGCTCCAGCCGGGCAGGCCCGACTACAACATCCCGGTGGCCGCCCGGATCCGGGGCCCGCTCGACGCCGACGCGCTGGCGGCGGCGCTGTCCGAGGTCGTGGCCCGGCACGAGGTGCTGCGCTCGCGGATCACGGAGGGCCCGCTCGGGCCCGTACAGACGGTGGAGCCGCCGGAGGTCTTCGCCGCGCTCCGCACCGACCTGGGCGACCTGCCCCGCGAGGAGGCCCGGTCGCGGGCGCTGGGCCTGGCCCACGCGGACGCCGCCGCCCCCTTCGACCTGGGCTCCGCGCCGCTGCTGCGGGCCCGGGTGGTGCGGGTCCGCGACGACGAGCACCTGCTCGTCCTGGTGCTGCACCACACGGTCGGCGACGGATGGTCGATGCCGGTGCTGTGGCGCGAGCTGTCCGGGGCCTACCGGGCGCTGCGCCGCGGTGAGCGCCCGGTGCTGCCCGCCCTGCCGGTGCAGTACGGCGACTTCGCGCACTGGCAGCAGAAGCGGCTGGCGGACGGCGGGGCCGACGCGGGCATCGCGCACTGGCGTCGGGCGCTGGCCGGGCTGCCCGCGCTGGAACTGCCCACCGACCGGCCCCGGCCGCAGGTGCGCGGCGGCGCCGGCGACGCGTTCGTCTTCGAGGTCCCGGGCGAGCTCGCGCAGAAGCTCGGCGGGCTGGCCCGTGAGCGCGGCGCGACGCTGTTCATGGTCCTGCTGGCCGGTTTCCAGGCCCTGCTGGCCCGCTACACGGGGCAGCACGACATCGCGGTCGGCTCGCCCATCGCGGGCCGCGACCGCACCGAACTGGAGCCGCTCGTCGGCTTCTTCGTCAACACCCTGGTGCTGCGCACGGACCTGTCCGGCGATCCCGCCTTCGAGGAGCTGCTGGGCCGGGTGCGCCGGACGGCGCTCGCCGCGTACGAGCACCAGGACGTGCCCTTCGACCGGCTGGTGGAGGAGCTGCGGCCGGAGCGCGACCTCGGCCGCAACCCGCTCTTCGACGTGCTCTTCCAGCTCCACCCCGAGCAGCTCGGGTCGCTGCCGCTGGAGGGCGTGGAGGTCGAGAGCCTCGACACCTCGAACGGCACGGCCAAGTTCGACCTCAGCCTGGCGATGACGGAGCACCCGGGCGGTCTGACGGGTACGGTGCAGTACGCCACCGACCTGTTCGACCGGGCCACGGTCGAACGGTTCGGCGCCCACTACCTGCGGCTGCTGGCCGGGGCCGCCGAGACCCCGGACGCGCCGCTGTCGCGGCTGGACGTGCTCTCCCCGCGGGAGCACGCCGCGCTGCTCGGCGAGGACACCGCGGCGCCGGCTCCGCCGCGCCCGGCCCGCACCCTGCACGCGCTGGTGGAGGAGCAGGCCCGGCTGCGGCCCGACGCCCCCGCGGTGACCTGCGGGGGCCGCACCACCAGCTACGCGGAGCTCGACGCGGCCGCGAACCGGCTGGCCCACCGGCTGCGGCAGCTGGGGACCGGCCCGGAGACGGCCGTGGCCGTACTGGCCGGGCGCGATCTGCGGATGGTCGTCTGCGTGCTGGCCGTGCTCAAGGCCGGGGGCGCGTACGTGCCCGTCGACCCCGGGCACCCGGCCGAGCGGGTCCGCACCCTCCTCGCGGACAGCGGCGCCCGGCTGGCGCTGACGGCGGGGCTGCCCGGCGGTCTGCCGGTCGGGCTGACGGGCTCCGTACCGGTCCTGGACCTGGACGCCGAGCGGGAGGCGGTCGCGGCCCTGCCCGCGACGGCCCCGCCCGCGCTCGCCGGACCGGCGCACCTCGCCTACCTGCTGTACACCTCCGGCTCCACCGGCCGGCCCAAGGGCGTGGCGGTCTCGCACGCGGCGGTCACCGGCTACCTGGCGGCGCTGGCCTCGTCCTTCGGACTGGGCCCGCAGGACGCCGTGCTCGCCCGCACCGCGCTGACCTTCGACCCGTCGGTGCGCGACCTGTTCGCCCCGCTGACCACGGGCGGCCGGATCGTGCTGGCCACGCAGGACGAGGCCGGGGACCCGGACGCGCTGGCCCGGCTGCTGCACGACGAGGGCGTGACGGCGCTGCTGTCGATCGTCCCGTCGATGCTGGAGCCGCTGGTCGCCGCGGCCGCCGAACCGGCACCGGCGCTGCGGCTGGTGATGACGACCGGCGAGGCGCTGACCGCCGGCCTCGCCCGCGACGCGCACGGCCTGGGCCTGCCCGGGCGGCTGCGGCTGGTCAACCAGTACGGTCCGACCGAGTGCACCAACACCACCACCTTCCACGTGGTGACCGGCGCCGACATCGAGGCGGGCCGCATCCCGATCGGACGGCCGCTGCCCGGCGCCCGGGTCCTGGTGCTCGGCGAGCACCTCGAACCCCTGCCCCGGGGCGCCGTCGGCGAACTGTTCATCGCCGGACGCGGCGTCGCCCGCGGCTACCTCGGCGATCCCGCGCGCACCGCCGAGGCCTACCCGCCGGACCCGTACGGGCCGCCCGGCGCCCGCATGTACCGCACGGGCGACCTGGCGCGGCTGCGCGCGGACGGGGTGCTGGAGTTCCACGGCCGCCGCGACAACCAGGTCAAGGTCCGGGGCCACCGGATCGAGCTGGGCGAGGTCGAGGCCGCCCTGCTGCGCCACCCCGACGTCGGCCGGGCCGTCGCGGCCGCGCACGGGGAGGGCGCCGACCGGGCGCTCGCCGCGTACGTGGTGTGGCGGGAGGGGGCCGGGGACGCGGCCGCCGTACTGGACTCCGTACGGGCCTGCCTCCCGGCCGCGATGGTGCCCTCGGCACTCGTGGTGCTGGACGCGCTGCCGCTGACCCCGAACGGGAAGACCGACCGCAGGGCGCTGCCCGCATCGGGCCCCGGCGCGACGGGCGGGCACCGTCCGCACGTCGCCCCGCGCACCGCCCTGGAGCGCACGGTAGCCGAGGTCTGGGAGGAGGTGCTCGGCGAGGGCCCGATCGGGAGCGGCGACCACTTCTTCGAACGCGGCGGGCACTCGCTGCGCGCCACCCGGGTGATCTCCCGGCTGCGCGCCCTGCTGGGCCTGGACATCCCGATGCAGCTGCTGTTCCGCCACCCGGTGGCGGGCGACCTGGCCCGGGCGCTGGCCTCGCTGGGAGCGGCGACGGGCTCGGACATCCCGGCGCTGCCCGCGGGCCCCGGCCCGCTGTCCTTCGGGCAGCAGCGGCTGTGGCTGCTGGACCGGCTCCAGCCGGGGCGGCCCGACTACAACATGCCCGGCGCCGTCCGGCTGAGCGGCGCGCTCGACACCGCGGCCGCGCTCGGGGCGCTGGAGGACGTCGTCGCCCGGCACGAGGTGCTGCGTTCGCGGATCGAGGAGGGCGCGGACGGGTCGCAGGCGGCGCGCGTGGTTCCGCTGCCGGCCGGCTCGTTCGCCCCCGTCTTCACCGATCTGTCGGAGCTGGGCGCGGCGGCCGGGGACCGGGCGCTGGAGCTGGCGGCGCGGGACGCCGCCCTGCCCTTCGACCTGGCCGCGGCGGGGCCGCTGCGGGCCCGCCTGGTGCGGGTCGCGGCGCGGGAGCACCTGCTCGTGATCGTCGCCCACCACATCGCCTTCGACGGCTGGTCGGTGGGCGTGTTCTGGCGGGAGTTCTTCGCGGCCTACCGCGCCCGTACCCTCGCCGATGCCCGACCCCTGCCCGAACCGACCGTCTCCTACCGGGAGTTCGCCGCCTGGCAGCGCGAACGGCTCGACGGGGACGCGCTGGCCGGCACGCTCGGCTACTGGCGCGAGCGGCTCGGCGGGCTCACCCCGCTGGACCTGCCCACCGACCGGCCGCGGCCTCCCGTGCCCTCCGGGCGCGGCGAGCAGCTGCCGTTCGTCCTGCCCGCCGAGCTGCTGACCGGGCTGCGCGAGCTGGGCCGGCGGCACGACGCGACGCTGTTCATGGTGCTGCTGGCGGGATTCCAGGCGCTGCTGGCCCGCTGGTCGGGCAGCGACGACGTGGCGGTGGGCTCGCCCATCGCGGGCCGCGACCGCGCCGAACTGGAGCCGCTCATCGGCTTCTTCGTCAACAGCCTGGTGCTGCGCACCGACCTGTCCGGGAACCCGGGCTTCGGCGAGCTGCTGGGCCGGGCCCGCGAGACGGCCCTGGGGGCGTACGCCCACCAGGAGGTGCCCTTCGAGCGGCTGGTGGAGGAGGTGCAGCCGGACCGCGACCTGAGCCGCAACCCGCTGTTCCAGGTGATGCTGGTCCTCGACGAGGAGGCCGCGCCGCCGCCCGCGCTGCCCGGACTGGACGCCGCACCGCTCTCACTGGCCAGCGGCGCCTCGAAGTTCGACCTCTCGCTGTACTTCGTCGAGGAGGACGGGGGCCTGCACGGCGAGGCCGTGTTCGCCACCGATCTGTTCGACCGGGAGACCGTCGGGAGGATGACCTCGGCGCTGGTGGAGCTGCTCGCGGCGGCGGTGGCCGACCCCTCGCTGCCCCTCGGCTCGCTGCCGCTGATGGACGCGGCCGAGGAGCGCCGGGTGCTGGGCGCGGGGACCGGGGTGGCCGAACCGGCCGCGGACCGGCCGCTGCACGAGCTCGTCGGCGAGCGGGCCGCCCGTGCGCCGCTGGCCGTCGCGGTCGACGACGGGGCGCGCGGCCTGACGTACGCGGGGCTGTGGGACGTCTCGGGCCGGCTGGCCCGCGAACTGGCGGCCCTGGGGGTCGGCTCGGACACGGCGGTGGCGGTCTGCGCGGAGCGCTCGGTGCTGCTGCCGGCGGCGCTGCTGGGCGTGCTGCGCTCGGGCGGCCTGTACGTGCCCGTCGACCCCGGCTACCCGGCCGACCGGATCGCGTACATGCTCGCGGACAGCGGGGCCCGGGTCCTGGTCGTGTCGGGCGGGGCCGCTGTACCGCGGGCGCCGGAGGGCGTCGCGGTGGTGGACCTCGACGCGCTGGAGCGGGACGGCGGTCCGGCCGGGACCGGGACCGGTGCCGGTTTCGGGGCGGTGCGGCCGGATCCGGAGCACCTGGCGTACGCGCTGTACACCTCGGGCTCGACGGGCCGCCCCAAGGGGGTCACCGTGCCGCACCGGGCCCTGGCCAACTTCACCCGGGACATGGTGCGCCGGCTGGAGCTGACGGCCGGCGACACCGTCGCGGCCGTCACCACGGCCTCGTTCGACATCGCCGTACTGGAGTTGCTGGTCCCGCTCACCTGCGGGTCGACGGTACGGGTCGTCGACCGGGACACCGCCCGGGACGGCACCCTGCTCGCGAAGGAGCTGGACGCGGCGGCCGTGACGGTCGTCCAGGCCACCCCGGCCACCTGGCACCAGCTGATGGAGAGTGGCTGGCAGGCCCCGCACGTGCGCGCCCTGTGCGGCGGCGAGGCGCTGCCGTCCGCCCTGGCGGAGCGGCTGCGGACGGCGCTGGGCACGGTCTGGAACGTGTACGGGCCGACCGAGACCACCGTGTGGTCGACCGCGCACCGGCTGTCCGGACCGGCCGGGGAGCGGCCGGTGCCCATCGGCTCGGCGCTCGCCAACACCCGGCTGCACGTCCTGGACCCGGCCCTGCGGCCGGTGCCGGTCGGCGTGTTCGGCGAGCTGTTCATCGGCGGGGACGGGGTGGCCCGCGGCTACCACGGCCGGCCGGGGCTGACCGCCGACCGGTTCGTGCCCGACCCGTACGCGGTCGGCGGGCGGCTGTACCGCACCGGCGACCTGGTGCGGCGGCTCGCGGACGGCACCCTGGAGTACCGGGGCCGCGCCGACGGCCAGGTGAAGGTGCGCGGCCACCGCATGGAGCTCGGTGAGATCGAGGCCGCGCTGGCCCGCCACCCGCGGGTGCGGGAGGCGGCGGTCACCGTGCACGGCGCGGGCGTCGACGCCGTCCTGGCCGGCTACGTGACCTGGCGCGACGAGGAGGGCGACCTGCGGGCGCTCGGCGACCACCTGCGCCAGGACCTGCCGGAGCACATGGTCCCGGCGGTGCTCACCGCGCTGGAGCGGCTGCCGCTCACCCCCAACGGCAAGCTGGACCGCAAGGCGCTGCCCGCCCCCTCGGCGGACGCGGCGCGCGGCGACGGCTCGGCCCGGGTGGCGCCGCGCGACACGACCGAGCTGCGGATGGCCCGGCTGTGGGAGCGGACGCTCGGGACGGCCCCGATCGGGGTGCGCGACGACTTCTTCGCGCTCGGCGGGCATTCGCTCAAGGCCTTCGCGCTGATGGCGGCCGTGCGGCGGGAGTTCGGGGTGGAGCTGCCGCTGAACATGGTGTTCCGCCGGCGCACCGTGGAGCTGCTGTGCGAGGCGCTGCCGGAGGCCGGGGCGGCGGCCGCCAGGCTGCTGGTCCCGCTCGCGGACGGCGACCCGCACCGGGCCCCGCTGGTCCTGGTGCACCCGCGCGGCGGCGACGTCGTCTGCTACCGGGACCTGGTGCGCGAGCTCGGCGCGGCGCCCGGCGGCGACCGGCCGGTCCTCGGTCTGGAATCCGTCGGCTACAACACCTCCGACACCCCTCTGGAAGAGGTGCCGGCGATGGCCGAGCGCTACCTGGCCGCCCTGCGCGAGGAGCAGCCGCACGGCCCCTACCTGCTGGCGGGCTGGTCGTTCGGCGGGACGGTCGCCTACGAGATGGCCGCCCGGCTGGAGGCCGCCGGCGAGGAGGTCGCGTTCCTCGGGCTGATCGACGCGGCGGCGCCGGGAGCGGCACCCCGCGCGGCGGCCGGGCCCGGCGATCCGGACCTGCTGCGGTACGGCATCGCCGCCGGGCTCGACGCGGACTCGGCGCGCGAACTCGACGAGGAGGAGCTGCTGGAGGTCCTGGTCCGGCGCGGCCGCGAGGACGGCACCCTCCCGCGCCGCTCCCCCACGGAGGCCCTGCGCCGGCTGCTGCGGGTCGCCGAGGCCAACGGCGCGGCGTCCGCCGCGTACCGGACCGACGCCGTGCTCGGCGTGGACCTGCACCTGTTCACGGTCGCCGAGCGGCACCCCGAACTCGCGACCCCGCTGGTGGACCCGGAGCCGTGGCGGCCGCGCACGACGGGCGCCGTCGTGCGGGCCGTGGTCCCGGGCAACCACCACGACCTGGTGGAACCGCCGCACTGCGGCGCCCTGGCGGCGCTGCTCGCGGCGGCCCTGCCCTCCTGAGGACCGGCCGCGGGGCCCTCCGCGGCCCTTCACCCCTTCCCTGCGCACCTTCCACCGTTCCACCCATCGAGGAGAAACCCGTGCACGAGACGTCCCCGCAGCAGTTCCTGGTCGTGGCCAACGAAGAGGAGCAGTACTCCCTCTGGGAGGCCGGCCGGCCGGTCCCGCTCGGCTGGCACGAGCAGGGCGTGCGCGGCACCAGGGAGGAGTGCCTGGAGCACATCGAGCGGGTGTGGACCGACATGCGCCCGCGCAGCCTGCGCGTGAGCACGGCCGGCTGACCCGACGATCCGCGCGCACCGCCGCCGCCCGGCGGCCCGCACCCCGCGGGCCGCCGGGCGGCGGGCCCGGTGCCGGAAGGAACAAGGAACCCCGCATGACGACCTCGTACCCCGCGGCCGCGGCCCCGACGGCCCCGGACGCAGCGCACCCGGCCGCGTCCACCACCGCGTCCACCACCGCGCGCGGCGCCGCCCCGGCGCCGGCGCGCCGCCTCACCCCGCTGGCCGCCCTGGTGGCGGTCTCCGGGATCTCCTCCCTCGGCATGGCGATGACCCTGGTCGCCGTGCCCTGGTTCGTCCTGCAGAGCACGGGCAGCGGCACCAGCACGGGGCTCGTCGCCGCAGCCGAGGTGGTGGGGCTGCTGTGCTCCGCCGTGCTCGCGGGCCCGGTGGTCGACCGGCTGCCCGTCCGCACCGCGAGCGTCGCGGCCGACCTGCTGACGGCGCTGGCCATCAGCCTGATCCCGCTGCTGCACGCCCGGGACGCCCTGCCGCTGCCCGTCCTGATCGCCCTGGTCTTCCTGGTGGGCGCCGCCCGCGGGCCGGCCGACACCTCGAAGCAGTTGCTGCTGACGGACGCCATGGCCCGCGCCGGGGTGAGCGCGGAACGGGCCACCGGCTGCGTCGAGGGCGCCCGCCGGATCGGTCTGATGGCCGGTGCGCCGCTGGCGGGCCTGCTCATCGCGACCGTGGGCCCGGTGCGCACGCTGTGCGCGGACATGGCGGCCATGCTGCTGTGCGCGGCGCTGGTGGCCGTCCTCGTGCCGGCGGCCGCTCGCCGTCCGCTCCCGGCCGCCGACGGCGGTGGGGCGGGCTCGTACGGGGCGCAACTGCGCGTCGGGCTGGGCCGGTTGCGGCGCGACCGGCTGCTGGGGGCGATGACGGCGGTACTGCTGCTGACCAATGCCCTGGACGGCGCCCTGAACGGGGTGCTCTACCCGGCGTACGGGACCCGGGTGCTCGGCAGCAGCGCCCTGTTCGGCGCGATGGTGACGGCCGTGGGGACCGGGGCGCTGCTCGGTGCGGCGCTGTACGGGTGGGCGGGCCACCGGATGCCGCGCCGCGCGGTGTTCGTCGGCGCCTTCGTGCTCGTCGGGGCGGTGCGGTGCGCGGCGCTGGCCGCCGAGCCCCGGCTGCCGGTGCTGCTGGCCGTGCTGGCCCTGTCCGGGATCGGGTCGGGGATCGTGGGGCCGCTGATGATGTCGGTGGCCTACGAGCGGGTGCCCGGGGACGTGCGGGGCCGGGTGTTCGGGCTGCTCCTCGCGTGCGCCCTGGCCGCGACCCCGCTGGGGATGCTGGGCGCGGGCGTGGTGCTGGACGCCTGGGGCCTGGTCGCGGCGCTGCTGGGCACCGGGGCGGTGTACCTCGCGGTGACGCTGGTCCCGCTGGTGTTCCCGGTCTGGCGGGAGCTGGACGTCCGGGCGGCGCCGGAGGCGGATGCGGAGCGGGAAGCGCCGGGGAAACGAGAGGAATGCGAGGTTCCGGGGCCTTCGACCGCCCGCGAAGGGGCTCCCGCCGGAGCGCCCTGAAGCCGAACAACGCTCGAACTAAACACGCTTGTCCCGATTTGCCGCCCCTCACCTTAGCGCCCGGCAGCTTGATGAACACCGCGACGTGGGCTCGGGGGTCCCGGCTCACGGCAAGGTTGCACCTGTACCGACCAACCGGCGCGAACCGCCCACGAAGCGGTGCGCGTCCGCACCAGACCACCTGCACCCGGGGGAACCCATGTTCAAGCGTTACGTCATCGCCCTGTCCGTCGCGGGCGCCGCCCTGCTGCTGCCGGCCGCCGGCGCCGCCCAGGCCGCCGACACCAGCACCACGGTCGCGGCCGAGGGCGACGGCGCGCCCGCCGACCCGGCGGCGCAGCCGGTCCGGACCCCCTCCGGCATCCACGTCGTCATCGGCGCCACCGGGGGCACCACCCGGCTGAGCGACCCGACCGACAGCTCCTGGGGCGGCTGACACCGCCGGTCCGCGACGGACCGGCGAGGGGGGAACACACGAAGGAGGGGGAGGGAGGCCCGCGACCACGGGCCTCCCTCCCCCTCCTTTCACGTACCGCGGGGACCGCGCACCGTACGGGCCCGCCGCGCGGCGCACGGCCGTACGCCGGTCAGACGGCCCGGCTGCGCAGGGTGATGACGGCGTACCGGGCCCGGGGCGTGCACTCGGCCCGGCGCGACCAGCGCGCCGGGACGTACAGCACCTCGCCCGGCAGCAGCCGGCACTGGAAGGACGCGGGCAGCCCGTCCTCGCCGGGCCCGGCGAGCCGCCAGGTGCCGGCGCCGGCGATCTGGTGGATCAGCAGGTGCTCGCGGCCCCCGGTCTCCCCCGTCCCGGCCGGCCCCGCCGGGTCGCTTTCGGCCGCGGCCGCGGCGGACCGCTCCAACCGCTCCAACCGCTCCAACCGCACGGACAGGCCGGTCAGCGCCGCCAGTCCGCCGGTGAACCGGGCCAGTTGGGCGGGACGCACCCCGCCCTCGCCACCCGCACCGCTGCCGCCGGCGCTGCCGTCACCGGCGCCGTCACGGCCGCCGTCGCCGTCCGCGCGGAAGGCCGGATTGTCGTACTCGGGCCACAGCACGCCGGGCGCCCGGTCCAGGTGGACCGACAGGAACAGGGCGAGCTCCCGCAGGTGGGGGGCCGCCCGGTCGCGTCCTTCGTCCGGCATGTCCATTCGGTGTCCTCATCGCTTGCGCCGACCGGCTGCGCGCCGCGCCGGGCGCGCCGGGCTGCGGCACGTTCGCGGCGGCGGCCCCACAGCTCTCATTCGGTGCAGCATGCGGCACGCCGGGGCGCCGCCGACAGACACGAGAACGCGTGACACGGCCCCCGGCCGCCGGTCCCCGCGGGCCCGGGACCGTACGGGCAGCGGCGGTGGACCGGCCGGGCAGCGGTCCGGTGCGGACGGGAGGGCGGCGGGTGCCCGGAAGGGCGCCCGGCCTACTCCGGCTCCACCGGGCCGGCCGCGGCGTCCAGGTCCAGCAGGCCGCGCGCGGCGGCGGCGACCCCCGCCTGGAAGCGGCTCCCGGCGCCCAGCTCCTGCATGATGTCCGCGATGTGGCGGCGGGCCGTGCGCAGCGACATGCCCAGCCGCCGGCCGATGGCCTCGTCCTTCAGTCCGGCCGCGAGCAGCCGGATGATCGTCTCGTGGATCTCCCGGGCCACCTCTTCGAGCCCCTGGCCCGCGGCGGCCGAGAAGGGCGACGCCAGGTCCCAGGTCTGGTCGAAGATGTCGCACAGGTAGGCCACGGTGGACGGTTCGCGGATGACCACGGCGCCCCAGCTGCCGTCGGTCACCGGTATGAACGCCAGCTCCCGGTCGAAGGCGATGAGCCGGCCGAAGAGCTCGTGCGCGGTGCGGTACTGCGCGCCCAGGGCCGAGGCCGCCGAGACGTAGGCCTGGCTCGGGCCGTTGAACCGGGCGGTGTGGTGGTACAGCGTGCGGATGGCGATGCCCCGTTTGAGCATCTCCTCGTCCCGCCGCAGCGCCTCCTCCATCGCCTCGGGCACCCGGCTGCCGCCCCCCGGCTGCGAGCTGAGCATCTCGGTCCGGCACGCGAGCGAGGCCCGGTTGAGCGCCCCGCGCACCTCCTCCAGGCTCTCCAGGACCTCCAGCGACTCCCCCGCCGAGCGGCGCCCCAGATAGTGCGGGAGGAAGCGCCCGAGGTCCTCGCGGATGCCGCTGATCGCCCGTTGCTGCTCGCGGATCTGCACCTCCAGCGGCGCGACGAGCTGCTCGGCGGCCGTGTCCGGGGCCACCGCGAAGGCCACCGACGGATCCCCCGGACTGACGTGCAGCAGGCGCGAGGCGCGCAGCCGTGCCACGCTGCGCCGGATCGCGTCCGGGTCGCGCCCCGTACCGGCGGCGACGGCGACCACGTCCACCGTCCGGTGTTCGAGCACCCAGCCGTAGACCTCGATGTCCACGTCGACATCGTCCGGATCAGACACCACATCAGAAGTTAGCATTGGCCCACTTTGCCCTTTTCGCCCCCGGTCGCTTTACTGCCAGGCACTTTGGTGAGGTGCCCGCCCCCTGGCGCCAGGATATGCAGGACGAAAGTCTGGACCGGACGAACGACGGCGGCTCACCGGCCTCTTCCGGACCCGGACGGCCGAAATGGCGCGATCCCGCTCCGCGGGACCGCGCCACCGGCCGGGCGGGGGCCGACCGCCCCGCCGCACCGTCTTCCCCTCCCACCCCACCCGGACCACGGAGTGCCTCATGCTCGACAGCACGCTCACCGCGCCCGCCGCCGACCTGCCCGCCCTGACCCCCCGCGAGCAGGAGGTCCTCGCCTACCTCGCGCAGGGGGACACGTACCGGATGATCGCCCGGCGGATGGGCCTGAGCCCGCACACCGTCGACACCTATCTGCGCCGACTGCGCAGCAAGACGGGCGCGGTCAACCGCACCCAGCTCACCCACCTCGCCTTCCGGCTCGGCTACTGAGCCGGCACCGGCCCGGTGTCCTCCTCGAACGTGCGCATCCGGCGCAGCGGGGAGCAGAGCAGGACCAGCGGCGCCGCCGAGAGCGCCGCCGCGCACAGCCACAGCGCGTTCCGTACGCCGAACAGTTCACCGAGGAGACCGGCCAGCAGACCGCTGAGCGGCAGGACGCCCCACACCAGGAAGCGCATGGTGGCGGTCATCCGGCCGAGCAGGTGCGGCGGGCAGACCGTCTGCCGGTAGGTGACCTGGCAGATGTTGTAGACGGTCACACCGGCCGACTGGACCAGGGATCCGAGGACGAACAGGCCGATGCGCCAGTCGTCGTCGGCCAGCGGCAGCAGCAGCCCGAACGGCATGGCCACCAGCAGCGACAGCCAGGTGAGCCGGGCGGAGCCGACGGCCCGCGTCAGCCGGTCCGCGGCCGTGGCGGCGAGCACCGAGCCGATGGTGGCCGTCGTGAGGACCCAGCCGACGGCCGCGGGCGGCAGTCCCACCGTGCGGGTGAGGAAGAGGACCTCCAGGGCCATCACGGCGCTCAGGAAGAGGTTGACGGCGGCCGTGTTCAGGGCGATGAGCCGCAGGATGCGGTGGCCCAGGACGTAGCCGAGCCCTTCGCGGATGTCGCGCAGCAGGTGCCGGGGCGCGGCGGGCGCCGGCTTCTCCTCGCGGGCCCGGATGCTGCCGAGCAGCACCACGGAGGCCAGCGAGGTGACGGCCTGGCCGGCCAGGGTGCCGGCGGCGCCGAGCAGTTGCACGAGGAAGCCTGCGATGCCCGGACCCGCGAACTCCGCTCCCGAACGGACCGTCTCCAGCTTGGAGTTGCCGGCGATCAGGGTGTCGCGGCCGACGAGGGTCGGCAGGTAGCTCTGGTCGGCCACGTCCCCGAAGAGCCGGGCGCAGCCGAGGAGCAGGGCGACCGCGTACAGCAGCGGCATGGAGTGCAGGTCCAGCAGGTAGGCGACGGGCAGGGCGGTCAGCAGGACGGTCCGCGCCAGGTCGGCGGCCATCATCACCCGGCGGCGGCGCATCCGGTCGACCCAGGCGCCCGCGGGCAGCCCCAGCAGCAGGAAGGCCGCGTGTTCCGCGGCGGCCAGCAGGCCGGTCTGGAGGGGCGAGGCCTGCAGGGTGAGGACGGCCATCAGCGGCAGGGCGACGTAGGTGATGCTGCTGCCGAGCTCGTTGCAGATGTGCGAGGACATGAAGAGGCGGAAGTCCCGGCGCTGCCGCCGCTCCCGTGCGTCCCCGCCCTCGCCGGACGGGGCACCGGCGGAGGCGGCATCGGTCGCGGTCGCCGTCGCCGTCGCGGGATCGGTCGCGGGCACCGGCTCCGTCGCGGCGGGTCCGGGCGCGGGCTGGGGGGCGGATGCGTCGGTGGGGACGGACACGGGGGCGTTCCTCGGCTGGGCGCGGACGGTGTCCGCGGGCTGCTGGTTCATCGGGGGGCGAGGGCGGTCAGGGCCCGGGGGTCGAGCTTGCCGCCGGGGGTCCGCGGCAGCCGGTCCACCAGCGTCACACGGGCCGGTACGAGGTAGCCGGGCACGGTGGCCAGAAGATGACGCCGCAGTCCGTCAGGTGTGAGGTCGCTGCCGGGCAGGACGGCCGCCCACGCGGCCACCTGCGGCCCGTCGGGCGCCGTGACGGCGCGGGCGGCCACGTCGAGCACGTCGGGGTGGGCCGCCACGGCCGCCTCGACCTCCTTCAGCTCGACCCGGTGGCCGCGGATCTTGACCTGGTCGTCGGCGCGGCCGAGGAAGACCAGCGGCCCGCCGGGGGCGCGCCTGACGCGGTCGCCCGTGCGGTACATCCGCTCCCCCGGCCCGGCGGCGAACGGGTCCGCGACGAACCGCTCCGAGGTCAGCGCGGGCCGGCCGTGGTAGCCCCGGGCCAGGCAGGCGCCGGCCAGGTACAGCTCGCCGGCCGCGCCGGGGGCCGCCTCGCGCAGCTCCTCGTCCAGGACGTACGCGCGTACGCCGGGCAGCGGTTCGCCCAGCGGGATCACCTCGTCCCCCGTGAAGCCGGCCAGCTCCGCGGGGCCGGGCTCGTAGGCGGTGGCGGTGATCGTGGACTCGGTGAGGCCGTAGCAGCTGATCACCGGTGGCCCGCCCGCCGCCGACCAGCGCACCAGGTCGGCGGTGCGGCCGGCGTCGCTGCCGATGACCACGAGGCGCAGGGCCGCCGGCAGCGGCCGGGGGGCGCGCTCCACGTCCTTGGCCCACTGCGACCAGTAGGGGGTGGGGAGGTTGACGACGCTGACGCCGTGCGCGTCGAGGAAGGGCTCCAGCTCGGCGGGCGAGACCACGTTGTCCGTGACGAAGACGGCGGCGCCGCCCGTGCACCAGGTGGGCAGTGCCTCTTCCAGCGACACGTCGAAGGCGGGGGCGGCGAACTGCAGGACCCGGTCCGCCGCGCTCAGCCCGTACCGCTCGGCGAGGGTGGCGGCCTGCGCGGCGAGGCCCGCGTGGCCGACGGCGACCGGCTTGGGCAGGCCGGTGGAGCCCGAGGTGAAGAGCACGTACGCGAGGGAGCCGGGGGCGGTGTCCGCCGGGCCGACCGGCTCCAGCGGCGCGCGGCCCGCGTCGGCGCTCCCGGTCGAGGCCCAGAACAGCTCGCGCCCGGTGCGGCGCTGCAGGGCCGCGGCCGTGTGCGCGTCGGGGGTGACGGCGTGCCGGGTGCCGGCCGTCCGCAGCAGGGTGCGCAGCCGTTCGTCGGGGGCGTCGAGGTCGGCCAGCAGCGGGGCCGCGCCGGCGTACCAGATGCCCAGCAGGCCCACCGCCCAGTGCACTCCGCGCCGTACCCCGAGCAGGACGGTGTCCTCGGGTCCGGCTCCGGCGGCGCGCAGCTCGGCGGCGACGGCCCGGGCCCGGCGGTCGAACTGGCGGTACGTCAGCTCGCCCTCGGGACCGCGGACCGCGGTGGCCTCGGGGGTGAGGCCGGCCTGGCGCGCGATGCGCCGGGGCACGGGGGTCTCGGTGCGGGTCATGGCGATGTCTCCTGGGAGGTGCGGGCGGGCTCGGCGCGGGCGGCGGGCGGGGACGCCGTGCCCGCGGGTGCGGTGCGCGGGCGGACCGGCGCCGCGTCAGACCTGGTCACGGGCGCGGGGACGCAGGGCCGGGCGGGCGGGAGCGGCAACGGTGGCGGCCGCGGTGGCCAGGCGGGCGGCGATGCCGGCCGGGGTGGGCGTCTCGAACAGGTCGCGGATGGTGAGGCGTGCGCCGAGTTCGGTGCCGATGCGGCCGGTGAGCCGGGTGGCCAGCAGGGAGTGGCCGCCGTGCGCGAAGAAGTCGTCGTCCATGCCCGCCTCCGCGATGCCGAGGACGGCGGCGAAGATCGCGCAGACGGCATTCTCGGCGGGGGTGTCGGGGAGCCGGCCGGCGGGCCGGTGGACGGCGGCCGGGTCGGGCAGCGCCTTGCGGTCCAGCTTGCCGTTGACGGTGAGCGGGAAGGCGGGCAGGTGCAGGAAGAGCGACGGGACCATGTAGTTGGGCAGGTTCCGGCCGAGCTCCGCGCGCACCGCGTCGGCGGTGGGCGTGCCGGTGTAGTAGCAGACGAGCCGCTGCTGGCCGGCGTGGTCGCGGTCGACGGCGACGACGGCCTCGCCGACGCCGGGCACGGCGCGCAGCGCGGTCTCCACCTCGCCCAGTTCGATGCGGTTGCCGCGGATCTTGACCTGGTGGTCCTGGCGGCCGAGGAAGTCGAGCTGGCCGTCGGCCCGCATCCGGGCGAGGTCGCCGGTGCGGTACATGCGGCTGCCCGGTTCGGCGGCGAACGGGTCGGGGACGTAGCGCTCGCTGGTGCGGCGGGGGTCGCGCAGGTAGCCGGGACCCACGCCCGTGCCGCCGATGAAGAGTTCGCCGGGGACGCCGGGCGGGACGGGCGCGAGGGCCGCGTCGAGGAGGTAGAGGCTGTTGTTGCGCAGCGGGCGGCCCACGGGCAGCCGACCGTGCTCCAGCTGGGCGTGCACGTCGGGGCCGATGAAGGCGTGGGTGTTGTCGTCGGAGCATTCGGTGAGGCCGTAGGCGTTGACCAGGGCGGCCCCGGGGTGGCGCGCGTACCAGCGGGTGCACAGTTCGGGGGGCAGCACCTCGCCGTTGACGATGAACCAGCGCAGGGCGGGCAGTTCCGGCGGGCGGACCCCGGTGTCCCACAGGTCCACGGCGGCGCGTACGAACGACGGCACGGTCTCCAGGACGGTGATGCCCCGGCGGGCGGCGTCGGCGAAGAGGGCGGAGGGGTCGCGGGCGGTGTCGCGGGACACGAGGTGGACCCGGCCGCCGGTGATGAGCGGGGCGAGCATCTGCCAGACGGAGATGTCGAAGGTGAGCGGGGCGTTCATGACGACGCGGTCGTCCTCGGTGAGGCCGAGGTCCTCGACCTTGCCGAGCAGGTGGTTGTTCATGCCGCGTCGGTGGACCATGGCGCCCTTGGGCTTGCCGGTGGAGCCGGAGGTGAAGCAGACGTAGGCGAGCGCGTCGCGCCCGCCGGCCGGTGCCGGCCGCCGACCGGGCGCGGCGGCCGTGTCGTCGAGGACGAGGACGGGCAGCCCACCGGGGACGGCGGCGGCGATCTCCTCGGCGCGGGCGCGCTGTTCGGGGGCGGCCAGCAGCCGGGCCGCGCCTCCGGTGGCGAGGAGATCGGCGGTGCGGGTGACGGGGCCCTCGGGGTCGAGCGGGACGTAGGCCGCGCCGGCGGCGAGGATGCCGAGGAAGGCGACGGGGACGCGGGCGGTGGGCTCGCTGAGCACGGCGACCAGGTCGCCCGGGCGCACCCCGTCGGCCAGCAGCGTCAGGGCGAGGGCGTCGGCGCGGGCGGTCAGCTCCGCGTAGCTCAGCTCCCGGCCGGTGTCGTCGGTGGCGGCGACGGCGCCGGGCCGGCGCTCCGCCTGCCGCCGTACCCGTTCGACGGCCTCCGCGTACTCCTCGTCGCGTGCGGTGTCGTTCCACTCGACCAGGACCCGGTGGCGTTCGGCGGCCGAGAGCAGGTCCACGGAGCCGGCCGGACGGGTCGGGTCGTCCGCGACGGCCGCCAGGAGCCGGGCCAGCCGGTCCAGCAGGGCCCGGGTGGACTCCCGGTCGAAGACGTCGGGCCGGTAGTCGATCTGGAGGCGCAGCCGGGTGCCCGGGATGGCGGTGAGCGAGAGGGGGTAGTGGGCGGCGTCGTGCGGGTCGACGCCGGTGACCTCCAGGCCGCCGGCGCCGAGGGCGGCCAGCCCGGCGGCGTCGACGGGGTAGTTCTGGAAGGCGACGCAGGAGTCGAAGAGCTCGCCGGCGCCCGCCAGCCGCTGGATCTCGACGAGGCCGAGGTGGTGGTGGTCGATCAGCCGCGCCTGCTCCTCCTGGAGCCGCTCGAAGAGCGCGACGAGCGGCTCGGCCGGGTCGATGCGGACCCGGACCGGCACGGTGTTGATGCACAGGCCCACGATGTCGGCGACGCCCGCCAGTTCGGGATCGCGGCCGCTGACGATGGTGCCGAAGACGACGTCCTCCGAGCGGATCTGCTGGCCGAGCAGGAGCGCCCACGCGCCCTGGAGCAGGGTGCCGGGGGTGATCCGGTGGCTGCGCGCGAGGGCGGTGAGGCGGTCGGTGAGGTCCTCGGGGAGGTACGTCTCGACGCGGTCGGGCAGCACCGAGCCGGGCGGCGGGGAGACGGGCGCGGTGCGGGTGCCGCCGGCCAGGCCCTCCAGCGCGCCGGTCCAGGCGTCGCGGGCGGCGGCCGTGTCGCGGGTGTGCAGCCGGTCCAGGAAGGAGGCGTAGGGCGTGACCGGGCCGAGGCCGGCGGCGGAGCCGTCGGCGTGGTGCAGGGCGAGCAGTTCGCGGACCAGGACCGGCCAGGACCAGCCGTCCATCAGGATGTGGTGGTACGTCAGCAGCAGGCGGTGGTCGAGCGGGCCGGTGCGGATCAGGGTGAAGCGCAGCAGCGGGGGCCGGGCGAGGTCGAAGCGGGTGGCCCGGTCCTCGGCGAGCAGGGCGTCGACGGCGGGGCCGCGGTCGGCCTCGGGCAGCCCGGACAGGTCCCGTTCCCGCCAGGGGGCGCGCACGCCGCGCTGGACGACCTGGGCGGGTTCGCCGGTGGCGCGGCGCAGGAAGCCGGCGCGGAGGTTGGCGTGCCGCTCCAGGACGGTGTCGGCGGCGGCGCGCAGCCGGGCCGGGTCGAGGGGGCCGGCCAGGTCCAGGAGCAGTTGGGCCACGTAGACGTCGCGCTCGTCCTCGTCGAACAGGGCGTGGAAGAGGATGCCGTCCTGGAGGGGGGAGAGCGGCAGGACGTCCTCGACGCGGGAACGGGCGGCGGGTGCGGGTGCGGCTGCGGCTGCGGGTGCGGGCGCGGGCGCGGCTGCGGGTGCGGGTGCGGCTGCGGGTGCGGGTGCCGGCTCGGTCTCGGCTGCGGGCGCGGGCGTGGGGTGGTTCACGGTGGTGTGTTCCTTCTGTGGTCAGGCGGACTGGGTGCGCCGGGCCCGGCGGACGATCGGCGGTTCCTCGGCGGCGGCGCAGCCGGGGAGGGCGGCGGCGAGGGCGGCGACGGTCGGGCCGGTGAAGAACTGGCGGATGCCCACGGCGGCGCCGAACCGCGACCGGACCTCCGCGAGGAGCTGGGTGGCGAGCAGGGAGTGCCCGCCGAGGTCGAAGAAGCTGTCGTGGACGCCGATGCCCTCCTGGCCGAGGACCCGCTCCCAGATCGCGCACAGGGCGCGCTCGTCGTCGGTCCGCGGCCCCTGGCGGTCCGGACCGGCGCCGGCGGCCGGGCCCGGTGCGGGCAGCGCGGCCAGGTCGGCCTTGCCGTTGGCGGTCACGGGCAGGGCGTCGAGCACGGTGATCGTCGCGGGCACCAGGTAGGCGGGCAGTTCGGCGCTCAGGTGGGCGCGCAGCGCGTGCGGGTCGGGTGCGGGGGCGCCCTCGGCGGGCACGGCGTAGCCGGCCAGGGCCGGTCCGGCCGCGGTGTCCACGACGGTGACGGCGGCCTGGCCCACCGCGGGGTGCGCGGTCAGGGCGTGTTCGATCTCGCCCGGTTCGATGCGCATGCCGCGGATCTTGACCTGCCGGTCGGCGCGGCCGAGGTACTCGACCTGGCCGGCTCCGTTCCAGCGGGCCAGGTCGCCGGTGCGGTACATCCGCGCGCCCGGGGGCCCGTACGGGCAGGCGACGAAGCGTTCGGCGGTCAGCGCGGCCCGGTCGAGGTAGCCCCGGGCGAGGCCGGCCCCGGCGATGTAGAGCTCGCCGGTGACACCGGGCGGGACGAGGCCGAGGCGGGCGTCGAGGACGTGCAGCCGGGTTCCGTCGAGCGGGCGGCCGATCGGCACCTGTCCCTCCGGCGCCTCCTGCCCCGGGCCGACGGCGAAGGTGGCCGCGAAGGTGGTGGTCTCGGTGGGTCCGTAGGCGTTGGTGACGGTGGTGTCCGGGCAGGCCTCGCGGACTCGGCGGACCATCGCGGGCGAGGCGGCCTCGCCGCCGGTCATCACCTCGCGCAGGGAGCCCAGTTCGGGCAGGCACCGGTCGGCGAGGACGTTGAACAGGGTCGCGGTGAGGAAGGTGCCGGTGACCCGCTGCGCGGCCATCAGGCGGCCCAGTTCGTCCACGTCGAGGTCGCCGGGGGGTGCGACGACGACGAGGCCGCCGTTCAGCAGCGGCACCCACAGCTCGTAGGTGGAGGCGTCGAAGGCGTGCGGGGAGCGGAACAGCACGCGCTCGTGCGCGCCGCCCCGCCAGCGCCGGTCCGTGGCGAGGGCGACGACCTCGCGGTGCGAGACGGCCACGCCCTTGGGGGTGCCGGTCGAGCCCGAGGTGTACATCAGGTACGCGAGGGCGTCGGGGTGGCCGGCCGCCGGATCGCCGGCCGCGGCAGCGTCGTCGGGACCGGCACCGGCACCGGCACCGGGGTCGGCACCGGCGCCGTCGTCGGGCCGCAGTACGTGCCGGGGCCCGGCCGGGACCGGTGCGTGCTCCGGGGCGTCGGTGATCAGGACGGCCGCACCCGCTCCGGCGAGCACGGACTCGGTGCGGGCCCGCGGGGCGCGGGCGTCGAGCGGGAGGTAGGCCGCACCGGCCTTCAGCACGCCCAGGCAGGCGGCGATCAGACCGGCGGAGCGGTCCATCAGCACGGCGACGGCCTCGCCGGGCCGGACCCCCAGCGCACGCAGCCGGTCGGCGATCCGGTCGGCCCGATGGTCGAGGGCGGCGTACGTGGTCTCCTCGGTGCCGCGGCGGACCGCGGGCCGGTCCGGGTGGGCGGCGGCCCGCTCCTCGAAGGCCCGGTGGACGGTGCGGGCGTCGGGGGCGGCGGGGGCGCCCTGCCAGTGCTCCAGCAGGTCGGCCCGCTCCCCCGGCAGCAGCACGTCCAGGGTGGCGATGGGCGCGTGCGGGTCGCCGACGACCGCGTCGATCAGGTGGACGAGCCGGTCCAGGAGGCGCCGGGCGGTCGGACCGTCGAACAGGTCGCTCGCGTACTCCAGCCCCAGGGCCAGCCCCCGCGGCTCCCCGGTCGCCGGGTCGTGCAGCTCCTCGACCTCCAGGGTGAGGTCGAACTTGGCGGTGTCGGTGCGCACCGCCTCCACCTCGGTCTCCAGGCCCGCGAAGGACGGCGGGCGCTCCTCGGTGCGCTGCGCGGAGACGGCGACCTGGAAGAGCGGGTGGCGGGCGGGCGAGCGGGCCGGATTGAGTCGTTCGACGAGGGATTCGAAGGGCAGTTCCTGATGGGCGTAGGTCTCCAGGGCGGCGGACCGCACCCGGTCGAGCACCTCGGCGAAGGAGGGGTCGGCGGAGGTGTCGGCGCGCACGACCAGGGTGTTGACGAAGAGGCCCACGAGGTCGGCCAGCGCGTCGTCGTCGCGGCCGTCGACGGGACAGCCCAGCGGCAGGTCCGTGCCGGCGCCGAGCCGGGTCAGGAGGGCGGCGAAGGCGGCCTGGACCGCCATGAACGGCGTGGCCCGCCGGGACCGGGCGAGCGCCGCCAGGCCGGCGTGCGCCTCGGCGCCCGTACGGGTCTCCACCAGGGCGCCGCGGTGTCCGGCCACCGCGGGGCGCGGGCGGTCGGTGGGCAGCGCCAGTTCCTCGGGCAGGCCGTCGAGGACGTCCGCCCAGTGGGTGAGCAGCCGGGCGTGCAGGGAGGCGGCGTCGTCCGCCGCGCCCAGGACCTCCCGCTGCCACAGCGCGTAGTCCGGGTACTGGACGGGCAGTTCGGGCCAGTCGGGGTCCTGCCCGCCGCATCGGGCGGTGTAGGCGGCGGCCAGGTCGCGGACGAGGATGTTCAGGGAGAGGCCGTCGCCGGCGATGTGGTGCAGGACCAGCAGCAGGTAGTGGTCCTCCTCCCCGTGGGTGAACAGCTCGGCGCGCAGCGGCGGTTCGGTGGAGATGTCGAGGGGCCGGGCGGCGCTGCGCGCGGCCAGGGCGGCGCGCTCGTCGGCCGGGCAGGCGGTGCGGGTCAGCCGCGGGGCGCCGGCGGCCGGGTCCAGGACGTGCTGGCGGGGGCGGCCGGCGTCGTCGGGGAAGACGGTGCGCAGGGCCTCGTGGCGGGTGGTGACGTCCGCGAGGGCGGCGTCCAGCGCGGCGGCGTCGAGCGGGCCGCGCAGCCGCAGTCCGGCGGGGATGTGGTAGAGCGCGCCGTCGGCGCCGTCGCGGGCGTGGAACCACAGCCGCTGCTGGGCGTGGGACAGAGGGATCACAGCAGGGCTCCGAGCTGGGATTCGAAGGAGTCGAGGTCGGCCTGGCTGACCTGGGCGAGGGGGACGTCGGAGGGGGTCAGGCCGCCGGCGTCCGGTCGTTCGGCGTACGCGGCGACGGCGCGCAGCATCGTGAACCACGCCCGCGCGAGCTCCCGTACGCGCTCGGCCGGGTAGGCGTTGCCCGCCCAGGTCCAGGTGGCGCTGAGGGTGAGCCCGTCCGGGCCCTCGTGGGCGGCCGCGTTGACCTCGACGGCGTGCGCCATGGGCAGGCCGTCGTCGGCGTCGTCGAGGGCGAAGGCGTGTCCGGGGGCGGCGTCCCAGTCGGCGCGGCCGCCCATGGGGAAGCGGCCGAGGTAGTTGAAGCCGATCTCGGGGATCCCGCGTCCGGCGAGGTCCGGTCCGGTACGGGAGTTGAGGTGGCGCAGCTGGCCGAAGCCGATGCCCTTGTCCGGTACGGCCCGCAGCTCCTCCTTGACCAGCCGCAGGGCTGCGCCCAGGGCCGGTCCGCCGGCGCGGGCGTCGTCGAGGTCGGGGCGGCCGAGGGCGAGGCGGACGGGGAAGACGGTGGTGAACCAGCCGACGGTGCGGGAGAGGTCGAGGCCGTCGGCGACGTCCTCCCGCCCGTGGCCCTCGACGTCGACGAGGACGGCGCCGTCCTCGTCAGGGCCGGCCGCCGCGTCGGCGTCCGCGCGCCGCCAGTCGAGCACCGCCAGTGCCAGGGCGGTCAGCAGGACGTCGTTGACGGAGCCGTTGACCAGGCCGGGCGCGGTGGTGAGCAGCGGCCCGGAGACCTCCGGCCCGAGGGTGAGGGTGTGGGTGTGCTCCGCGCTCTCCGGGTCCAGGCCGCCCGGCGCCCGGACCCCCGCCAGGGGGTGCGGGTCCGGGCGCAGCGCGGCGGCCCACCGCCCCGCCTCGGCCGTCCTGCGGCCGGAGGTGGCGTCGGCGCGCAGCAGGTCCGCCCAGTGCGCGAAGGGGGTGCGCACCGGGGCGGGTGCGGGATCGCGGCCCTCGGCGAGGGCCGCGTGGACGGACCGGAGGTCGTCCTGGAGGATGCGCCACGAGACGCCGTCCACGACGAGGTGGTGGACGACGAGGGCCAGGCGGCCCTGGCGTGCGGGGCCGCGGTCCAGGAGGACGGCGCGCAGCATGTGGCCGTCCCGGGGCGAGAGCAGCCGGCGGGCCGCCCGCATCCGCTCCCGGGTCAGGGCGGGCAGCGCCTCCTGCGCGGTGTCGCGGGCGTCGACGTGTTCCAGCAGGTCGGCCGCGGCCACCGAGCCGGCGGGCGGGACGACGGGCTCGGCCCCGGCCGCGCCGGTCCCGTCCGTCGCGCCGATCCCGGCGGGCAGGCGCAGGCGCAGCATGTCGTGGGTGTCGAGCAGGGCCTGGACGGCGCGTTCGGCGGCCGCGGCGCCGAAGCCGGGCGGGGTGAGCAGGACCAGGGACTGGTTGTAGGTGTCGACGGGGCCGCCCAGCTCGCCGAGCCACCGCATGATCGGGGTGGGGGCCAGCGGGCCGAGGGCGCGCGGGGGCGCCGTGGGGCGGGCGTCGTCCCGGGCCCGGTCGTGGGCGCGGGCGGCGGCGGCCAGGGCGGTGACGCTCTCGGAGCGCAGCACGTCCCGGGTGCTGACGGCCAGGCCGGCCGCGCGGGCGCGGCTGACGACCTGGATGGCCTGGATGCTGTCGCCGCCCAGCCCGGTGAAGCTGTGCCCGGGCTCGACGCCGACGCCGAGGACCTCGGCGAAGAGGGTGCGCAGGGTCTGGACGTGGTCAGTCACGGGGCGTCGTCCCGGCCAGGGCGGCCACCAGGGAGGCGGGGCGCATGTCGGTCCAGACGCGCTCGACGTGGTCCAGGCAGGCCTGGCGGCCGTCGGGGCCGTGCACCACGGTCCAGCCGGCGGGGACGGCGTTGGCTGCGGGCCACAGGGAGTGCTGGAGTTCGTCGTTGCGGACCACGACGTAGGCGGCGTTGTCGTTCTCGAAGGGGTTGCTCATGGCAGGTCACCTCACGGGTCGGGGTGCGGCCGTACGGGTCGTACGGCGCGGTGGTGGTTCCGGCGGAGCCGGACGGGTCGGTGTGGTGCTCGGTGGGGCGGCGGGCCCGGTTCAGGGGCGCGGGCCGGCCGTGATGTCGAGGTGGAGCAGGGCCCGGGCCTCGTCGAGCGCGGCGTGCACGCCCTCGGGCAGCGGGTGCCGGGCGATGACGTGCCCGAGCCGGTCGGAGGCGCTGCGCGGCCGCCGTACGGCGGTGCCCGGCGCGGCGGTGACCAGGACCGACTGGACGCCGTCGACGGCGGCGGCGGCCTCGGCGCCGCGGGCTGCGGCGAGGGTGCCGTCGGTGTCGGCGAGGAGGAACTGGATGCCCGCGTGCCCGGCGGCCTCGGCCTTGAGCCTCGGTGCGCGGCCGAGGGAGGCGCGCAGTTGCTCCTGGAGCAGGTCGAGTCCGGTGGCCAGCCTGATCAGTTCGGGGATCATGCCGCCGGCCGGACGGGGGTTGATCTCGATGAGCGCGGGGCCGTCCGCGGTCAGCTTGACCTCGGTGTGGGTGGCGCCGAGCCGGACGCCTGCCGCGTCCAGGGCCGCGGTCACCGTCTCGGTGATCCGCTGGGCGGTGGCCGGCGGCAGTGGGGCCGGGAACAGGTGGCGGTGCTCGACGAAGTGGGGGGTCGCGGTGACGGACTTGGCGGTGATGCCGACGCACTCGGCGCGCCCGTCCCAGCTGAACATCTCCACGCTGTACTCGGGTGCGTCGAGGTACTCCTCGACCAGGACCGTCCGGGCGGTCGGCATGCCCCGCACGTTGGTGCCGATCGCCAGGACGCGCTGCGCGTGGGCGCGGACCTGGGCCTCGTCGGTGCAGAGCAGCACGTTGGTGGAGCCGGAGTCGTCGGCCGGCTTGACCACGCAGGGCAGCCCGGTGCGGGCGACGGCCGCGGCGACGTCGCCCGGTGCGCGGACCAGGGCGTAGCGGGGCTGGCGGACGCCGGCCGCGTGCAGGGCCTCCCGCAGGGCGGACTTGTCGCGGCAGACGGCCATCGCCCCGGGCGGGTTGCCGGGCAGGCCCAGCCACTGGGCGAGCAGCGCGGCGGACGGTACGTAGAAGTCGCTGGTGGTGGTCACCCCGGCGATCTCCTCGCGGCGGAAGCGCTCCTGGACGGCGGCGCGCAGGGCGGCGGCGGAGTTGGTGTCGCAGCGGACCACCTCGGCTCCGGTGGCCTCCAGCCCGCGGTAGCGCCCGGGGTCGCCGGTGAGCAGCACCGGTACGGTGCCCAGTTCGCGGGCCCGCTCCAGTGCGAGCATGCCGGTGCCGGTGGTGTTGGACTCGACGAACAGGAGGTGGCGGCGGAGGTCGGCGGGGGCGCTGTAGGCGAGCCGGGACCAGGTGCGGGCGGTCTCGCCGGGGTCGAGGGCGGCCGGCGCGGTCGCGGTGGGGACCTCGCGCAGAGCGTGGGCCTCCCAGTGCGCGTCGTTGTAGACGGTGTCGGCGTACCGGTCGCCGCGGTCGGGCAGGATGCCGACGATGCGGGTGCCGGGCTCGGCGCGCTCGGCGAGGCCGGTGAGGACGCGGTAGACGGAGCCGGAGGTGTTCCCACCGAAGATCTGCTGCTCGCGGGCGAGGTCCCAGGTCGCGGCGAAGGCCTCGTGGTCGTTGAGCCAGTGCACCTCGTCGACGAGGGTCCGGTCGAGGTTCTTGGGCAGCAGGCTGTTGCCGAGGCCGCTCTGCAGCCGCTGCGGCACGTCGGGCTGGCCGAAGAGGGCGCTGCCCACGCAGTCCACGCCGACGACGTGCAGCCCGGGCAGGGTCTCGCGCAGTGCGCGGGCGGTGCCGCACAGCGAGCCTCCGCTGCCCACGGCGCCGACGAGGGTGTCGAACCGGGCGAGGTCGGCCAGGAGTTCACCGGCGAGCGTGCGGTAGGCGCCGGGGTTGTCCGGGTTGGTGTACTGCTGCGGCCAGAAGGCTCCGGGCAGTTCCTCCAGCAGTTCCGCGAGGCGTTCCAGGCGAGCGCTCTGCCAGCCGTGGCTGGTCATCGCCTCGACCACGTGCACCCGGCAGCCCAGGGCGCGGAGCTTGGCGAGGGTGACGGGGTCGATCCGCGGGTCGGTGACGATGTGGACCTCGTGGCCGAGGGAGCGGCCGACGAGGGCGACGCCCAGCGCCATGGTCCCGGAGGAGCTCTCGATGACGGGGGCGCCGGGGCGCAGGGTGCCCAGCCGCCGGGCTTCCAGCAGGATGTTGCGGGCGACCCGGTCCTTCATCGCGAAGAGGTTCTGCAGCTCCAGCTTGGCGTAGACCTCCACGCCGCGGGCCTCGCCCAGGCGGAGCCGGACCAGCGGGGTGGCCCCGATCGCGTCCGTCACGGTGTCGAACAGCATGGTCAGATCTCCAGCTCGATGGGGTGGACGGGCGCGGTCTGCGGGCTCCAGCTGTCGCCCGCGCCCAGGGAGCGGTGTACGGACACCTCGCCGCCGAGGGCGGCGCAGCCGGCCCGGACGTGCTCGGTCTTGCCGGCCAGCGCCGGGTCGTGGGCCTCCAGGAGGACGCCGAGCATGGTGCCGCTGTGGGCGAGGACCAGGCCGAGGCCGTCGACCTCGCGGCACAGGGCGCGCAGTTCGGCGAATCCGGCGCGCCTGCGGCGGAGGGCGTTCATCTCGGCGCTGCGGGTGGCGACCGCGCCGACCTCCTGGAGGTCTCCGCGGGCCACGGCGGCGGTCAGCCGGTCCAGGAGGAGGGCGTACTCGGCGCGGGCGGCCGCGTCGATGCTGCGGGCCCCGCGGTTGTGCGCGACGGTGTCGACCTGGCCGCCCTCGTCGTGGGCGACGACGGCGAGCGGGGGCAGGACGCCGAGGCGGCGGCCGAGGCGCACCTCGCGGTGGTGGAAGGCGACGATCTCGTCGTACATCACCCCGTCGGCCGGTTCGATGCCGCGCAGGAAGGTCTCCGTCTCGGCCGGGGTGAACTCGCGCCCGTAGGCCGCTCCCACCGCCCGTACGGTGGCCACGAGGTCGGCGGAGGAGCTGGCGAGGCCCTTGCCCTCGGGGAGGTCGCCGGCCACGTCCAGCAGGCCGCCGTCCGTCGCTCCGAGCGCGGCCAGGACGGCTTCGGCGACGCGGCGGGACTTGCCCTTGTGCGCGGGCCGCACCTGGACGCCCGGGCGGCCCGGGCGGGGGTGGTAGACGACGGTCGCCCAGCGGGCGAGGGGGAAGGTGACGAGGAAGTCGCCCTGCGGGTGCGGCAGGGCGCCCTGGAGCAGCTCGCCGAAGGTCCCGAAGGCGCTGCCCGCGGCCGGCCCCGGCACGGGGACGGGCGCGGTCGCGGGTCCGGGGACCGGGACGGGGCCCGTCGCGGCCGCCGGGTCAGTGCGTCCGCTGTACGTGGGTGCGGGCACCATCGCCGTCCTCCTCGCCGTGGGTCGTGGGGTCCGCGGGGTACAGGGCCCGGTCGTTGTCCTCGGCGCCGGCACGGATCGCCGCGGCGCGCCCTTCCCAGTCGGCGCCGATCCGCGCGAGGGCCTCCCGCTGGTCGTGCAGGGCCGTACGGACGGCGGCGGGGCGGGCGGAGCCGGCGGAGACCATGCGCTCCAGGCCGCGGTCGACGTCGAAGGCCTCGGCGAGCAGCCGGGCGGGCTCGGCGAGGGTGATGCCGTGTCCGGCGGCGGCCTCGGCGAGCAGGGCGGGTTCGCCCGGTGCGGGGGCGGCGCCGGCGGCCGCGGCGAGCACCACGTACTTCCCGGCGACGACCTGGGCGGTGCGCCACGGCACGCCCTCGGTGAGGGTGAGGGCGTTGGCGAGGCTGAAGCCGCCGAGGAACTCACGGGCGCAGACGGCGCGCATGCGGTCGGCGCGGAAGGTCAGCCGGCGCAGCACCTCGGTGAGGAGGCGGACGGTCCCGTGGGCGGAGTCGAAGGCGTTCAGCAGGTGGGTGCCGGCCTCCTTGGACACCTCGACGAGGTTGCAGAAGGGGGTGTTGCGCTGCCCGAGCAGGACGTCGAAGTGGAAGGCGGTCAGGTGGGCGGTGCGGCCGCGGATGCGTTCCAGTACGGGGTAGTTCTTCTTCTGCGGCATGGCGGAGGAGATGCCGGACAGCTCGTCGGGGAGTTCGATGAAGCCGTACTCGCTGCCGCCCCAGGTGAGCAGGTCGGTGGTGAAGCGGCTCAGGGCGGTGCCCAGCAGGCTCAGTTCCGCGGTGAGTTCGGCGCTCCAGCGGCGGGAGGCCACGGCGGTCAGGGCGTTGGGCTGGGGCCGGGCGAAGCCGAGCAGCCGGGCCATCCGGTCACGGTCCCAGGGCAGTTCCTGTCCGGCCATGGCGCCGGCGCCGAGCGGGCAGGCGTCGATGCCGTCGTAGGTGCGCAGCAGGCGGTCGTGGGTGTGGAGCAGGTGCTCGGAGAGGGCGCTGAGGTAGAAGCCGGGGGTGATGACCTGGGCGGCCTGGAAGTGGGTGTAGCCCGGCATGGGCAGGTCGCAGGTCTCCTCGGCCAGCCGGTGGACGACGGTGCCGAGTTCGAGGAGGGCGGTGGCGAAGCGGGCGAGCTGGTCGCGGCCGTACATGACCTGCGCACAGGCCTGGAGGTCGTTGCGGCTGCGGTCGGCGTGCCAGCGCACGACGGGCCGGTCCAGGCCGGCCTCGACGTGCCGTTCGAGGGCGAAGGCGATGTCCGACATGTTGGCGTCGGGCCGGGCGCTGAGGGTGTCGGGGCCGACGGAGTCCAGTCGGGCGGCGATCCGGTGGGCCTCCTCGGGGGTGATCAGGTCCATGCGGACGTACTCGGCCGCGAGGGTCTTCTCGATGGCGACGTAGTGGCGCAGCAGGTACCGGGATTCGAACCGGAACTGCGGGGCGAGCACTTCGTCGTGCAGGAGTCGGCCGGGGCCGCCGCTGATGCGGCCGCTCAGCTCGGGGGCCGGCTCCGGGATGTCGCTCGTCACGTGGTGTTTCCGTTCCTGTTCGGGTGCGGGGCGCGGGGGGCGCGTCGGGCCCAGGGCTCGGCGACGCGGGGGCGCGCGCAGGAGTGGTGCGTACGGTGGGCGGGGCCCGGGGGCGGGGTGCCCCCGGGCGTCACGGGCCGGACGGCGCCGCGGTCAGCGGTGGTCCGCCCCGGCCCCGGAGAGGGACGCGCGCAGGACGGCGGCGACCTCGGCGACGTGCGGCGGGCGCATCAGCCCGTAGTGGTCGGTCGGGGCGTCGTGGCGGGTGAGTCCGGCCGGGGAGCGCTCGGCCCACCGGTCGGCGGCGCGCTCCTCGGCGCCGGTGACGCTCTGGACGAACACGGCCGGGCAGGGTGCGGCGGCGGGCCGGTGGCGGGCGGCGGCCAGGATGCCGGTGCGGAAGACCGCGTAGTGGCGGGCCAGGTCCCGCGGGTCCAGCCCGGGGGCGAACCCGTCGCGTTCCACCCGCTCGGCGAGCACGGCGAGCCGGGCCCCGGTGTCCCCGGCCGCCCGCAGCGCGTCGCGCAGGGCGGCCGCGGCCTCCTGCGGCGGGTCGAAGCCGGCGGAGCGGGCCAGGTCCTCGTGGAACCACTCCAGCAGCTCGGCCTCGTCCGCCGGGACGCGGTCGGGCGCGGGGTGGGCGGTGTCCAGGAGCGTGAGGGAGGCCACCTCCTCGCCGGCGGCGTGCAGTTGGACGGCCATCTCGTGGGCGAGGAGCCCGCCGAAGGACCAGCCGGCGAGGTGGTAGGGGCCGTGCGGGCGGTGGCGGCGCAGGGTCGCCAGGTGGGCGGCGGCCAGCTCGGCGACGGTGCCGGGCCCGGCGGCGGCGGCGTCCACCTGTCCGGGTGCGTCGGGTGCGTCGGGTGCGTCGGACCCGTCGGGGGCGCTCAGTCCGGGCGCCGTCAGGCCGTACACGGGCCGGTCGGTGCCCAGTTCGGCGGCGAGCGCACGGTAGCAGAAGACGTTCCCGCCGATCGGGTGGACGAGGAACAGCGGGTCGAGGGCGCCCTCGGGCTGGATGCGGACCAGCGGGTCAGGTGCGGCCGCGCCGTGGCGGGCGCGCAGCACGGCGGCCTGCCGGGCGACGGTCGGGTGCTCCATGACGGCCGAGACCGCGAGGCGCTCGCCGAAGGCCTGGTTGACGCGGCCGATCAGGCGCAGCGCGTCGATGGAGTGGCCGCCGGAGTCGAAGAAGTCGTCGTGGACGCCGACCGGTCCCGCGCCCAGCAGCTGCTCCCAGATGCCGGCGAGACGGGCTTCGAGCGCGTCGCGGGGCGGTGCCGGTTCGGCCGCGCCGCGGCGTTCGGCGGGGTCCGGATCGGGCAGGGCGGCCCGGTCCAGCTTGCCGTTGGCGGTCAGCGGGAGGTCGGCCAGCCGCACCCAGGCGGAGGGCACCATGTACTCGGGCAGCCGTTCCCGGGCGTGGCGGGCCAGTTCGGCCGGTTCCGGGGCGGCGCCGGCGGCCGTGTCGGGGACCACGTAGCCGACGAGCCGTGCGCCGCGGGGCAGGACCGCGCAGTCGCGCACGGCGGGGTGTTCGGCGAGGACCGCCTCGATCTCGCCCGGTTCGACGCGGAAGCCGCGGATCTTGAGCTGGTGGTCGGTGCGGCCCGCGTACTCCAGGGCCCCGTCGGGGCGGTGCCGGGCGAGGTCGCCCGTGCGGTAGAGGCGGCGGGTGGCGCCGTCGGGGCCGGTGTGCCCGACGAACCGTTCGGCCGTGAGGTCGGGGCGCCCGTGGTAGCCGTCGGCGAGTCCGACGCCTTCGAGGTACAGCTCGCCGGTGACGCCGAGGGGCACCTCGGCCAGCCGGCGGTCCAGCACGTGGGTGCGCATGTTGGCGATGGGGCGGCCGATGGGCACGGTGTCGCCGGCGTCCGGCAGGCACTGCCAGTACGTGACGTCGACGGCGGCCTCGGTGGGCCCGTACAGGTTGTGCAGTTCGACGCCGGGCAGCCGCTCGAAGAACCGGCGCTGCACCTCGTACGGCAGGGCCTCGCCGCTGCACACCACCCGGGTCAGGCCGCTCGCGGCGGCGGTCGCGGCGGGGTCGTCGAGGAACACGCTGAGCATCGACGGGACGAAGTGGACGGTGGTGGCGCCCTCCTCGCGGATCAGGTCGCCGAGGTAGCCGGGGTCGCGCTGGCCGCCGGGCCGGGCCAGGACCAGGGTGGCGCCGGTCAGCAGCGGCCAGAACAGCTCCCACACCGAGACGTCGAAGGTGTACGGCGTCTTGTGCAGCACCCGCTCCCCCGGCGTCAGCCCGTACTCCTCCTGCATCCACAGCAGCCGGTTGGCGATGGCGCGGTGGGACACCACGACACCCTTGGGCTTGCCGGTGGACCCGGAGGTGAAGATCATGTACGCCGGGTCGGCGGGGCCTGGGCCTGGGCCTGGGCCTGGGCCCGGGCCCGTGGCCGGGGCGGGGGCGGCGGGCGTCTCGTCCGGCCGGACGACGGTGACGTCCGAGCCGGCCAGCCGGCGCGCCCAGGCCCCGTCGGCGACGACCAGGCCGATGCCGGCCTCGGCGAGCAGGGACCGCACGCGCGGCGCGGGGTGCTCCGGGTCCAGCGGCACGTAGGCGGCGCCGGACTTCAGTACGGCCAGCAGGACGGCGGGCAGGGTGAGGGAGCGTTCCAGCAGCAGGCCGACGAAGGTGCCCGGCCCTGCCCCCCGCTCCCGCAGGGCGGCGCCGATCCGCTCCGCGGCGGCGTCGAGCTCGCGGTAGGTGAGCTCCGCGCCCTCGAAGCGGACGGCGGGCGCGTCCGGGGTCCGGTCGCGCTGCTCGTCGACGAGGGCGGTCAGGACGTGCGGCCGGGGGTAGGCAGCGGCGGTGTCGTTCCAGTCCGCGTACCGGCGGTGTTCGGCCTCGGAAAGGAGGTCGGCGGCGCCGCAGTCGCGGTCCGGGGCCTCGGCGAGGTCCCGCAGGGCGGCCGTGTAGGAGGCGTGTGCGGCGCCGATCTGGTCCGCGGTGAACTGCGCGGCGTCGTAGCGCAGGCCGAGTTCGAGGAGGGAGCCGTCGGGGGTGCGGGAGAACTCGGCGCCGAAGGCGAAGTCGGTACCGGCCTCGCCGGTCTCCTCCAGGACGGTGAAGGCCCCCTCGGCGGCGCCGTCGTGCTCGACGTGGAAGTGGGTGTAGTTGAAGAACGTCTCGAAGAGCGGGCTGCCGCCGGAGAGCCGCTGGATCTCGGCGAGCGGGAAGCGGCGGTGGGCGTGGACCTCCGCCTCCAGGGCGGCGGCGCGGGCCACGAGCGCGCGCCAGCTCAGCCCGGCGGTGTCGACGCGGAAGGGCAGGGTGTTGAGGAAGGCGCCGACGACCCGGTCCCCGTCGGTCTCCTCGGTGCGTCCGTTGTGGACCACACCGGTGGTGACCTCGTCGGCGCCGGCGAGCAGGGCGGTGACCCGCAGGTGGGCGGCGAGCAGGACCGTGCGCAGGGAGGTGCCGCAGGCGGCGGCCAGCGCGGTCAGCCGTGCGTGCAGGTCCTCCGGGAGCGGGGCGAGGTGCCAGGACATCAGGGCCGGGCCGCCGGCCGGCGCGGGCCGGGGCAGCCGGGTGGCGGGGGCGCCGGCGGTCTGACCGGCCCAGAAGGCCCGCTGGTCGGGGTCGGCCAGGGCGGCGCGTTCGAGGGCGACGAAGGAGGCGAACCGGGAGCGGGGGCCCGCCTCCGGTGACGGCCCGTCGGCGGGGGTGGGGGCGGCGAGCGCCTCGGTGTAGCAGGCGGCGAGTTCGGTGAGCAGGGAGCGTTCGCTCCAGCCGTCCAGGACGGCGTGGTGCTCGGCGACGAACAGCTGGAGGCGGGTGCCGGAGAGCCGCTGGACGTGGAAGCGGAGCAGCGGGGCGCGGTCCCAGGCGAACGGGCGGTCGCGCTCGGCGGCGTAGCGGGCGGCGACGGCGGTGCGCTGCGCGTCGGGGTCGAGTCCGCCGAGGTCCTCGAAGGTGATCTCCGGGCGGGCGTCGCGGTGGACGAGCTGGAGGGGTTCGCCGAACCCGTGGGGGTCGAAGGAGGTGCGGAGCATCTCGTGCCGGGCGGCGAGGACGGCGACGGTGGTGCGCCAGGCGTCCTCGGACCAGGGCGCCTCGACCAGGTAGGAGGCCACGTTGTGGTAGACGCGGCCGCCGGCCGACGGGAGGTCGCTGTGGTAGAGCATGCCGGCCTGGAGCCGGGTCATCGGGTAGGCGTCGTCCAGGCCGCCGGGCAGGGCGGCCCGGTCCTCGGCGGTGAGCAGGGCGAACGGCTCGTACGGGGCCGGCGGTGCGGCCCGGTCGAGGGGGGTGGCGGCGGGGGCCAGCGCGCGGGCCGTCTGGAGCCGCATGAGGTCGGCGACGGAGAGGGCGAGGCCGCGTTCCCGGGCCCGGGCCAGTACCTGGAGGGAGCGGATGGAGTCGCCGCCGAGTGCGAAGTAGTTGTCGAGGGCGCCGACCCGGTCGTGCCCGAGCACCTGGGCGAAGACCTCGGTGAGGGCGGTCTCGACGGGACCGCGGGGTGCCTCGTAGCCGGCCGTGGGGGTGCGGGCGGCGGAGCCGGGGGCGGGCAGCCGGCGGCGGTCGGTCTTGCCGTTGGCGGTGAGCGGGAAGGCGGGGAGGGTGACGAACGCGCCGGGGATCATGTAGCCGGGCAGTCGGCGCGCGAGGTGGGTGCGCATCTCCTCCACGGTGGGCCCGGCGCCGTCCGCCGCGCCCGGCACGGCCAGGTAGCCGACGAGGACGTCGGCGCCGGACGGGTCGGGGGCGACGAGCGCGACCGCCGCGTCGACGAGGGGATGCGCGGCGAGGGCGGCCTCGACCTCGCCCAGTTCGATGCGGAACCCGCGGAGCTTGACCTGGTGGTCGATGCGGCCGAGGTACTCCAGGTCGCCGTCGGGCAGGGCCCGGGCCAGGTCCCCGGTGCGGTAGAGCCGCTCGCCTGCCGGGAGGCCGGCGGGGGCGTCGGCGGGCGCTCCGGGGGCGTCGGCGCCGATGCCGGACGGGAAGCGCTCGGCGGTGAGTTCGGGGCGGCGCAGGTAGCCGCGGGCCAGACCGGCGCCGGCGACGTACAGCTCGCCCACGGCGCCGCGCGGGACGGTGCGGCCGCGCGCGTCGAGCAGGTGCAGCCGCAGGTCGGGAATGGGGGCGCCGATGACGCTGCCCCGGCCCTCGGCGGCGTCGCGGGCGGTGAGCGGCCGGTAGGTGACGTGCACGGTGGTCTCGGTGATGCCGTACATGTTGACCAGGCGGGGCGCGGTGTCACCGTGCCGGGCGAACCAGCCGGCGAGGGCTGCCACGTCCAGGGCCTCGCCGCCGAAGACGACGTGCCGCAGGCTCGGTCCGGCTCCGGCGGGGCCGGCCGTGCGGTGGTGTTCCTCGTCGGCCCGGGAGAGCTGGTAGAAGGCGGACGGCGTCTGGTTGAGGACGGTGACCCGCTCGGTGCGCAGCAGCCGGTGGAACTCCTCGGGCGAGCGGCTGGTGGCGTACGGGACGACGACGAGCCGGCCGCCGTGGGCGAGCGCGCCCCACAGCTCCCAGACGGAGAAGTCGAAGGCGATGGAGTGGAAGAGGGTCCACACGTCGCCGGGCCCGAAGCCGAACCAGTGGTCGGTGGCGGAGAAGAGCCGGGTGATGTTGGCGTGGGGCACGAGGGTGCCCTTGGGCAGGCCGGTGGAGCCGGAGGTGTAGATGACGTACGCCAGGTGGTCCGGGGTCACGCCGGAGTCGGGGGCGGTGTCGGGCTCGGCGGCGAGGAGCGCGGCGTCGGCCGACAGGTCGACGGAGCGCAGGCCGGGGGCGTCCCACAGGGCGCGGGTGTCCGTGGTGCCGACGACGTGGTGCAGCCGGGCGTCGCCGATGATGTGGCGCAGCCGTTCGGCGGGGTTGTCGGGGTCGAGCGGCAGGTAGGCGCCGCCGGCCTTGAGGATGCCGAGGAGGCCGACGACGAGGTCGGCGGAGCGGGGCAGGCAGAGGCCGACGAGCGTGTCGCGACCGACGCCCAGGGCGCGCAGCCGGTGGGCGAGCCGGTTGGCCCGGGCGTCGAGTTCGCGGTAGGTGAGGGTGGTGCCCTCGTGGACCAGGGCGACGGCGTCGGGGGTGCGGGCGGCGTGTGCGGCGAAGGCCTCGTGGACGCAGCCGGCCGCCGGCCCGGGGCCCTGCTGCCGGGAGGCGCGGTCGGGGAGCGGTGAGCCGGTGCCGCGCCGCTCGTCGGGGGCGAGCATGGGCAGTCGGCTGAGCGGCAGTTCGGGGTCGGCGGTGGCGGCGGCCAGCAGCCGGGTGTAGTGGCGGCCGAACCGCTCGATGGTGGCGGCCTCGAACAGGTCGGCGCGGTATTCCAGTCGGCAGCTCAGGCCGCCGCCGGCGCGCACCACGTCGAAGGTGAGGTCGAACTTGGCGGTGCCTGCGGGCCCGTCGAGCAGCCGGGCGCGCGGGCCGGGCAGGCCGGCGGTCATGCCGTCCTCGTCGTGCATCCCGAACATGGCGTGGAAGAGGGTCGCGTCGGCGCCGGTGCGCCCGGGGGTGAGGTGCTCGACGACCTGTTCGTAGGGGAGGTCCTGGTGGTCCTGGGCGTCCAGGACGGTGTCGCGCACCCGCTCCAGGTGGGTCCGGAAGTCCGGGTCGTCGGAGAGGTCGGCGCGGATGACCAGGGTGTTGACGAACAGGCCGACGGTGTCCTGGAACTCCTTGCGGTTGCGGTTGGCCACCGGGGTGCCGACGAGGACGTCGTCGGTGCCCGTGTACCGGCCCAGGACGCTCTGGAAGGCCGCCAGCAGCACCGTGTAGGGGGTGCTGCGGGTGGCGCGGCCGAGCCGTTCGACGCGGTCGGCCACGTCGGCGGGCAGGTCGAAGGCGTGCAGCCCCGCGGCGGCGCGGGCCGGCCCGTCGGCCGGCCTGCGGTCGCGGGGCAGCGGGGCGTCGGGCAGTTCCCCGCCGAGCCGGCGCGCCCAGTGGTCGAGCTGGCGGCGGGCGGCGGGGCCTTCGAGCCATTCCTCCTGCCAGTCGGAGAAGTCCGCGTACTGGTACTCCGGGGCCTCCTGGGACACCGGGCGCGCGGAGCCCTCCCGGGGCGCGGCGCCGGTGCGCTGGGCGTACTCGGCGAGCAGTTCGCGCACGAGGACGCCCACCGACCAGCCGTCGGCGACGATGTGGTGCATGGCCAGGGCGAGGACGGCGCCGCCGGGGGTGTGCAGCAGGGCGGCCCGGAAGAGGGGGCCGTGCTCCAGGTCGAAGGGGCGGTGGTGCTCGGCGGCGGTCCACTCCTCGACGTCCGCGTCCCCGTGGGCCGTCGCGACGGACCAGGTGAGCGCGGCCGCCGTGTCGACGTGCTGCCACAGCTCGCCGCCGCGCAGGACGAAGCGGGTGCGCAGCGCCTCGTGCCGGTCCAGCAGGCCCTGGGCACAGGTGCGGAGCGCGTCGGCGTCCACCGGGCCTTCGAGGGCGTAGAAGACGGGCATGTGGTAGGTGGGCCGGCCCTCCTCCATCTGCTGGAGGAAGTACATCCGCTGCTGGGCTCGCGATGCGCGGAACGCGCTGAACGACGACTCGGCAGGGCGGTCGATCGGATCGTGACTGGCCAAGACAACTCCCTCGGCGCCGCACCGGTACCCGGCGCGCGGCGCATGCTCCCGCTTGCTTGCACGTCCAGCGTATGAACGGCGCGGATCGGGTTGAAGTCACCTGTTCCAGGTCCCGGATTCACGTGACACGGGGGCGCGAGGGGGGCGGTGCAGCGCCGTCGGCCCGCGCCGGTGGCGCCCCGGGCCCGGGTGCCGGGGCCCGGGCCGGGGCACGCGGGTCGGGGTCAGGCGGGTCAGGGGGACGCGGGGAGGGCGGGCAGTGTGGCGAGCCAGTCGGTCAGCAGGCGGTTGGTCTCGTCGGGCCGTTCCTGCTGGATCCAGTGGCCGCAGCCGTCGAGGAGGTGCGCGGCGGACAGGCCGGGCAGGGTGGTCGGGTACGCCTCGATCGCGTCGGCCAGCCAGGTCGTGGAGGCGTCGCGGGCCCCGCCCGCGAACAGCGAGGGCTGGCGGAGCGGGGCGCCGGCGTGGCCCGCGAGGTCCACCCAGTCGCGGTCCATGTTCCGGTAGCGGTTGAGGGCGCCGGTCAGGCCGGTGCGTTCGAACTCACCGGCGTAGAAGTCGAGGTCGTCCTCGCCGAGCCAGGCGGGCAGCCGGCCGGCCGGGAACCGGTCGCGCATGGTCCCGCCGGGGGCGACGAAGTGCGGGTCGGGGGAGCCCGGTTCGGCCATGGTGTCGCCGGACAGGGCCGCGTAGAGGCCGGCCAGCCAGCCGCGGACGTCGGGCTCGATCTCCGCCTCGGCCCGTCCGGGCCGCTGGAAGTAGGAGACGTACAGCTCCTCCGGGCCGCCCATCCCCGCGAAGACCTCGCTGGGCCGCGGGCCGCCCGGCGGGGTGTAGGGCACGCTCAGCAGGCCCACCGCGCGGAACACCTCGGGCCGCAGCAGGGCGGAGGCGGCGGCGATGTTGGCGCCCCAGTCGTGTCCGACGACCACGGCGGTCCGCTCGCCGAGGGCCTCCACGACGGCGGCGTTGTCGGCGACGTGGTCGAGCATCCGGTAGGCGTCCGGCTCGGCGGGCCGGGACGAACGCCCGTAGCCCCGGACGTCGATGGCCGCCGCCCGGAACCCGGCGGCGGCCAGCGCGGGCAGTTGGTGGCGCCAGGAGTACCAGGACTCGGGGAACCCGTGCACGAGCAGCACGAGGGGCCCTTCGCCCTGCTCCACCAGGTGGATGCGGCCCGCGGGCGAGGGGACCGTGCGGTGGAGGGCGGCGGGGGGGTGCTGCGGCATGGGTACTCCCGGTGGCGGTCGTGGGCGGGCCGACGGTCGTGGCGGCCCGGGCCCGTGGGGCCGCCCCGGCCGGGGCGGCCCGCCCAGCCTGCCGCGCCCGCGCCCCCTCCCGCGAGCCGTGTTGCCACTCCGGCAAACCGGTGCGGGGGACGGGACGGGCCGGGGGTGCCCGGCCGGGCCGGGCCAAGTCGATCCGGTGCGGGCCCCGTTGGGCCGCCGTCCGGTACGACCGAGGTCGCAGCCGTCGTGCGACTTCGGGGGGACGCCACGGGACGGGCGCCGACCCGACGATGGCCGGGTGAATCCGATGGACGTCGTACCTCCGTTGTCTCCCGTGGAAGTCCTCCTGGTGGCGAGCACCGTCACCCTGGCCCTGGCGCGGTGGTCGCCGCCCCGGTTGCGGCGGCCGGCGGCGCCGGCGGCGGCCGGCGCCGTCGTGGTGTCGGCGGTGGCGCTCTGGGTGACCGGGGCGCGCTGGCAGATGCTGCCGGTGCTGGTGGCGGCCGCCGCCGTGCTCCCCTGGGTCGTGGTGCCGCTGGTACGGGGGCGCGGCGGCCGGCCGACGCGCCGGGTCCGCCGACGGTACGCCCTCCCGGGGACCGTGGCCTGCCTCGCCCTGATCGCGGCGGGCCCGCTGGCGGTCTGGGCCCTGCCGACACCGGTGTTCCCCGCGCCTACGGGCGACTTCGCGGTGGGTACCGAGGTGGTGCAGCTGACCGACCCGGAGCGGCAGGAGCCCGCCACGGCCGACCCCGGGGACCGGCGGACCGTCGTGGCCCAGTTCTGGTACCCCGCGCGGCGGGACCCGGCCGGGCCCGCTCCCGCCCGCTACCTCGGGCGCACCGAGCGGGAGGCCCGTACGGTCGCCGACGGCCTCGCGGACTACGCGGGCGTGCCCGGCCTGCTGCTCGACGGGCTGCCCCGGGCCCGCTCGCACGCGGTGCCCGGCCTGCCGGTGGCCGGCGGGCGGGAGCGGTTCCCGGTGGTGCTGTTCTCCCCCGGGCTGGGCGGCGTGCGCACCCAGAACACGGCCTGGGCGGAGGAACTGGCCAGCCGGGGCTACGTCGTCGTGGGGCTCGACCACCCCTACGACTCGGCGGCGGTGGTGCTCGACGACGGCCGTACGGTCCGCACCCGGGTCTCCGCCTCGGGCGACGCGGTCGAGGACGAGCGGCGGGCGGCCGAGTGGACGGCGACCCGGGCGGCGGACCTCCGCTCCGTGCTCACCGCGCTGGGCCGCATCGACACCGGCGGCTTCCCCGGACCGCTCGCGCAACGGCTCGCCGGACGGCTCGACACCGGCCGGGTCGCGGCCACCGGGCACTCGCTGGGCGGGGCCGCGGCCCTGCTGGCGGCACGCCTGGACACCCGCTTCTCGGCCGTGATCGACCTGGACGGCTACCCGCACGGGCCGGAGCCGGCCCCCTACCCGCAGCCGCTGCTCGCGCTCACCCAGGCCATCGGCCCGGACACCGACCCGGACTACATCCCCCGGCTGACCCGGGTCCTCGAACTCGGCGCGTCGCGGAACTACCGGCTGACCGTCCCCGGCGCGGCGCACCTGACCTTCACCGACGCGCCGCTCTACCTGCCCCCGCTGGCCTCGCTCACCGGGACCGGGGGCCGCACGGAGGGGCCGCGGCTGACCGCCGCCGCCAGCGTCGCCTTCCTCGACCACGTCCTGCGCGGCGCACCGCGGGACCCGGCCGCCGCCCTGGCCTCGTACGGCGAGCTCACCGTGTACGGGGGTGCGGGCCGCTGACGGACGGGAACGCGCCGGAGGCCGGCGCCCGCGAACGGTGCCGGCACTCCGGCGGGTCCGCCCGCGCCCCCGGGCCGGGGGCGCGGGCGGACCCGTCAGGCGGCCTCCCCGACGAGCTCTTCCAGGACGTCCTCCATGGTGACGAAGCCGACGACGGCGCCGTGCGGCCCGGTGACGGCGGCGAGGTGCGTGCCGGCGGTCCGCATGGCGGTCATGGTGTCGTCCAGCGGGGCGTCGCGGTCGACCTCGGTGACGGTGTGCAGCGCGGCGCGCGGGAAGGGGGCGTCGCGGTCGGCCGCCCCGAGGGCGTCCTTGATGTGCAGGAAGCCCAGGATCTCGCCCGCGTCCCCCGTCACGACCAGGCGGGAGAAGCCGTGCTCGGCCGCGGTGCGCTCCAGGCCCCGCGGGGTGACGTGGTGGCCGACGCCGACGAACGCGGCGCGCGGGATCATGATCTCGCCGACCGCCCGGGTGCCGAGCTCCAGGGCGTCCTGGAGGCGCTCGCTGTCCTCGGGGTCGAGCAGCCCCGCGTCGCGGGAGTCCTTGACCAGGCGGGCGAGTTCGTCGTCGGTGAAGACCGCCGCGACCTCGTCCTTCGGCTCGACCTTCAGCAGCCGCAGCAGCGTGTTGGCGAAGGCGTTGATGCCGAACACGAACGGGCGGAGCGCGCGGGTGACGGCGACCAGCGGCGGGCCGAGGAGCAGCGCGGTCGGCGCGGGTGCGGCGAGCGCGATGTTCTTGGGGACCATCTCGCCGATCAGCATGTGCAGGTAGGTCGCCGCGGCCAGCGCGATGACGAACGCGATCGGGTGGATCAGCGCCTCGGGGACGCCGATGGCCGCGAAGGGGGGTTCCAGGAGGTGGGCGATGGCCGGTTCGGCCACGGCGCCCAGGACCAGCGAGGAGACGGTGATGCCGAGCTGGGCCGTGGCCATCATGGCGGAGAGGTGCTGGAGGCCCCACAGGGTGGCCTTGGCCCGCCGGTTGCCCTTGAGGGCGGCCGGTTCGATCTGGCTGCGGCGGACCGAGATCAGCGCGAACTCGGCGCCGACGAAGAAGGCGTTCGTGATCAGGGTGAGGGCACCGATCAGCAACTGGACGGCGGTCATCGGTTCTGCTCCGTGTCGGCGTCCTCGCCGGGGGCGGGCGCGGTGATCGAGATCCGGTCGGCGCGGTGGTGCTCTATGTCGAGCACGGCCAGCTCCCAGCCGTCCACGACCACGTGGTCGCCCTCGACGGGGATGCGCTCCAGGGCGGCGGCGATGAGGCCGGCGAGGGTCTCGTAGGGACCCTCGGGGGCGTCGAAGCCGATCTCCGCCAGCTCGTCGACGCGGACGCCGCCGTACGCCTCCCAGACGCGGCGGCCGTCCTCTTCCGGGCCTTCGATGAGGTCGGGGACCTCGGCCGGGTCGTGCTCGTCGCGTACCTCGCCGACGACCTCCTCGACGATGTCCTCGACCGTGGCGACGCCGGCGGTGCCGCCGTACTCGTCGATGATCACGGCCATGGTGCGGGCCTTGCGCAGGCGCCCGAGCAGGGTGTCGACGGGCAGCGAGTGCGGGACCAGCAGCGGGGCGGTCATGAGGTCGGTGACCGCGGTCAGGGGCCGCTTGTCCTCGTCGAGGGCCAGGACGTCGCGGATGTGGACGGTGCCGACGACCTCGTCGAGGGTGTCGCGGTAGACGGGGAACCGGGACAGCCCGGTGGCCAGCGTCAGGTTCGCCGCGTCCGCGGCGGTGGCGTGCGCCTCCAGCGCCCTGACGTCGACGCGCGGGGTCATGACGTTCTCCGCGGTCAGCTCTGCCAGGTGCAGGGTCTTGACGAACAGCTCGGCGGAGTCGGCCTCGATCGCGCCCTCGCGGGCGGAGTGCCGGGCCAGCGCGACGAGCTCCTCGGGGGTGCGGGCGGAGGCCAGCTCCTCGGCGGGCTCCAGTCCGAACCGGCGGACGAGGCGGTTGGCGGTGTTGTTGAGGTGGCGGATCAGCGGGGCGAAGGCGGCGGTGAAGCCGCGCTGCGGGCCGGCGACGACCTTGGCCACGGCCAGCGGCCGGGAGATCGCCCAGTTCTTCGGGACGAGCTCGCCGACGACCATGAGCACCACGGTGGACAGTGCCACGCCCAGCAGGGTCGCGGTGGTGGGCACGGCCCCGGCGGGCAGGCCGAGGGCCTCCAGCGGGCCGCGCAGCAGCGCGGACACGGACGGCTCGGCGAGCATGCCGATGACCAGCGAGGTCACCGTGATGCCCAACTGGGCCCCGGAGAGCTGGAAGGTGAGGCGCTTGGCGGCCTTCAGGGCGCTTTCGGCGCCCCGCTCACCGGCGGCGGCGGCCCGTTCGAGGGTGCTCCGCTCCACCGTGGTGAGGGAGAACTCGGCGGCGACGAACACCGCGCACGCCAGGGTGAGGGCGAGGGCGAGGAGGAGCAGCAGGATCTCGGTCACCGTGCCACCCCCGCTCCCGGCTCAAGGATCTTCGGGTAGGGCGTGGCACGGCGTGGACTGGGAGGTTCACCCATTGCGGGTCTGCTGCTCCGTTCGTGTCGGGTGGACCGCGGTGGGGGGTCCGGAGGGCTGGTGGTTACGGACAGTATCCGCGATCCGATGGTCAAGGGCAAGTAAATCCCGCCCGGGGGGCCGTCGGGCGGTGTCGCCCGGATGCCCGGAAACGGCCCCCGCACACGCTCCGGGGCGGGGCCGCGCGGCCCCGCCCGTGCCGTCGCCCCGATCACGGGGCGGGGCGCTCGCCCGGACGGAGGGTCCGGCGGACGGCGTCGCGGAGCCAGCGGTGGGCCCGGTCGGCCGCGTGCCGGGGGTGCCAGGCCATGCCGACGGTCACGGACGGCAGCGTCAGGGGGATGTCGAGGAGGTGCAGTCCGAGGGCGAGGGCGTCGCCGGTGAGGGGTGAGGGCGCGTCGCCGGGCAGTGCGGCGGGTACGAGGCAGACGGTGTCGCTGCGGGCGGCGAGGGTCATGGCGGCCAGGTGGCCGGGTAGGACGATGCCGACCCGGCGCCGCAGGCCGTGCCCGGCCAGGGCGGTGTCGAGGGGGCCGGTGAACCGGCCGCGGCGGCTGACCGCGACGTGGGGGGCGGCGGCGAGCCGGGCCGGGGTCAGGGGGCCTTCGGTCAGCGGGTGACCGGGCCGCACGGCCGCCATCATGCGCAGGCGGACCAGTTCCTCGACCCGGGTCTCGGGGTCCACGTGGTCGATGGCCCCGACCTCCAGGTCGATCCGGCCGTCGCGCAGCGCGGGGCCGGCCTCCAGCTCCTCGGCCCGCAGCCGGAAGGAGACCCCCGGTGCCTCGCGCTCGGCCAGGCGCAGCAGCCCGGGGGCCAGGGCCGCGCCGACCAGGTCGGCGGCCTGGAGGGTGAAGGTGCCGCGCAGGGCGGCCGGGTCGACACCGGCATCGGGGCCGAGCAGGGCTCCGAGGCGCTGCACCACCGCCGCGGCCTCCTCCCGCAGGGCCAGTGCGCGGGGGGTGGGGACCATGGCCTGCCCGGCCCGGACCAGCAGCGGATCCTGCAGGGTGCGGCGCAACCGGGCGAGCGTGCGGCTCATCGCGGCGGGCGAGGTGTGGAGGCGGGCGGCGGCGCGGGTGACGCTGTTCTCGGCCAGCAGGGCGTCCAGTGCGATGGCGAGGTTGGCGTCGAGGGCCGCATCCGGGCTGTTCACCGGCATCATTCCGTTCCAGTCAAGTATTGCGTGCCGAAGTTCCCATTGTGGCAACACCGCGGCGCTCCACAGGATGGGGGACGTACCGACCGGCACGACCAGCGAGGTTTTCATGATCGTCATTACCGCCCCCACCGGGAACATCGGCCGTCCCCTGCTCGACCGGCTCCTGGAGTCCGCCCCCGAGACGGGCGAGGAACTGCGCGTGATCGTGCGCGACCCGGCCCGGCTGGCCGACGCGGTGCGCGAACGCGTCGAGGTGATCACCGGCTCGCACGGGGACCCCGAGGTCGTCGACCGGGCCTTCACGGGTGCGGACGCCGTGTTCTGGCTCGTCCCCCCGGACTCCGCCCGCACCCCGCAGGACGCCTACAGCGGCTTCAGCGGGCCCGCCCTGCGGGCGTTCGCCGCCCACGGCGTCGGCCATGTGGTCGGCGTCTCCGCGCTCGGCCGCGGCACCCCCCTCGCCGACCGGGCGGGCCTCGTCACCGCCACCCTCGTCCTGGACGACCTGATCGCCGAGACCGGCGTCGCCTACCGTGCGCTGGCCAATCCGTCCTTCTTCGAGAACCTCCTGGAGGAGGCCGGCTCGATCCGCGACCGGGGCGTCTTCACCGACACCGTCGCGGCCGACCGCAGGGCCCCGCTCGTCGCCACCGCCGACATCGCGGCCGTGGCCGCCGGCCTGCTGCTGGACCGCTCGTGGACCGGCGCCGGCAGCGTCCCGGTCCTCGGACCGCAGGACCTCTCCCCCGACGACCTGGCCCGCATCATGACCGAACAGTTCGGCCGCCCCGTCCGCTACGAACGCCGGCCGCTCGACGAGATGCGCACCGCGCTCGTCGGCCACGGTCTCGACGAGGCGTTCGTCCAGGGCGTCGTCGACATGAAGCGGGCCAAGGACCAGGGCCTGGACGCCGGCGTCGTCCGCACCCCGGACACCGCCTCCCCCACCGGCTTCGCCCAGTGGTGCGCCCGGACCCTCAAGCCCGCCGTCCTCTCCTGAATCCCACCACCCGCCACCTTGGAGGCACCCCGATGCCCGCTGCGGAAACCGCACCCCCGGTCACGGCGTTCATGCTCGTCAAGACCACGCCCGAATGGCTCGCCCTGACCGTCCGGGAGCGCGTCGACGCCTTCACCACCCGGGTCCTGCCCGCGATCGAGGCCAGGACCACCGGCGTCCGGTCGCGCTTCTACGACACCGAGTTCTACTCCGCACGCGTCACCGACGTCTGGGTGTGGGAGGCCGACGACCACCACGCCTACCAGCTCCTCGTCGACGCGCTGCGCGAAACCCCCTTCTGGGACCGCTACTTCGAGGTCGTCGAGCTGCTCGTCGGCACCGAGAACGGCTACGCCCGCACCTACGGCCTCGAACCCGTCGCCACCATCACCACCTGACACCTGGTAACTTCTACAATGCTGTAGAAGTAACTGACGGTCCGGTCCGGGCGCACTCCCGTACCGGACCGGCTCCGACCGAACGGATGGCTCATGGCCCTGTGGGACCGCATCAAGGAGTCCGCGTCCACGATGCAGACGCAGCTCAACGCCAAGAAGAACGACCTCAAGAGCGGCGCCTTCCGGGACGCGAGCATGGCCATGTGCGCACTGGTCGCCGCCGCCGACGGCACCGTCGACCCCAGTGAGCGGCAGCGGGTGGCGCAGCTGATCGCCACCAACGAGGTGCTGCGGAACTTCGACGCCGACGACCTGCGGCGGCGCTTCGACGAGAACCTGGACAAGCTCGTCGCCGACTTCGCCTTCGGCAAGGTCAGTGTGATGCAGGAGGTGGCCAAGGCGAAGAAGAAGCCGGCGGAGGCCCGTGCGGTCGTCCAGATCGGCATCGTCATCGGCGGGGCGGACGGCGACTTCGACAAGACCGAGCAGGCCGTGGTCCGAGAGGCCTGCTACACCCTCGGCCTCCCCCCGCACGAGTTCGACCTCTGACCCCTCCCGCACGGACGGCCCGGCCCGCCCCCGGCGCGGTGTCCGTTCACGCGGGGAGGGTTGCCGCGTGGAGGATGGCGATGAGCGTGACCGCGGCGTTCGCCGAGGACAGGGCGGAGGCCGCGGCCCCGCACGCCGCCGCCCACAGGGCCAGCCACACCGCGGTGAACGCGGGCGGCCAGGCCCGGGCGGCGGGTGCGGGGGCCAGCAGGGCGGCGACCCGCCGCGGGACCGGGCCCGCGGCGAAGTGCGCGAGCGTCGCCACCGGCGCGCCCCGGGACCGCAGGGCGGACTTGCCCACCGCGACGGCCACCGTGCGCCGGCTGCCCGTCCGCGCCGCGGCCTCCTCGTCGGCCCACCGCTCCACCGTGAACGTGACCGCGGTCCGCAGCGGGCGCAGGAACGGGTTGGCGCGCGCCGCGAGCTGCACGGCCAGCAGGAAGCGGTGGTGACGGCCGGCCAGATGGGCGCGCTCGTGGGCGAACAGGGCCCGCCGCTCCCCCGCCGTCAGGCCCGCCAGCATCCCGGAGCTGACCACGATCCGGCCCGGCCGGCCCGGCAGCGCGTACGCGTACGGTTCGGCGTCCGGCAGCACCGCGACCGGCCCGGTCCGCAGACCCGCGAGCGCCCGCCCGGCCCGTCGCCGCACCCGCAGGTGGCGCCACAGGGCTCCGGCGCAGGACGTCAGCACGGTCAGCAGCGCCGGGATCGCGGCCACGCCGGCCACCTCGTCGTACGGCACCGCGGCCCGCACCTCGGGGTCGGACCAGCCGTCGGGCAGCGGGTTTCCGGGCAGTTGGGCGGTGCCCACCACCATCAGCAGGGCCAGGCACAGCGTGCTGCACACGGCCAGCACGGCGGCGACCGCGGCCAGCAGCCGGGTGGCGGTGCGCGGGTGGAGGCGGTGTTCGGCGAGCCGGGCGACCGGCCACGCGGTGAGCGGCAGGAACAGCGGCAGGAAGACGAAGACACCCATGGCGTCAGTCCTCGCCCTCTCCCGGCGCGCCCCGTCCCCCCGGCTCGCCCGACGCCTTCGCCAGGAGTTCCCGCAGCAGGAGTTCGTCGCTCGGGGACAGGGCGGTCACGAAGCTGGTCAGCACCGCCTGCCGGTCCGCGCCGCCGTCGAGGACCTTGCGCATCCGCAGCGCCGCCAGCCCCGCCTCGTCGGCGACCGCCGTCCACCGGAACGACCGGCCGGAGCGCTCGCGGACGACGGCGCCCTTGACCTGGAGCCGGGTCAGGATGGTCATGACCGTCGTGTAGGCGATGCCGCCGCCGATCCGCTCCTGGACCCGGCCCGCCGTGACCGGCCCGGTCTCCTCGCCCAGCGCGGCCAGGACCCGGGCCTCCAGCTCGCCCTGCCCGCGCCGGCGCGGCGGCTGCCGCGTGCCGTCGCCGTCCTGGTGCTCCACGGCCGTCCACCTCCTGTCCGAAACCCGTCCATCCTAACGACCGCCCGCGGCTTACCGGCCGGTGCCCCGCCGCGCCGTCAGCCCTGGCCGGCCCCCAGCCGACGGACGACCTCCTCCGACAGGCGGCGCTGGAGTTCGGCGAGCTGCTCGGGGGTGTAGGCCTTGAGGTCGCCCACCTGGCCCGGCGAACCGGGTGCCTCCTCCTTCGGTTTCTGCTTCTCCTGCTCCCTGCGCTGCAGTTCCTGTTCCTCGACCGAGCCCGGGGCCGCGTACGCGCACCGGATGAGCGAGCCGTCGGCGGCCTTCAGGCAGGTGGCCTCGCGGCCGCCGATCTGGCCGCGGCCCTCCACCCGGTAGCGGATGTTCTGCTCGCTGCCGACCGTGGCCGTCCAGGTGCTGCCGCCCGTGGGGACGACCTCGAAGACCCGGTCGTCGTTGTAGCAGCAGACGTCCCGGTACTCGGCCTTGATCAGGGCGACGAGGGCCTTCGGCGAGGACCACGTCGGGCTGAGCCGGTGCACGGTCATCGGGGCGAGGTCGCCGCCCTGGTGGCGGGTCGGCAGGGTGGACACGGCCACCACCGAGCTCGCCTCGCCCTGCGGGGTGAGCGGGGTGACGTACGCGCTGCCGCCGGCCGCGTCGCGGTAGCGGAGGGTGAACTCCGACTCGTTGCCCGCGTTGGCGCCGTCCTCGGACTCGTCCCAGCCGCTGCGCTCGAACCACCAGTCGGCGAAGCTGCCGACCGCGGCCGTCGCCTCCCGCTGCCGGGACGCGAGGCTCAGCGGATAGGACGGCCCGGGCACCGCGGTGGTGTCGGTGGTGAGCGTGAGCCTGCCGGTCCGCCCGTCGTAGAGCGCCAGCCCGGCCGGCCGCTCGGTGACCACCAGCCACCCCGTCTGGCGTTTGAGCGGGACCACCACGGTCGGGGTGCCGCCCGAGCAGGTCACGTAGACGTCGTCCGCGTCGAAGCGGACCCAGCGCCGTCGGTCGGCGATCTTGCGGCCGAGGTTGTGCGTGAACCAGCCGCCGACGCGCGCGTCCGCGACGTCCACGTCGAAGGCGCAGCTCTCCTGGCTGCGGCTGCTGCCGCCGAGCGGCACGTCCTGTACGAGCCCGACCTCGTATCCGGACAGCCAGCCGCGCCGTTCGACGAGGGTCGCGAACCGGTCCGAGTCCGGCAGGTAGGTGATGTCGGATATCTCGCCGGTGACGTCACCGAGGTGCGGGGCGGCCTGCGCCTTGCCGACCACGTAGGGCGCGCGGGCCGTCAGCTCCGGGACCGGGGTGGAGACGATCTGCACGTTCTCCATGTAGGCCCGGTCCTGGAGGTAGGCGCCGTACACCAGCCACCAGACCGTGATCCCCACGCCGAGGGCGGCGCCCAGGCAGCCGAGCACCACGGCCGCGTTCTCGCCGCTCCCGCCGCCCGACCTCCTGCGCACCAGCCACACCACCAGCCACACGAGGCCGACGAACGCCGCGACCAGCAGCGGCGCCGCCAGCCAGGAGAGCAGCTTGCGCAGCTCCCAGACCGCGATCGTGGTCACGTACGAGGCGTACCAGACGGCCAGCCCCGCCAGGATGATCGGTATGCCCCACCGCAGTGCCCGTCCCATCAGCGTCCCCCCGACGTCGTTTCCCCCGATTCTGCCCGCCGCACCGGGGTGTGTCAGCGGCTCGGCCGCTCCCGTCGCCGGGACACGCGTCCGGCCGTCCACCGGAGGGGCGGACGGCCGGGACGGGTGCGCGGCGGTCGGTGCCGGGCGCGCGCGGTTCGGGGGTGTGCCGGGTGCTCAGACGATGCCCTCGGCGATCTCCGCCTGCTCCCGGGCGTTGCCGTACGCGGACGGCGTGCCGTACGAGCGCCGGGCGACGTACCACCACACGCTGGCCAGCAGCAGCACCACGGCCAGGGCGATGACCGCGTAGTTCATCGAGTCGATGGTGACCGGGGACTTCTGCGGCAGGCAGAACAGCACGGTGACGGCGGCCACCCAGACGACCGCGATCCAGCCGATCGGCTTGCTCCAGCGGCCCAGGCTCCACGGCCCGGGCTCGAACCGGTTGCCGGCGCGCAGCCGCAGGTAGATCGGGATGGCGTAGGCGGGCGTGATGCCGATGACGTTGATGGCCGTGACGGCGCCGTAGGCGGTGGCGGAGTAGAGCGAGGGCAGGGCGAGCACGCCCGCGACGACGACCGAGAGCCACACGGCGGGAACCGGGGTCTGGGTGCGGCTGCTGACCTTGCGCCACACGGCGGATCCGGGGAGCGCGTTGTCGCGGCTGAACGCGAAGACCATGCGGCTCGCGGCGGCGACCTCGGCGTTGCCGCAGAACAGCTGCGCGACGATCACGACGAGGAGCAGGGCGGTGGCGCCGCCGGAACCCAGGGCGTCGAGGAAGATCTGGGCGGGCGGAACGCCGGTGGCGCTGCCCTGGACGGCCGCGTAGTCCTGGATGGCGAAGGTGAGGCCGGCGAGGAGGGCGAATCCGGCGATCCAGGAGACCCAGATGGCCCGGACGATGCCCTTGGCGGCGGAGACGGAGGCGTTCGACGTCTCCTCCGAGAGGTGCGCGGAGGCGTCGTACCCGGAGAAGGTGTACTGGGCGAGCAGCAGGCCGACGGCGGCCACGTAGAACGGGTTGGCCCAGCCGGTGTCGTTGACGAACTCGGTGAAGACGAACGAGGCCGACTGGTGGTGGTCCGGGATGAAGGCCAGGGCGCCGACGATGACCGCGACGCCGGCGAGGTGCCACCACACGCTGATGGAGTTGAGCACGCTGACGAGGCGGACGCCGAAGAGGTTGAGCGTGGCGTGCAGCAGCAGGATCGCGAGGAAGATCAGGAAGGTGGAGCCGGGGGTGGGGACGAAGCCGAACTGGAGGTTCAGGAAGGCCCCGGTGAACAGCGCGGCGCCGTAGTCGATCCCGGCGATGGCGCCGAGCAGGCCGAGCAGGTTGAGCCAGCCGGTGTACCAGCCCCAGCGGCGTCCGCCGAGCCGGTCGGCCATGTAGTAGAGCGCGCCCGAGGTGGGGTAGGCGCTGGTCACCTCGGCGAGGGCGAGGCCCACGCACAGGACGAAGAGGCCGACGCCGACCCAGCCCCACAGCATCACGGCGGGGCCGCCGGTGCCCAGCCCGAAGCCGTACAGGGTCATGCAGCCGGAGAGCACGGAGATGACGGAGAAGCTGATGGCGAAGTTGCCGAACCCGCCCATCCGGCGGGCGAGGACGGGCTGGTAGCCGAGTTCTCTGAGCCGCTCCTCCTCGTCCTGCGGGGGTGGGGCCTTGCGGTCCTGGCGAGCGGCCCAGGCGGTTCGGGACATGGTGGTACCTCCGGGGGTGGTGGAGCACGGGGACGGTGGGGCGGTCGGCCGCGCGGCGGGGGCGGGCCGGTCCGGGCGGCGGTCGGGCCGGCGGGCCGGTGCCGGCCGCGGGGGTCCGGCGGGGTCAGTCCCGGCCGGCCAGGCTGCGGGACCTGGCCTGCAGGAACACTTCCTCGGCGAGCGCCTGGTCGGCCGGATCGCGGGTCCGGTAGGCCCAGGGCAGGGTGGTCCAGTACCGGCCGATCGCGTCGAAGACCCGGGCCGCCTCGCCGAACTGGAGGGCTCCCCAGAGGGAATGGGCGAGGTGGTTCACGTCGAGCGGTGAGGCGTAGCGCGGTTCGGTGTGCCGGAACCAGGAGTCGAGGGCGCGGGCGGCGTCCCGGACCGCGTCCTCGGCGACCCAGTGCAGGTCCAGGGCGCGGTCCTGGCCGCGTTCGCGGCGGTAGCGCTCGACGCGCACGTAGAGCGGCAGGACGTGGACGGGCGAGCCGGGCGGCGCGCCGCCGGCCGCCCAGTGGACGAAGTTGGCGGCCTCGGAGAGCGGCCCGGACGGTCCCGCGTACACGAACTGGAGCATCCGGTGGTACGCCTCGCGGTTGTACGGGTCCCGCTTGTCGGCCTCGGCGAGGATGCCCCAGGGGCCGAAGGGCAGCATCGGGCCCGGCGGCGGGAGCCGGTGCTCGTCCATCTGGCGGCCCTCGTCGAGGAGGGCCAGGGCGAGCAGGCAGACCCAGGGGACCGGGTCGGCGGGGCTGAGGGCGGCGGTGTCCCGGCAGGCCTCCCAGGCCTGCTGCCACAGCTCGCGCGTGCGCGCGTGCCCGGCGCGGTGCGCGCGGACGGCCCGTTCGACGGTGACCCGGGTGTGCATGACGGTGGCGGCGACGCTGCGCGGCTCCTCGCTGCGCCAGGCCTGGACCACGTCGGAGCCGGCCGCGACCGCGGCGAGCACCTGGGTGCGCTGGGTCCACAGCCCCCAGCCGTCGGTGCGCCCGAGCAGCTGCGCCATCGACACCCAGCGGCCGGTGCGCAGGTCCTGCACGGCGGTGCGCAGCTCGTTGTCGTGACCGGCGGGGTGGTAGACGGGCCGGAAGTCGCCGCCCGCCATCACCTCGTCCCGGTCGGCGGGCAGCCCGGGCGGGCGCGTCGTGCGGTGGTCGTGGTCATGATTCCTCGGTATCGCGTGGAGAGTGGATCCGTCCGGCGTTCGGCTGCCGCGCCGCCTTTGCCGTACCGGCACCGGGATACGCGAACCGTGTGGGAACTGTTCGATGGATACCGGCCGTTGACCTACGGTCGATACCCCTTGCCGATCACTTCCCGTTGATCGGCGATCACTATAGAGCGAGTGGAAGCATCTGCATCCAGTTTCTTGTTCGAGCGCAAACATCAAGCCATGGCCACGATATGACATGGCATCAGTAAAGTGACCCCGACGCCTGAAGGATCTTGACGTGCGAGGTCCCCCTGGTGAAGGCTTCCGGGCGACGATCGACGATGCCGACACCAGGGACGGAGCGGTGATGACGGGCCCGGTGCTCGCTGTCGACCAGGGGACGTCGGGGACCAAGGCGCTCGTGGTGTGCCCCGTGCGCGGGGTCATCGGCTCCGGATACGCGCCCGTCCGCCCCCGCCACCTGCCGGGCGGCCGGGTGGAGGTCGACCCCGGCGAGCTGCTGGATTCGGTCGTCGGCGCCGGACGCGCCGCCCTCGCGGCGGCCGGCGAGCCGGTGGTGGCGGTGGGGCTCGCCAACCAGGGCGAGACCGTGCTCGCCTGGGACCCGGTGAGCGGGGAGCCGCTGACCGACGCGATCGTGTGGCAGGACCGGCGCGCCGCCGACCTCTGCGACGAACTCGCCCCGCTCGCGGAGGCGTTGCTGCGCACCACCGGGCTGCCCCTCGACCCGTATTTCGCCGCGCCCAAGATGGCCTGGATACGCCGCCACCTGACCCGGCGCGGTGTGGTGACGACCAGCGACGCCTGGCTGGTGCACCGCCTCACCGGTGCGTTCGTCACCGACGCGGCGACCGCGGGCCGCACCCAGCTGCTCGATCTCGACACCGTGGCCTGGTCGGCGGCGGCGCTCGACGCCTTCGGCCTCGCGGGAGAGCGGCTGCCGGAGATCGTCGACGCGGACACCCGCGTGGGCACGACCGGCGCCTTCGGGCCCGAACTGCCGCTGACGGGCCTCCTCGTCGACCAGCAGGCCGCGCTGCTCGCCCAGCGCGTCACCGAGCCCGGCACCGCCAAGTGCACCTACGGAACCGGTGCGTTCCTCCTCGCCCAGAGCGGACCGCTGCCCCGGCGCAGCGCGTCCGGGCTGGTCGGCTGCGTGGCCTGGCGGCTCGCCGGCCGGACCAGCTACTGCCTGGACGGACAGGTGTACGCGGCCGCGGCCGCCGTGCGCTGGCTCACCGACCTCGGCGTGATCTCGGGCCCCGGCGACCTCGACACCGTGGGCGGCGGCGCGGCCGACGCCGGCGGCGTCACCTTCGTGCCCGCCCTCGCCGGCCTCGCCGCCCCCTGGTGGCGCGGCGACCTGCGGGGCTCGGTCACCGGCCTGGGCCTCGACACCACGGCCGGCCACCTGGTGCGCGCCCTGTGCGACGGGATCGCCGCGCAGGTGGCGGAGCTCGCGGACGCGGTCGCCGCCGACCTCGGCACGCCCCTGGCCGCCCTGCGCGTGGACGGCGGACTGACCCGCTCGGCGGTGCTCATGCAGACCCAGGCCGACCTGCTGGGCATCCCGGTCGAGGTGTCGGCGCTGCCGGACGCCACCGCGCTGGGCGTCGGCGCGGTGGCCCGGCTCGGCCTCGATCCCTCGCTCACCGTCGACGAGGCCGTCCCGCGATGGCGGCCGTCCGCCGTCTACGAGCCCCGGATCGACGCGGGGCGGGCCGCGGAGCGCCGGGCGCGGTTCCGTACGGCGGTCGCGGCCCTGCTCGGCGACGGCCCGGCGTGAGCCTCACCACCGCCGGCGCGCTGCCGGGCGGCACCTATGACGTGACGGTCGTCGGCGCCGGGGTGGTCGGCTCGGCCGTCGCCCGCGAACTGGCCCGGCTCCCCCTGCGGATCGCCCTGGTCGACGCCGCCGACGACGTGGGCGACGGCACCTCCAAGGCCAACACCGCCATCCTGCACACCGGTTTCGACGCGGTGCCCGGCTCCCTGGAGGCCCGGCTGGTGCGCGACGGGCAGCGGATGCTCGCCGCGTACGCCGCCGAGAGCGGCATCCCCGTGGAGCCCCTCGGGGCGCTCCTGGTCGCCTGGGACGAGGAGCAGCGCGCCGCGCTGCCGGGTCTCGCCGACAAGGCCGTGCGCAACGGCTACCGCGCGGCGCGCCTCGCGCCGGCCGAGGAGGTGCGGGCCCGCGAGCCGGAGCTCGGGCCCGGGGTGCTGGGAGCGCTCGACGTACCGGGCGAGTCCGTCATCTGCCCCTGGACGACCACCCTCGCGTACGCGACCCAGGCCGTCCGGGCCGGCGTCGACCTCCACCTGAACTGCCCCGTCACCGGCGTCGCCCCGGGCGATCCGCACACCGTCGCCACCGGCCGGGGCGTGCTGCGCACCCGGTACCTGGTCAACGCGGCCGGCCTGTACGCCGACCGGATCGACCGGCTCCTGGGCCACGCGGAATTCACGGTGACGCCCCGGCGCGGCCAGCTGATCGTCTTCGACGAACTCGCCCGCGGCCTGGTGCGCCACATCCTGCTGCCGGTGCCGGGGGCCCTCGGCAAGGGCGTGCTGGTGTCGCCGACGGTGTACGGGAAGGTGGTGCTCGGTCCGACCGCCGAGGACCTCGACGACAAGACCGCCACCGGCTCGACCGCCGAAGGGATCGCGCTGCTCCGCGAGAAGGGCCGGCGCATCCTGCCGGCGCTGCTGGACGAGGAGGTCACCGCCGTGTACGCCGGGCTGCGGGCCGCCACCGAGCACGAGGACTACGCGATCCGGTCGCATCCCGCCCGGCGGTACGTCGCCGTGGGCGGCATCCGCTCGACGGGCCTGACCGCCTCGATGGCCATCGCCGCCCACGTGGTGGAGCTGCTCGCGGAGGGCGGGCTGCCGACGGCCGGCGCGCGCGACCTGGAGCCGGTGCGGATGCCGAACCTGGGCGAGGCCTTCCCCCGGCCGTACCGCGACGCCGCGATGATCGCCTCCGACCCCGAGTACGGCCGGATCGTCTGCCACTGCGAGCGGGTCACCCGCGGCGAGATCCGCGACGCCCTGGCCGGGACGGTCCCGCCCGGTTCGCCCGACGGCCTGCGGCGGCGCACCCGCGCGCGGGCCGGCCGCTGCCAGGGCTTCCACTGCGGGGCCGCCGTCCGCGCCCTGTTCGAGGAGGCCCGCCGGTGAACCGCGCGGTCGACGTGCTCGTCGTCGGGGCGGGCCCGGCCGGACTGGCCCTGGCCGCCGGTCTCGCGGCGGCGGGCGCGGGCCGGGTGGAGGTGCTGGAACGCGACGAGCACGCGGGCGGGATCCCCCGCCAGTGCCACCACGGCGGCTTCGGCCGGGCCGGGGCGCTCGGCGACCCGGGCGCCCTCGCGGACCTCCTCGGGCTCGGGGCGTACGGCGCGACCGCCCGCCTGCGGCGGCAGGCGGAGCGGGGCCGCCCGGATTCGGCCCTCGGGCTCCGAGGGCCCGCGTACGCGCGGCGGGCCGTCGCGGCCGCGGTGGCCGCCGGGGCCGTCGTGCGCACCGGGGTCTGCGCCACCGGCTGGGCCGGACCGCTGTCCCTGGAGACCACCGGCCCGGCGGGCCCGGAGCGGATCACGGCCCGGGTCGTCGTCCTGGCCACCGGCGCCCGGGAGCGCCCCCGCAGCGCCCGGCTGGTCCCCGGCTCCCGGCCGGCCGGAGTGCTGACCACCGGCGAGCTCCAGCAGTCGGTGCACCTGTACGGGCAGTCCGTCGGCCGCCGGGCCGTGGTGGTGGGCGCCGAGCCGGTGGCCCGGCACGCGGTGCGCACCCTGCGCCGGTCGGGGGCGGAGGTGGTGGCGATGCTCACCGGGCACCGGCGCGCGACCGCCCTGCCGGGCGTACCGCTGCTCACGGCGACGACGGTGGCCGAACTGCGCGGCCGGGGCCGCCTGTCGGGCGTGGCCGTCCGCCACGAGGACGGCCGCTCGGGTCTCCTCGCCTGTGACACCGTGGTGTTCACGGGCGACTGGATCCCCGACCACGAGCTGGCCCGGCGCGGCGGCATCGCCCTGGACGCCGGCACCCGCGGCCCCTCCGTGGACGGTGCGTTCCGTACGGCGACCCCGGGCGTGTTCGCCGTGGGGAACGCGCTGCGCGGCGTCGAACGCGCCGCCACCGCGGCGGCGGAGGGCGCGGCCGCCACGGGCCCGGTACTGGCCCGCCTGGCCGGTGCGCCCTGGCCGGAGCCCGGTGCGCGGCTGGACGTCCGGGCGCCGTTGGCGTGGGTGACGCCGAACCGGATCGTGGAGCCGGCCGTCCGGCCGCTGCTGCTGCGCTCCGGAGAACCGCTCGACCACCCGGTGGTGACGGCCTCCCAGGACGGCCGGCCGCTGTGGCGCCGGCGGTTCCCCGGACCGGTGTCGCCGTCACGGTCGCTGCGGCTGTCCCCCGGCTGGACCGCCCGGGTCGACCCGTCCGGCGGTCCGGTCGTGCTGTCCCTCGGCTGAGCACGGGACGGACGGTCCGTCGGCCGGCTCCGTCGGCCGGCCGACCGTGCGCATCCGGCCGTAGGCGTAGACGCATCCCGCGAGGGCCAGGTCGGACAGCAGCATGAAGCCGATCGCGTACGAGCCCTCGGCGCTGTAGACGGCGCCCATCACCAGCGGGGGTACGAACCCGCCCAGGCCGCCGACCGCGCCCACGATGCCGGTCACCGTGCCGACCTGACGTTGCGGGGTCACCTGGGCCACCAGGGCGAAGACGCTGCCGCCCGCCGCCCCGAGGCCCGCCGCCATGGTCAGGAAGCAGACGGTGCCCAGCGGCGCCAACGGCGGGTCGAAGGCCTGGACGACCGCGAACACGGCCACCGCCCCCAGCGCCCAGGCCGTCACCCGCGCGGGGTGGACCCGGTCGGAGAGCCAGCCGCCGACGGGCCGGAAGACCACGGTGACCAGGGCGAAGCCGGCCGCCCGGGTGCCGGCGTCGGTGGGGGTGAGCTCGTACCAGGTCTTCAGGTACGTCGGCAGGTACACGCCGAAGGCCACCACCCCGCCGAAGCCCACCGCGTACAGGGCCGACAGCTCCCAGGTGGTGCGCAGCCGCCCGGCTCCGGCCAGGCGGGTGGCGAGCGGGGCCGCGGGGGCCGTCCGGCCGGGCGGGTCGGTGATCAGGAGCGCGGCCAGGACGGCGTAGCAGGCGAGGGCCGCGGCGACGACGAGGAACGGGAGGTTCTCGCCGTGCGCGGCGATCCGGGGGGTGAAGTAGCCGGAGAGCGCGACGCCTCCGGTGCCCATGCCGAACACCCCGATGGCCGCGCCCCGGCGGTCGGGCGGGAACCACCCGTTGACGAGCGGCACGCCGATCGCGAAGGTGGTGCCGCCCAGCCCGAGGAGGAAGCCGGCGCCGAGGAGGGCGGGGTAGGAGTCGCGGGCCGGGATCAGCAGCAGCACGGGCAGGATGGTGAGCGCGGCGACGAGCGGGAACATCCGCCGGGCCCCGTACCGGTCCGTCAGGGCGCCCACGGGCACCCGCCCCAGGGAGCCGACGATCACCGGCACGGCCACCAGCAGGGACTGCTGGACGGCGGTCAGGCCGAGCCGGTCCTGGTAGTCCGCTCCGAGCGGGGCGATGAGGTCCCAGGCCCAGAAGGTCAGCGTGAAGCCGATCGTGGCCATGACCAGGTTCCGGTACACGCGCTCTCCTCCGTGCGGCGCGCGCCGGGCGGCACGGATGCCGCCCGGGACATCCACGACATCCGCGGCATCCAGTGAGGAACCGTATCCAGTCCGGTCCGCGGACCGGTTCATCCGCCGCGCGTCAGGAGGAATTCGCCCCTCCCGGCGCCTCGCCCCGCCCCACGGGTCAGCCGTCGGTGGTCAGGCCGCCCTCCACCGGGTCGAAGTAGTCGCGCGCCGACATCTCGGCCCCGTCCTCGGTCCGCACCCGGGTCAGCGCCAGACCGCGTCCGGGCGCCCCGCTCGCGTCCGGGCCGGCCACGATGACCAGCCCGTCCGGCACGGACCGCACCACGCGGCCGGGCGCCCCGCCGTACGGGTGCTCGGTGGCGGAGGCGGACAGGACCTCCAGCCGGCGCCCGCCGTGGTGCGTGTAGGCGCGGCCCTCGGCGCCGGAGCGGGTCCGGACGAACCGCTCGATCGCCTCGGCCGGCCGGTTCCAGTCGATGCGCAGCGCCTCGACGTTGCGGACGGCGCCCGTACGGCTGCCCGCCGCGGCGGCGGCCGGGGCCGGCAGGCCGGGGTCCTCGTGCACGGTGTGGGAGGGGCTCGCGTCGAAGTGCCGGTGCACGCGGCGCAGCAGGGAGCCGAGTTGGGCGCGTTCGGGAACGGTCAGCGGGGCGAGGAACTCCTCGTCCGCGGAGGCGATGTCCGCGTTGAGCGCGCCCAGCGCGGAGCGGCCCTCCCCGGTGAGTCCCACGACGACCCGGCGGCGGTCCACGGTGTCGCGCGCGCAGTCCACGTACCCGGCCCGGGACAGGTCGTTCACGATCTTGACGAGATCGCTGGCGTTCATGTCGAGCCGTGTCGCCAGGGTGCCCTTGGCCTGCGGCCCGAGGTCGGAGAGGAGCGCGAGCACGGTCAGGTGCCACAGGCGCAGTCCGTGGTCGGTCAGCTTGGCCGTGAGCCTGCGCCGGGCCGCCTTGCCGATCATGTAGACGAGGTAGGCGTTCAGGTCGAGCACGCTGGGCGGGGTCGCGCTCACCGGCTCTCCCTGCGCCCCCGGCCCCGGACCGGTGTCCGCGGCGGCGCCGGTCCCGGCGCGGCCGGCGCCCGGTCCGCCGGTCCGTACCGGTGCGCCCGCGGTGGCGTCCGGGCCGGCGCTCCCGGGTACCCGTGGTGCGCCGAGCGTCACGTCGGCGTTGGCCAGGGCGCTCAGCACGAGCGCCCAGTCGGCCTGTGTGTTCCCCACGCCGATGATGACGAACGGGGACCGCGCGGGGTCCCCGTTCGTCCCCGCGGCGGCCGATTGCTCCATCAGCTCTCCCTCATTCCCCGTCATTCCCCCTCCGTTCCGACACGGAGCGCGACCGGCGGAAAGACACCGCCGCCGCACGGATCGGATGATCCGCGCGGCGGCGATGGCCCGGCCGGCGCCCCGGGGCCTCGGCGGGGCGCCGGCCGACCGGTCGGCCCGTGGCGACTGGTCGTGCAGCCCGTCAGGGACGGCCGGTCAGGTATCCGCCCATCGAGGTGAAGTACTCCGTGGCGGGCAGCTCGCGCCCGTCCTCGGTGCGGACCCGCGTGACGGCGAGTCCGTGGTTGCGCCCGGTGCGGGCGTCGGCTCCGGCGACGATGACCACGCCGTCGCCCTCGCGGTAGAAGATGCGGCCGGGCGTGCCGCCGTACGTGGCGTCGGACACGACCGCGGCCACGATCTCCAGGCGCTTGCCCCGGTGGTGGGTGAAGGCGCTCGGGTAGGGGGCGGACTGGGCCCGGACCAGACGCGCGAGGTCCTCGGCGGGCCAGGTCCAGTCGATCCGGATGTCCTCTTCGGCGCGCTTGTGGAAGAAGCTCGCCTGCGAGCGGTCCTGCGGGGTGAAGTCGGTGCGGCCGGAGGCGATGAGGTCGAGCGCGCCGACGGTCACCGGGGCGATCAGGTCGACCGTCTTGTGGAAGAGGTCGGTCGCGGTGTCGGCCGGGCCGACCGGTACCGCCCGCTGGACCACGATGTCACCGGCGTCGAGCTCGTCGTCCATCAGGTGCGCGGTGACGCCCACTTCGGGCTCGTTGTTGATGAGCGCCCAGATGAGGGGGGAGAACCCGGCGTACTTCGGCAGCAGGGAGTCGTGCACGTTGAGCGTGCCGTGCCGGGGGAGGTTGAAGATGTGCGGCGGGATCCAGGTGCGCCAGTTGTTGGCGACGATGATGTCCGGGTCCGCTTCCTTGAGGCGCGCGAGCAGTTCCTCGTCGTCCGGGCGGTTGCGGATCACCACGGGCACGTCGTGCTCGGCGGCGAGGTCGGCGACCGAGTCGCTCCAGATCTTCTCGTAGGCGTGTTCGCTCTTGGGGTGCGTGACGACCAGCACCACGTCGTGCTCGGAGTCCAGAAGCGCCTGCAGGGTGCGATGTCCCCAGGTCTGATATCCGAACATGACGACCCGCATACGGTTCCTCCTGAGAACAATGATGGACTTGCATCAGTAAAGCAAGGCTTGCCTAACTACGCAACGTACCCTCACGAGCAGCGGGTTGAACAGGAAATTTCCCGGAAGGTACCCGCCACCCCATCGACAGATCCATATAGATCAGGTTAGCCTCACCTAAGTTCAACCTGGCAGTCGCACGTCGGCATGCCTTGCTTCCGCTTCCCCCTGACATCGGGCAAGCGGCCGCCCCCCGATGGGAGTGACATGTCACAGGCTCTTTCTGACGATGCGCCATTGATCCACGATCTGATTGGAATCGGCTTCGGGCCGTCCAACGTGGCCATGGCCATCGCACTGAGCGAGCACAACGCAGGCGTCGGCAGGGAAGGGGCGGTCACCGCCCACTTCTTCGAGCAGCAGCCCCGCTTCGGCTGGCACCGCGGCATGCTGATCGACGACGCCACGATGCAGGTGTCCTTCCTCAAGGACCTCGTCACCCTGCGCAACCCGACGAGCGAGTTCAGCTTCCTCTGCTACCTGCAGAGCCGGGGCCGTCTCATCGACTTCGTCAACCACAAGAACCTCTTCCCGCTCCGCGTGGAGTTCCACGACTACTTCGAGTGGGCGGCCGCCAAGGTCGACGACATGGTCTCGTACGGCCACGAGGTCGTCGCCGTACGGCCCGTCGAGGTCGACGGCGTCATCCAGTACGTGGACGTGGTCTCGCGCTCCGGCACGGAGCAGGTGGTCCACCGGGCCCGCAACCTGGTCATCGGCACCGGCCTGCGGCCCCAGATGCCCGAGGGCGTCGAGCGCACGGACCGGATCTGGCACACCTCCGACCTGCTGACGCGGGTGGACTCCCTGAAGGACTCCGCCCCGACCCGGTTCGTCGTGGTCGGCGCCGGGCAGAGCGCCGCGGAGAACGTGGCCTTCCTGCACCGCACCTTCCCCGAGGCCGAGGTCTGCGCGGTCTTCTCCCGGTACGGCTACAGCCCGGCCGACGACAGCGCGTTCGCCAACCGGATCTTCGACCCGGAGGCCGTGGACGAGTACTTCACCGCCCCGGAGGACGTCAAGCGCAAGCTGATCGACTACCACGGCAACACCAACTACTCCGTGGTGGACATCGACCTCATCGACGACCTCTACCGCCAGCAGTACCAGGAGAAGGTGCTGGGCACGGAGCGGCTGCGCTTCCTGAAGGTCTCCCGGCTCACCGACGTGGTCGAGACCCCCAACAAGGTGCTCACCACCGTCGAGTCCCTGGTGACGGGCGAGCGGACCCCCCTCGACGCCGACGTGCTGATCTACGCCACCGGGTACCGGACGGCCGACGGCCTGGGCCTCCTCGGCGACGTGGCGGGCCACTGCCTGCTCGACGAGCACGGCCGCGTCCGGGTCGAGCGGGACTACCGCCTCACCACCGACCCCGCCCTCCGGTGCGGGATATACCTCCAGGGCGGCACCGAGCACACCCACGGCATCACCTCGTCCCTGCTGTCGAACACGGCGGTCCGGGTCGGGGACATCCTGCAGTCGGTCCTCGACCGCGGCCCGCAGCCGGCCGCCGCCGCTGCCGCCGCGTCGAGCAGCCGCGCCACCGACGGGATCGGCTCCACCCGCTGACCCCCACAGCGTCCCCACGGCCCGGCGCGCGCACCGCGCGCCGGGCCGTGGGGACGAGCACCGCCACGTCAACAGCAGTACCCGTGAAAGGAACCACCGTGCCCTTCGGTACCCGTCCCGCCCCGTCGAGATTCGGCCGCCTCCTCCCCCGCGTGGCCGTCGCCGCGGCGGCCGCTCTCGCCCTGACCGCCTGTGGCGGCGGCGACAGCGACACCGGCAAGGCCGCCCCCGCCGAGGGCGGCGAGAGCGGAGCCGCGGCCGGCGCCTTCCCCGTGACCGTCGAGCACAAGTACGGCAGCACCACCATCGACGCGGCGCCCAAGAAGGTCGTCACCCTCGGCCTGTCCGACCAGGACGCCGTGCTGGCCCTCGGCATCAAGCCGGTCGGCTCGGTGGACTGGTTCAAGGAGCAGCCCTACGGCAAGTGGTCCTGGTCCAAGGACCTGTGGGGCTCCACTCCCCCGCAGGTCGTCGGCGAGCGCGACGAGTACAACATGGAGAAGATCGCGGCGCTCAAGCCCGACCTGATCATCGCCCAGTACTCGGGCATGAAGAAGGAGCAGTACGACACCCTGTCCAAGATCGCCAAGGTGGTGGCGCAGCCCAAGGGCTCCGAGGACTACCAGGCGACCTGGCAGGTGATGACGAAGCAGATCGGCAAGGCGCTCGGCAAGGACGCCGAGACCGACAAGCTGATCGCCGGCATCGACGCCCGCTTCAAGGCCGTCCGGGACAAGCACCCGGAGTGGAAGGACAAGACGGTCACCGTCGGCGAGCCCTACGAGCCCGGCAAGTTCTCCGCCTTCTCCCCGAAGGACCCCAAGGTCATCTTCCTGAGCGAGATGGGCTTCACCACCTCCGAGGCCTACCGCACGGCCCTCGGCAAGGAGAACGTCGCCGACCTGAGCTCCGAGCGCCTCGACGTGATGGAGGCCGACCGCACGGTCTGGCTGGGCACCGCCGACACGGAGGCCGCCATGAAGGCCGACCCGCTCTACCAGAAGACCAAGGTCCACCAGGAGAAGCGGGACCTCTTCCTGCCCTACGAGACCCCGGACATCGGCGCCGCGCTCTCCTTCAACACGGTCCTGAGCATCCCGTACGCCATCGACCAGGTGGTCCCGAAGCTCGAGGCCATCAAGTAACCCCAGTCGGTACCGCACGTGAACCAGGGAAAGGCTGATCGAACGATGTCTGACGCCGCCGAGCCGGACGACAACCCGGCACACACCCCCACCCTCCCCGTCACCGGGGGGCAACTGGGGATCTGGCTGGCCCAGCGGATCGAACCCGACAGCTCGGCCTACAACGTCACCTTCACCCTGGAGCTGCGCGGGGACGTCGACCTCGACCGCCTGGCCGCCTCCGTGCGGCAGGTGGCCGAGGAGGCCGACTGCCTGCACGTGCGGTTCACCGCCGGGCCCGACGGACAGCCCCGGCAGCACGCCCACCGGTTCCCGGTGGACGTCCCCACCGTCGACCTGCGGGCCGCGGACGACGCCGAGTTCGCGGCCTGGGACTGGATGGAGGCCGACCGCGGGCGGACCCCCGACCTCGCGGCCGGCCCGCTCTTCCACCACGCCCTGATCCGCCTCGCCGACGACCGCGTCCTGTGGTACCAGCGCTACCACCACCTCGTCGTCGACGGGGTCAGCGTCGGCCTGCTCTCGCGGCGCGCCGGCGAGATCTACGGCGCCGGCCGGCCCTCCGGCGAGATCGACTGGACGCTCGGAGGTCTCGCCGGCGCCGAGGCCCGCTACCGCGGCTCCGCCGCGTACGAGGCGGACCGCGCGTACTGGCTGGAGCGGCTCGCCGACCGGCCCGAGCCGGTCCGCCTCTTCGAGCGCCGCCCCTCCGTGATAGCCCGGCGGGTGCGCTGCACCGACGAGTTCTCCGCGCAGGACACCGCCCTGCTGCACGCCGCCGCCGAGCGGGCCGGCGTACGGACCTCCCGGCTGGTCGTCGCGGCCGTCGCCGCCTACCTCCACCGCACCACCGGAGCCCGGGACCTGGTCCTCGGGCTGCCCGTCACCACCCGGCTGGACCCGCAGGCCGCCGAGGTCCCGGGCATGGTGTCCAACATCCTCCCGCTGCGCCTGTCGGTCCGCCCCGGCATGACCGGTGGCGAACTGCTGGATGAGGTGCGCGTCCGCATCTCCGAGGCGGTGCGCCACAGCCGCTACCGGGCCGAGGACCTGGCCAAGGACCTCGGGCTCGTCGAGGGCGTGGCCGAACTCGTCGGCCCGACCGTCAACGTGCTCCCGGGCACCGGCTGGCTGCGCTTCGGCGACCACCCGGGCGACCTGCGCCCGCAGTGGATGGGTCCCGTCAGCGACCTGGCCGTCACCGTAGGCGAGTCGCAGCGCGGCGCCGTCCGCTTCCACTTCGACGCCGACGCGGACGTGACCGGCGACGAGGAGCTCGGCGCGCACGCCCGGCGCTTCCGGCTGGTCCTGGACGCCCTCGCGACGGCGCCGGAGCTGCCCCTCGGCCGGATCGAGGTCGTCACGGCCGCCGAGCGCGAGCTGCTGCTCGACACGCTGGGCGTCTCCCCCTCCGACACCCGCGAGGTGTCCTGGCCGGCCGCCTTCGAGGAGCGGGCCGCGCTCTTCCCGGACCGCACCGCCCTCGTCTGCGAGGACCGCACCCTGACCTACGGGGAGCTGAACGCGGCCGCCAACCGGCTGGCCCGCCAGCTCCTCGCCCGCGGGACCGGCGCCGAAGACGTGGTCGCCGTGGCCGTCCCGCGCTCTCCCGAACTCGTCGTGTCCCTGCTCGCGGTGATGAAGGCCGGAGCGGCCTACCTGCCGCTGGACGCCGACCACCCGCAGGAGCGCCTCGCCTACATGCTCGCCGACTCCGGCGCGCGGACCGTCGTCACCACCCGCGACGCGGCGGCCGGCCTGCCCGACGGCGCCGCCGACCCGCTGCTCCTCGACGACCCTGAATCCGCCGCCGAGCGCGCCGCGCTGGACCCCGCCGACCCCGGGGTGCCGGTCCGTCTGGACCAGGCCGCCTACGTCATCTACACCTCGGGATCGACCGGCCGCCCCAAGGGCGTGGTCGTCTCCCACGACGGCATCGGCAGCCTGATCGCCACCGCCACCGAGCGGATCGGCATCGACGCGGACAGCCGGGTCGTGCAGTTCGCCTCGGTCGGCTTCGACGTCACCGTGTGGGACCTGGTCATGTCGCTGTGCGTCGGCGGCCGCGTCGTCCTGGTGCCCTCCGAGCGCCGCGTCGCCGGCCCCGCCCTGACCGACTACGTCCGCGAGCACGGCGCGACGCACATGATCCTGCCGCCGTCCCTGGTCTCCGCCCTGCCCGCGGAGTGCGAACTGCCCGAGGGCTCCGTGCTCGTGGTCGGCACCGAGGCCGTGCCCGGCGAGCTGATCGCCCGCTGGGCCGGCCGGGTGCGCATCGTCGTCGCCTACGGGCTGACCGAGGCCACCGTCAACTCGACGCTGTGGAGCGCCGACCCCTCCCGCCCGGGCCCCGCGCCGATCGGCCGGCCCGACCCCAACACCCGCGCCTACGTGCTCGATGCGGCGCTGCGCCCGGTACCGGTCGGCGTCGAGGGCGAGCTGTACGTCGCCGGCCGCGGCCTGGCCCGCGGCTACCTCGGCCGGGCCGTGCTGACCTCGGAGCGGTTCGTCGCCGATCCGTACGGGGGGCCGGGTACCCGGATGTACCGCACGGGCGACCGGGTCCGCTGGGGCGCGGACGGCAACCTGGAGTTCCTCGGCCGGGCCGACGGGCAGCTGAAGATACGCGGCCACCGCATCGAACCGGGCGAGATCGAGAGCGCGTTCATGGCCTGCCCGGGCATCGCCCAGGCCGCCGTGCTCGCCGTCAAGGACCAGCGGGGCGCCGCACGGCTGGTGGCCTACCTCGTCACCGGCGCGGACGGCGCGGGAGGGCCGGACGGCCCGCGGACGGCGCCCGGCGCCGGGGCCGACGCCGACGCCGACGCGACGGTGCGCGCCGCGCGCGCCCGGGTCGCGGACCTGCTGCCCGACCACATGGTGCCCTCGGCCGTACTGCGCCTGGACGGACCGCTGCCGCTGACGCCCAACGGCAAGCTCGACGTCCGTGCCCTGCCGGAGCCCCGCTGGACGTCCCTGACCGGGGACGCGGAGCCGACGACCCCTGCCGAGGCCCTGTTCGCCGGGCTGTTCGCGCAGGTGCTGGGACTGCCCTCGGTGGGCGTCCACGACAGCTTCTTCGAGCTCGGCGGCGACAGCATCGTCGTGATCCAGCTCGTCACCCGGGCCCGTGAGGCCGGCGTCGTGCTCAGCCCCCGCGAGGTCTTCCGGCTGCGCACCCCGGCCGCCCTCGCGCGGGCCACCGGCGGCGCGCCCGCCGGCCCGGTGGCCGCCGAGCCGCTGCCCGAGCCGTTCTCCCTGGTGCCGCTGACCGCCGACGAGCGGGCCGGATTCGCCGCGCTCGTGCCGGACCTCGTCGACGTGGTCCCGGCCACGCCGCTCCAGGAGGGCTTCTACTTCCATGCCCAGATGGACGGCGCCGAGGCCGACGGGTACGCCGTACAGGACACCGTCGAGCTGGCGGGCGACGTGGACGCCGAGGCCCTGCGGGTCTCCGTCCAGCACCTGCTGGACCGCCACCCCCTGCTGCGGGCGGGCTTCGCCCAGCACCCCGACGGGCGCATCGTGCAGCTCGTCGGCGCACGGGCCGAGCTGCCGTGGACCCGTACGGACCTCGCGCACCTCGACCCGGCCGGGCAGGCCGCCGCGGTGGAGGAGGCCGCGGCCGCCGAGCGCGCCGCGGGCTTCGACCTCGGCCGGCCCCCGCTGCTGCGGGCGGCGCTGCTGCGGCTCGGCGCGGACCGCTCCCTGCTGGTCCTGACCCTGCACCACATCGTGGCCGACGGCTGGTCGGTCTCCCTGATCCTGCGCCAGCTGCTGGACGGCTACCTGCCGGGCGGGGCCCCGGCGCGGCCGGAGGCCGACCAGGGCTACCGGGCCTACGCGGGCTGGCTGGCCGGCCGCGACCGGGACGGGGCCCGCGCCGCCTGGCGCGAGGCACTGGCCGGGCTCGACGGGCCGGCCGGACTGCCCGTCCGGCCCGCGGCGCCGGGCGGCGGCGGGACCGGGCGGATCACCCTGGACCTGTCGGAGGCGGAGACGGCCGCGCTGGGCGCGCGGGCCCGGGAGCTCGGGCTGACCCTGGGCAGCGTCGTCCAGGGCGGGTTCGGGCTGCTGCTCGGCGACGTCCTCGGCTCGCACGACCTGCTGCTCGGAGTCACCGTGTCGGGCCGGCAGGCTCCGGTGCGCGGGGTGGACACCCTGGTCGGCCTGCTCATCAACACCGTTCCGGCGCGCCTGTCCTGGCGCCCGGAGCAGCCGCTGGCCGAGGTACTGGCCGGCTTCCAGGAACGCCAGGCCGAGCTGCTGGACCACCAGCACCTGGGGCTCGCGGACATCCAGCGGGCGGCCGGCCGCAGCGAGCTGTTCGACGCCCTGGTGGTGGTCGAGAACCTGCCCGGCGGCGGCGACCCGACCGACCCGGCCGGGCTGATCCGGATCGCCGGGTCCGAGGTCCGGGACGCCGTGCACTACCCGCTGGCGCTGACCGTGCTGCCGGGCGACCGCCTGCGGCTCCAGCTCGACCACGACCGGACCCGGCTGGACGACGGCGCGGCCGAGCGGTTCACCGGCCGGCTGCGCGAGCTGCTCGGGCAGCTCGCGTCCGGTCCCGGGCTGCCGGTCGGCCGGATCGGCCGGAGCGCCGCCGACGGCCTGCTGGCCGGGGCGGAGCGGCCGGTCGCCGACACCACCGTGCACGGGGCGTTCGCCGCGCAGGTCCGCCGCACCCCGGACGCCACCGCGCTGCGCCACGAGGGCGGCCGGACCGGCTACGCCGAACTGGACGCGCGGGCCGAGGCGCTGGCCCACCGGCTGGTCGCCGAGGGCGCCGGCCCCGAGGCCGTGGTCGCGGTGGCGGTGCCCCGCTCGGCCGCCGAGGCGGTCGCGCTGCTCGGGGTGCTGAAGGCGGGCGCCGTCTGCCTGCCCGTCGATCCGGCCCTGCCGGGCGACCGGGTGCGGCACATGCTCGCCGACTCGGGGGCCCGGCTGCTGGTCACCACCGGCCCGGCGCGGGAGTCCCTGCCCGCCGCGGACGGGGTGCGCACGGTCCTGCTGGAGGACGACGGCACCGTCCTGGGGGCGTCCGTACGCGGCCTGCACGCCCTGCCGGAGGCCGACCCGGACGCCGCGGCCTACCTGATGTACACCTCCGGGTCCACCGGGCTGCCCAAGGGCGTCGTGGTGACGCACCGCGCCCTGGCGGGCCAACTGGCCTGGACGGCGCACCGGTTCGGCTTCGGCCCGGACGACCGGGTGCTGCACCAGTACGCGGCTGGCTTCGACCCTTCCCTCCAGGAGCTGTTCGTCCCGCTGCTGACCGGCGCGTCCGTCGTGATCGCACGGCCGGACGGGCACCGCGACCCGGCGTACCTGACCGGGCTGATCCGCGCCGAGCGGGTGACCACCCTCGACCTGGTGCCCTCGCTGTACACCGCGCTGCTGGCCGAGGACGAGGTGCCGGAGGGCGCCGACGGGCCGTGGTGGGCGCGGCTGCGCCGGGCGTTCAGCGGCGGCGAGGCGCTGACGGTCCCGCTGGCGCGGCGCTGGCGGGAGCGCACCGGGGTGCCGCTGTTCAACGTCTACGGGCCGACCGAGGCCGTCATCCAGGTCACCGGCTGGGAGGCGGTCCCGGAGCCGCCGGCCGGCGCCGGGGCGGCCGGCACGGTGCCCATCGGGCGCCCGGTGTGGAACACCCGCCTGCACGTCCTCGACCGGTACCTGCGGCCGGTGGCCGCGGGCGAGCCGGGCGAGCTGTACGTCGCCGGCGCCCAGTTGGCCCGCGGCTACCACGCGCGCCGCGCGCTCACGGCGGAGCGATTCGTCGCCGATCCGTTCGGCGGTCCCGGGGAGCGGATGTACCGCACCGGGGACCTCGTCCAGTTCAACGCGGACGGTGTGCTCACCTATCTGGGGCGCACCGACCACCAGGTCAAGATCAGGGGTAACCGGGTGGAACTCGGGGAAGTCGAAGCACGTCTGCGCAGCGAGAGCGCCGTCGGGGAGGCGGTGGTCGTCGCCCGCGCCGACGAGCGCGGGGTGACCCGGCTGGTGGCCTACCTGGTCCCGGCCGACGCGGCCGCCGGGCTGGACGCGGAGGCCGTACGGGCCTCGCTCACCGCGTCGCTGCCGGCTCCGCTGGTGCCGAGCCACTTCGTGTCCCTGGACGCGCTGCCGCTGACCGCGGCCGGCAAGACCGACCTCGCCGCCCTCCCGGCGCCCGAGGCCCGGCGCGCCGCCCGGCCGGCCGGAGCGGGCTCGCCGGAGGACCGCGCGCAGCGGCTGCGGGTGATCTTCGCCGACGTGCTCGGCCTCGACGAGGTCGGGGCGGACGAGGACTTCTTCGTCCTGGGCGGCGACAGCATCCTGTCCATGTCCGTCTCCGCGCGGGCCCGCAAGGCCGGCCTGACGGTCACGCCCCGGGCGGTCTTCGAGCACCGCACCCCGGCCGCCCTGGCGGCCGCGGCGGGCACGGCCGGTGCGGCCGCGGCCGCGCCGGCCCCCGCTTCCGACGGGGTCGGCGACCTGCCGTTGCTGCCCATCGTCCACCAGCTGCGCGAGGACGGCGGTCCGATCGGCCGCTTCAACCTGTCGATGCTGCTGCGCACGCCCGCCGGGGCCGGTGCGGCCGCGCTGACCGAGGTGCTCCAAGCGGTGCTGGACCACCACGACGGGCTGCGCATGGTGCTGTCCCGGATGGACCTGGGGCCGGCCATCCCGGCGCTGTGGTCGGCCGCGGTCCGGCCCGTCGGCGCGGTGGACGCGGCGGCGGCGCTGCGGCGGGCCGACGCCCGGGGGCTGGACGCGGACGCGCTGCGGGAGCTGGTCGCGGCGGAGTCCGACGCGGCCGCCTCCCGGCTGGACCCGGACGCCGGGAACGTCGTCCAGGCCGTCTGGTTCGACGCGGGCGACGGGGCGCAGGGCCGACTGCTGCTGGTCGTGCACCACCTGGCGGTCGACGGGGTGTCCTGGCGGGTGCTGCTGGGCGACCTGGCCGCCGCCTGGGAGGCGGTGGCCCGCGGCGCGCGGCCGGTGCTGGAGCCGGTGGCGACCTCGCTGCGGCGGTTCGCCCGGGAGGTCGCCGAGCAGGCCGTCTCCCCGCGCCGTCAGGCCGAACTCCCCTACTGGGCGCAGGTGCTGGCCCCCGGCGCGGAGCTGCTGCCCGGTACGGGCCGCGGCGGCACGGCCGGGTCGGCGCGCGAGCACGAGGTCCGGCTCACCACCGAGGAGACCCGGGCGCTGCTGACGACCGTCCCGGCGGCGGCCGGCGCCGACGTCACCGAGGTGCTGCTGGCCGCGCTGCGGCTGGCGGCGGCCCGGCGCGGCGGCCGGCCCGAGGGCGAGCTCCTCGTCGACCTGGAGCGGCACGGCCGCGAGGGGTTCGGGGACGCGCTGGACCTGTCCCGCACCGTGGGCTGGTTCACCGGCCTGCACCCGGTGCGCCTGCCCGCGGCGGGAGACCCGCTGGAGGTCCTCGGCCGGGTCACGGAGGCCGTGCGGTCGGCTCCGGACTCCGGCGCCGGGTACGGCATGCTGCGCTACCTCAACCCGCAGCTGGCCCCGGTCTTCGCCCAGCTGTCCGGCGCGCAGCTGCTGTTCAACTACTTCGGCCGGCTGCCCGCCGAGCAGACCGGCGACTGGGCGCCCGCCGCCGAGGCCGACGCGCTGCGCGTCGAGCCGGACGCGGGACTCGCGATGCCGTACCCGCTCCAGGTCAACGCGGTCTGCGCGGACACCCCGGACGGGCCCGAGCTGCGCGCCACCTGGACGTGGCCGCAGGACGGGGACGCGGCCCTGGCCGAGGCGGACGTGGTGGAACTGGCCGACGCCTGGACGGGGGCCCTGCGCGAACTGATCGCGCGCACCGGGGACGGTGCCGCGGTCCGCCGGGGGCTGCGGCCCGGGGACCTGGACCTGGTCGAGCTCGGCCAGGGGGAGATCGAGCGGGTGGAGCGGGTCAGCCCGGCGCCCGTCGCCGACATCTGGCCGCTGTCGCCGCTCCAGGAGGGCATCCACTTCCACGCCAGCTACGACGCCTCCGGGCTGGACGTCTACACCGCGCAGGACTGCTTCGACTTCGACCGCCGGCTCGACGCGGGCCGGCTGCGCGCGGCCTGCGCGGCGCTGCTGGCCCGGCACCCGGGGCTGCGCACCGGCATCACCGGCGAGGGGCTGCCCGGCCCGGTGCAGTTCCTCTGCCCGCCGGACACGATCGAGGTGCCGCTGACCGAGACCGACCTGACGGAGCTGTCCCCGGAGGAGCGCGACGAGGCGCTGGCGGAGATCTCCTCGGCGGACCGGCTGCGCCGCTTCGACCTGGCGGCTCCCCCGCTGTTCCGGCTCCGGCTGATCCGGCTGACCCCGGACGCCGACCGGCTGATGCTCAGCCACCACCTGGTGGCCTGGGACGGCTGGTCGCAGTCCCTGTTCCTGGAGGAGCTGCTCGCGCTGTACGCCTCCGCGGGCGACGACACCGGGATGGAAACCCCCGGCAGCTACCGCGACTACCTGGCCTGGCTCGCCGGGCAGGACTTCGACGCGGCCCGCGCCACCTGGCGCGCGGCCCTGTCCGGGCTCGCGGAGCCCACGCTCGTGGCCCGGGAGCGCGGCGGCGAGCCGACGATCCCGCGCCGGGGCTCGCTGGACCTCGGCCCGGAGCTGAGCGCGCGGTTGCGCCGCTCGGCCCGGGAGCACGGGCTGACGGTCAACGCGGTGCTGTCCACGGCCTGGGCGCTGGTGCTGTCGGCCGCGGTGGGCCGCGACGACGTGGTGTTCGGCGCCACGGTCGCGGGGCGCCCGGCGGAGGTGCCGGGCGCCGAGAGCGCCATCGGCATGTTCCTCAACACCGTGCCGCTGCGGATACGGCTGCGGCCCGAGGAGACGGTCCTGGAGCTGCTGCGCCGGGTGCAGTCCGAGCGGGTCGCGGTGATGGACCACGAGTACCTGGGCCTGGCGGAACTCCAGCAGGCCGGCGGGCTCGGGGTGCTCTTCGACACCTTGTACGTGCTGCAGAACTTCGCGGACGAGGACGGCTTCCGCCGGCTCTCCGAGCGACACGGCATCACCGGCGTGGGCAGCGTGGACGCCACCCACTACCCGATGACGCTCATCGTCAACCCGGCCGAGGTCGTCGGCGTCAAGCTGGAGTACCGGCCCGACCTGATCGGCGACGAGCAGGCCACGGCCACCCTGGAGCGGTTCCGGGCGCTGGTCGGGCGACTGCTGGACGGCCTGCCGGAGCGGGTCGCGGCCCTGGACCTGCTGCTGCCCGCCGAACGCACGGCCCTGGACGGCGCGCTGGCCGCGGCCGACCGGTCCGTGCCGAACGACACCGTCGCGGACCTGCTGGCCGACCAGGTGGCGCGCACCCCCGACGCGGTGGCGCTGGTCTTCGGCGCGCAGGAGCTGACGTACGCCGAACTGGACGGGCGGATCAACCGGCTGGCCCGGCTGCTGCTCGCCCGGGGCGCCGGGCCCGAGCGGGTCGTCGCCCTGGCGCTGCCGCGCTCGATCGAGATGGTCGTGGCCCTCTTCGCGGTGCTGCGCACCGGCGCGGCGTACCTGCCGCTGGACCTGGACCACCCGGCCGACCGGCTGCGGATGATGGTCGAGGACACCGGGCCGCTGTGCCTGGTGTCCACGGCGGCGGTCGCGCCGACGCTGCGCGGCCCGGCGGGTCCGCTCGCGCTCGAACTGGCCCTGGACGACCCGGCGGTGGCGGCCGAACTGGCCGCGCTGCCCGACGGGACGGTCACCGACGCCGAGCGGCCCGCGTTCGCCCGTACGGTCGGGGACCGGCTGGAGCACCCGGCGTACGTGATCTACACCTCGGGCTCCACCGGCCGCCCCAAGGGCGTGGTCACCCCCTACCGGGGTCTGACGAACATGCAGCTCAACCACCAGGTCGAGGTATTCGACCCGGCCATCGCCTCGGCCGGCGGGCGGCGGCTGCGGATCGCGCACACCGTCTCCTTCGCCTTCGACATGTCGTGGGAGGAGCTGCTCTGGCTCGTCGAGGGCCACGAGGTCCACGTGTGCGACGAGGAGCTGCGGCGCGACGCCGCCGCTCTGGTCGCCTACTGCGACCTGCACCGCGTCGACGTGGTGAACGTGACCCCGACCTACGCCCAGCTCCTCATCGAGGAGGGCCTGCTGGAGCACGACGAGGCCGCGGGCCGGCACCGGCCCGCGCTGGTCCTGCTCGGCGGCGAGGCCGTCTCCGACGCCGTGTGGACCCGGCTGGCCCGTACCGAGGACACGTACGGCTACAACCTGTACGGCCCCACCGAGTACACGATCAACACCCTCGGCGGGTCCACCGCCGACAGCGCGACCCCGACCGTCGGCCGGCCGATCCGCGGCACCCGCGGGCACGTCCTGGACGCGATGCTGCGGCCGGTGCCCCCGGGCTGCCCGGGCGAGCTGTACGTATCCGGCACCGGGCTGGCCCGCGGCTACCACGACCGGGCGGCCCTGACCGCGGACCGGTTCGTCGCGGACCCCTTCGGGGCCCCGGGCGAGCGCATGTACCGTACGGGCGACCTCGTGCGGCAGCGGCCGGACGGGCTGATCGACTTCCTCGGCCGGACCGACGACCAGGTCAAGATCCGCGGCTACCGCGTGGAGCTCGGCGAGATCGGCGCGGCCCTGTCCGACCATCCGCGGATCGCGCACGCGGCCGTCGTCGTGGCGGAACACGCGGGCAACAAGCGGCTGGTGGGGTACGTGGTGCCCGAGCCGGACGGCGGGGACCGCGACGCGCTGCTGCCGGCGGTGCGCGAGCACCTCAAGTCGGTGCTGCCCGGCTACATGGTCCCGGCGGCCCTGGTCGCCGTGGACACGCTGCCGCTGACCGTGAACGGCAAGCTCGACGTGAAGGCGCTGCCCGCGCCGGACCTCGGCGGCTCCGGCCCCCGGCGGGCACCCCGCTCGCCGCGGGAGGAGGCCCTCTGCGCCCTGTTCGCCGAGGTGCTCGGGCTGCCCGAGGGGGCGGTCGGGATCGACGACTCGTTCTTCGACCTCGGCGGGCACTCGCTGCTCGCCACCCGGCTGGTCAGCCGGGCCCGGACCGCGCTCGCGGCCGAGCTGGCGATCCGCGACCTGTTCGAGGCCCCCACCGTCGCCGAACTCGCCGAGCGCGCCGGGCGCCGGCAGGACGCGGGCCGGCCCGCCCTGACCGCCGGCGAGCGGCCCGCCGAGCTGCCGCTTTCCCACGCCCAGCAGCGGCTGTGGGTCATCCAGCAGATCGAGGCGGCCTCGGCCGCCTACAACTTCCCGCTCGTGATGCGGCTGCGCGGCGCCCTGGACGTGGAGGCGTGGACGGCGGCCCTGGCCGACGTCACGGGCCGCCACGAGGCGCTGCGCACGGTCTTCACGGTGCGCGAGGGCCAGGCCTTCCAGCGGGTGCTGCCCGCCGGCGAGGCCCGGCCGGTGGTCGAGGTGGCGGCGGCCGCCGAGGCGGACCTGCCCGCGCTGATCGACGCGGCGGTGGACCGGCCGTTCGACCTGGCGTCCGAACTCCCGCTGCGGGCCACGGTCTTCACGGTGGCGCCGCAGGACCACGTGGTCGTCCTGCTGCTGCACCACATCACCACGGACGAGTGGTCGGACCGGCCGTTCCTGCGCGACCTGGCCACGGCCTACGCCGCCCGCCTGGACGGCACGGAGCCCCGCTTCGAGCCGCTGCCGGTGCAGTACGCGGACTACGCCCTGTGGCAGCGGGATCTGCTGGGCGACGCCGCCGACCCGGCGAGCCTCGCCGCGCGGCAGCTGGAGTTCTGGCGGACCGCCCTGGAGGGCGCGCCGGAGGAGACCGAGCTGCCCGCCGACCGGCCCCGGCCGGCCCGGCCCGCCTTCACGGGCGGGGAGCTGGAGGTCGCGTTCGACGCCGAGACCCACCAGGGGCTGCGGCGCCTGGCCCGGGAGCACAACGCCAGCATGTTCATGGTGGTGCACGCGGCCGTCGCCGCGCTGCTGCACCGGATGGGCGCGGGCGACGACATCCTGGTCGGCTCCCCCATCGCGGGGCGCGGGGACGAGGCCCTGGACGACCTGGTGGGCTTCTTCGTCAACACCCTGGTGCTCCGCACCGACCTGGGCGGCGATCCCGGCTTCGGGGAGCTGCTGACGCGGGTGCGCGACACCGCGCTGGCCGCCTTCTCCCACGCGGACGTGCCCTTCGAGGCGGTCGTGGAGAAGCTGAACCCGGCCCGCTCGCTGGCCCGCAACCCACTCTTCCAGGTGATGGTCGGCTACCACCACCGCACCGGCGGGGAGCTGTCCCTGCCGGGGCTGGCGGTGGAGTTCGTACCGTTCCGCATCAGCGCGGCCAAGTTCGACCTGGTGTTCAGCTTCACCGAGCGGACCGGGGCCGGCGCGGAGCCGGACGGGCTGGACTGCCGGCTGGAGTTCGCCACCGAGCTGTTCGACCGGGAGACCGCGGAGCTGTTGGGCGAGCGGCTGCGGCGGCTCGTCGCGCTGGCGGCCGCCGATCCGCTGCTGCCGGTGTCCCGGCTGGAGGTCCTCGACCCCGAGGAGCGCCGGCTGGTCCTGGAGGGGTTCAACGCCACCGGCCGGGAGGTCGACGAGGCCTCCCTGCCCGAACTGTTCGCGCGGCGCCTCGCCGAGCGGCCGGACGCCCCCGCGGTGGTGGAGCGGTCCGGGACGCTGAGCTACGCGCAGCTCGACGCCCGCTCCCGGCGCATCGCACGGCTGCTGGCCGGGCGCGGGGTGGGCGCGGAGAGCGTGGTCGGCGTGGCGGTGCCGCGGTCGGCCGACATGGTCGCGACGGTGCTGGCCGTCCTCAGGCTCGGCGCGGCCTTCCTGCCGCTCGACCTGGTCCACCCCGCGGACCGGCTCGCGTACATGGTCGGGGACTCGGGCGCCGCCCTGGTCGTCGGCACCGAGCCGGTCGCCGGGAAGATCCCCGCGGCCGAGGGCGTCGAGGTGCTGCTGCTCGACGCGCCGGACACCGCGGCCGCGCTCGACGCCCCGTCGGACGGCGACGCGGCGCTGCCGTCCGTACCGCTGGACGCGGCGGCGTACGTGATCTACACCTCGGGCTCGACGGGCCGCCCCAAGGGCGTGGCCGTGCCGCACGAGGGCATCTCCAGCCTGGTCGCCACGGCGGTGGACCGGATGGGGCTGGAACGCGACAGCCGGGTCCTGCAGTTCGCCTCCATCGGCTTCGACGTGGCCGTGTTCGAGCTGGCCATGGCCCTGTGCCACGGCGGCAGCCTGGTGCTCGTCCCCGACGAGGCCCGGGTGGCCGGCACCGCCCTCACCGATTTCCTGGCGGAGCAGGCGATCACCCACATGATCCTGCCGCCCTCGCTGGTGTCGGCCCTGCCGGCCGGCTGCGAGCTGCCCGAGGGCTCGACGATCCTGGTCGGCACCGAGACCGTGCCGCCGGACCTCTTCGAGCGGTGGGGCGCCTCGGTGAACCTCATCGCGGCCTACGGGCTGACCGAGGCCACCGTGAACTCCACGCTGTGGCCGGCGCGGCAGTCCGGCGGGCGCCCCGGCGGACGCGTGCCGATCGGCCGCCCCGACCCCAACACCCGCTGCTACGTGCTGGACGCGACCCTCTCCCCGGTCCCGCCGGGCGTGACGGGCGAGCTGTACGTGGCCGGCCGCGGCCTGGCCCGCGGCTACCTCGGCAAGTCCGGGCTGACCTCGGAGCGGTTCGTCGCCGACCCGTACGGGCCGCCCGGCAGCCGGATGTACCGCACCGGGGACCGGGCCCGCTGGCGGCGCGACGGGAACCTGGACTTCCTGGGCCGGGTCGACACGCAGGTGAAGATCCGCGGCTTCCGCATCGAACTGGGCGAGATCGAGGCCGCCCTGGCCGCCCACCCGGACGTGGCCCAGGCCACGGTGGTGGCCGACCGGGACGGGGACATCGTGCGCCTGGTGGGGTACGCCGTCGCGGAGCGCGGGGAGCTCGATCCGCGCGCCCTGCGCGCCCACGCGGCCGGGCTGCTGCCGGAGTACATGGTGCCCGCCCTCGTGGTGCCGCTGGACGGCCCGCTTCCGTTGACCCCGAACGGGAAGCTGGACCACAAGGCGCTGCCGGCGCCGGACTGGTCGGGGATGACGGGCGACGCCCGTCCCGCCGACGCCACCCAGGCGCGGCTGGCACGGCTGTTCGGGGAGATCCTCAAGCTGGACGAGGTCGGTGTCCACGACAGCTTCTTCGCGCTGGGCGGCCACTCGATGGCGTCCATGCGGCTGCTCGGCCGGATCAGGTCCGAGTTCGGGGTGGAGCTGGGCATCCGCGACGTCTTCGACGCCCTGACGGTCAGCGGCCTGGCGGAGCGGCTCGACGGCGCACGGGCCGCCCGGCCCGCACTGCGGGCGGGCGCCGGTGCGGCGTCCGGCTCCGGTGAGGGGCCGGACGGGGCGCCGGCCGCTCCGGTGCAGCGCGCGCAGTGGGAGGCGTACCGGCTGCTGCCCGGCTTCGACAGCGCGCTCGCGCTGCGCGGCCCGGGCGGTCTGGACCCGGCGGCCCTGACGGCGGCCCTGGCCGACCTGGTGGAGCGGCACGCACCGCTGCGCACCTCCTTCGCGCCGGACGGCGGGACGCTGCGGCTGCGGCCGGCCGCCGAGCCGCCGGTGCTGCGCGTGGAGGACTGCGCCGACCTCGACGCCGCGCTGGCCGAGCGCGCGGCCCGGGCCTTCGACCCGGCCGTGGAGGCCCCGCTGCGGGCCCACTTGCTGACGGCTCCGGACGGCGCCCAGGCGCTGCTGCTGGCCTCGCACTACCTGGCCGTGGACGAGTGGTCGGTGGTGCCGCTGTTCCGGGACCTGACCACCGCCTACGCGGCCCGGGCCGACGGCCGGGCGCCCGCGTGGGAGCCGCTGCCCGTCTCGTACGCGGACTACGCGGCCTGGGCCCACGAGGTGCTCGGCGACCTCGCCGACCCGGCGGGCGCCGGCGGGCAGCAGCTCGCGTACTGGCGCCGGACCCTGCGGGGCGTCCCGCACGCCCTGGCACTGCCGACGGACCGGCCGCGCCCGGCGGAGCCCGGCCCGGCCGGGTACACGGCGGGCCAGGTGCCCTTCGTCCTGGACGCGGGGCTGCACGCCCGGGTGGACGCGCTGGCCCGGACGACCGGCACCAGCATGTTCATGGTGCTGCAGGCGGCGCTGTCGGCGCTGCTCACGGCCCACGGCGCCGGCACGGACCTGCCGATCGCCACGATGGTCGCGGGACGGTCCGACGAGCGGCTCGCGCCGCTGGTGGGCTGCTTCCTGAACACGGTGGTGCTGCGCACGGACACCGGGGGCGACCCGACGTTCGAGGAGCTGCTGACCCGGGTGCGCGAGACGACGCTGAACGCCCTGGACCGGCAGGAGGTGCCGTTCGACGAGGTGCTGCGGGCGGCCGGACTGCCGCCCCGGGGCCCGCAGGTGCGGGTGGTCCACCACGAGCAGGCCGACCTGGGCGAACTGGAGGGCGGCATGGGCGCCTTCCACGCCGTTCCCCCGTCGCGCACGGCGGCCGAGCTGACGCTCAGCTTCTACGAGCCGCTCGGGGACGGGCCGGTCCACGGCGAGCTGATCCATGCCACCGAGCTGCTGGGGACCGCAAAGGCCCGGCAGCTCGCCGAAGAACTCCACGTGCTCGTCGAGCACGTGGCCGCAGACCCGCGGCAGCCGCTCTCGGAGCTGTTCGCGATCATGTCCGCAAGGACGACGAGGAGTGAGAACGCATGACGACCAACCCGTTCGAGGACCCGCAGGGAAGCTTCCTGGTGCTGGTCAACGAAGAGGGCCAGCACTCGCTGTGGCCGTCCTTCGCCGAGGTGCCGGCGGGGTGGGCGACCGTGTTCGGCGCGGACACCCGTGAGGCCTGCCTCGCCCACGTGGAGGCCAACTGGACGGACCTGCGGCCCAAGAGCCTGATCGGCCGCCAGGCCTGACACCCCGGAAGGCCGGGCCCGCTCGCCGGGCCCGGCCTTCCGCGTACCCGGGGTCCGGCGGCGCGGGGAGCCGTGCGTACGGGGCCGCGGGTACACGGGGCCGCGGGTGCACGCGACTGCGGGTGCACGGAGCCCGAGCGGCCCGCGCCGCGGGTCCACCCCGTACGCACGCACGAGAGCCCCGGACACCGCACCAGCGGTGTCCGGGGCTCTCGTTGCGGGGGCGGCGCGGGCGGGGGCGCTGCGCGGCGTCCCCGCCCGTCCGGTCAGGCCTCGCGCGGGCGGGGCACGGCGGCCTCCTCGGCTCCGGTGCGGCGGCTGTCCGACCAGGCCGACCAGAGGGCGGCGTAACTGCCGCCCGCGGCCACCAGTGCCGCATGGGTGCCGCTCTCCACGACGCGGCCCCGGTCGAGGACGACGATGCGGTCCGCGGTGGCCGCCTGCGGCAGCCGGTGGGCGACCATCAGGCCGGTCCGCCCCTCCAACGCCCGCAGCGCGGCGCCCTCCAGGGTGCGGGCGCCGGCGCTGCCGGCGTCCGCGGTGGCCTCGTCGAGGATGGCGACCGGCGGGTCGGCGAGCACCAGCCGGGCCAGGGCGAGCTGCTGGGCCTGGGTCACCGTGAGCCGGTGCCCGCCCTCGCCGACGACGGTGGCCGCGCCCTCGGGCAGGGCCTCGACCCAGGTGAGGGCGTCGACGCGGGCGAGTGCGGCGGTGATCTCGGCGTCGGTCGCCCCGGGCCGGGCCAGCCGCAGGTCCTCGGCCAGGGGGCCTGCGAAGACGTGCACTTCCTGGCTGATCAGCGTGACGGCCCGGCGCACTCCGGCGGGGCCGAGTGCGCGGGTGTCGGCTCCGCCGAGTTCGACGGAGCCGCCGGTCGGCCGGTGGACGCCGGCGATCAGCTTCGCCAGGGTGGTCTTGCCGGCGCCGCTCGCGCCGACGAGCGCGACCCGTTCGCCGTCGCGGACCTCCAGGTCGACCGCGTCGAGCACCGGGTGCCCGGACGCGTAGGCGTGGCTGAGTTCGCGTACCCGTACGGAGCCGTCGGCCGGCCGGGCCGCGTCGGCCGGGTCCTCCTCGGCGGGCAGGTCGGAGACGCCGACGAGGCGGGCGAGGCTCGCTCCGGCGGACTGGGCGTCGTCGATGAGGAACAGCGCGGCGTTGACCGGGTTGAAGAGGCTGTGGAAGTAGAGCGCGGCCGCGGTGGCCGTGCCGATGCTGACGGAGCCGTTGCCGACCAGCAGGAAGCCGGTGACCAGGACGGCGGCCAGCCCGATGAACTCGGCCAGGTTGAGCCGGGAGAAGAAGCCGGAGACGAGCCGGATGCCGCGCAGGGCCAGGTCGACGGCCTCGCGCGAGCGGGATTCGAGCAGCTTGGCGTGCTGGTCGGTGAGCCGGAAGGCCCGGACGGTGCGGACGCCGCCGACGCTGTCGAGCAGTTGGTGTTGGAGGGCGCCGTTGGCCACGCGGTGGGCCGCGTACACGGGGACCGCGCGCGGGATGTACCAGCGGACGGTGAGGACGTGGACGGGGACGGCCAGCAGGACGGCGGCCAGGAACCGCCAGTCGAGCACGGCCAGTCCGGCCAGGGTGAGCACGATGGTGAGCAGGGCGGTGGTGAACTCGGGCAGGGCCTGGCGGACGACCCGGGTGATGAGGGTGACGTCGCCGGTCACCCGGGAGGTGAGGTCGCCCGAGCCGGCCTGTTCGACCCGCTCCAGCGGAAGGTTCAGCGCGCGGTCGATGAAGCGTTCGCGCAGGCCCGCCAGGACGGTCTCGCCGAGCCGTGCGACGAGTGCGCTGCCGAGCCCGGTGGCGGCGCCGCGGCCGACGGCCACGACGAGCAGCAGCACCATCGGCACGGTGAGGGAGGCGGCGCCCCGCTGCCCCGCGACCAGGTCGACCATCCGGCCCAGGATCGGGGCGGTGAGCAGGCCGATGCCGGTGCCCAGGGTGAGGACGCCGACGGCGGTGAAGGTCTGCAGGCGCCGGCCGCGGAGCAGTGCGCCGACGGCGGCGAGGGTCTGGGCGCCGCTCGCCACGGGCAGGATGACCCGCCCGGGCGCGGCGCCGGCCCCCGGCTCCCCGGCGGCGGCCGTGGGCTGCGGCGGGGCGGCCGGTTCGTTCGCGGGGGTCATACGAGCACCACCGATCGGTAGGAGGCGTCCGCGGTGACGAGGTCCGGGTGGCGCCCGTCGGCGGTGACGGCGCCGTCGCTGATGACGACCACGCGGTCGGTCACGGCGAGCAGCGCGGGACTGGTGGTGACGAGCAGGGTGGTGCGGCCCTTGCGCAGGTCGCGCAGCCGGGTGGCGATCAGCGATTCGGTGACGGTGTCGACGGCGGTGGTCGGGTCGTGGAGGACCAGGACCTGCGGGTCCGCGGCCAGTGCCCGGGCCAGTGCGACCCGTTGGCGCTGGCCGCCGGACAGGGACCTGCCGCGTTCGCTGAGCGGGGTGTGCACGCCCTGGGGCAGGGCGCGGGCCACGTCGTCGGTGGTGGAGGCGCTGAGCACGGGCCCGAGCTCCTCGGCGGGGGTCTCCGTGCCGGCCCGTACGTTGTCGAGCAGGCTGGCCTCGAAGAGGTCGGCGTCGTGGTGGGCGACGAGGACGGCCCGGCGGACGGCGTCGGGGTCGAGGGAGGCCATGTCGGCGCCGGCGAGTTCGATCGTGCCCTGTCCCGGGTCGAACTCGCGGCCGAGGCACAGCAGGAGGTCGGTGGCGGCGGCCGGGTCGGGGCAGACGACGCCGACGAGGCTCCCGTCGGCGATGTCCAGGTCGATCCCGCGCAGCGCGCCGTACGAGACGCCGCGCAGCCGCAGTCCGCCGGTGAACGGGACGGGCAGCGGGGCGGTGCCCGAGGGGACGGCGTGCGGGGAGGCGAGCACCTCGTCGAGGCGGGCCGCGGAGGCGCGTCCCTGGGCGAACTCGGCGCTGACGTAGGTCAGGAGCTGGAAGGGGCCGAGGAGGAACTGGGCGAGGCCGACCGCGGCGACGAGTTGGCCGATGCTGAGCGAGCCGTCCATGGCCAGGCGCGCGCCGACCAGGCCGATGACGGCGATGAAGGCGCCGGTCAGGGCGAGGATGGCGCCGTCGTGCCAGGACCTGCTGCTCGCGGCGCGCAGGGCGGCCGCGAGGGAGTCCTGGCTGGTGCGGCGGTAGCGGGCGACGGCGGCCGGCCCGGCCCCGATGCCCTTGAGCACGCGCAGGCCGGCCACCAGGTCGGCGGCGACGCCCGAGGCGTGGGCGGCCCGGTCCTGTTCGGCCTCGCTGCGCCGTTCGAGGGGGCGGCTGATGCGGTGGCCGATCCACAGCAGGGGCGGTACGCCGAGGAGGATGAGCAGGCCGAGGGGGACGGACACCCGCAGCAGGGCGACGGCGCTGACGGCGAGTCCGGCGACGGCGGCTATGCCGTAGGGCAGGGCGGCGACGACGGCGCCGACCCGGGCCGCGTCGCCGGTGGCCATGGCGGTGAGGGCGCCGGGGAGCCGGCCGGAGTCGGCGCCGCCGCGCGGGTCCAGGACCCGGGTGCCGAGTTCGGTGCGGATGCGGTGGGCCGCCCGTTCGCCGGAGCCGTCGGTGATGCGGGCGGCGGTGCGGTAGCAGGTGGACAGGACGAGGAAGAGCGCGGCGAGGACCAGCAGCCAGCGCAGCAGCGCTCCCGCCGATCCGGTGGCGACGGCCCGGTCGATGATGACGCCGATGACCACGGGCACCATGGCCTCGCAGGCCTGATGGGTGGTGCCGAGGAGCGAGGCGGCGGCGACCCGGCGCCGCTGCGCGCTGATCGCGCGCCGGAGAACAGAGCCTCCGGGTGGACTGCCGTCGAGCATGCGGGACCTCCGGAGGACCACTGGTTAGGTAAGGCTACTCTAATGTTCTCAAGCCGGAATCAGGTACGAGCGCCGCCCACCAGGTGGACTTCCTTACCCGATAAGGGAGTTGACCCTATGGAGTTTATTCGGTTAGCCTCACCTAAGTTAACGCTGCGCGGTTGGTCGCTGGGGGGAGCCTTGTTGTCCGTCGACACCCGGACGGAAGTCGGGAACGACACCAAGGGGGCGGCGTCCGCGCCGCCGTCGCGAAGAGCGGCGCTCGCCGTGCTGCGCGGCGCCGGCCTGCTGGTCGCCCTGGCCTCACTCGTCGTCATCGCCCTGCTGAGCGTGTGGCTGGGCACCCGCGACATCCCCTTCACCTCCACCTGGAGCGTCCTGTGGAACCCCGACGGGTCGCAGGCCTCGGTCATCATCCACAGCTACCGCATCCCCCGGACCGTACTCGGCGTGCTCGTGGGGATCGCCCTCGGGCTCTCCGGCGCCCTCATGCAGGCCCTGACCCGCAACCCGCTCGCCGATCCCGGCCTGCTCGGCGTCAGCCTCGGGGCCTCGACGGGCGTGGTGGTGGCCATCTCCTTCCTGGGCATCGGAACGGCCCTGGGCTACGTCTGGTTCGCCTTCGCGGGCGCCGCCGTCGCCTCGGTCGTGGTCTACCTGCTCGGCTCGGCGGGCCGGAAACTGGCCACGCCGGACCGGCTGGTGGTCGCCGGGTCCGCCGTGACCGCCGTGCTCTTCGCGTTCAACTCCGCGATCCTGCTGCTCGACCCGCGCGCCTTCAACCAGTTCCGCTTCTGGACGGTGGGCGCGCTCTCCGGCCGGCGCATGGACGTCGTGTGGGTGATCCTCCCGTTCGTCGTCGCGGGGCTGCTCCTCGCCCTGCTGCTGGCCCCCTCCCTCAACGCCCTCGCCATGGGAGACCAGCTCGGCCGGGCCCTGGGGGTGAACGTCGGCCGCACCCGGGTGCTCGGCGTCGTCGCCGTGATGCTGCTGTGCGGCGCCGCGACCGCCGCCGCCGGACCCATCGGCTTCGTCGGCCTGGTCGTGCCGCACGTGTCCCGCTTCGTCGTGGGCCCCGACCAACGCTGGGTGCTGGCCTACTCGACCGTCCTCGCCCCGGTCCTGCTGGTCGGCTCCGACGTCCTGGGCCGGGTGATCGGCGCGCCCGGCGAGATCCAGGTGGGCATCGTCACCGCGTTCGTCGGTGCGCCGCTGTTCCTCGCCCTCTGCCGCCGCCGAAAGCTGGTCATGCTGTGAGCCCCGCCCCGGAGACCGAGACCTCCGCGCCGGCCGGCGCCCCCGCCGCCCGGGACCGCGCCGCCCGACCCCACGTCGTCTCGGGGCGGGTCGTACGGGGCGGCCGCAGCGGGCTCTCCCTGCGCTTCCACGGCCGTACGCTCCTGGTCACCGTCGCCCTGGCCGCCATCCTCCTCGCGGTCATGCTGGTCTCCCTGACCACCGGCGACTTCACGCTGTCCGTACCGGAGGTGCTCGGGGCCCTGACCGGCAACGGCTCCGGCGGGGCCGACTTCATCGTCAACACCCTGCGCATGCCCCGCCTGGTGACCGCCCTGTGCGTGGGCGCGGCGCTGTCCGTGAGCGGCGCGGTCCTGCAGAGCCTGACCCGCAACCCGCTGGGCAGTCCCGACATCATCGGCTTCACCAACGGCTCGGCCACCGGCGCCCTCATCGTCATCGTCACCCTGCACGGCAGCATGACGCAGATCGTGCTGGGCGCGCTGATCGGCGGCCTCGGCACGGCCCTCGCCGTCTACCTGCTGGTGTTCCGCGGGGGCGTCCAGGGCTTCCGGCTCGTCGTCATGGGCATCGGCGTGAGCGCGCTGCTGCTCGCCGTCAACTCCTACCTCATCACCCGCGCCAGCTGGCAGGAGGCCCTGGAGGCCCAGTCCTGGCTGATCGGCAGCCTCGGCAACCGGACCTGGGACCACGCGGCGGCGGTCGGCGCCGCCGTCGCGGTGCTGCTGCCGTTCGCGTTCCTCCTCGGCCGCCGGCTGACCATGGTGGAGATGGGCGACGACACCGCGACGGCCCTCGGCGTGAACGTGGCCCGCACCCGGACCGCGCTGCTGATCGTCAGCGTGGCCCTGGCCGCCTTCGCCACCGCCGTGACCGGCCCGATCTTCTTCATCGCGCTGGCCGCCCCGCAGCTGTCCCGCAAGCTGATCCGCTCCTCTGGCTCCGGGCTGGTCCCGGCCGCCCTGATGGGCGCGGTCCTGCTGGCCGTGAGCGACCTCGCGGTCCAGCGGCTGTTCTCCCCCGCCCTGCTGCCGGTCGGCACGGCCACCGGCACCATCGGCGGGCTCTACCTGATCTGGCTGCTGGTCTCCGAGTCGCGAAAGAGCCGCGCATGACACGTACGAGCCAGCCGGGCGCCGTCCCGCCGCAGCAGGGGGGCGCCGTCTCCGTACGCCGGGACGCCGGCGCCCCGGAGCAGGGGGCCGCCGCGCCGACGGCCCGGCTGCGGGCGCAGGGCCTGACCCTCTGCTACGAGCAGCGGACCGTGGCCACCGACCTCGGTGTGGTCATCCCCGACCACTCCTTCACCGTCATCATCGGCCCCAACGCCTGCGGGAAGTCCACCCTCCTCAAGGCCCTCGCGCGGATGCTCAAGCCGAAGGCGGGCGAGGTCTACCTGGACGGCGCCCCGATCGGCTCCTACCGTTCCCGCGAGGTCGCCCGCCGCCTCGGCCTGCTGCCGCAGTCCTCGACCGCGCCGGGCGGCATCACCGTCGGCGACCTGGTCGCCCGGGGCCGCTACCCGCACCAGCGGATGCTGAGGCAGTGGTCCGCGCGGGACGAGGACGCCGTGGCCGAGGCGATGCGCCAGACCGGCGTGCTCGAACTCGCCGACCGGCCCGTGGACGACCTCTCCGGCGGACAGCGCCAGCGGGTCTGGCTGTCCATGGTGCTCGCCCAGGAGACCTCCGTCCTGCTGCTCGACGAGCCCACCACCTACCTGGACATCGCCCACCAGGTGGAGGTGCTGAACCTCTGCGCCGACCTGCACGAGCGCAAGGGCCACACCATCGTCGCCGTGCTCCACGACCTCAACCAGGCCTGCCGGTACGCCAGCCACCTCGTCGTGATGAAGCCCGGCGGAGTCATCGCCGCCGAGGGCCACCCCTCCTCGGTGATGACCGCCGAGCTCGTCGAGGACGTCTTCGGCCTGCCCTGCCGGATCATCGAGGACCCCGAGACCGGCACCCCGCTGATGGTCCCCACCGCCCGCACCCGCCACCACCCGGCCCCCGGGACCGTGGCGCACACCCCCTGAGGACCCGACCGCCCGTGCTCACCGCCCGCTTGACCAACGCGAACGTCGTCACCATGGACCCGGCGCACCCGGTCGCGCACGACATCGGCATCTGGAACGGCCGCGTCGTCGGGCTCGACGATGCCGTGACGGGCCTGCCGGCCCGCGAGGTCGTCGACCTCCAGGGGGCCACCGTGCTCCCCGGGTTCATCGACAGCCACGTCCACCTGGCCTGGGCCGGGCTCAAGGCGGCCACCCCCAGCGTGGCCCCCTGCACCCGGGCCGCGGACGTCCTGGCCGTGGTGGCCCGGGCCGCCGCCGAGCGGCCGCCCGGCGCCTGGGTCGACATCGCCGGGTACGACCAGCGGGCGCTGGGCCGGCACCTGACCGCCGCCGAGCTGGACGGGGTCGGCGGCGGCCGCAAGATCTTCATGCTGCACGACTCGGGCCACGGCTGCGTGGTCAACAGCGCCGTGCTCGACCTGCTCCCCGCCTCGGCGGCAGAGGGCGGGGGCTTCCTCGCCGAGAGCGCCATGACGGCCGCCCGCAGACTGCGGCTGCCGTACTCCCAGGAGGAGCTGGCCGACGCGATCGAACGCGCCGGCCGGCAGTGCCTCGCCGAGGGCATCACCGCCTGCGCCGAGGCGGGGATCGGCGGCGGGCTGCTCGGCCACAGCCCGGTCGAAGCGGGGGCGTACCAACTCCTGCGCGAGCAGGGCCGGTTGCCGCTGCGCGTGCAGCTGATGGCGGCCGGGGACACCCTGCGCCCCGTCGCGGCCCACGCGGGCGACGGGATACCGCGGGCGCTCGACCTGGGACTGCGGACCGGTTTCGGGGACGACTGGCTGTCGGTCGGCGCCCTCAAGGTCTACACCGACGGCGGCATGATGGCCCGTACGGCCGCGCTGACCGGTCCGTACGTCGGCACGGACACCAGCGGTGAACTCCAGGACACCCCCGAGCGGATCACGGACCTGATCGTCGACGGCCACCTGGCCGGATGGCAGCTGGCGGTGCACGCCATCGGGGACCGGGCCGCCGATCTCGCCCTGGACGCTCTGGAGCGGGCCCAGCGGCTGCGGCCCCGGCCGGAGGCCCGGCACCGGATCGAGCACGCCGGCCTGATCCGCCCCGACCAGCTCCCCCGGTTCGCGGCGCTCGGCGTCGCCGCGGTGGTCCAGCCGAACTTCCTGCGGTACTTCGGCGACGACTACGCGACGGTCATGGGCCCCGAGCGGGCGCCGTGGATGTACCGGGGCCGGGGCTTCCTCGACCACGGCGTCTCCCTGGTCGGCAGCTCCGACCGGCCGGTGACGGACGGTTCGCCGCTGCGGGCCGTCCAGTTCATGGTGGAGCGGGCCTCGCTCTCGGGCCGGGCGATCGGCCCGGCCGAGGCGGTCACGGTCGACGAGGCCCTGTACGCCTACACCGCGGCCGGTGCCCGTGCCTGCCACTGGGAGCACGCCGCGGGCACCGTGAGCCCGGGCAAGCGCGCCGACCTGGTCGTGCTCGGCGACGATCCGAGGCGCGTGGAGACCTCCCGCATCGGCGGCATCGAGGTCGTCGCGACGTACGTGGACGGCGTGCGCACGACCCACCCGGGCGCGCCCTGAGGCCGGTTCGGGCTGCGGGAACCGGCCACGGCGGCGGGCCGGCCACCCGGCCGCTCCGGGAGCGGTCGGCCCCTGGGAGCGGACGGCGGGGGCCGCGTCGCCGTCCGGTCAGGTCGCCACGCGCCCGGGCTCCCGGTCCGGGACCACGGTCGTCCCGCGGCCGTCCCCGTGCCCGTCGGGGCCGCCGAGCACGGCCCGCAGCAGGGCGTGCGGCTCGCGGCCGTCGAGCACGTGCGCCGAGCCGACGCCCTCCCGGACCGCCCGCAGGCAGCCCTGCATCTTCGGGAGCATCCCGCTGACCAGCCCGGGCAGCAGCACCTCCAGCTCGGCGGCGGTCAGCCGGTCGATGACCTCGGTGCTGTCCGGCCAGTTGGCGTAGAGGCCCGCGACATCGGTGAGCACGACCAGCTTCTCGGCACCCAGGGCCTGCGCCAACGCGGCCGCCGCCAGGTCGGCGTTGACGTTGTACACCTGTCCGTCGCCGCCCCGGGCCACCGGGGAGACGACCGGGATGCGGCCGCGGTCCAGCAGCGCGAGCACGGTCTCGGGGTTCACGTCGACGACGTCGCCGACCAGCCCGATGTCCACCGGCTCGCCGTTCACCCAGGCGGGCCGCCGCTCCGCGGTCATCGTGTGCGCGTCCTCCCCCGTCAGCCCGACGGCGAGCGGGCCGTGCCGGTTGATCAGGCCCACCAGCTCCCGCTGGACCTGCCCGGCCAGCACCATCCGGACCACGTCCATGATCTCCGGCGTGGTGACCCGCAGCCCGGCCTCGAAGCGCACCTCCAGGTCGAGCCGGTCCAGCAGCGCACTGATCTGCGGTCCGCCGCCGTGCACGACGACCGGGTGCAGCCCGGCCCGCCGCATCTCCACCACGTCCTCGGCGAAGGCCCGTTTGAGCCGCTCGTCCACCATGGCGTTGCCGCCGAACTTGACCACGACCGTACGGGGCCGCGGCGGCGCGGCGACCCGTACGGCCGGCGTGCCGCCGGGGGCGGGGACGCGCGCCCGGGGCACTGTGATCACGGCGGACTCTTGCGCGGGGGTCAAGGTCACGGAGCCACTCCATTCGTGCGCGGGTCCGGGCGCGACACCGATGCCCGCACCGGCTCTGCGCCCGCCCGCTCGACAGCCCGTACAGAACGGCACTTAGGTTAGCCTAACTTCACCGGAACCGCGGGCCCGGCCCGGATCGCGACCGGCGGGCGACACCCACGGCCCCTCCCTCCCCCTCCTCCCCGACTCCCGCCCGAACGGCAGGACGAACGAACCCGACAGCCGGAGGGCGGTCCGACGACGCGCGACCGCGGCCGGGCCGCGCACCTCCCCTCCCGCCGAACGCGGCTGATCTGCCGGAACGGGGGCAGGAGAGCGGGGATACGGAGGGAGGTTCCGGATGCCCGGAATCCACAAGTGGCTCGACCGCGTGAAGGACGGCGCGGTCGCGCTCGGGGAGCGTCGCGCCCAGATGCAGGCGCGCCGAGACGCGGAGTACGAGGCCGAGGCCGCGCGGGAGAGGGCGGCGGAAGCCCGCCGGGCCCGACCCCGTACGCCGGATCCGGCCCGGGCGGTGCCCTGGGGCGTGCGGGTCGCGGCGGAGGCCGGCTGGCGGTTCCTGGTGCTGGCCGCGACGCTGTGGGTGCTGATGCGGGTGATCGGCGCCGTGCGGCTGGTCGTCCTGGCCTTCGTCATCGCCCTCCTGGTCACCGCGCTGCTCCAGCCGACGGTGGCCCGGCTGCACCGCCGGGGCCTGTCGCAGGGGCTCGCCACCGCGTTCACCGCGATCTTCGGTTTCGTGGTGCTCGGCCTGGTCGGATGGTTCGTCGTCTGGCAGGTGCTCGACAACCTGGGCGACCTCTCCGGGCGGGTGCAGGAGGGCATCGAGGAGCTGAAGCGCTGGCTGCTGAACAGCCCGTTCCACGTGACCGAGCAGCAGATCAACGACATCGCCAAGAACCTGAGCGACGCGATCGGCACCAGCACCAGCGAGATCACCTCCACGGGCCTCCAAGGGGTGACCGTGCTGGTGGAGATCCTCACCGGCATGCTGCTGGCGATGTTCTCCACGCTCTTCCTGCTGTACGACGGCAAGCGCATCTGGGAGTGGACGCTCAACCTGGTGCCGGCCGACGCCCGGCCGGGCGTGGCCGGTGCGGGTCCGCGCGCCTGGCGCACGCTCACGGCGTACGTGCGCGGCACGATGATCGTCGCGTTCATCGACGCCCTGTTCATCGGGGTGGGCATCTACTTCCTCGGGGTGCCGCTCGCCGTGCCGATCGGCGTGGTCATCTTCCTGGCCTCCTTCGTGCCGCTGGTCGGCGCCGTGGCCTCCGGTGCGCTCGCGGTGGTCGTCGCGCTCGTCACGCAGGGCGTGTTCACGGCGCTCATGGCCCTGCTGGTGGTGCTGCTGGTCCAGCAGATCGAGGGCCACGTGCTCCAGCCCTTCATCCTGGGACGGGCCGTGCGGGTCCACCCGCTGGCCGTGGTCCTGGCCGTCGCCACCGGCGGCCTGGTGGCCGGGATCGGCGGGGCCGTCGTCGCGGTGCCGCTGGTCGCCGTCGCGAACACGGTGACAGGCCACCTCCGTGCCTACGCGCGCGACGAGCACGAGGAGGACGGCTCCGAGGACGCGGACGACCCGGCGCCCGCGCCGGTCGCCGTCGCCGAGCAGGCGCCGGGCCAGACCCCGTAGCCCCGCCCCGGACGGTCCCGGGGAGCGTGCCCGGTCGACGTGACGTCGACCGGGCACGCTCCCCGGGACCTTTGCGTTCCACGGTCAGCGCGCGGGAGGGCGCGGGGCGCCGCCCTCCTCCGGGGCCGCCTCCAGTGAGCGCTTCAGGCGTCGGAGCGTCGTGTCCATGCCGGAGCGGTTGGTGCGCACCCGAGCCGCCGGCGACGTCCCGGCGACGGCGGCGCCCAGCAGGTCAGCGACCCTCCCTCGCGCGCCCCGCCGCAGGTCCTGCCAGTACTGGGTGACGCACGTGGACCCCGGGCCCTCGGTACCGAGGCCGTCCGGACCGGCCGGGGCCAGGCGGAACCCCCAGGTGGCGAGGGGCAGCCCGGCGATCGACACCCGGAAGGCGAACTCCGTGGGAGCCACCGCCGTGGTGACTCGGCAGAAGGTGAACCAGAGGCGCGGTCCGTTGCGGTTGAACCCGACGAAGGAGGGCCGGGTGCCGCCCCTCCCCCGGAAGACCAGGACCCCGACGCACTCCGGACTCCACCGCGCCATCCGCCGGACGTCGCGGAGCGCCGCGTAGACCCGCTCGGGGGGTGCGTGGATCACGACGGACGCGTGCAGCTCCCGCGTCCGCGGGGACGGGCCGCCCGGTCCGCCGGTCGTCGTCACGCGCGCCCCCTCAGCGGCCGGTGTCCGCGGTCGCCGGCGCGCAGGCGCACGCGGCGCCCGCGTCCGGGCCGGGGCAGCAGCGGGCGGCGGGCACGGCCCTCGCGAGGGGCGGCCCCTGGGGCAGCGGGGCGGGCGGGGCGTCCGCCGTACGGTCGGGCTGCCATCCGGGCCGGCCCACGAGGTGCCGCACCCGGTCCTGCCACCGCGTGGCCCGCGCCAGGTCGCGGCCGATGGCGGCGTACTCGTGGGAGACGACGCGCAGGGGGTTGTAGGTGTCGATGTTCTTGGTGAGCCCGTACACGGGGCGTTCGGTCTCCTCGGCCCACGTGCCGAACAGCTGGTCCCAGATCATCAGGATGCCGCCGAAGTTGCGGTCCAGATAGCCGCCTTGGGAGGCGTGGTGCACGCGATGGCTGGAGGGGGTGTTGACGACCCTTTCGACGAGGCGCGGCAGCCGTCCGATGCGGTCGGTGTGCAGCCAGAACTGGGTCAGCATGTTGATGCCGCCGCACAGCAGGATCGCCCAGGGCGGTACGCCGAGCAGGACCAGGGGGATGTAGAAGAGCTGCGAGGTGAGGCCCGTCCAGGGCAGCCGGACCGCCGTGGAGAGGTTGTAGTTGAGGCTGGAGTGGTGCACCACGTGGCTGGCCCACAGCACGCGCACGAGGTGGTGTTCGCGGTGCATCCAGTAGTAGCAGAAGTCCTGGGCCAGCAGGATCAACGGGAAGGTCACCCAGGTGACCTCGATCCGCAGGGGGGTGAGGGCGTACAGGCCGACGAAGACGGCCAGCGCGATCGTCTTGTAGAGGACGTCCACGGCGGCGGCGCCCAGACCCACGGTGAGGCTCGTCGCGGTGTCGCGGACGCCGTAGCCGCTGGCGTTCTCATCGGGGTGGAGCCGGTAGTAGACCATCTCGATGACGATCAGCAACACGAAGAGGGGGGCGGACAGGGCCAGTAGGGACGTGTTTTCCATCAGGATCTCCTATCGGAGCGATGCGCTCCGACAGGAGTATCGGAGTGCAACGCTCCGACAGGCAATAGGTTGGACGCATGAAGAAATCAGACGCGGGGGGAATCCGGGCCGGCGGCCGCTTCGGGCGGCAGGCCGAGGCCGAGCGCAACGACGTCCTGGTCCTGGACGCCGCCCGGGCCGTCTTCGCGGAACAGGGCCCGGACGCACCCGTGTCCGCGATCGCCGAACGGGCGGGCGTGGGGATCGGCACCCTCTACCGGCGGTACGGCAGCAAGGAGCAGCTCCTCCAACGGCTGTGCGCCACCGGCATCGCGCAGACGATCGCCGAGCTCCGGCGCGCCCTGGCGGCGGAGGGCTCGGGCTGGGACGCCCTGGCGCTCTACGTGTCCGCGGCGATCGACGCCCGGGCGGGAGCGTTCGCCGGCCTGGCCGGGACGTTCAGCCTGCCGCAGGAGGTGTCCGCCGCCAACGAGGAGGCCCGGGCGCTGGCGGAGCGGCTGCTGGGCCGGGGGCTCGACGACGGCACCGTCCGCGCCGACGTCACCACGCTCGACGTCGTCCACGTCATCGAGCTGTTCAGCCGCTACCCGCGCCGCAGCGAGGACGACGAGCACGCGCGCCGCCGGATGGTGTCCCTGACCCTCGACGGCCTGCGCGGCGCCCATTGCGGCCTGCCCGGCCCCCGCCCCGACTGGGCGGCCTACCAGCGCACCTGGGACGCCCCGGCCGCCCCCGCGTGACCTGCGGACCCCGGCGCCCGCCGCGCACGCACGGCCGAGGCCCGGCACCCCGCGCGGTGCGGGGTGCCGGGCCTCGGCCGTGCGTGCGCGTGCGCGGCGGGTCAGGTCCGGCTGCGGCCCGCGATCAGGCGGTAGAGCAGGAGGACGATGACCGAGCCGACCACGGCGGCGATCCACGTCGAGAGGTGGAAGAAGCCGTTGATGGAGTCGACTCCGAAGATCACCTTGCCGAGCCAGCCTCCGAGGAGGCCGCCGACGATGCCGATCACCATGGTGAGCAGGCAGCCGCCGGGGTCGCGTCCCGGGGTGATGGCCTTGGCGATGGCTCCGGCCAGCAGGCCGATCAGGATCCAGGCGATGATGCCCATGTCATGCCTCCGGTCAGCGGCCGAACTCGGCCAGGAACGTGGTGCAGAAGGCTTCGAGGTCGTCGGGCTTGCGGCTCGTGACCAGGGTGTTGGGACCGCCGGTGCACACCTTGACCTCCTCGTCGACCCAGGTGGCGCCGGCATTCGTGAGGTCGGTGCGCAGGCTGGGCCAGGAGGTGAGGGTGCGACCGCGGACCACGTCGGCCTCGATCAGCGTCCAGGGCGCGTGGCAGATCGCCGCGACCGGCTTGCCCGCGTCGAAGAAGCCGCGGACGAACGCCACGGCGCGCTCGTCGAGCCGCAGGGCGTCGGGGTTGGCGACGCCGCCCGGCAGCACGAGGGCGTCGAAGTCGCCGGCCGAGGCCTCGTCGAGGGTCACGTCGACCGGGAAGGTGTCGCCCTTGTCGAGGTGGTTGAAGGCCTGGACGCGACCGGGCTCGGGCGCCACGAGCCGAGGGGTGCCGCCGCTGCCGGCCACGGCCTTCCACGGCTCCGTCAGCTCGACCTGTTCGATTCCCTCGGACGCCACAAGAAACGCCACACGCATGTGAAGGCCCTCTCTGATCTGTTCGCTTCGTACGGTTATGTCCTCCGTATGACCCGCAATCCATGGTTGCAAACCCTTGCAAACCCACCAGAGAGACACATCAGGTCCGCAGCCCCGCGGGCGCCGGCGCCGAGGGCGGCGCAGCACGGGGCGGGGGCGGTGACCCGTGTGGTCACCGCCCCCGCCCCGTGCACGTGCGTCCGGTCAGACGCGGTGCGGCCCGTCGTAGTAGCCGCCCACCTGTCGGTGGTAGTCCGCGTTGCCGAGGTGCTTCTCCTTGTCGAACTCCGGAGCGTCCTTGATCTGCTCCTTGGTCCGGTCCACGTAGATCTTCCGGTCCTCGGCGTCGATGCGGCTGACCGTACCGGCCGGCAGCAGGACCTCCTTGCCGAAGATCCACGGACCGGTGTCGACCACCAGGTAGGCGGAGCCGACCTCGTCGGAGTGCTTGTCCACCTTGCCGATGGAGCCGTCCGTCGCCTCGACCTTGTAGCCCGTCAGATCGGCACCGGCCAGACGGCCGGACGTCTCCCGGTAACCCCACACATTGTCAGTCATGCGAACAACTCCTTTGCTCACTCGTCGTACCAGCGGCCGCTTTCCCGTGGAATTCGAGAATTCCCCGGGGCGCGGTGCCCGCTGAAAACCGTGTGCCCTGGACCGGAGATGTCACACACCGGCAGGGGTGAAACTTTGCGAATGCCGCCCGGAACGGCCTCTACCAGCGGTACCAGCGGCCGCTGCCGCCCTTCGGACGGGCGACGAAACCGATCAGCCACAGCACCAGCACGGCGATGGCGACCCACCAGAGGATCTTCACCGCGAAACCGGCACCGAAGAGGATCAGGGCGAGCAGAAGAACAAGAAGCAGGGGAACCATAGTTATCAACCTCCGAACGATCGAATGCCCCCTCGCCCCCCTGTCATGCGCACGGAACTTACTTGTTTCTTATTGCCGTGACGGGGAATTGGCGATCGTTTCGCATGCCGGTCCCGCGCGCGCCGGCGCCCTCCGCTCGCTGCGCCTCTCGGCCCACCCGGCTCACTCGGCGTCGCCGGTCCGGTCCGCTGCGCCCCGTGCGCCCCGCAGGAACAGGGCCACGAGGTCCCGCGTGGCCAGCGGTTCGGGTGAGCCGGGGAGTGTTGCCGGTGTCAGCAGCGACTGGAACGCGTCCGCCAGGCGCTGCGGGGGCAGGCACAGGCCGTCGCGCTCGGCCGTGAACAGCGCCACGAGCGCGGTGCGCACCCGGCCGAACTCCGCGTCGAGCACGGGGTGGCCGGCGAGGGGGCCGTGGATCTCGTACGGCATGGCCGCGCAGACCAGCCGCATCCGGGCCGCCTGTGCGCGCAAGGCCTCGGCCGCGGCGGCGAGGCGGGCCGCGAGGGGTTCCTCCGGATCGCCGGAGGCGATCGACTCGGCGGTCCGGCCCGGCTGTACGGCCGCGATCACGCACTGCGCCAACAGGGCCTGCTTGTCGGCGAACGCGGCGTGGACGGCTCCCTGACCGAGGCCGGCGGCGCGGGCGATCATCGAGGTGGTGAGCGCGGTCGCGCCGTGCCGGACGAGCAGCGGAACGGCGGCCGCCACGATCAGCGCGCGGACCTCGGCGCTCCCCCCGGCGGTCCCGCCCGGACCCGCACGCCGGCTCCCGCTCCGGCCGCCCTCCGCGCCCGCTCCCCCGTCCGCGGCCCCTTCGCGGTGCGCGGGACCGGGGACCCGCGGCGGCTCGCCGGCCGCGTGCGCGGCCCGTACGCCCCCGGCGGGCTCCGCCGCGCGCTCCCCTTTGCGGCCGCGGCCCGCGGTCACCCGGCTCCGTACGGGCCGTACCGGCCGTACGCGCCGCCGCGCCTCCCGGCCAGCACCGCGGCCCCGGCCGCGAGCCAGGTCGACGCGTAGAGCCAGCCCCCGAGGACGTCGGTGGGCCAGTGCACCCCGAGGTAGACGCGGCTGAGGCCCACCGCCACGGCCCAGCAGGCCGCCAGGGCGAGGACGGCCGGCAGCACCCACGGGGCCCGCCGGGCCCGCGCGCGCGCCGCGCCCCGTGCGGCGGGGCCGGTCCGGGCCGTCGCGGGGCCCGCCGCGCAGCGGGCGCCCCAGGTCAGCAGTCCGGCCGCGAGCGCGGAGGTGGTGGCGTGTCCGGACGGGTAGGCGTACCCGGAGGCGTACACCGCCCAGTCGGGGAGGGGCGGACGGGGCCGCGCGACGGCGTACATGATCCCGTAGCGCACGCCCTGGGCGACCAGCAGGAAGCCCAGGGCCCCCGCGGCCGCGGCCGGTCGGCCCCGGGTGCCCCGGCCGGCCGCGAGTCCGGCGGCGAGGGCGCACAGGTAGGGGACGGGGCCGCTGCCGGTCGCCGTGAGCCCGCGGGCCAGGGCCGCGGGGACCGCGGGCCGGTGCCGTACGGACCACGCGTGCAGCGCCTCGTCGAGCGGGTAGGGCGCGCCGGACCGGGCCACGACGAGCGCGGTGAGGACGGCGAAGGCCGCCGCGCAGCCGGCCGCGACCAGGGCCGGGCGCCGGGCCGGTGCGGGGACGCCGGTCCTCACCGGGCCGCGACCAGGGGCCGCAGCGGGGTGCGGGCGAGCCGCCCGACGGCGGGGGTCGCGCGGCGGGCGGCCCGGATCAGCGGCCAGGACACGGCCGCGCCCACGGCGAGGCCGAGGAGCACGTCGTGCGGATAGTGGGCGCCGACCCAGACGCGGGAGGCGGCCATCAGCAGCGCGGCCGGCACGGCGAGGGCGGCGATCCGGCGGTCGACGGCCCACAGGGCGGTCGCCGCGGCGGCCGCGACGGCGGCGTGGTTGCTGGGCAGGGACCAGTCGCCGAGCGGCGGGCACGCTTCCAGCGTCAGGGTGTGGAGGGTCTGGCAGGGCCGCTGCTCCCGGAAGACGGACTTGATGCCGGTGTCCACCAGGAAGGCGGCGCTCACCACGAGCGGCGCGGCCAGCGCCATCGCGGTCCGCGCCGGATCGGCGGCCGCCCGGGCCCGCCACCAGGCGGCGAGCATCAGCACCGCGAAGAGCGCGAGCCCGTACGTGGACCAGCCGGAGACCAGGCCGTCCAGCGGAGCGGGGGCGCGCCGGGCGAGGTCGGTGGTCCAGACGTACAGGTCCCCGTCGACGGAGGAGCCGTCCAGGGCGAGCGGGGTGAGGGGGGTGAGCGGGGCGGCAGTGGTCATCGCGGGCCTCCGTTCGCGGTGCGGCTCCCCCGTCGGCGGACCGCCTCGACCACCAGCGGGGTGAGGGAGACGAGGACGACGAGGACGACGATCGGCAGGAGGTAGCGGTCGACGTCGGGCACCGAGGAGCCGAGGGCGTATCCGGCCAGCACCAGGCCGACCGTCCAGACGAGTCCGCCGACGACCTGCCAGAGCGCGAAGACGCGGGCCGGCACGCCGAGGGCGCCGGCCATCGGGTTCAGGACCGTGCGCACGATCGGCACGAACCGGGCCAGCACGATGGCCTTGGCGTGTCCGTAGCGGCCCAGGAGCTCCTCGGCCCGCTCGGCTCCCTCGTGGAGTTTGCGGCTGCGGCTGCGGGCCAGCAGGGCGCGGCCACCGCGCCGTCCGATGAGGTAGCCGGCCTGGGCACCGAGCAGGGCGCCGGCCACCGCCGCGCCCAGCACCTGGGGCAGCGAGAGGTGGACGGGGCCGTGATGAGCCGGTACGCAGAGCAGGCCCGCGGTGAAGAGGAGCGAGTCGCCGGGCAGGAAGAAGCCGATCAGGAGGCCTGTTTCGGCGAACAGCACGGCCGCGACACCGAGCGCGCCGAAGGCCGAGAGCAGGGAGCCCGCGTCGAGCAGGTCGACCGCCTGCGGACCCGGCGCCCGTGGACCGAAGGCCTGCGGACCGAACACCGGTGACGCCGCGGCGAGGAGGGACAGGACCATGTCGAACAGCTCCATGGGATGAGGGCCGGGGCCGGCACGACAGCCGCCGACCGACGACTACAATCATGTAGACGGTCTACGCTACTGTAGACGACCGCTGCCGGGACCGAGCACCGCCCGGCGGGCCGCACGACCGCGACGACCGCGACGACCGCGACGACCGCGACGACCGCGACGACCGCGACGACCGCGACGACCGCGACGACGATCCTGTCCCGCCGCCACGCAATGGCGGCGGTGACACGCGCGCACCCCGGCCGCGGCTTCGCCCACCCGCCGGCCGAGGACCCGTACGGCCTCACCGCGCCCGGCGCACGCCGCATCACCGCGCGCCGCCCTGCCGACGGGCGCCGCGGCCCGGTCCCGTACGGAGCGGCACCGGAGGAGCCGGCCGGCACCACGACGGCAGGCCCCGTGCGCGCAGGCGCGAAGCCTGCCCGCACGGGGCCTGTTCGTGCCGGGACCGCCGGCGAGGTCACGGCTGGACGAGGGAGTCCTTGTAGTAGACGGACGCCTTGCGCTGACCGCCCGTCTCGCCGGAGGCGAAGCCCATGCAGAGGCGGTACACCTCGGGGTTGCCGGGCTGCGGGATCTGGACCGCCAGGCCCTCGGGCTCGCGGAAGGGGAGGGTGTAGCCGGCCTTGGAGTGGAAGGTCCTGACGATCTGCCCGGTGTTCAGATCCACGGACGTGAGGTGGGTGTTGCCCTCCCCCGGGGCGGAGATGAGGATCTCGGGGGTCGCCTCGTTCTTGTCGTGGTCCTGCATCGTGCCGTACGAGTTGCCGTGCAGCAGGTACAGGTAGCTCCCGGCCGCCGCGTAGCCCTGGAAGGACGGGTAGCCGAAGCGCGCGCGGTCGATGGCGATCGCGGGCTCGGCGATCTCGGCCAGCGGCGCGGTGAAGTCGCCGGCCCGGGCGGCGGCCAGGTCGTAGAGGCGGTAGCGCATCCCGCCCAGGGAGTAGCGGACCACGAGGCGGTTGGTGATCGGGTCGATGCTCGCGGTGTTGTTCACGCTGCCGGGTACGGGGGTGAACTTCTGGAGCGAGGCGTTCGTCGCGTCCAGCGGCGTGGCCGAGCTGGCGAACCTGAAGCGGCACAGCCGGCTGCCGCGGCTGGTGCCGTTCTTCACGTCCTGGACGGCGTCGACCTCGGTCCACAGGTAGGTGCTGCTGCCGGAGGGCTCGACGCCGATGCTCACGCCGTGGCCGAACCCGCGCAGGTACATGGAGCCGGTGATCCTCCCGGTGCCGCTGCCGTCCGCAGCGTCGGCGCCCAGGGTCCACTCGGTGATCGACAGGTCGCCGTGGAGGTCGCGCGTGGCCCCGGACACGGCCGCGGACTCGCCCGGGAGCTTGCGTCCGCCCTGGATGAGCTGGGCCACGTAGAGGCGGCGGTTGACGTTGTCGAAGCCTATGGACTGCAGCACGGTGCCCTCGTGCAGGGTCTCCTCGCGGAAGTAGGCGGGGCCGGTGTTGCCCTCGACCCGGATCAGCTTCGAGGCGGGCAGACCGGCAGCGGCGGCGCGCGCCGTCCCGGTCGCGGAGCCGAGGCCGGCGGCGGCCAGGGCGGCCGCACCGGTCAGGGTGAGGAGGTGGCGCCGGCTGATCTGCAATTCGTTCATGTGGTGTTCGATTCCCTGGTGTTGACGAAAACTGCCTCATCCTTTCAGACCGCGCGGCGGCCGGGCCGGGGCCGGCGCGGGCCCTCGGTCGGGGCGGACCGGCAGGTCGGAGATAGCCTGGCCGGATACGACACCCCGGGAACGCAGTCCGGCCCGGGCCGGAGAGGGAGTCCCCGTGAGCACGCCCACCCCGTTGGAAGCGGCCCGCGCCGCCGCGGCCGCAGTGCCCGATCCGCAGCCGGGCGGCTGGGCCGCGCACCTGCACGCGGCCCTCGCCGAAGTGGACCGGCTGACCGGCCTCCTCGCCCGCGGCACGGAGGCCGGAGCGGGTCCGGCGCCGCGGGAGGCCCGTTCGCCGGTGGAGCGGCGGCGCGCCGAGCTGGAGACCGGGTTCGCCGACGTGGCATGGGCGGTCGGCATGGTGCTCTGCCCCGCCCGCGAGCACTGCACCAGCGGGCGGCTCGACCAGCTCTTCAAACCCCTGGACGACGGGCGCCTGCCGATGCACTGGGACGAGCTCTCGGGCGCCACCTGCCCCGGCGCCGGCCGGCAGCCGACGACCCCGCCGCTCGCGTCCCGCCCGGACCCCGCCTGAGCACGCAGACAGCGCGGATGCGGCGCGGAGCGGCGGCGCGGCGGGAGCACGAGGGCACTCGGGAACACGATGAAGAGGTAACAAAGACTGCCCCCGCCCCCCTATGCCCCCTTCGCCGCTTTCGCCCGGCACCCGCCTCCCGATAATCGGGACATGCCGCATGTGCTGCTCATCGAGGACGACGCCTCCGTACGCGACGGAATGGAGCTCGTGCTGCGCCGTCACGCGTACGGGGTCGACACCGCCGGCACCGGCGAGGAGGCCCTCGCCCTGCTGGCCGGAGGGGCCGGGCGGCGCGTGGAGCTGGCCGTCCTGGACCTGATGCTGCCGGGCATCGACGGGTTCGAGGTGTGCCGGCGGCTGCGCGCCTCCGGCTCGACGATCCCCGTCATCATGCTGACGGCCCGCGGCGACGACCTCGACGTCGTGCGGGGCCTGGAGGCCGGCGCCGACGACTACGTCGTCAAGCCCGTCACCGCCCCCGTGCTGGAGGCCCGCATCCGGGCCGCCCTGCGCCGGTGCACGGCCCCCGCACCGGCGCCCGGCCCGTACGAGGACCACGCGGGCCTGGGCATCGACCGCGCCGGCCTGACCGTCACCCGGACCGGCACCCGGGTGGCCCTCCCGCCGACCGAGCTGCGGCTGCTGCTGGAGCTGTCGGCCTCCCCCGGCCGGGTGTTCACCCGCGAGCAACTGCTGGAGTCGGTCTGGGACCACAGCTACCTCGGCGACTCCCGGCTGGTCGACGCCGCCGTCGGCCGGCTGCGGGCCAAGATCGAGGACGTGCCGGCCCGGCCCCGGTACGTGCAGACCGTACGGGGCTTCGGCTACCGCTTCGGGCCCCTGTGAACCGCCCCGCCCCCGGCGCCGTCCGGCGGGCGTCCGCCCGCGGGCTTCCCTTCGGCGGTCTCCGTACCCGCCTGATCGCCGCGTTCGTGCTCGTCGCCGTGGGCAGCGCGGGCACCGCGACCGCCCTGGCCTACCGCGACGCCCGCACCGCCGTCCTCACGCGGGCGCAGAACACGGCCGCGAACGACTTCCGGGCCCGGCTCGGCGAGGTGGCCGGGCAGTTCGACCTGCCCGCCGACCGGGCCGCCCTGGACCGCTTCGCGGCGGAGGTCGCCCGGCGCCTGCCCGGGGCTCCGGCCGTCGAGGCGGTCTACGGCGACCTGACCGCCGCCTCGGACGCGGACGCCGACCGGACCCGGATCACGCAGGACCTGCGGCAGGCCGTGCGCTCCGGCGGCCGGCTGCGGTTCCAGCGGGTGGAGCACGCGGGCGAGCCGTACCTCGTGGTCGGCACGCCCGTCACCTACACCGAGGACGGCAGGCCCTCCGGGCTGGACGCTTACATGATCACCTCGCTGCGCGCCGAACAGGAGGACACCGGGGCGCTGCTCGTCAGCGTGCGGGACGGACTGCTGCCCGTCGTCGCGGTGGCCGCCCTGCTCGCGCTGGTCGCCGCCCGTACGGTGCTGCGTCCCGTGCGCGAGCTCTCCCGCGCCACCCGCGGCCTCGCCGACGGAACGCTGTCCTCGCGCGCCCCGGTCCGCGGCCGTGACGAACTGGCCTCCCTGGCCCGCACGTTCAACGAGACCGCCGACGCGCTCCAGGCCACCGACGCGGAACTGCGCGAACAGGAGTCCCGGGCCAGGCAGTTCGCCGCGGACGTATCGCACGAGCTGCGCACCCCGCTGGCCGCGATGACCATGGTGGTGACCGTGCTGGACGAGGAGGCCGACGCCGGGACCCTGCCGGCCGACGCCGAGCAGGCGGCCCGCACGGTGAGCGCGGAGACCGCCAAGCTGACCCGGCTGGTGGACGACCTGATGGAGATCTCCCGCTTCGACGCGGGGGCGGCCGTCCTGCACACCGCCGACACCGACCTGACCGGGGCGGTCCGGGCCGCCCTGGCCCTGCGCGGCTGGGCGGATCGGGTCACGCTGCTGACCCCGGAGCGGCCGGTGGGCGTGGTGTGCGACCGGCGCCGGGTCGACGTGATCGTGGCCAACCTCGTGGGCAACGCCCTGCGGCACGGCGCCCGGCCGGTCGAGGTGGCGGTCGCGGAGCACGGGCCGTGGGCCGTGGTCCGGGTACGGGACCGGGGGCCCGGCCTGCCCCCGGAGGCGCTGGCGCACGTCTTCGACCGGTTCTGGAAGGCCGATACGGCCCGCGTACGGTCGAAGGGCCTGGACGGCAGCGGTCTCGGCCTGGCCATCGCCCGGGAGAACGCCCACCTGCACGGCGGCACCCTGGAAGCGGCCGGTGCGGCCGGAGGTGGCGCCGAGTTCACCCTGCGCCTGCCCCTCCGGCCGGAGCCCGGCGCGCGGGGTGGCGCGGGGGGTGGCCGGTGAGGCGCGCGGCCCTGCCGGCCGCGCTGCTGGCACTGCTGGTCGCGGCCGCCTGCGGGCCGACCGGGGCGCACGGGGTGAAGCGGCTGACCGGGTTGGCCGGTGTGACGGCGACGGGGGTGCTCGACGGCGGCGAGCCCGCCTCCGGCATCACCCGCGGCCTGCGCGTCTACTTCGTCGCGGACGACGGCCTGCGCCCGGTGCCCCGGCCGGGGCCGCCGCTCAAGGACCTGGCCACGGTGGTCAAGCACCTGATGGCGGGGCCCACCGAAGTGGAGCAGCGGGCCGGTTTGACGACCCTGGTGCGCGGGGGCTCGTACGAGGTCACCGGGAAGGGGGCCGAGATCGACGTGCAGATCACCCGGGTCGTCTTCGACGGCGGCGGTTCCGACGAACTCGTGAGCGGCCAGCTGGTCTGCACCCTGGCGCGGGCCCAGTCGCAGCTGGTGCCCGGGATCCGGCCGGACGAAGTGCGGGTGACCCTGGGGAACCAAGGCCCCTTCACCTGCGCCGACTTCCGCAAGAACTGACCGTGCCCGGCCTGCGGCCGGGCCTCAGGCCGGCGCCGCCCCCGCCGCGGTCCGGTAGGGGCGGAAGAACGCGCGCAGTTCCTCGGCGTAGAGCTCGGGCTCCTCGAACGCCGCGAAGTGGCCGCCCCGCGCGGGCTCGGTCACCCGCACGGTGTTCGCGGTGCGCTCCAGCCAGGCCCGGGGCGGGCGGACGACGTCGCCTGCGAAGATCGAGAAGCCGGACGGCACGTCGACCCGGCGGGCGTGCTGCGCGGGCGGAATCGCGGCGTTGGCGCGGTACATGCGCATGGACGAGCCGATCGTCCCCGTCAGCCAGTAGAGCGTGACGTTGGTGAGGATCTCGTCCTTCGTGAAGCTCCGCTCGACGTCTTGGCCGCAGTCGCTCCACGCCCGGAGCTTCTCGACGATCCACGCGGCGAGCCCGGCCGGTGAGTCGTTCAGTCCGACCGCCGCGGTCTGGGGCTTCGTGCGGTGCACGGCGGCGTAGGCGCCCTCGGTCGCGCCCCAGGCGGCGGCGCCCGCCAGCCAGGCCCGCTCCTCGGGCGCGAGGTCCGCCGGGTCGCCGGCGAAGACGGGCAGTCCCGCGTCGGTGCGGTGCACGGCCACGACCCGGTCGGGGTGGTCCAGCGCGAGGTAGCGGCTGACGTGGCTGCCGACGTCCCCGCCCGCCGCGCCGAAGCGGTCGTACCCGAGGACGCCCATGAGTTCGGCCCAGAGCCCGGCGACGGCGACCGCGTCGAGGGGCGCACCGGTGGGCCGGTCGGAGTAGCCGAACCCCGGCATGTCGGGGACGACCACGTCGAACGCGTCGGCGGGGTCGGCCCCGTGGGCGCCGGGGTCGGTGAGCAGCGGGACGACCTTCGTGTAGCGCCAGAACGAGTCCGGCCAGCCGTGACTGAGGACGAGCGGCAGGACGGGCCCGGCCGGTGCGACGGCCCGGGCGTGCACGAAGTGGATGCCGAGGCCGCCGAGCGGCAGCCGGAACCGCGGCAGCCGGGCGAGCGCGGCCTCCTGGGCCGGCCAGTCGAAGCCGTCCGCCCAGTAGGCGACGAGTTCGCGCAGGTAGCCGAGGTCCGCTCCGAGGGACCACCCGGCGTCCTCGGGCACATCGGGCCAGCGGGTGGCGCGCAACCGCGCGCGCAGGTCGTCGAGCGCGGCGGGGGTGGCCGACGCGCTGAACGGCTCGGGGCGGGGAGAGGCGTCCGGCATGGGCCGCATCCTACGGTCCGCGCCGGGCCCGGCGAAGGCCCGACACCGGCCCGGCCGCCCCTCGGGGGCCCCGCCTAGTCGGTGGGTTCCTGCGGTGGCGGGCTCGCGGACGGGCCCGATCCGGACGGGCCCGCGCCGTCGGATCCGGCGGGCGTCGCGGTGTCCTCGGCATCCGGTGCGGGGGCCGGGTCCGGGGTGCGGTCGGGGTCCGGCGCGGAGGGCTCGTCCGCGGCTCCGGCGCCGTCCGGTGCGGCCGATTCCTCCCCGTCGGCGGTCGGCTCCTCGCCGGGCCCGGTCTTCCGGGGCGCGGTGGGCTCGGAGGTGCGCGTCCCGGCTCCGGGCAGGTCGGGGGCCTGCTGCTCGCGGGTGGGCGGGAGGTCGGGAGTGACCGGGTGGCGGCTCTCGGGAACGGGCGGCGGCAGTTCGGGGCCCTGGTTCGGTTTCATGTTCTCTCCTCACGGCGTGCTGACCGCCTACCCCCGAACCGGCGCTTCACCGCACCGCGGAAGTCGCCGCCCGGCAGGCCGCCCTCGACGCGCTCGTGGCGACGTACGCCCCGGAAGCGGACAAGGACGGCACCCGGCTGGTGGCGATCCGTCTCGATTGAGCCGACCGGGCCGGGGGGACGGCGCGTGGAGCGGCCCGCCTCTGGCTACAAACATGATCACCGGGCATGCTTCCCCCATGGAAGATGCGAACATTCCGGCCCCCGCGGCCGGCCCGCTGGGGCGTCAGTACGCCAGCGGGCCGTCCTGGGTCGTCGAAGCCCACGGCGACGTGGACATGGAAACCCTCGAACCGCTGGAGGCCGCCCTCACCGCGGCCGCGGCCGTCCACGGCCTGCTGGTCCTGGACGCCACCCGCGTCACCTTCGCCGACTCCTCCTGCCTGAACATGCTCATGCGGGTGCGGCGTCTCGTCGAACTGCGGATCGTGGCCCCGTCCGGACGGCTCATGCGCATGCTGGAGCTGACCGGCGCGGACCAGATCCTCGCCGTCCACCCGGACGTCACGGCCGCGACGGCGACCGCCCAGACCTGACCCGCTCCGGCCCGGCCCTGCGTCACGCGGTGCGCCCGCCCCGCGGCGCGCCCGTGACCGGCCGGCCTCCGCGCCGGGGCCCGTTCGGCGCCCGCCTCAGGCGGAGGAGTGCCACCGGTCGAGCCGGCGGGTCACCGGTGTGGCGCAGACGCCGTGCACGACGACGGACAGCAGGACGGTGAAGGTCACGACCGCCCACAGTTCCCGGGCCGGTACCCCGAAGTCGCCCTCCCCCAGCGCGTACGCGAGGTAGAAGAACGATCCGATGCCGCGGATGCCGAACAGGGCGATCACCGCGCGCTCCTGCCGGTCCGCGGCGCCCGCCGCCTGGACGGCCCAGCCGGTCAGCGGCCGGATCACCAGGAAGAGCGTCAGCGCGAGCAGGGCGCCGCGCCAGGTCAGCGCCGCGAGGCCGCCGCCGGCGATGTAGCCGCCCACCAGGAAGAGCACGACGGCGGTGAGCAGCCGCTCGACCTGGTCCATGAAGGCGTGCATGACGCGTTGGTACCCGTGGGCGCGTTCGGCGGCGCGGATCGTGCAGGCGGTGGCGAAGACGGCGAGGAACCCGTAGCCGTGCAGGAGTTCGGTCAGTCCGTACGCGGTGAAGGTGGCGGCGAGGGCGGCGAAGCCCTCGCGGTGTTCTGCCAGCCGCAGGGCCCGCCAGCCGGCGCGGAAGAACATCCGCCCGAGGAGCCGGCCGACCGCGATCCCCGTGCCGAGGCCGACGGCCGCGCGCAGGAGGACGTCGCTCCAGGCCCAGTGCCACACCCAGGCCGTGGACCAGCCGGAGCCGGAGGCCGCGGCGATGGCCAGCGCGGCGAGGACGAACGGGAAGGCGAGGCCGTCGTTGAGCCCGGCTTCGCTGGTGAGGGCGAACCGGGCCTCGTCCTCGTCGTCCTCGTCGTCGGTCGGCTCGCCGACGCGGACCTCCCCGGCGAGGACCGGGTCGGTGGGGGCGAGCGCCGCGGCCACGAGCAGGGCCACGGCGGGCGGCCAGTCGAGGAGCCACCAGGCGGCCGCGGCGGTCAGCAGGATGGTCAGCGGCATGGCCAGGCCCAGCAGCCGCCAGGTGGTGGACCAGGTCCGCAGCCCCACCGGCCGGTTGATGGCCAGCCCGGCTCCCATCAGGGCCACCACGACGCAGACCTCCGTCAGGTGCTCCACCGTCTGGCGGTCGCGCACCGGGTCGAGGTCGGGCAGCACGTCGAAGGGCAGCAGGTAGACGAGGAACCCGGCGGCGAGGAACACCATCGGGGTGGACAGCGGCCGCTTGGCCAGCGCCGCGGGGAGGACCGCGGCGCACAGGGCGCCGGCTCCCGCGCAGGCGTAGAGCAGGTCGGTCGTCGTCAGTTCCACCGTGCGACGCCCTTCCCGATCGAACCGCTGTCCGACCGCGCCTGCCCTGCGCGGTCCGCTTCACACTCCCGATCCCGCCCCGGCCCCGGCCAGTCGCCACAGCGGCGGTGCGTGCCGCCGCGGGCGCCCCGCGCGCAGCGTGCCGAGCAGGGAACGGGCCTCGGCGTCGTCCAGGTCGAGCTCCTCGGTGATCCGGCGGGTGGTGACGTACGCGAGACCGGCGGCCAGCAGTCCGCGCTCCCAGTCGGCGAAGCGGGCCAGGACGGTCGCGGGGTCCCGGGCCGGGCGGCCCGGGCCCGGGGTCCCGAGTGGCGCGGTCCCGGGCGGGGCGGCCCCGTTCGGCGTCGTGGCCTGCCGGGGCGCACCGGACCGTGCCGCGCGGTGTCGTTCGCGTTCGATCTCCGAGAAGCCGCACACCGCGCGGGAGGCCTCCTCGGCGTCGTCCAGGCCGGTGCAGCCGGCCAGTGCGCGGGCGAGCGGGTTGAGGGCGAGGGCGCGTTCCAGGGTGAGGCGGTGGACTTGGCGGGCCGCGTCGTCGAGGAGGACCGGGCGCGGGGCGTCCCGGGTTCCGCACACGCCGCGTATCCCGCGGGCCGCCGCGACGAGCAGGGCGCTCGCCTCCGAGGGGTGCCAGTCGAAGACGCCGCGCACGCCCTCGGTGTGGGCGGCGGTCAGCGCGAAGGACGGCTCGCCGAGCCGGGGCAGCAGGTCGGGCAGGGGCACTTCGTTGTCGAGGCCGGGTCCGGCCACGAGGACGGCGGTGGCGATGCCCGTCGCCGCGCATGCGGCGAGGGCCAGGGCGTCGCCCAGCGGGCTGCGCAGCGTGGGTTCGTCGCCGTTGGCCACGATGTCGCCGCCCACGTCCACCAGGTCGATCCGGTCGGCCCCGCACCAGTGGGCGGCGGCGGTGATCTGCCGGGCCAGTCCGAGCGTGCCCCCGTACGGGTCGAGCAGGCCGATCCGGGGCCCCAACTCGGCTGCCAGGCGCGGGATCAGGGAGCCGGCCGGGGCCACGGGCGCGGTCGCCGCGGTGACCAGGGCGAGGTCCCGAGCGGCGGTTTCGGTGCCGGTGAAGTCGGCGGTCCGGCGCGGACCGGGGACGGGGTCGACGACCAGTCGCTCCCATGCGTAGGTCAGGACGAGGGCGGGTGCGTCCGCTCCGTGCAGTGCCCTGTGGACCATGGCCGCGGTGATGGCGTCACCGCCACCGCCGGCGGCGATGAGAAGTCGCTTCATGCGGTCACGGAACCCCAACCGGCGGGCGCGCGCCACCACGCCTCGGCCTGCGGGACGGACCCGGCAGCCGTACATTCCGGGGCAAGGGGGGAGATCACCGACCGGCTCGCGAAAAGTGCATATGAACCTCCATGGTGTCATTCCGGTTTTATGCGGATCGCACTAAAGAGATCGGCCCGAGCACGACCCTAGGGTGACGCCGTGTCACGTAAAGCGATCGCAATCTTCCGGAAAGCGAGTCAGATTCCCTGATGACCCACACCGTTGCGCTCCCCACTCCGTCGTTCCCGGTGCCGGCCCCCGCGAACGAGCCGGAGACCCCGTACGAGCAGTACGTCTACGCCTACCCGCACCAGAAGGCCTACCGCCTGCTGGACGACGGCCCGCTGCTGAGCGACTTATGGTCCACCGAGCGGCTCGACGCCCTGTCCCTCTACGCGCACATCCCGTTCTGCGAGATGCGGTGCGGCTTCTGCAACCTCTTCACCCGCACCGGCGCCCCCGAGGACGTCACCCGCGAGTTCCTGCGCACCCTGGAGCGCCAGGCCCGGGTGACCAGGAGGGCGCTGGAGGCGAAGGGGGAGCCGATACGGTTCCCGCTCGCCGCGTTCGGCGGGGGCACGCCCACCTACCTGACGGCGGCCGAACTGACGCGGTTGTGCGACATCTGCGAGGACGTGATGGGGGCCGACCTCCACGCCGCGTCCTGGTCGGTGGAGACCTCCCCGGCCACGGCGACCGCCGACCGCATCGCCGTACTGGCCGAGCGCGGCGCGACGCGGCTGAGCATCGGGGTGCAGAGCTTCATCGACGAGGAGGCCCGCGCGGCCGTCCGCCCGCAGAAGCGCCAGGAGGTGGAGGACTCGCTCGCCCGTCTCAAGGAGGCGAAGTTCCCCATCCTCAACATCGACCTCATCTACGGCATCGACGGCCAGACCGAGCGCACCTTCAAGGTCTCGCTGGACGCCGCGCTGGCCTGGGAGCCGGAGGAGATCTACCTCTACCCGCTGTACGTGCGCCCGCTGACCGGACTGAGCACCCGCCACGCGGCCACCCTCCAGGACTGGAACGAGCAGCGGCTGCGGCTCTACCGCTACGGGCGCGACCACCTCCTCTCGGCCGGGTACGAGCAGACCTCGATGCGGGTCTTCCGCCGCACGGGCACGGCGGCCGTGGAGGACGCCGACGGCAGCAGCATCAGCGAGTACAACCAGCAGGCCGGCATGGTCGGACTCGGCGTCGGTGCGCGCTCGTTCACCACGGAGCTGCACTACACGACCGACTACGCGGTCGCCGTCCCCGAGGTCAGGCGGATCATCGACGACTACATCGCCACGCCGACCGAGCGGTTCGAGCGGGCGCAGTGGGCCTTCCGCATGGACGGCGGGGAGCGGCGCCGGATGTACGTGCTGCAGCACCTGCTGGAGTCGACGGGCCTGCGCACGGCCGACTACGAGCAGCGGTTCGCCACCCGCTTCGAGGACGACTTCGGGCCCCAGGCGCAGGCCCTGCTGGACCGCAACTGGCTGCGGGAGGCGGACGGGAAGCTGGGGCTGACCCTGGAGGGCATGGCCTGGGCCGACGCGATCGGCCCGATGTTCTTCTCCTCCCGGGTGCGCGACAACATGACGGCGTACCAGGACCGCTGAGCCGCGGCCCCGTTCGGCCCGCCCGTCCGGCGCGACGGCGCGCCGGACGGGCGGGCCGGTCCGGTGGACGGCGGCGGGAGGTGTGCGCACCGGCCGGGTCAGTTCCGTACGCGCTCCGGCGGTGCGCCGGCCGCCGCCGGCCGGCGCCGCGGCAGCGACACCAGCACCAGCCCGCCCAGCAGCAGCAGTCCGCCGGCCACCGCGGGCGCGCCCGGCCGCTCGCCCAGCAGCGCCACGCCGAGCACGGTGGCGACCAGCGGTTCGGTCAGGCTCAGCGTCCCGGTCGTGGCGGCGCTGAGCCGGCCGACGCCGCGGGTGAACAGCAGGTAGCCGAGGGCGGTGGTGCCCAGTCCGAGCCAGGCGACCAGCGCGACCGCGCGCGGCGCGGCCAGCCCCTCGGGGGCGACGAACAGGTACGGCGATACCAGTAGCCCCGCGCACAGCACGCTGACCGGCGCCGCCGCGGAGAGGTCGGCGCCGCGCGAGCCCAACTCCTTCGTCGCGGCGATGTACACGCCGAAGCTGGCCCCGGCCACCACGCCGAACAGCACGCCCGGCCCGTCCGCGCGCGCCCCGCTGCCGGGCAGCAGCAGCAACCCGATCCCGGCCACCGCGCAGACCGTTCCCACCAGCCCGCGCGGGGTGGTCCGCTCCCCCGACAGGGCCCGGGCGCACAGCCCGCTGACGACGGGTACGGTCCCGAAGGTCACCGCGGTCGCGAGCGCGGCCCCGCTGCGCTCGACCGCTTGCAGGAAGCAGACCTGGAAGGCGGCGGTGACCAGCACGGACAGCCCGACCCAGCGCCGCACCCCGGGCCGTAAGAGGCTGCGCAGTCCCGGTGGGCGGACCATCAGCGCGCTCAGCACGAGACCGCCGAGGAGCATGCGGGCGGCGCCCAGCGACACCGGGTGCGCTCCGGTGTCGGCCAGGATCTGCGCGGGCCCCACCGTCCCCCACAGGACCGCCGCCACCAGTACGGATGCCACAGCGCCCACGATCTCCCCCTCCACGGTTACCGGAACCCGGCGAACCTACCGGGAGGGCGCCGTGCAGACCCACTGGGTGAAACCATGAGGTTTCCGCCCCCCGCGACGGCGGCTCCGTGTGTTCGCACCAAGTCGCCGTCAGCCCGTTCCCGTCGCGGCGCGCACGGTCAGTCCGCATCCGACGGCGATGACCAGGAGGGAGGTCAGGACCGGGCCGGTACGGACGAGGCGCCGCAGCAGGGGGCTGGTGCGCAGGGCGCGGGCACGGTGGTGGGTTTCGAGGCGTTCGCGCACCCGGACGAGGAGGAGTCCGGCGAGGGTGAGCGTGACGGCCATGCCGAGGCCGTAGCCGATGACGAGCAGGACGCCGAACGCGGTCCGGCCCAGGGCGACCGCGCCGAGGAGCACGACGAGGGCGGAGGGGCTGGGGACGAGTCCGCCCGCGATGCCCATCCCGATGAGCCCGGCCCGGCCGTTCGCCCTGCGGGGGCCGGAGCCGGGTGCCGGTGCGGTGGCCGGACGGTGGCCGTGGTCATGACCGTGGCCCTGGTGGTGCTCGTGGCCGTGGTGGTGCTCGTGGCCCTGGCCCCGCGACGCTGGGGCGAGCGTCGCCACGGCTCGGGACTCCGCACCGGCCCCGGCCGGGCCGCCCGGGGCACCGCGCCGGGCCGGGATCAGGGCCCCCGAGCCCGAGGCGGCGGGATCGGGGACCGTGCCGGGCGCGTGGCCGTGGGCGGGACCGTGATCGCCGTGGCCGTGGCCGTGGCCACGGCTGTGCGCGTGGCCGTGGTCGTGCGCGTGGTCATGGTCATGCGCGTGGCCGTGGCCGTGGCCGTGATCGTGATCGTGATCGTGGTCGTGCGGTGCGCCGTGGTCGTGGGCGTGGTGGTCGGGGGCGTCGTGGTGGTGATGGTGGTGGTGGAGGGACTTGCCGCGCAGGGCTCCGGTGAGGAGCCACAGGCCGATGCCCGTGACCAGGAGGCCGCTGGCGGCGCCGAGCCAGACCAGGACGGATTCTCCGGCGAGGTGGGTGGCCGCGGGCAGGGCGAGGCCGAGGACGAGGACCCCGGTGGTGTGCGTGAGGGTGACGGTGGCGCCCACGGTGACGGCGTCGCGCCGGGTCCCGCGCCGGCCCGCGAGGTAGGCGGCCATGATGGTCTTCCCGTGGCCGGGCATGGCGGCGTGCGAGGCACCGAGGACGAGGGCCAGGAGCAGCGCCAGCAGCCCGACCGGGAGGGTGATCTCCCGGGCCCCGACCAGCGCGTCGAAGACCCCGGTGACCTTCCCGAGCAGGCCCGTGAGGAGACCCGCCCCGGGGAGGTCGGCGACGGCCGGCGCCGCGCCCGCCCCCGGGCCGGGCTCCGTGCGCAGCGTCGCCGCGCGCTGGTCGAGCGGGGAGGCGAGGGGGTCCTGCGGGTAGGCGCGCAGCTCGCGGGTGACCGACGCCGCCGGTACGTCCGAGCGCGTGATCCGTACGCCCCGGCCCGTGGCGGTGAGTTCGCGCCAGCCGATGCGCCCGGTGTCGTACCCGGTCCGCACGCTCAGGCCGGCCGGTTCGGTGAGACCGGCGGGGGCGGTCAGTTCGCAGGTGAGCCGGCTGGTCTTGAGGCCGGCCTCGCCGGGTTCGTGGACGAGTGCGGCCGCCGACGCCGCCTTCCACCCGACGTCCTCGGTGCGCGCGGCGCCCCTGGCGCCCACGACGCGCACGTGCAGTCGGCGGCCGAGGTCGGCGCAGGCCTCGGCGGCGTACGAGCGGGCCTCTGCGGGACCGATGTCGCCGTCGTGGTCGCGGTCGACGACGGCGCGTTCCTGGAGGGCCGAGATCTCCGCCCGGTCGACGACGATGCGGGCGTCGATCCGGTCCGGGTACAGGGTCAGGCCGGTGTGGTAGTTGACCGTGAAGTTGCCCAGCGGGTGGGCCGTCGCGCCGGGCGCGCCGGCGGCTGCGGCCAGCGCCGTGACGGCGAGCACGGTCAGGGCGCGCCGCACGGTGCGGGGCACGGGGCGGCTCGGGCGGCGGCGCCCGGTGGGGCGCGGGGCGCGGGCGTGGTTCATCCGGTGGTGTCGATTCGCTGGAGCAGCGCGCGGGCGGCGGGCGCGTGCAAGGGGTGGAAGCCGGGCTGGCGCAGGGCTGCGGCGAGGTCGTCGCGGGCCTGGCGGGGGTGGCCGAGGGCGTCGTGGATGGCCGCCCGGTGGTAGTGGTAGAGCGCGTTGCGGGTACCGAGGGACAGGGCGCGGTCGGCCTGCTCCAGGGCTTCGGTGTCGCGGCCGGCCCGGTGCAGGGCCCAGGCGAAGGCGTCCTGGACGGCGATGAACGGCCGGGTGCGCAGGGCCTCTTCGGCCATGGTGACGGCGCGTTCGGGGCTGCCGTGGTCGGCTTCGAAGAGGATCGCGTCGGTGTCGGCGGGGGTGGTGCCCGTCGCACGGATCCGGTCCTGTGCCCGCAGGAGGGTGTACTGGGCTTCGGCCTCCTGCGGGTGGCCGAGGGCCTGGTGGAGTTCGCCGAGGCCCAACAGGAGGTGCGGCAGCGGGGCGACGGCCGCGGCGGCCCGGTAGTCGGCGAGGGCCGGGCCCGGTTCGCCCAGGGCCTCGCGGGCGCGGGCCCGGGCTTCGAGGAGCGCCGGGTCGCGGGGCGCGGCCCGCAGGCCGCTCTGCGCCTCGGCCAGGGCGCCCCGGCCGTCGCCGTCCTGGAGCGCCAGCGAGGCCAGGACCGTACGGGCGAAGGCCGATTCGCCGGGTGTCGCGGCCGCGGTGAGGGAGCGGCGCATCAGGTCGCGGGCCCCGGCGGTGTCGCCCCTGAGCTCGTAGGCGTAGGAGGCGCGGGCCAGGGAGGCGGCGTCGGGGCGCAGGTCCGTCATCGTCTGGACGGCCGCTTCCGCTTCGTCGTAGCGGCCCGACTGGGTGTAGGCGTCGGCGAGGACGCCGTGGGCGGTGGCGCTGTACGGGTCGCCCGCGGTGGCCTTGAGTGCCCAGTCCAGCGCGGTCGGGAAGTCGTGGCGGGCCGCCGCGAGCGCTCCCATGCCGATCTCGGCGTCCGTGTTGTCCGCGCGCTGGACGGCGAGCGAGGTCCGCAGCGCCTGCTCGGCGCGGGCGTAGGTGGCCGGGTCGGCGGTCGTCCGTCCCTGCTGGACGTACGCCATGCCCAGCGCGGCCCAGCCCGCGGCGTCCTTGGGCAGGCGGGTCACCCGGGCCTGGAGGGCGCCGAGGGAGCCGGGGGCCGCGGCGGGCGCCTGGGGGCCGGCCGTCGTCGCCCCGTCCGGGGTGAGGGCGACGGCGCCGACGGCGAACAGGGCCGCGCCCAGGGCCAGGGCCACCGCGGCGCCGGCCGGCCGTACGCGCCCGCGCCGGGGCGGCGGTTGCGCGGGGGGCGCGGGGGTGGCCGCGGCCGTTGGTGCGGGTGGAGCGGCGGTGGTGTTCTGCTGCACGGAAGGTCCTCCCCGGTTCCTGGTGGTACCGGTGGCCGGGCCGGGGCGCGCGCCCCGGCCCGGCCACCGCGGAGCAGCCCGGCTTCGGGCTGCGACCGGATCAGCCGTTCTTGGCGCGGCGGCGCAGCCGGACGGCGCCGGCGCCGAGGAGCAGCGCGCCCGCGCCGCCGAGCGCGGCGGCCGAGGTGCCGACGGGGCCTGCCGGGGAGGTGTCCGCCGAGGACTGCTCCGCGCTCCGCTCGGGGGCGTTGGGACCGCGGTTGACGTTCTTGGTGTGGGGCAGCGCCACGTACGGGAAGGTGGCGCCGAACGGCACCTCGTTCGTGTCGACCCGGTCGCCGTCCGCGAGCGCGGGGACGAGGACGCCGGTCTGGGCGGCGCCTTCGACGGCCTGGAGGGAGATGTCGATGACGTCGTCCGCGAGGCGGCGCCCGTTCGGGAAGCCGGCCAGGTCGCCCGCGAGGACGCCGAGGCGCTTGGGCTGCGCGGTGGGCGGCACCGCCATGTTGAGGCGCAGTTCCTCTGCGGGGACGATCCTCTTGGGGTTCGCGTCCTTGTTGAGGCGGTGCGCGTTCAGGTCGGCCTTGATCGGGCCGCAGGCCTTGCAGATGCCGGTGAGGTAGATCTCGGCGAGGTCGTTGCGGGGCGTGGCGGGGGCCGGCACGCCGTAGACCTGCTGGATGAGCTTGGGGAGGATCGGGTCGTAGACCTTGTCGACGACGGGCTGGACCGTGCGGTCCTGCGAGGGGTTGAGGGTGTTGAAGGCGTCCTTGTACTTGAGCGGTACGACGACCTCGTTGACCAGCGGGTTGCCCAGGCGGGACACCTGCTTCCACTCCCGCTGGTGGCCCTTGTCTCGGGAGTCGCTGACGGTGACGCCCTCGCGTTCGGTGGTCGACCACACGCCGACGACCGGGTTGCGCGACGTGTTGCCGCCCAGGGCGAGCTGCTTCTTGGGGACCTGGATGGCGATGGTGTTGACGTTGTAGCCGGCCAGGGTGTCCTGTCCGCGCTCGCTCAGGTTGCCGCCGTACAGGAGGTCGAAGACGCGCAGGTCGGCGAAGAACGGGTCCTCGGCCTGGCCGGCGTAGGTCTTGCCGCCGCCGGGCAGGCCCAGGGTCGCCTGGTTGCGCAGCGCCGTGTAGTTGGGCATCGACGCCTTGCCCGTGCGGGAGGGGGCGGCCGGGACTCCGGACAGGATGGTCCTGCTCTTGCCGCCGGTGGTGACGACGAGGTCGTAGACCTGGCGGAAGTTGAGGTCCGGGTCGTTGAGCGAGGTGACCGGGCCGGTGTTGTAGAGGAACTGGTTGGCGGAGTCGCGGTAGCTGCTGCGGAAGCGCCAGGTGTAGGTGACGTCGGAGACGCCGTCACCGGTGTTGTCGACCTTGATGTTGTAGCGCAGGTCGTCGCCGAACGCGTAGAAGTTGGGGCCGCCGTTGGGCTCCTCCATGGGGATCCAGTTGGCCACCATCGTCACGGTGTCGGACTTGTCGGGGCTGGTGAACGCGTACACGTCGGTGTTGTCCGCCCGCGGGTCCCCGGCGATGAGGGGCGCCTCGCGGTGGCTGGAGGCGGCGCTGGTGCCGGGCGCCAGGGTCATCGCGCCGAGGCCGGCGGCCAGGGTGGTGGCGCCGAGCACGAGCAGGGACTGGTCGAGGACGCGGCGCGAGCGCGGACCGGCCTGGGAAACCTTCACGGAATTCCTTCTGTCTGCGGACTCCCCCGGCACGCGCGGCGGCGTGACGCGGAGGGGGCTGGTGGGATGGCGGTCGGCACCGCTACGAGGGGTCTCGCAGTGCCCAAGCCGGCTGGGGGAACGGTCAACGGGAAGCCGGACGGCTGGGCACGCCACCACGCAGGAACTGCGCAGCGGTAGACAAGCACGACGGCAACCCGGTGCGCAGCCACCCCGGGGCGGCGGCGCGCCGCGGCCGGGGCGCCGTCGAGGGGGAAACCGCCGGTGGGACCGCCGACGCGGCCACGGCGCGGGCCGTGAAAATCGCCGGCGACACCGCTCGCGCCGACTACGCCGAACGGGTCCGGGGCCCCTTGTTGCAACAGATGCGCAATAAGGGCGGTCGGGTGGATTCACCCCTTCGGCCCCGTCAGGCCGGTGCGCGCGGCCACCCGAACGCCCCGGGACACGCCCGCCGGCGCCGTGTCCGCTCGCCCGGATGCCCGTCCCGGCGGGCGGAACGCGACCGGGCCGTCTAGCGTCGTCCGGACCCGCCACCGGTACCGCCCGGAGGCCCGGCCGGCCGGCACCGCCCGCACGGCACGGTCCGCCGGCGGCAGCCCACCGGCCGGCCGGCCACGAAACGCAGGAGTGTGTGTGAGCACCGCCGGGACCCCGCGGGTCACCGCCCCCGAACCTTGGAACCGGGGCCCCTACGCCGCCGCGATCGGCTCGTCGGCGGGCAACCTCACGCTGCGGGACGCCGAGGGCTGGTGCCTGCCTTTGGACGTCCGGCGGTGGAGCGCGCCGGCGGACGCCGCCGACCGGGCGGTGGTGGAGCGGTGCTCGGGCCGCGTGCTGGACATCGGCTGCGGGGCCGGACGGTTCGTCGAGGCGCTCACCCGGTGCGGGCACCGGGCCCTGGGCATCGACGTGTGCCCCACCGCCGTCATCTCCACGGTGTGCCGGGGCGGGGCCGCCGTCAGCCGCTCGGTCTTCGAGCCGCTGCCCGAGGAGGGCCGCTGGGACACGGCGCTCCTCATCGACGGGAACATCGGCATCGGCGGGAACCCGCGGACCCTGCTGGGCCGCATCCGGGAACTCGTGCACGACCGGGGGCTGCTGATCGTGGAGACCGCCCCCGCGGACGTGGACGAACGCCGGCGGGTACGCCTCCACGCCGGCCCGCAGGCCGCCGGTCCGGTCTTCGCCTGGGCCACGGTCGGGGCCCGCGCGCTGGAGCGGCACGCGCGCACGTGCGGCTGGACGGTCGTCGAGGAGTGGGGCGGTCCTTCGGGGGAGCGTCACTTCGCGGCCCTGCGCCCCGCGGCCTGAGCCTTCGCCCGGGCCCGGGCCTCCCTGCGCTCGGGTCGCAGCCGCAGCCGGGTCCGTACGATCAGCACGAGCGCCGAGGCCGCGAACAGGCCGGCGGTGATCAGGAGCCAGCGGGCCAGGAATCCGTCGGCCGACAGGGCGGTGTACGCGGTGTAGTGGCCGCCCTGTCGCAGGATCAGCGGCCACCAGACGAGGAACAGGACCCCCGCGATGAAGGCCGGCACACGGAGGTGGTTGACGCTCGGGCGCGGCACGGTCCCGGGCGCGGAGGTCCGGCCCCGGAAGAGGAGTTGGGCGGCCCGGTCGGTGAGGGTGTAGCAGGGGAGCAGGACCAGGTCGTGCAGCAGGGCCGCTCCGACGAACCAGAGCGCCACCCCGACGGTGTCGCCCTTCAGCAGCCGGATCCCGGCGTAGAGGGCGAGGGCGAAGGAGGCGAGGGTGAGCAGGAGGTGGAGCGGGGAGGCACCGTACCGGCGGGCGAAGGCGGCGGCCGGGCCGCTCGTGGTGCGCGTCATGCGGGCTCTCCGAAGGTGAGGCGGGTGACCCACTTCGTGTTGTGGACCCCGGGGGCCGCGGGGACGATGACGCGGGCCGGGTAGCCGTGGTCCGGTGACAGGTCCGCCCCGTTCACCCGCATCGCGAGGAGCGAGCGGTCGTCGCGCGCCTGGTTGGCGGCCAGGACCACCGAGGAGAACGATCCGCCGCGCTGGACGGACTCGACGAGCACCGGCGGGGTGTCGGTGCCGAGCCCGACGAGCGCGGCGAGGTCGGTGAGCCGGACGCCCGCCCACTGCTGGTCGGGCGTGGACCAGCCCTCCACGCAGGCGATCGGCAGCGCCGCCTCCCGTTGCGGCATCGCGAGCAGCATCGCGCGGGTCAGCACCTCCTGCCGGCCGCCGCCGCGCACCGTCAGCCGCCAGGCGGGGCCGATGTCGCTGGGCCGGATGCCGCTGGAGGCCGCGGTCTTGTTGATCTGGAAGCCGTTGGGGCCCGAACCGGGTTCCCGGCCGTGCGGGGCCAGCAGGGCCGTCCTGCGCCACCAGCCGCCGATGCTCTGACCGGCCGTGACGGCCAGCAGCGCGAGCGACCCGGCGCCGACCATCGCGACCGCGCCCCGCCGGGAGATCGTCGGGGGCGCCGGGCGGGGCGAGACGAGCCCGGCCGCTTCCGCCGAGTCGGGCGCCGGCTGGAAGCCGCGGCCGGCCCGCACCGCACGGACGGCGCGCGGGAGGCGGAAGGCGACGTGGACGGCGAAGGCGGCCATGAACACCCAGGCGCCGTAGAAGTGCAGGGTGTAGAAGGAGCCGGGGAAGACGTAGTCCAGCTGGATGTTGAGGATCCCGGTGACGAACGTGAAGCCGGCGCCGCCGACGAGCAGGAGCAGCGAGAGCCGGTCCAGGGCGTGCGCGGCGGAGCGCACGGGCGGCCACTCGAAGAGCTTCGGGATCACCGACCACAGCTTGGCGAGCAGGACCGGGACCAGGGTCACGCCGAGGACGGTGTGGACGCCCTGGGTGAGCCGGTAGAGCCACGCGGGTGAGGTGGGCCAGGTGAACAGGTAGAAGCCGAGCAGGCCCTTGTCCGGGGTCTGGTCGTTGCCCGGCGCGAGGTCCGGGTTGTACGCGGCGTACGACAGCAGCCCCGTCACGAACAGCACCGCCACCCCGGCCAGCAGCACCAGCCCGAACAACCCGGTCAGCCAGGGTCCCCGCAGGGGGCTGCGCCAGAACCCGGGACGGGCCGGACCGGGCGGCGGACCCGCGGCCCGCGCCCGCTCCCCCGCGTCCCGCGCCCGCGCCGCCGCCGCGCGCACCCGCGCGGCGAGGGGCCCCCGGTGCGCGGCGGCGGGCCGGGCCGGGGGCCGCGGCCGTCCGGGGGCGCCGTCGGGCCGGTCGTGCCCTCCGCCACTCGCGTCCATTCGGGACACCTCCGCACACGTCCGGCCCTCAGGGCATGGGTACCGGGGAGAACATCCCCTACCCGCGCCCCGGGCCCGGCCCGTGACACGCGGCGCAATCCTTACGGTGCGCGGACGGCGGACGGCGCGTCAGTGGCGGGGCGGGTGGGCGGCCGTGCTCAGGAAGAAGTCGTCGATGCTGCGCACCGCCTCGACGAACTCGTCGAGGTTGACGGGCTTGGTGACGTAGGCGTTGGCCCGCTGCTGGTAGGCGCCGTGGATGTCGTCGGGCGCGTTGGATGTGGTGAGCACCACCACGGGGATGAGCGCGAGGTCCTCGTCCGCCTTGAGCACGGCCAGCAGCTCGCGCCCGTTCATGCGCGGCATGTTGAGGTCGAGGACGATCAGGTCGGGGCGGGGGGCCGCCGGGTCCTGGAGGTGGGCGAGCGCGGCGAGGCCGTCGTCGACCTGGGTGATGGTGCGGGGCAGGCCGTGCTCGTGGAGGGCTTCCTCGATGAGCAGGACGTCGGCTGCGTCGTCTTCGACCAAGAGCACGTCGTACGTGCGGGGGGAGACGTTCATCTCATCGCTTCCTGGGGTCGTTGTCCGGGCGGTGGGAACCGGGCCGGCGGCGGGTGCGCCGTTCACGTGCGGAGCGGACCCGTCCACAGAGTAGGCCCCTCCACCCGGTCCGACAACAACTGTTGTCGGACCACGGGTATGCTCTCACCGCTTCCGCCTTCCCCGTGTGCCACCCGGGGGGCAACGCGATCGAGACGAGGCGTACCAGTGGTGACAGCAGAACAGGTCGGGCCGGCGTCGTTCGGGACGTCTCCGACGCGCTGGAGCACGCGCGGCTGGCTCGGCGCCGGCACGGCGGGCTTCCTCACCCTCCTCGCCGTGCTCATAGCACTGGGCGGCTGGGCGCTCGGTCACTCCCAGGCGGTCAACACCGAGTTGATCGACCGGCGCTCCCCCGCCCTGATCGCCTCCATCCGGCTGGAGGGCGCGTTCCTGAACCAGGAGACCGGCATCCGCGGGTACGGCCTGACCGGCAATCCGGTGTTCCTGGAGCCCTACACCGAGGGGACCGCCCAGGAGCGCACCGCGCTCGACCAGTTGCGCCCCCTCCTCGACGGCGACCAGCGGGCCGCCGACCAGCTCGACGAGGTCCTGGACCGCGCGAACGCCTGGCGCGAGCAGTACGTCAGGCCCGTGCTCGACGCCCCGCCCGGGACGACGGTCGCCCTCGCCGAGGAGCGGGCCGGGACCGGGAAGGCGGCGTTCGACGGGCTGCGCGCGTCGATGCGGGCCGGTCAGGAGCACCTGTCCGTCGCCCGCGCCGACGGCCGAGCCGACCTCGACGTGGCCCGCACCGTGCGGACCTGGACCTTCGCCGCGATCATCACCACCGTCCTCGCGATGACCGCCCTCGTCTTCGTGGGCCTGCGCCGGGGCGTCACCCGCCCCCTGGGCAGCCTCTCGGGCCAGGTCCGCGCCGTCGCCGGCGGCGACTTCGGCCGTCCCATCACCGCGCACGGCCCCGCCGACCTGCGCCGTCTCGCCCTCGACGTCGAATCCATGCGGGAGCGGCTCGCCCGCGAGCTGGCCTCCTCCGACCGGGCCCGGAGCGACCTCCACGAACAGGCGCAGGAGTTGCGGCGCTCCAACGAGGAGCTGGAGCAGTTCGCGTACGTCGCCTCGCACGACCTGCAGGAGCCGCTGCGCAAGGTGGCGAGCTTCTGCCAGCTCCTGCAGCGGCGCTACGCACCCGAGCTGGACGCCCGCGCCAACCAGTACATCGACTTCGCCGTCGACGGCGCGACCCGCATGCAGACCCTGATCGAGGACCTGCTCTCCTTCTCCCGGGTCGGACGCCTGCACAACCAGTGGCAGGACATCGCCCTGGAGGCGGTCTGGCGCCAGGTGACGGCCGGGCACAGCGTGGCGATCGAGGAGACCTCGGCCGAGATCTCCACCGGCCCGCTGCCCACCGTCGCCGGGGACGGCACGCAGCTCACCATGCTGTTCCAGAACCTGCTCTCCAACGCGCTCAAGTTCCGCGCTCCGGGCCGAACCCCAGCCATCGGCCTGACGGCCGAACGCGACGGCGACCGCTGGAGGTTCACGTTCACCGACAACGGGATCGGCATCGAGGCGTCGTTCGCCGAGCGCGTCTTCGTCATCTTCCAGCGCCTGCACACGCGCGACGCCTATCCGGGCAACGGCATCGGACTGGCCATGTGCAAGAAGATCGTCGACTTCCACGGCGGCGCCATCGCCCTCGACCCGTCCCACACCGGCGGGGCCCGCTTCACCTTCACCCTCCCGGCCGCGGCGGCCGCCGACGGCGCGGACTCCGGCCCGGCCGTTGCGGGCCCGGGCGGGGCCCGGGAGCCGGGCGCCGCGGCGGCCGGCTCGTAGGGCGGGGGATCCGCGCCCCCGGCCGCCGAGCGGGCGGCCCGCCCGACAAGCCGACTATGAGGCCGTCGGAGTGGTCTTGCCGGTCCGGGCCCGTCCGCGCTCCCGGGCGCCGCGAACCCCGGGTGTATCCCGGTCGCGAACGCGTCGGGACAGCACACCACCCGGGGAGCATCATGCGCACACGCAAGACGACCGTCGCCGTGTCCATCGCCGTGGCCGCGGCCCTGTCCGCGCCCGTCCTGGCCGCCGCGGACGGCGGTTTCGGCGCCGGCCCCGCCATGGACGGCGACCGCACGGCGCGCACCGCGCTGACCGCGATCGGCCTCACCTCGAACCAGCGCCTCGTGGAGTTCACGGTGGACCGGCCGGGCCGGACCGTGCCCATCGGCAGGGTCTCGGGGCTCAGCGGGGACACCAGGCTCGTCGGCATCGACTTCCGGGTGCAGAACGAGAAGCTGTACGGCGTCGGCGACAAGGGCGGTGTCTACACCCTCGGCACCACCGACGCCAAGGCCGTGAAGGTCTCCCAGCTCACCGTCGCCCTGTCCGGCGCGCGGTTCGGCGTGGACTTCAACCCGGCCGCGAACCGGCTGCGCGTCATCAGCGACACCGGCCAGAACCTGCGCCACAACCTCGACGACGCCGCGGCCCCCCTCGGCACCACCGCCGACGGCGCCCTGACCAACCCCACCGCTCCCCCGTCGACCGCCAAGGGCGTGAGCGCGGCCGCGTACACCGACAACGACCTGAACCCGGCGACCGCGACCTCGCTGTTCGACATCGACACCGGCGCCGACCGGGTGTCGCTGCAGTCCCCGGCCAACGCCGGGACGCTCGCCCCCACCGGCAACCTCGGCGTGGACGCGGGCCCGGACGCCGGCTTCGACATCTACTTCTCGCCGAAGCAGGGCACGAACCAGGGCTTCGCCGTGCTCCGCACCGGCGGCGCCTTCCGGCTCTACGGGATCAACCTGCTCACCGGAGCCGCCCGCGACCTCGGCGCCTTCCCGAAGGACCGGCAGGTCACCGACCTCGCGCTGCCGCTGAACCAGAACTGACCGCGGCCCGGCGTGCGGTGGGCCGTTCGGCGGACCGGCCCACCGCACGCCGGGCCGCCGTGCTCCGCGGCCGCCGCCAGCCCCGCGACCGGGCTGCCGGGGCCTCCACGCCCGTCCACGGGGAGAACGCGTGCTTCGTCCGCTCCGACCGCTCCGCACCCCGGCCCTGCTCGGCCCGCTGCTCGTGGTGGCCGGCTGGCTGCTCACCGCCTGCCTCGCGGCTCCGGCCGTCTCGGGGCTCGGCGGCCTCGCGGGCACCCAGCCGTCCGCCCTGCTGCCCCGGGGCGCCGAGTCCACCGAGGTCGCCCGCGCGGTGGAGGCGGTGTCCCCGCCGGACGGCCCCCTGCCGCTCGTGGTGGTGTGGACCGCGGCCGGGCCCGGTCCAGGCAGCGCGGACGGGGACCGCATCGCGGCCGGGGCCACCGCGGCGCTGGCCTCCCTGCGGGGCCGCGACCGCCTCGTCGGTGACCGGACCCCGGTCCTGCCCGCGCGCGGCGCACCCGCCGCGGCGGCCGTGCTCCAGGTCAGGCCCGGCCCGGGCCCCGCGCTCGCGCGCACCCTGGACGACGTGCGCGCGGCGGCCGCCCGGGTGCCGGGGACGCGGGTCGAACTCGCCGGACCCGCCGCCGTGCGGGCCGATCTGGACGGGGTGTTCGAGGGGGTCGACGGCCGGCTGCTCCTGGTGGCCCTGGTGGCGGTGCTGCTGATCCTGGTGCTCGTCTACCGCAGCCCGGTGCTGCCGCTGCTGGTGATCACCACGTCCGTCCTCGCGCTCGCCGTGGCCTGCGCCTGCCTCTACGCGCTCGCCCGGTGGCGGGCGCTGCCCGTCGACGGCCAGGTCCAGGGCATCCTCTTCGTGCTGGTCATCGGAGCCACCACGGACTACGGACTGCTGCTGACGGCCCGCTACCGGGAGGAGCTCGACCGCGGCGCGGCCGTCCGCGAGGCGATGCGCGTGGCCCGGCGCCGATCGGTGGGGCCCGTCGCGGCCAGCGCGGCCACGGTCGCCCTCGGACTGCTGACGCTGCTGCTCAGCGACCTGCCGGCGCACCGCGCCCTCGGCCCGGCCGGGGCCGTCGCCATGGCCGCCGCGCTGCTGAGCTCGCTGACCTTCCTGCCCGCGGCCCTCGTGCTGCTCGGCCCCGCGGCGTTCTGGCCCCGCCGCGTCGGCGTCGGCATCGGCGACGGGGTCGGCGTCGGCGTCGGCGTCGAGGGATCGCGGTCGTGGCAGCGGATCGCGGCCCTGATCGCCCGGCGCCCGCGCCGCACCTGGGCGCTCGCGCTGGCCGCGCTCGTCGCGGGCGCCGCGTTCTCCCCGCTGCTGAGTGCGGGCGGCGTCCCCCTCGACCGGGCGCTCCCGCCGACCGCTCCGTCCGTGGCCGGGCAGGCCGCGCTGGCCCGGCACTTCCCCGCCGGCCTGGGCAACCCCGCCCTCGTCCTCGCCGACCCGGCCCGCCTCGACGCGGTCCGTACGGCCGCCGCCCGTACGCCCGGGGTGGCGGCGGCCGACGTGCTCGCCGGGCCGGACGGCCGGATCGCGGTGACCCTGACGGACGTGGCGGACGGCGCCGCCGCGCAGCGGACCGTCGCCGGACTGCGCGCGGCGGTGCGCGCGGTGCCCGGGGCGCACGCGCGGGTCGGGGGCCAGGCCGCACAGGCCCACGACGCGCAGGCCACCTCGGCGCGCGACCGGCTCGTGATCATGCCGGCGGTGCTCCTCGCCGTGCTGCTGGTCCTCGCCCTGCTGCTGCGCTGCCTGCTCCTGCCCGTGCTGCTGGTGCTCGGTGTGGCGGTCACGTTCCTGGCGGCCCTGGGCGTCTGCGCCGTCCTCCTGCGCTGGGTCACCGGCTCCGCGGACACCGAGCCGGTGATCGTGCTCTACGCGTTCGTCTTCCTCGTCGCCCTCGGCGTGGACTACAACATCTTCCTCATGCACCGGGTCCGCGAGGAGGCCCTGCTGCACGGCACCCCGGCCGGTGTCCGGCGGGGGCTGGTGTCCACCGGCGGCGTCATCAGCTCGGCGGGCGTGGTGCTCGCGGCGACCTTCGCCGCGCTGACGGTCATGCCGCTGGTGTACCTCGTCCACATCGGGGCGGTCGTCGCCGTCGGGGTGCTGCTGGACACCCTCCTCGTCCGGCTGTTCCTCGTCCCCGCGCTCGTCACCGACCTCGGCCCCCGCGCCTGGTGGCCCCGCCCGCTGGCCGCGGACACGGGTGCGGCCACCGCCGCGCGGGGCCTGGTGGGCCCGCGGGTCCCGCACGCACCCGCCAAGGCCCCGTAGGCGCTACGTGGCGGTGACGAAGACGCTGTGCCAGCCGCTGGCCCCGTCGGGGATGGTGCGGGCGCGCTGCTCCGTCTGCACCTGGCCGGTGGCGTCGGTGGCGCGGACGGTGAGGTTGTGGCCGCCGGGGGTGGTCTTCCAGGGGTAGGACCACTGGCGCCAGGTGTCCGTGGTGGCCTGCTCCGCGAGCTGGGCCTCCTGCCAGGGCCCGTCGTCGATGCGTACCTCGACCCGCTCGATGCCGCGGTGCTGGGCCCACGCGACGCCGGCGACCATGACGGTGCCCGCGGCGGCCTGGGCGAAGGGCTTGGGGGTGTCGATGCGGGCCTGGGTCTTGATCGGCGCCTTCTGCGCCCACGTGCGCTTGACCCAGTACGGGTCGTAGTCGGCGAAGGTGGTGAGCTCGATGTCCTCGATCCACTTGCAGGCGGAGACGTAGCCGTACAGGCCGGGGACGAGCATGCGCACCGGGAAGCCGTGGTCGAAGGGGAGGGGTTCGCCGTTCATGCCGACCGCGAGCATGGCGTCGCGGCCGTCCAGCAGGTCTTCGACGGGGCTGCCGAGGGTCATGCCGTCCACGGACCGCGCGACCAGCTGGTCGGCGGGGCCGCCGCGGGACGGCGGCTCGACCCCGCATTCGCGCAGCAGGTCGGCCAGGCGCACCCCGAGCCAGCGGGCGGTGCCCACGTACGGGCCGCCGACCTCGTTGGACACGCAGGTCATCGTGATGTCCCGCTCGATCAGGGGCCGTTGGAGCAGGTCCTGGAAGGTGTAGGTCCGGGGCCGGGAGACGCCCTTGCCGTGGATGCGCAGCCGCCAGGTGTCGGCGTCGACCTTGGGGACCACCAGGGCGGTGTCCACGCGGTAGAAGTCCTTGTTCGGGGTGGTGAACGGGCTGATCCCGGGGACGCGCAGGGCGGCGCGGGCGGGGATCGCGGCCGCGGCCGACGCCGGGGCCGGGAGCGTGACGGCCGCGCGGGAGGCGACCGCGCCCTGGCCGCTGCGGCCGGTCAGGGTCCGGCCGAGGGCTCCGGCGCCGGTGGCGGCCAGGGCGGTGACCCCGGCGGTGACCAGGAATCCGCGCCGGTCCCAGCCGGTGGGCCCCTCGTGGGACGGCCGGTCCGGGCCCGGCTCGCCGGGGACCCGCCGAGCGGTCAGCCGGCCGGCCAGGAGGTACAGGACGAAGGCCCCCGCGACGGCGCCCAGCATCGACGGCAGGACGTCCGGCGCGCCGGCGGCGTCCGGCCTGCCCAGCGCGGCGACCGCGCCCACCACGCCGAAGACCAGCACACCGGCGGCGCCGGCCCGGCGGTGGCGCAGGGCGAACAGGCCGAGCGCCGCGGCCAGCAGGCCGATCGTGGCGAGGATGCCGAGCTGGAGCACCAGCTTGTCGTTCTCGCCGAACGTGCGGATCGCGTAGTCCTTCAACCACGCCGGAGTGAGGTCGATGGCCGCGCCGCCGACCACGGTCACCGGCCCGGCCTGCGGCCTGATCAGGGATGCCGCCAGCTCGCCGACGGCCAGGGCCGCGTATCCGGCGAGCAGGCCGCTCGCCGCGGCGAGCGCGCCGCGCGTGACGGTCCTTCGGTTGATTCTCACGGCCTGCATTCGGCGTGCCCCGGCCGCCGGATGGGTCCACCGCGCGATCACCCCGCGGAGGCGACGCCGGGGCGCGGGGGTTATTTACCGTTCCATCACTTTTCGTACGTTCCTCTACCCATCGTCTCGTCGTACCGCGCCGAATGAAGGGTCGAGGGGAGGAATCCCCGGCCGTGCTCACCGCACCGGACCGGCGGGTGCCCCTCCTCCCGCACCGCCATCTCGGGGACGAGCGGGCCCCCACCACGGGTCAGCCCCGTCGGGCCCGCCCTCCAGGAGGAGGAGACACATGACCACGCACCGCATCCGCCGCTCCGCCGCGTTCGCGGCCGTCGCGTTCGCACTTCCCGTCGCCCTGGGCGTGGCAGCCCCGGCGTTCGCCGACAGCCACACCGCGGACCCCTACGGCCCGGCCTGCGCGTCGGTCCCCAAGGACGGTTCCGGCAGCCTCGCCGGCATGGCCAAGGACCCGGTGGCGACGGCCGCCTCCCACAACCCGGCCCTGTCCACGCTGGTCACGGCCGTCAAGAAGGCCGGCCTGGTCGACACCCTGAACAACGCCAAGGGCATCACCGTGTTCGCCCCGACCAACCAGGCGTTCGCGAAGATCCCGAAGGCCGACCTGGCCAAGCTCCTGGGCGACAAGGCCGAACTGACCAAGGTCCTCACCTACCACGTGGTCGGCGAGAAGATCACACCGAAGCAGCTCGCCAAGGGGTCCTTCAAGACCCTGGAAGGCGCCACCCTGAGCACGGCGGGATCGGGCGGTTCCTACACCGTCAACGGCAAGGCGAAGATCGTCTGCGGTGACGTCCAGACCGCCAACGCGACGGTCAACGTCATCGACACGGTGCTCAGCCCGCCCATGTGACCCGGCCGGCCGTCCACCGTTCCCGTCCACCGTTCCCGTCCACCGTGCCGCGCGCCCCGTGCGCGCGGCACCGCGGCGTGCGCGCGCAGCGCTTCGCCGTCAGGGGCCGGGCGGTACCCGCAGGGCCAGCAGCGCGGTGTCGTCGCTGGCCCAGCCGCCGTGGTGGGCGGCCAGGGTGTCGGTGATCCGGGCGATGGTGGCGGCGCTGTCCAGGCCGTCGGTGCCGGCCAGGGTGCGGATCAGGTCGGCCTCGCCGAACATATCGCGCGGCGCTCCCGGAGCGGTGGGATCGGGGCGGGCTTCGCAGGCCCCGTCGGTGTAGAGGAGCAGGAGGTCGCCGGGGCCGAGCCGGAAGCGGACGTCGGCCAGGCGGACCGCGTCGAAGACCCCGAGCAGCATGCCGGCCCGGCCGAGCTGCTGGACCCGGCCGCCCGCCCGGCGGATCAGGGCGGGCGGGTGCCCGGCCAGGCAGAGCCGGCCCGCCATCCCGCTCGCGGTCCGGCGGAAGGTGGCGTGGACCGCGGTGAGGAACCGCGGGGCGCGCTGGGCGCGCATCGCCGTGTTCAGCCGGTCCAGGACCACGGCGGGCGACAGGTGCTCGCCGGCGTCGGCGCGCAGGGTGTAGCGGGCCAGTGCGGTGACCTTGGCGGCCTCGGTCCCCTTGCCGCAGACGTCGCCCATCACGGCGGTCCACCACGGGCCGCGGGCCTGGAAGAGGTCGTAGAAGTCGCCCACCACTCCGGCGTCGCCGCTGGCGGGGAGGTAGCTGGCCGCGGCGTCGAGGCCGGGCACCGGCCGAAGGGAGGGCGGCAGCAGGCTGTCCTGGAGGCTGCGCGCCAGGTCGCGGGAGGCGGTCAGGGCGCTCTCGGCCCGTTGCAGTGCGGCCCTGAGGTTGATCTCGTTGCCCACCGCACGGGCCATCGTGGACAGGGAGGAGAGCTCGGCGGGGGTCCAGCGGCGCGGGCCGTCGTCGATGACGCACATGCTGCCCAGGACCTCGCCGTCCGGGGACATGATCGGGTAGCCCGCCCACGCACCGATCCTCATCGGCGCCACCGACGGGTGCGCGCGGGTCCGCGGGTCGGCGGCGGCGTCCTCGACGACGAGGGGCTCCCCCGCCAGGCCGACCAGGAAGGCGCAGAAGCTCTCCTCGACGGGGTTCTGCCGCTCGCCGGCCGCGTCGCCCTCCAGCCCGACGCTCGCCTTCCAGAAGGACCGGCGGCCGTCGACGAGGGTGATGAACGCGCGTCCGCTGCGGGTCGTGGCCGCTGCCATCTGCGCCAGGTCGTCGAAGGCCTCCTCGCGCCCGGTGTCGAGGAGCCCGGTCGCCCTGACCGCCGCCAGCCGCACGGGGTCGGACAGGGCCGCCGGAAGTCCGTCCGCCCGCACACCGCCGGGGAACGCGACGCGCTCACTGCTGTTCACTGCACTCCTGCCGTCCCCTGCCGTCGGCCGTCGCCCGCCGCGCGGCCCCGCCGGACCCGCGTGCGACGACCGCCCGGCACCAGTATGCGGTCCGCCCGCGCGGCGGCCCCGGCCCGGACGCGGCGGGCTCAGAGAGGTGGGGCCCGCCCCGGAACGGGACGGACCCCACGACGATCCACCGCGGACGGAAATCCCGTCTACCAGCGGTACCAGCGGCCGCTGCCGCCCTTGGGACGGGCGACGAAACCGATCAGCCACAGCACCAGCACGGCGATGGCGACCCACCAGAGGATCTTCACCGCGAAACCGGCACCGAAGAGGATCAGGGCGAGCAGAAGAACGAGAAGCAGGGGAACCATGATTATCAACCTCCGAGCAACCTGGTGCCCCCTCGCCCATCGACCATGCGTACGAGCCGTCGGCATTTCCCCGGAGGGCGCCGGGCCCGTCGGGGCGCGGCCCTGCCGCGCCCCGACGGTGGAGGTGGGGGCCGGTTCCAAGAGCCCCTCGCGTCTTCATTCGGAGTCCGCCCGCGGACGGATTGGTGCGCGTACGGGTCTCTTCCGCCGGCTCGGGTGCGGCGGCGGCCCGGAAAGGAGGAGCATCGTCCTGAGCGCCCCGTCCCACGGGCGGTGCGCCGACGGTTCGAGGCGATCGGGACGGGACCGGCCTCGCGCACGACCGACAGCCTGGAGATGGCGATGACGCCGAGCAACGCCCGCACCCCCCGCCGTCGAAACGGCGTACCCCGGCATGTCCGGGGCGACCGGGGGCAGGCGGTGAAGGTATGAACCCGTCTCCCACAGCCGATGACACCCGCGGCTCCGCCCTCGGAGAGGACCGCGGCCACCCGACGACGGACCCGTCGACCACCCGCGCCGGCGCCGCGCCCCCCGCGTCGCCCTCGGCGCCCGCGCCGGGAGCCGGCACCGGCCCGCCGGTCACGGCCGCCGCGGCCCGCGCCGCCGTCTGCGAGCTGCTGGACGCCGCCGGCGTCGGCCTCGACACCGTCACCGCCGCCGACGCGCTCCTGATCACCTCGGAGCTCGTCACCAACGCCCTGCGGCACGGCGACGGCCTGACCCACTTCCGCCCCGAGATCAGGGACGGCGCGCTGCACCTGGCCGTCGGCGACAACAACCCCCACGGGCCCGTCCTGCGCGACCAGGACACGGTGGGCCACGTGGGCGGCTACGGCTGGGCCCTGGTCCGGCGGCTCGCCGCGCACGTCGACGTCAGCGGCCACGGCAGCGGAAAGACGATCACCACCGTGCTTCCGCTGGTCTGAGCGCCGCACCCCGCACGCGTCAGCCGGTGAAGGCCTCGACGAGGGTCCAGACGGCCAGTACGGCCATGCAGGCCGCGCCGATGCGCTGCACGTTCTTGAGCGGAACGCGCTGGGCGATGAAACGGCCGACGAGCAGGGCGAGGGCGGAGACCGACATCAGCGCGAGGGCGGAGCCGATGGCCGTGGGCAGCCAGCCGTTGGTGGCCGCGAGGTTGGCCGTGGTGATCTGGGTCAGGTCGCCCCACTCGCTGATGAAGACGGCCATGAAAGCAGTGGTGTAGACGGGCCAGAAACCGGTGACGGTCTTGGCGGCGCCCTCCTCGTCGTCGTCGCCGCCGCTGCGCAGCAGGACGAACGCGCCGAAGGCGAACAGGGCCGCCGAGACGAGCTTGACGGCGATGTCCGGGAGCATGCCGAGCAGGCTTCCGGCGCCGACGGCGATGGCGACGTGCACGATGAACGCGGTCGAGGTGCCGAACCACACGTACAGCGGACGCATCCGGGTGCCCATGGCCAGCGAGGCGAACATGGTCTTGTCGGGGAGTTCCGCGAGGAAGATCAGCCCGAAGGCGGTGATGAGCGCCAGGGGGTCGAAGGTCATTCCCTTGCTTTCTGCTGGGGCCGGGCCGTCAGCTCGCACGACACCCAGAAGGCGACGGGAAGAACCACTCGGCCCGGCACGACGGAGCGGACCGCACCGGAGGTGCGGACCTGGTCATGCCTTGGCCGAAGGTCTCGTCCGCCCCGCACAGTGTGCGGCGGCCCGGTGGCCGGGGCGTCCAAGGACGCCCAGTATGTCGACCAGCGGTTTTCGGGACTACTCCCCTTCGCTGTTCCCAGCCTACCAGCCGCCTTCCGGGCCCCTCCGGGGGCCCGGAAGGCGGCTGGCCGCTACGGGTAGACGTACAGCGCCCACCTGGCGCCCTTGCGGACGCAGGCGTGCTCGCCGACGATCTCCTGGCCGGCCGCGAAGCAGGCGTCGAGGGTGTCGTAGTACCCGATGAGGACGGGCCCGGCCGGAGCCGTCGCGGCGGGCGCGACCCCGGCCGGGCCCGCCGCGACGGCGGTCGTGGCGCCGCCGGCCAGTACGACGGCGCCGAGTGCGAGTCCGACGGCCCAGATCCTGGTGCGCATGTGGTCCCCTCCCTGTGGTCCGGTCCTGCCTACGCCGGCAACCTCGCACGGGGCTCCGGGGGCGGCAAGGCCGGTCGGGGGTGATTGGCCGGATGCGACGGCGTGTCCCGGTGCGCGGGCGGTCTTCGGCCGGATCGCGCGCGCGTGCGGGCCGCGACGGGCGGCGGTGTGCGCCTCGCGGGCGGTGGTCACGGGCCGCGGTTCACGGTACGACCACGATCTTGCGGCCGCGGCCGGCCCGGAACCGGTCGAGGGCGTGCGGGTACTCGGTGAGGGGGAGGCGGTCGCTGATGAAGAAGTCGGGGTCGAGCACGCCCGCGGCGAAGAGGTCGGCGGCGCGTTCGTAGCTGTGCAGGACGGCCATGGATCCCGTGATGGTGATCTCCTGGTTGTAGATGCGGTACGGCTCGATGGTGGCGCGGGCCGCGTAGTCGGCCACGCCGAACTGGAGGTAGGTGCCGCCGCGGGCGACGCGGCCGATGCCGTCCTGGATCGCGGACTGGCTGCCGGTGGCGTCGATGACCACGTCCCAGCCGCACGGGCGCTCGAACTCGGCGGCGGCAGCGGCGGCCCCGGTGCACTCCAGTGCGCGGGCGGCCCGGAGCCGGTCGGGGTTGAGGTCCACGACGTCCACCGTGGCCGCTCCGGTCCGCTTGGCCAGTTCGAGCATCATCAGTCCCATGGTGCCCGCGCCGTAGATGAGCACATGACTGGCCAGCGGGGCGCGCAGCACGTCGTAGCCCCGGACGGCGCAGGACAGCGGCTCGACGAGGACGGCGTCCTCGGTGCGGACGTGGTCGGGGAGCCGGACGCAGTTGGCCGCCGGGGCGACGGCGAACTCGGCCGCCGCGCCGGAGGTGGTCACGCCGATCGCCGCGTAGCGCTCGCACAGGTTGTTGCGGCCGGCCCGGCAGTAGCGGCACTCGTTGCAGTAGAGCGAGGGGTCGACGGCGACCCGGTCGCCGGGGTGCAGTGCGGTGACCTCGCGGCCCGTGGCGACGACCTCCCCGGCGAACTCGTGGCCCGGGACCAGGGGCAGGCTGGGGGCGAACTCGCCCCGGAGGATGTGCAGGTCGGTGCCGCACAGTCCGCAGGCCGCGACGCGGACGACGACGTCCCGGGGGCCGGGGGCGGGGTCGGGGACCGTCTCGACCGACACGGCTCCGGGTGCGTGGATCACGGCTGCTTTCACTTGACGGCTCCCAGGGACAGGCCCTGGACCAGCTTGTCCTGGGCGGCGAATCCGGCGACGAGCACGGGCAGGGACACGCAGGCGGCTGCGGCGCACACCTTCGCCAGGAAGAGGCCCTGGCTGGTGACGAATCCGGTGAGGAAGACGGGGGCGGTGCCGGCGACGACCCCGGTGAGCACGCGGGCGAAGAGGAGTTCGTTCCAGCTGAAGATGAAGGAGATCAGCGCGGTGGCCGCGATGCCGGGCGCCGCGACCGGGGCGACGATGCGCAGCAGAACGGTGGGGAGCGCCGCGCCGTCGATGGAGGCGGCTTCGATGATCTCGACCGGGACTTCGGCGAGGAAGGAGCGCATCATCCACACCGCGACCGGCAGGTTCATCGAGGTGTAGAGGACGACGAGCAGCCAGACGGTGTCGAGGGTGCCGGTGTTGCGCGCGATGAGGTAGACGGGCAGGAGGCCGGCGACGGCGGGCAGCATCTTCGTGGAGAGGAAGAAGAAGAGGACGTCGGTCCACTTGCGGACGGGCCGGATGGACAGGGCGTACGCGGCCGGGACGGCGAGGAGCAGGACGAGGGCGGTGGAGAGCGTGCTGGCGGTGAGCGAGTTGAGCAGGGGCGGCCACGGGGCGGCGCCGTCGGCCGCTCCGAAGAACGCGCGGTAGCCGTCGAGGGTGAGCGGGGCGCCCCAGGCGGGCGGGTTGGTGGCGGCGTCCGGCTCGGCGTGCAGGGAGGTCAGCACCATCCAGGCGAAGGGCAGGAAGAAGATGAGGCCGCAGCACCAGGCGGTCAGGCCCCGCAGGTACCGGCGCGGCGCGAGGGGGTGTCGTCGGGCCCGTCCGGCCGGGCCGCGTGGGGGCTTCACGCGTTCGCCTCCTTGAACAGCGACGACACCGTACGCAGCGCGAAGGTGGCGATGACCATCGTGCAGACGACGGCGATCACGCCCTCCGCGGAGGCCCGGCCGTAGTCGTGCGCCTGGTAGAAGGTCGCGTAGACGGTGTAGGGCAGGTTGGCGGTGCCGAGGCCGCCCGAGGTGAGGGTGAAGACGGCGTCGAAGTTCTGGACGACGTGGATGCTGCCGAGCAGGGCGGACAGTTCCAGGTAGCGGCGCAGGTGCGGGAAGGTGAGGTGGCGGAAGACCTGCCGGCTCCCGGCTCCGTCCACCCGGGCCGCCTCGACGGTGTCCGGGGAGCGGCTCTGGAGTCCGGCGAGCAGGATGAGCGTCATGAACGGGGTCCACTGCCAGATCAGGGACACCTCGACGGCGACCAGGGGCACCGAGGACATCCAGTCGGGCTGCGGGGCCGCGTCGCTGCCGAAGAGCGCCCACAGCCAGGTCAGCGAGCCGTTCAGCAGGCCGTACGAGGCGTTGTAGAGGGCGTGCTTCCACAGCAGGGCGGCCGCGGCGGGGACGACCAGGAACGGGGTGATGATCATGGTGCGGACCAGCCCGCGGCCCCGGAAGGGGCCGTCGAGGAGCAGCGCGAGTCCGAGCCCGAGGGCCAGGCTCACCAGGACCACGACGGCCGTGAGGACGACGGTGGTGAGCAGCGCGGCGCGCAGGTCGGGGTCGGTGAAGGCGGCCCGGTAGTTGTCGAGGCCGCCGAAGCCGCGGTCGTCGGGTGCGAGGGCGTTCCAGCGCATGAAGGAGATCACCAGCGTGCCGACGAAGGGCAGTTGGGTGACGGCGATCAGAAAGACCAGGGCGGGCAGCAGCGGGGCGCGCCGGGACCGGGCGGCGGCGCGGCCCTGGACCGGTCGGGCGGTGCGCGCGGTACGGGCGCCGTGCGCGGTGCGGGCCGGGTGGCCGGGCGGCGGGCCCGGCGTCCCTCGTTCGGCGGCGGCGCCGGCCGGGCGGGCGTCGGAGGGTGCGGCCATGTCAGCGCCCCCGGCGGGCGGCGCCGACCGCGGCGGCGCGCTCCTGCCCGGTGCGCAGGGCGTCGGCGACGCTGGTGCGGCCCGCGATGGCGGCGCTGATCTGCTGGGACACCTGGGTGCCGAGGGCGGTGAACTCGGGTATGCCGACGAACTGGATGCCCGGTGCCGGGCGGGGCTGGACGCCCGGGTCCAGCGGCCGGGCGGAGGAGATGGCGTCCTTGGTCGCGGCGGCGAAGGCGGACGCCGCCTTGAGGTAGCGGGGGTCGGCGTAGGTGGAGGCGCGTTTGCCCGCCGGGATCCGGGACCAGCCGAGCTGTTCGCCGACGAGGGTCTCGTAGCGCGCGCCGGAGGCCCAGGAGATGAACTTCCAGGTGTCGTCCTGGTGCTTGCCGGCCTTCTGCATGCCCCAGGCCCAGGTGTAGAGCCAGCCCGAGGCGTTGGTCTTCTCGACGGGGGCGGGGGCGTAGCCGATCTTCCCGGCCACCGGTGAGCCCTCGGCCTCCAGTGCGCCGGCGGCCGAGGTGGCGTCGTACCACAGGGCCACCCTGCCCTGGCTCATGTCGTTCAGGCACTCCGTGAAGCCGGCCTGGGGCGCGCCCGCCTCGCCGTGCGCCCGTACCAGGTCGACGTAGAAGCCGACCGCGCGCGCGAACTCGGGGCTGTCGAGCCGTGCGTTCCAGTCCTTGTCGAACCAGGTGCCGCCCATGGTGTTCACGACGGTGGTCAGGGGGGCGGTCAGCTCGCCCCAACCGGGCTGTCCGCGCAGGCAGATGCCCTTCATGCCGGGCCGTGCGCCGTCGGTGGCCGCCGCCAGGTCGGCGACCTGCTGCCAGGTGGGGTGTTCGGGCATGGCGAGGTGGCGATCGGCGAGCACGTCCTTGCGGTACATCAGGAAGGACGACTCCCCGTAGAAGGGCTCCGCGTAGATCCGGCCGTCCACCGTCAGGGAGTCCCGGATGGGCGGCAGGATGTCGTCCTGGGCGAACTCCGTGTCGGCGCGGGCCCGTTCGGTGAGGGGGGCGAGCCAGCCGTTCGCGGCGTAGATCGGCGTCTCGTAGTTGCTGATGGTCGCCGCGTCGTACTGTCCGGCCTGGCCGGAGAAGTCCTGGCTGATCTTGTCGCGCACGTCGTTCTCCGGCAGGAGGGTGAAGTTGACCTTGATGCCGGTCTGGCGGGTGAAGTGCTCGGCGGTCAGCCTCCGAAGGTCGGCCATCTGCGGGTTGTTGACCATGAGGACGTTGATCGCGTGCTGTTGCGGGTCGGTGGCCGATCCGCCGCCGGCGCCCGCGCACGCCACCGGCAGGGAGCCGCAGAGCAGGAGGGCGCAGGCGCGGGCGGCGCCCCTCGGGTACGTCCGGTTCGTCACGGCGGTGGTCCTTCCGATACGTCGGCTGCTGTGCCGGTTGCGTCATGCGCATGCCAGTTCGATCCATGACGGGGCGCACGGACCGGGGGTGCGGGCGGCTCAGACCCGGATGATCCGGGGCCCCAGGAGGGAGTAGCGGTGGGCCTCGGCCGCGGCCAGTCCGGTATCGGTGACGATCGCCTCGAAGTCGGCGACCTCGGCGAAGCGGCAGAAACCGCCGGCCCCGAACTTGCCGTGGTGGCCGAGGAACACGCGGCGCCGCGACACCTCCAGCGCCTTGGCCTTCACGTCGGCCACCACCGGGTCGGGGGTGGTGAGGCCGGACTCCCGCGAAATGCCGTCGGACCCGATGTACGCCAGGTCGATCACGAATCCGGAGAGCATGGCCGCGGCCCACGAGCCGGCGGTGGCCGGGGTCGGCGTCCGCACCCGGCCGCCCAGCAGCAGCACCGTGGTGTTCGGCGACCCGGCGAGGGCGGCGGCCGTCGGGAGCGAGGCCGTGACCACCGTCAGCGGCCGGTCGGCGGGCAGCAGCGACGCGAGCAGCCGCGGCGTGTGGCCCTCGTCGACGAAGACCGTCTCCGCCCCGCCGAGCAGCCGCACCCCTTCCGCCGCGATCCGCCGCTTGTCCTCCACGTGCAGGGTGCCCCGGCGCGCGAGGTCGGTCTCGAAGCCGGCGCTCTCGACCGGGTAGGCCCCGCCGTGGGTGCGCCGCACCAGTCCGCGGCGCTCCAGCCCGCTCAGGTCGCGCCGCACGGTCTCGACCGCCACCCCCAACTCCCGCGCGATCGAGGCCACTTCGACGCGACCCTCACTCCTCGCCCAGGCCAGCAGCCTCTGGTGCCGTTCCTCCGCCCGCATGCCGATGCCCCGCCCTCCCGCGCCCGTTCGGGCGTCCGCCGCCCGCATGGGCCTGCCAGGTTCTATACCCGCGACGCCTCGCGCGCAGCCTGCCCGAGTCCCACGGGTACCCGCCCGCCTCGGCCCGTTTCCCGCACCCCGCGACCACCGCCGACCAGGGCCTTTCACCGCCGGCCCGGGAACCGGATGCCCGTCCGGGGGGTCGAGGGGCTCCGTGTCGTGCGAACGGCGCGGCGGTCCGCGGTGCGGGCAGGCGGGTTCAGCCGCCCTGGTAGCGGGTGGCGAGCCGGGGGCTCTGCCCCCCGAAGGCCGCGAGGTCGGCGCGGAAGACGGCGTCGAGCAGGGCGGCGTCCTCCACGCCCGGGGCGGTGACGACCTCGCCGAGTTCCAGACCGCGCAGGCCCGCGGTGACCACGTCGTCTGCGGACATGCGGGGGACGGCGCTCAGGTCGAGGCCCTGGCGCTCGTGGAACTCGGTGGCGACGACGCCGGGGCACACCACCTGCACCGCGACGCCGGTGCCTTCGAGTTCCGCGGCGAGCGCCTGGGTCATGGCGACGAGGTGGGCGAGCGTGCCCGCGTAGACGGCGCGGCGGGGCATCACCGAGCTCGGGGCCGGGCCGCTGAAGGCGATCATGCCGGCGACGTTGACGAGGGCGCCCGCACCGCGGTCCCGCATGCCCGCCACGGCGGCCCGGGCGAGCAGGGTGGGGGCGACGACCTTCACGTGGACCAGTTCGCGCGCCTTGTCGGCCGGGAGTTCGGCCAGGGGCATGTAGTGCGCGACGCCCGCGTTGTTGACCAGCATGTTCAGCGGCTCCGCCGCGCAGACCGCGGCGACGGCGTCGACACCGTCGTCGGTGGACAGGTCGGCGGCCAGGACGCGGACCCCGACCTCGGGGTGGTCCGCGGCGAACGCCTCCAGCCGGTCCTCGCGGCGGCCGACGACGATCAGGTCGTGGCCGGTGCCGGCCAGCCGCTCGGCGTAGGCCCTGCCGATGCCGGAGGTGGCTCCGGTGACGAGTGCGAGCTTGCTCATGGCCCTTCTTCCTCTCGGAGGCCGGCCGGTGCCCCGGCAGCGGGCCACCGGCGGACCGGCCGTCAGACACCCACTGTGCGGAGCGAAGACGCGTGCGGCCGGGAGACCCGCCCGCCGGCACCCGCTCGGGTTCAGAAGATGGACCAGCCGGTGAGGGTGGTGAAGGCGTCCAGGGCCGTGACGGCGGCGAGGGAGTTGCCGTGCCCGTCCAGCGCCGGGCCCCAGGCGCACAGGGTGCAGCGCCCCGGGATGATGGCGACGATGCCGCCACCGACACCGCTCTTGGCGGGGAGGCCGACGCGGTGGGCGAATTCGCCGGCGGCGTCGTAGGTGCCGCCGATGAGCATGACCGCGTTGACGCGCTTGGCCTCGCTGCGGGTGAGCAGGCGGCTGTGGTCGGCGCGCAGGCCGTGCCGGGCCAGGAAGCCCGCGGCGCGCGCCAGGTCCCGGCAGTTCATCGTCAGGGAGCACTGCCAGAAGTAGTGTTCGAGGACGGCTTCGACGGGATTGTCCAGTCTTCCCAGGTCGGCCAGGAGATGGGCGAGGGCCGAGTTGCGGTGGCCGTGCCGCTGTTCGGATTCGGCCACCCGGGCGTCGAAGTCGACGTCCGGGTTCCCGCTTTCGGCGCGCAGGAACTCGCGCAGGGCGGTCCGGGCGTCGCCGGTCAGGGTCAGCAGCCGGTCGGTGACGATGAGGGCACCCGCGTTGACGAAGGGGTTGCGGGGGATGCCGCGCTCCCGCTCCAGTTGGGCGAAGGAGTTGAAGGGAGCCCCCGAGGGCTCCTTGCCCACGCGGTTCCACAGCGCGTCGCCGTCCACCGCCAGAACCAGTGCCAGGGTAAAGATTTTGGAAATGGATTGGATGGAGAACGGGACCTTCCAGTCCCCTGTGCCACACGTGCACGTGGCCAGGTCCGCCACGGCGAAACCGAACCGCGCGGGGTCCACACGGGCCAGCGCGGGGATGTAATCGGCCACCTGCCCACCCCCCAGAACCGGCCCCACCGCACGGGTGACCTGCTCGAACAGCACCTCGTAATCCGGCACCATGCACATGTGCGCCGCCCCCGCCCCGCCACGTCCCACCCTCGGATCGGCCACCGTTCAGGATGCGCCCGAGAAGACGCGGCCCGGAAGGGAACCGGTTCGCGGGAGCCACACAAGGGGGCGGTACCAGCCATTCCGGTGTGGCTACAATACGTTGCGATGTACCTACTTTGAGTAGTGGAGGCGGCATGCTGGGACTTACGCCCGGCACGGACGAAGTCACCGGGTCCGGCACGGCGGGCACCCGGACACTCGAACTGTCGGAGATCCTCACCAGGCCCGAGGTCTTCAAGTGCATGGGCCGCAGTTACAGCGTCCTGCGCCGCGAGGAGGCGGTGGTCATCCAGGACATCACCGACATCACCCGCCCGCTCCTGCTCGGCACGGCCGAGCCCGGCGACACGGGCCTGTGGGACCTGCGTACTCCGCAGGGGCTGGCGGCCGGCCGGACGTGCGGCACGCTCCAGGCCATCGCCGCGCTCCGCGCGGCCGCCTGGCCGCCCCGCGACCCGTTCGCCGCCCGGCGGTGGACCGGCTGACCCCCGGTCGTATACGGACGCCGAACTCGGCCGCCGTCGGACCTCCTTCGACACCCCGACCGGACGCGGCGGCACGGCCGGGAACGGGGCCGGCGCGGGGCCGGCGGAGCACGCCGGGACCCGGGGACCGGCAACGCCCCCGAAACAAAGACCGGAACCCGCCCGGCGCCGCACCCGGCACGTTTCGACGGCCGTACGCGGCGTCACGCACCGCGACGGCGGGAGCCGTGCGCTCGGCCCGCCCGCCCGGCGCGGGGCGGCGGCCGACGGCTGCGGACGGCGCCGCAACCGCGCCCCGCGCACGGCCCGTTCGGCGCCGACGCCTACCGCGGCGGCCGGGCGCCGGCCCGGCGGTGGGCGCGGTGGACCCGCTCGAAGCCGAGGACGAGCAGCGGCAGGGCGAGGACGACCAGCCAGGCGCCCTCGGTGAACCTGGTCGCGGTGACGACGACGGCCGCGGTCCCGGTGAGCAGCGCCCCGGAGCCGTTCAGTACGGCCTTCGCGCGCCAGCGGCCGGTCCGCTCGGCCCGCCAGTGCCGGACCATGCCGGTCTGGCAGAGGGTGAACCCGACGAACACGCCGATCGCGAAGAGCGGCACGAGGGTGTTGGTGTCGCCGCCGGAGGCGGCCAGCAGGACCGCGGAGACCGCGGCGAGGGCGAGCACTCCGTAACGGTGCACCTCTCGGCCGGTCTTGAGGGCGAAGAGGTGCGGCAGGTAGCGGTCGCGGGCCAGCAGGCCCAGCAGGACCGGCAGTCCGCCGAAGGAGGTGTTCGCGGCGAGCGCCAACAGCAGCATGGTGGCGAACTGGACGACGTAGAAGGCCGTCCCGTGCCCGAAGGAGGCGTCCGCGATCTGGGCGAGGACGGTCACGCCTTCGACCGGCTGGAGGTGGAAGCGCCCGATGAGGACCGACAGGCCGATCAGCATCACCCCGAGCAGTGCGCCGAGCGCCACCTCGGTGCGCTGCGCGCGGCGGGCGGCCGGGGCGCGGAAGGACGGCACGGCGTTGGCCACGGCTTCGACGCCCGTCAGTGCGGAGCAGCCGGCCGCGAACGCCTTCAGCAGCAGCAGCGCGCCGACGGCTCCCGCCCCGTCGCCGAGGGCGTCCCCGGCCGGGACGGCGGCGGACGCGGCGCCCACCGGGCCGTCCCGGAGCAGCCCGACCGCGATCATGGCGAGGATCGAGCCGACGAACACGGCGGTGGGCAGCAGGAAGGCCCTGGCGGAGTCGACGATGCCGCGCAGGTTGAGGGCGGTGACCAGGGTCAGGACGCCGAGGCAGAGCCCGATCCGATCGTCGTACAGCCCGGGGAAGGCCGAGGTCAGGGCGGCCACGCCGGCGGTGACGGAGACGGCGACGTTCAGGACGTAGTCGAGGACCAGGGAGGCGGCCGCCACCAGGCCGGTCCGTCGTCCGAGGTGCTTCGCGGCCACGGCGTACGACCCGCCGCCGTCGGGGAAGGCGGCGATGACCTGCCGGTAGGAGGCCACCAGGACGGTCAGCAGCGCGGCGACGGCGAGCGTGACGGGCAGGGCGTACCCCATCCCGTGGGCGCCGGCCGCGGCCAGCACCAGGACCACGGCCTCCGGCCCGTAGGCGACGGAGGCCATCGCGTCCAGAGCGAGCGCGGCCAGCCCCTGGAGCGCGGTGAGCCTGTGCCGGTCCCCCGCCCCGGTGCCGGTGGGCTCCGGGGCGCGGGCGGCGGCCGGGCACGTGCCGGTGCCGGCTGCTGTGCCTGCAACGCTGCCTGCGCCGCTGCCCGCGCCGTCGCCGGTGCCCGCGCGTCCTCCCGGTGCCGTCGTCGTGGGCTCGCCCGTCTGCATGGCCATGGTGCCGGTTCCTCCCCTGTGTCCGAGTCGAGGGACAGCATCGGGGCCGCGGGGCTGCGGGTCCGGCGGTCTTGGCGCCCTCCATACGCCCGCCCTCCCGCCCTTCACGCGTTCCGTACGGCGCGACCGCGGCGGCCGTAGGGAGCGCGTCAAAAGACCGCGGTCTCCCTCCCCCCGGCGGCCGGGCGGGGCAGGCTGGAGGTGTGCGGTGCGGGGTCCGGCCCGGGCCACGCGCGAGGTCCGCCGCAGGAGGCATCGGATGTCCGGTCGCCGGTTCCACCGTCCCACCGCCCTGGTCGCGGCCCTCGTGGTCCCGTTCCTCGCGGCGCTCGCGCTCGTACCGGTGCGCACCGGCCTCGCGCCCTCGAACGCCGCCCTGGTCCTCGTGGTGGCCGTGGTGGCCGTCGCCGCCCTCGGCACCCGGGAGTCCGCGGCGCTGGCCGCGCTCTCGGCGGCCGCCTGGTTCGACTTCTTCCTCACCCGGCCCTACGGGCACTTCGCCGTCGCCGACCGGGGAGACGTCCTGACGGCCGTCCTGCTGCTGGTCGTCGGCCTGGCCGTCTCCCGGCTCGCCGTGCGCACCCGGCGCCTGCGCGGCACCGTGCTCACGGACACGGCCGACCTGTCGCTGCTGGAGGGCACGGCCCGGCTCGCCGAGGACGGTGGTTCCCCCGACGCCGTGGTCGAGCACGTGCGCCGCGAGCTCGTGGGCCTGCTGGGGCTGCGCGACTGCCGCTTCGCGTACGGCTCCCTCGTCGGTCGGCTGCCGCGGCTGGAGCACGATGGCAACCTGTGGCTCGGGCTGGAGCGGGGCGCGGCCGGGGCCGCCTTCTGGCCCGACCGGTGGCCGGACGGCGAGGTGGAGCTGCGGGCGATCGGCGGCGGCCACTACTACGGCCGCTTCCTCCTCGTGCCGGAGCCCGGCCCGCTCCCCTCGCGGCAGGCCCGTCTGGTGGCCGTCGCCCTCGCCGCGCAGGCCGGGGCCGCCCTGGACACGGCGGGGCTGACGCACCGCGGCTGAGCCGCCCGGGCGGGGTCGCGTATGGACCCCGTCAAGAGATCCGCCGTGCCCGTATGGAGCCCGTCAAAAGGGCTTAGCACCCGGCTGAGCTCGGGGTTTGCTCTACATCGGCCACACCGGCCGATTCCATCTCTTCACTTCATCCAGGAGCTCACGATGGCCGATCTGGCCTTCGTCGTCACCACGGTCGCGGTCTTCGCGCTGGTGGCCCTCATCGCCAAGGGGGTGACCAAGCTGTGAGCGTCGAGAACATCGTCGGCCTGCTCGTGGCCGTCTCCCTGCTGGGTTACCTGATCCTCGCCCTCGTGTACCCGGAGAGGTTCTGAGCGCCGACATGAGCCCCGTAACCGCTGGTGTGCTCCAGTTGCTCGCGCTGATAGCCGCGCTCGCCCTGGCGTACCGTCCGCTCGGTGACCACATGGCCCGGGTCTACTCCTCCGAGAAGCACTACAGACCGGAGAAGTGGATCTACAAGGCCATCGGCGCCAACCCGGCGGCCGAGATGCGCTGGCCCGCCTACCTGCGCTCCGTCCTCGCCTTCTCGGCCGTGAGCGTCCTCTTCCTCTACGCCCTCCAGCGCCTCCAGGGCAGCCTGCCCGGCTCGCTCGGCTTCGTGTCGATCGACCCCGACCAGGCCTTCAACACCGCCGCGTCGTTCGTGGCGAACACCAACTGGCAGTCGTACTACGGCGAGCAGGCCATGGGCCACGTCGTGCAGACCGGCGGCCTGGCGGTGCAGAACTTCGTCTCCGCGGCCGTCGGCATGGCCGTCGCGGTGGCCCTCGTACGGGGCTTCGCGCGCTCCCGCACCGGCGAGCTCGGCAACTTCTGGTCCGACCTGGTCCGCGGCACGGTCCGCATCCTGCTGCCGATCTCCGTGGTCGGCGCACTGGTGCTGGTGGCCTGCGGCGTGATCCAGAACTTCGCCGGGATCCACGAGGTCGGCCAGTTCCTGGGCGGTACGCAGCAGTGGAACGGTGGTGCGGTCGCCTCGCAGGAGGTCATCAAGGAGCTGGGCACGAACGGCGGCGGCTACTTCAACGCCAACTCTTCGCACCCGTTCGAGAACCCCACCCCGTTCACGAACCTCTTCGAGATCTTCCTGATCCTGCTGATCCCCTTCGCGCTGACCCGCACCTTCGGCCGCATGGTCGGCAACCTGCGGCAGGGCTACGCGATCCTCGCGACGATGGCGACCATCTGGCTCGCCTTCACCGCGCTGATGATGTGGACCGAGTTCGCCCACCAGGGGCCCGCGCTCCAGGCGGCCGGCGGGGCGATGGAGGGCAAGGAGACCCGGTTCGGCGTCGCCGGGTCCTCCCTCTTCGCCGTGGCGACCACGCTGACCTCGACCGGCGCGGTCAACTCCTTCCACTCCTCCTACACCGGCTTCGGCGGCGGCATCACCCTGCTGGGCATGCAGCTCGGCGAGATCGCTCCCGGCGGCGTCGGCTCCGGCCTCTACGGCATGCTGATCATGGCGGTCATCGCGGTGTTCCTCGCGGGCCTGATGGTGGGCCGCACCCCCGAGTACCTCGGCAAGAAGCTCGGCACCCGCCAGATCAAGTTCGCCGCCTGCTACATCCTCGTCACCCCGGCGCTCGTGCTGTGCTTCACCGCCGCCGCGATGGCCCTGCCCACCCCGGGCAACTCGATGGCCAACCCCGGCGCGCACGGCTTCTCCGAGATCCTCTACGCCTATACCTCGGGCGCGAACAACAACGGCTCCGCCTTCGCCGGCCTGAACGCCGACACCCAGTGGTTCAACACCACCATCGGCATCGCCATGCTCCTGGGCCGCTTCCTGCCCATGGTCTTCGTCCTGGCTCTGGCCGGCTCGCTCGCCGAACAGCAGCCGGTCCCGGCCACGGCGGGCACGCTGCGCACCGACAAGCCGCTCTACGCGGGGCTGCTCGTCGGCACGATCCTCATCGTCACCGGCCTCACCTACTTCCCGGCCCTCGCGCTGGGTCCGCTTGCCGAAGGGCTCGCCTCATGAGCACCATCACCCCGACCCGAGCCCCGCACGACGACCTGCCCACGGGGCACCAGCCCGCCGCCGGCCGGGTCGGCGGGGGCCTGTTCGACCCGAAGCAGCTGATCAGGTCCTTCCCGGACGCGGTGCGCAAGCTCGACCCGCGCACCATGATCAAGTCGCCGGTCATGTTCGTCGTGCTCATCGGCTCGGTCGTCACCACGGTGCTGGCGGCCGCGGACCCGACGGACTGGTTCGGCTGGGCGATCACGGCCTGGCTGTGGCTGACCACGATCTTCGCGAACCTGGCCGAGGCCGTCGCCGAGGGCCGCGGCAAGGCCCAGGCCGACACGCTGCGCAAGGCCAAGACCGACACCGTCGCCCGCCGGCTCAGCGGCCGGACGGAGGAGCGGGTGCCCGGCACCGCGCTGCGCATCGGCGACCTGGTCGTCTGCGAGGCCGGTGACGTCATCCCCGGCGACGGCGACGTCGTCGAGGGCGTCGCCTCCGTCGACGAGTCCGCCATCACCGGCGAATCGGCCCCCGTCATCCGCGAATCGGGCGGCGACCGCTCCGCCGTCACCGGCGGCACCAAGGTCCTCTCCGACCGGATCGTCGTCAAGATCACGACGAAGCCCGGCGAGACCTTCATCGACCGCATGATCGCCCTCGTCGAGGGCGCGGCCCGGCAGAAGACGCCGAACGAGATCGCGCTGAACATCCTCCTCGCGTCCCTCACGATCGTCTTCCTGCTGGCCGTCGTCACCCTCCAGCCCTTCGCGGTCTACGCGGGCGCCGAGCAGTCGCTGATCGTGCTGGCCGCACTGCTCGTCTGTCTGATCCCCACCACCATCGGCGCCCTGCTCTCCGCGATCGGCATCGCCGGCATGGACCGCCTGGTCCAGCGCAACGTCCTGGCCATGTCCGGGCGGGCGGTCGAAGCCGCCGGTGACGTCTCCACGCTGCTCCTCGACAAGACCGGCACCATCACCCTCGGCAACCGCCAGGCCGCGGAGTTCGTCCCGGTCACGGGCGTGACCGAGGCCGAACTGGCCGACGCCGCCCAGCTGTCGTCGCTCGCGGACGAGACCCCCGAGGGGCGCTCCATCGTCGTCCTGGCGAAGGAGAAGTACGGACTGCGGGAGCGCCACCAGGGCGACCTGGCGCACGCCGAGTGGATCGCCTTCACCGCGCAGACCCGGATGTCGGGCGTGGACGTCGAGGGCCGCAAGACCCGCAAGGGCGCGGCCGGTTCGGTCATCGCGTGGGTACGGGAACGCGGCGGGCGGGTGTCCGAGGACGCCGGCGTGCTCGCCGACCGGATCTCCGGAGCCGGCGGCACCCCGCTGCTGGTGGCCGTCGAGGACGCGAAGGGCGCCCGGGTTCTGGGCGTCGTCCACCTCAAGGACGTGGTCAAGGAGGGCATGCGCGAGCGGTTCGAGGAACTGCGCCGCATGGGCATCAAGACCGTCATGATCACGGGCGACAACCCGTTGACCGCGAAGGCCATCGCGGAGGAGGCCGGCGTCGACGACTACCTCGCCGAGGCCACCCCCGAGGACAAGATGGCCCTGATCAAGCGGGAGCAGGCCGGCGGCAAGCTCGTCGCGATGACCGGTGACGGCACCAACGACGCCCCCGCCCTCGCCCAGGCCGACGTCGGCGTCGCCATGAACACCGGGACCTCGGCCGCCAAGGAGGCCGGGAACATGGTGGACCTCGACTCCAACCCCACCAAGCTCATCGAGATCGTCGAGATCGGCAAGCAGCTCCTGATCACCCGGGGAGCCCTGACCACGTTCTCCATCGCCAACGACGTGGCCAAGTACTTCGCGATCATCCCCGCCATGTTCGCCGTGGTCTACCCGGGCCTCGACAAGCTCAACGTCATGGGCCTGCACTCGCCGCAGTCCGCCATCCTCTCCGCCGTCGTCTTCAACGCCCTCGTCATCGTCGCGCTCGTCCCGCTCGCCCTCAGGGGCGTCCGCTACAAGCCGGCCAGCGCCGACCGGATGCTCCGCCGCAACCTGGCCGTCTACGGACTCGGCGGCCTCGTCGCCCCGTTCATCGGCATCAAGCTCATCGACCTCCTCATCACCCTCATCCCCGGAATCGGCTGATCGGCTATGAACACCTCTGTCGGCAACACCGCCCGCCTGCTCGGGGCCGGTCTGCGCGCGCTCCTCGTCCTGACCGTCCTGTGCGGCGTCCTCTACCCGCTGGCCGTCACCGGCATCGCCCAGGCCGCCTTCCCCGGCCGGGCCAACGGCTCCGAGATCGAGGACGCGAGCGGCCGGGTCGTCGGCTCCTCCCTCATCGGCCAGAGCTACCACCTGCCCAAGCAGAACCCCGACGACCCGGACGAGGCCCCCCGCCCCGACCTGAAGTGGTTCCAGCCGCGCCCCTCGGCCGGCCTCGGCTCCAACACCGTCAACCAGCAGTACGCGCTGATCCTCTCCGGCGCCACCAACAAGGCCGCGGACAACCCCGACCTCGTCACCATGGTCACCGAGGCGAAGGCCGCCGTCGTCGCCGACAACACCACGGCCTCCTACCGGGTCGACCCGTCCGAGGTACCGGCCGACGCCGTCACCTCCTCCGCGTCCGGCCTGGACCCGGACATCTCCCCCGCCTACGCCCGGCTCCAGGCGCACCGCGTCGCCGAGCGCAACGGCCTCGACGTCGCGCAGGTCGAGAAGCTCGTCGCCGAGCACACCAGCGGCCGCGTCCTCGGCTTCATGGGCGAACCGCGTGTCAACGTCCTGGAGCTCAACACCGCGCTCGGCGCGCTGACCAAGGGCTGAGCGCCCCCGTCGCACGGCCGGAGGACCCCGGTGGGGCGCGCGGACCGGACGCCCCGACGGGCGCCCGGTCCGCGCGCCCGGCGGACGGCCGTACCCCCCGACGCACCCGATGACCGAACCGAGCGGAACGAGAAGCCGGCACCCATGAGACGCGGAAAGCTCCGGATCCACCTCGGCTCGGCGCCGGGCGTCGGGAAGACGTACGCGATGCTCGCCGAGGCCCACCGCAGGGTCGAGCGCGGCACCGACTGCGTCGTCGGCTTCGTCGAGCACCACCACCGGCCGCGCACCGAAGTGATGCTGCACGGCCTGGACGTCGTCGCACGGCGCGAACTCGCGCACCGCGAGAGCGTGTTCACGGAGATGGACGTGGACGCGGTGCTCGCGCGCCGGCCGGCCGTCGCCCTCGTCGACGAGCTCGCGCACACCAACGTCCCCGGCTCGCGCAACACCAAGCGCTGGCAGGACGTGGAGGAGCTGCTGCGGGCCGGCATCGACGTGGTCACCACCCTGAACATCCAGCACCTGGAGTCGCTCGGCGACGTGGTCGAGTCGATCACCGGCGTCCGCCAGCGCGAGACGGTGCCGGACGAGGTGGTGCGCCGGGCCGACCAGATCGAGCTGGTCGACATGGACCCGCAGGCCCTGCGCCGCCGGATGGCCCACGGCAACATCTACCGGCCGGACAAGGTCGACGCCGCCCTCTCCAACCACTTCCGCCCCGGCAACCTCACCGCGCTGCGCGAACTCGCCCTGCTCTGGGTGGCCGACCACGTCGACGAGTACCTCCGGCAGTACCGCGGCGAGCACGACATCCGCTCGACCTGGCAGGCCCGCGAGCGCATCGTCGTCGGGCTGACCGGCGGCCCGGAGGGTCACACCCTCATCCGGCGGGCCGCGCGCCTCGCCGAGAAGGGGGCCGGCGGCGAGGTCCTCGCCGTCTACGTCTCGGCCGGCGACGGCCTGTCCGCCGCCTCCCCCAAGGAGCTCGCCGTCCAGCGGACCCTGGTCGAGGGCCTCGGCGGCACGTTCCACCACGTCATCGGCGAGGACGTCCCGCACGCGCTGCTGGAGTTCGCCCGCGGCGTCAACGCGACCCAGATCGTCCTCGGCGTCAGCCGGCGCAGGCCCTGGCAGTACGTCCTCGGCCGCGGGGTCAGCGCCACCGTGGCCGTCGAGTCGGGCCCGGACATCGACGTGCACCTGGTCACCCACGACGCCGTCGCCAAGGGCCGCGGCCTGCCGGTGGCCCGCGGTGCCCGGCTCGGCCGGTCCCGCGTCACCTGGGGATGGCTGACCGGGACCGCCGGACCGGCCGCGCTCGCGCTCCTGCTCCACGAGGCCGGCCCCGAGCTCGGCCTGGCCAACGACATGCTGCTCTTCCTCACCTTCACCGTCGCCGCCGCGCTGCTGGGCGGCCTGCTGCCCGCGCTCGCGTCGGCCGCGTTCGGGTCCCTGCTGCTGAACTACTTCTTCACTCCGCCGCTGTACCGGCTCACCGTGTCCGACCCCCGCAACATCGTCGCCATCTCGATCTTCGTCGGCGTGGCCGTCTCGGTGGCCTCCGTCGTCGACCTGGCCGCCCGCCGCACCCACCAGGCGGCCCGGCTGCGCGCCGAGTCCGAGATACTCTCCTTCCTCGCCGGCAGCGTCCTGCGCGGCGAAAGCTCCCTGGACGCCCTGCTGGAGCGGCTGCGGGAGACTTTCGCCATGCGGTCCGTGGCCCTGTTGGAGCGGGCCGGCGAGACCGAGCCCTGGACCACGGCCGCCGCCGTGGGCGCCCACCCGGCCGGCCGGCCCGAGGACGCGGACGTCGACCTGCCGGTCGGCGAACACCTGGCCCTCGCGCTGACCGGCCGGGTGCTGCCCGCCGAGGACCGCCGGGTGCTCGGTGCCTTCGGCGCCCAGGCCGCCGTCGTCCTGGACCGGCAGCGCCTGGTCGACGAGGCAGGCAGGGCCCGCGAACTCGCCGAGGGCAACCGCATCCGCACCGCCCTGCTGGCCGCCGTCAGCCACGACCTGCGCACCCCGCTCGCCGGCATCAAGGCCTCCGTCACCTCCCTGCGCTCCGCGGACGTGGAGTGGTCCGAGGACGACCGCGCCGCACTGCTGGCGGGCGTCGAGGAGGGCGCCGACCGCCTCGCCGCGCTGATCGGCAACCTCCTCGACATGTCCCGACTGAACACCGGGGCCGTCGTCCCGCTGATCCGCGAGACCGACCTCGACGAGGTGGTCCCGATGGCGCTGCGCGGCGTACCGGAGGACAGCGTCGAGCTCGACATCCCCGAGACCCTGCCGATGGTCGCGGTGGACCGCGGACTGCTGGAGCGGGTGGTGGCCAACGTGGTCGAGAACGCCGTCAAGCACAGCCCCGGCGGGGAGCCGGTGCTGGTGTCCGCCAGCTCCCTGCTCGGCCGGGTCGAGCTGCGGGTCGTCGACCGCGGGCCCGGTGTGCCCGAGGAGGCCAAGGAGCGCATCTTCGAACCCTTCCAGCGGCACGGCGACGCCCCGCGCGGAGCCGGGGTCGGCCTCGGGCTCGCCGTGGCCCGCGGCTTCACCGAGGCCATCGGGGGCACCCTGACCACCGAGGACACCCCGGGCGGCGGCCTGACCATGGTCCTCAGCCTGCCCACCGCGCGGCCCGCGTCCCCGGTCCGCCCGGGACCGTCGCGTTGAGCCGCCTCGGGCGGAGCCGGGCCCCCCGCCCTCCCGCACCCGCCCGGCGCGGCGCACCGGGCCGGTCCACCCCGTAGATTCGGAGCCATGGTGCACGTACTCGGCAGCAGGGTCCTGCTGCATCCCACGGATCCGGAACGCTCCCGCGCCTTCTACGGCGGCGCCCTGGGCCTCGCCGTCTACCGCGAGTTCGGGACCGGCCCGGAACGGGGAACGGTCTACTTCCTCGGCGGCGGTTTCCTGGAGGTCTCCGGCCGCTCCGACACCCCGCCCGTGCCCGGCCTCCAGCTCTGGCTCCAGGTCGACGACGTGCGGGCGGCGCACGCCGAGCTGCTCGGGGCGGGGGTGCGGGTGCTGCGGCCGCCCGTGAAGGAGCCCTGGGGGCTGATCGAGATGTGGCTCGCGGATCCGGACGGCGTGCGGATCGCCGTGGTCGAGGTGCCGTCGGACCACCCGCTGCGCTACCGCCCCTGACGGTCCGCGCGACGGGCCGGCCACCCGGCCGGCCCGTCGGCGCTACGGCAGGTGGAAGGGGACCGTGGTGATGACGATCTTGGGCAGGGGGCGCAGGGAGCGGCGCAGGCGCGACGCGGTCCGGCTGTGCAGCAGTTGGTGTCTGCGGCGGCGGGTGACGATCTCCGGCAGGATCACGGTGAGGGTGAGCTCCGGGTGCCGGTGGTGCAGCGCCTCCAGGTAGTGGACCAGGGGCGCGACGACCGCCCGGTACGGGGAGACGATGACCTCCATCGGGAGGTGGTCGCCCCACAGGGTCCAGTAGTCGCGGAAGCGCCGGCCCTCGTGGTCGGACAGGCTGATGTGGAGCACGAGCACGGGCTGCTGGAGCGAGGCGGCGTAGGCGAGGGTGCGCATGCTCGCGAGGTCGAGGGTGGCCAGTGCGACGACGGACAGGTTCCGGACCTCTGCGGGCAGTTCCTCGTCCTCCCCGGTGCCGGGCGCCCCGCCCCCCTGCGCGGCCCGCCGTCCGACGGCCCCTCCTGCGACGGCCTGTCCGAGGGCCGGGGCCGGGGCCGGGGCCGGGCCCGCGTGGGGCGGCGGCGCCGCGGCGGCGCGGGCGGGCAGTTCCAGGGCCTGCGCGTGCAGGCGCAGGGCCGCGCGGGCCGACGCGTAGTGGCGTCGGATGCGGGTGGTGACGTAGAGGAAGACGCCCACGGCGACGATCGCCACCCAGGCCCCTTCGGTGAACTTGGTGATGCCCGCCGTGAGGAAGACGAGCGCGGACAGCAGGGCGCCGACGGCGTTGAACAGCATGCTCTTGCGCCAGTGCCGGTCGCGCCGCCGCCACCAGTGGACGACCATGCCGGTCTGCGACAGGGTGAAGGCGAGGAAGACGCCGACCGCGTACAGCGGGATCAGCGCGCCGGTCCGGCCGTCGAAGGCGACGAAGACCAGGGCGGCCGCGACGGAGAGCAGCAGGACGCCGTTGCTGTACGCGAGCCGGTCGCCCAGCCGCATGAAGACGCGGGGCGCGTAGTCGTCGCGTGCCAGGAGGGACAGGACGCGGGGGAAGTCGTTGTACGCCGTGTTCGCCGCCAGCAGCAGTACGGCGGCCGTGGCCGCCTGGACGAAGACGTACATCGCTCCCGAGCCGAAGCCGAGGTGCGCGAGCTGGGAGAGCACGGTCTCGCGCGCGTCCGGCACCACTCCGGTGAGCTGGATGAGGGCCACGATGCCGGCGAACATGGCGATGAGCAGGCCCACCATCCAGGTCAGGGTGGTGCGCGCGTTGCGCCATTCGACCGGCTTGAAGGCGGGCACGGCGTTGGAGATCGCCTCGATGCCGGTCATCGCGGTGGCACCGGAGGAGAAGGCCCGCATGACCAGCAGCAGGCCGGCCGTCTCCGTCACGGGCAGCGGCGGGGTGGGGCGGGGCTCGAAGTCGTGGCCGGCGGCGGTCACCAGTCCGGCGACGACCAGCGCGAACACGGCGCCGATGAAGAGGTAGGTGGGGGCGGCGAAGAGGGCGCCCGCCTGCCGGATGCCGCGCAGGTTGCCGGCGAGGAGCAGGACGATCACGCCCACGCCGAGGGGGACGGTCGCGGCGGTCAGGGAGGGGACGGCCGAGGTGATGGCGGCCACCCCGGAGGCGATCGACACCGCGACGGTCAGGACGTAGTCCGTCATCAGTCCGGCCGCCGCGATCAGACCGGCCGACGGGCCGAGGTTGGCACCGGCGACGATGTACGAGCCGCCGCCGTGCGGGTAGGCGCGGATGGTCTGACGGTACGACAGGCCGACGGCCAGCATCAGGAACGCGATCGCCCCGGCGACGGGCAGCGCGTGGGCGAGCCCGGCCGTCCCGGCCAGCACCAGGACCGCGAGCATCGCCTCGGGGCCGTACGCGACCGACGAGAGCGCGTCGGCGGACAGCACCGGCAGCGCCACCAGCTTGCGCATGCGCTCGCTCGCCACCGCGGAGCTCTTGAGCGCTTCCCCCAGCAGCAGCCGGCGCGTCCGCGCCCCGGCCCGCCGCACCGGCCCCGACGGCCGCTCGCCGGTCGCGAACCGGCCCTCCCGTACCTCCCCGGCCTCCGCCGCCGTGTCCGACGCCGTGTCCGGCGGCGGTCCGACCACGGAGACCGTCACCAGCCGGCCGAAGCGGCCCGGCCGCACCTCGGCCGGGAGCGGGAACCGGCCCAGATCGGGATCGACCGGCAGGGCCCGCCGCCACGCCTCGGGCGGGGCCGACGACCGGCCCCACTCCCGGCCCACCCGCCTCAGCACACGCTGCTGTTCCTCGTCCAGACCCGGCAGCGAGGCAGCGGGACCCGGTGGACCCGCCGAATCCGGTTCACGGGTTCCCTGCGCATCCGTCACGCCGCACAGTGTTGCCGACGGCGCGTCACCGGATCGGCACCGACATGGGCGGGCGGTGCGGACGCACCCGCGCAGCGCACGGTTCGCCCCCGCGCACCCTCGCCCCCGCGCGTCCAGGGGAAGTCTTTGCCGTGGTGCCTCTGATGCAGAGCTAAAATGGGTTCGTGGCTTCCGTCGAGTTCCCCGACTCGCTCGCCGACGTGCTGGCAGGAGTGCAGCGCATGGTCCGGCGGCGGCTGCGGCACGGTACGCCGGCCCCGGCCCTGCGGGGCGCGCAGGTCGAACTGCTGCGGCTGGTCGTCTCCCGGCCCGGGATCAGGGTGTCGGAAGCGGCACGGGAGCTGTACCTCGCCGGGAACTCCGTCTCCACGCTGGTCCACCAACTGAGCCGCGCCGGGTTCCTGCGGCGCGAGACCGATGCCGCCGACCGCCGCTCCGTGCGGCTGCTGCCCACCACGGCGGCGGCCTCGCGCCTGGCGGACTGGGAGCAGCGCCGGTCCGCCCTGGTGCGCGAGCAGGTGGCGCGCCTGCCGGCCGACGAGCGGGCGGCCCTCGCCGCGGCCCTGCCGGCGCTGCGCAGACTGGCCCGGAACCTGCACGAGGACGTGGAGGGCGCATGAACCACAGGACCGCACCCGCGACCGGAGCGGCGCCCGCCGACAGGGCGGCCACCGAGGCCGTGCGCTGCCGCGGGCTGGACTACGCGTTCGGCGAGACCCGGGCCGTGGCCGGCCTCGACCTGTCCGTACGGGCCGGCGAGGTCTTCGGCCTCCTCGGCCCCAACGGCGCCGGGAAGACCACCGCGATCCGCTGTGTCACCACCCTTCTGCCCGTTTCCCCGGGCACGGTGTCGGTGTTCGGCCACGACGCGGCGAAGGAGAAGATGGCGGTGCGCCGCCTGCTGGGCTACGTACCGCAGCAGTTGTCCGCGGACGCCGGGATGACGGGCCGGGAGAACGTGGCGCTCTTCGCCCGCGTCTTCGACGTCGCGCGCCGCGAGCGCGCCGCGCGGGTCGCCCAGGCACTGGCCGCCGTCGACCTCACCGGCGCGGCCGACCGGATGGCCAAGACCTATTCGGGCGGCATGATCCGTCGGCTGGAGCTCGCGCAGGCGCTGGTCAGCGCGCCCCGGCTGCTGATGCTCGACGAGCCGACGATCGGTCTCGACCCCATCGCCCGCACCACCGTCTGGGACCGCATCACCACCGTGCGGCGGGCCACGGGCATGACGGTGCTGGTGACCACGCACTCCATGGAGGAGGCCGAGCAGTACTGCGACCGGGTGGGGCTGATGCACCGGGGCCGCATCCACGCGCTCGGCACCCCGGCCGCGTTGCGCGCGGAGCTGCGCGCCCGGCGGCGCACGGCCGCGGACGCGTCGGCGCGGGCGGACGTGCTGCCCACGCTGGAGGACGTCTTCCGCGAGGTCGCGGGCCGGGGGCTCGACGAGGAGGGAGGCGACTTCCACGATGTCAGGAACGCACGCCATACGGCGGCCCGGCTCGGCTGAGCCCGCGGGCGGCGGGCCCTTCGACCTGCTGCTCGTCCCGCCGAACCCGCGTATGGGCTGGCGGGTGCTGCCCGCCCGGGTCGTGGCCATGTGCGTGGTCGAACTGCAGAAGCTGCGCCACGACCGGACCGAGCTCTACACCCGCGCCGTCCAGCCGGCACTCTGGCTGCTGATCTTCGGCGAGACCTTCACCCGCATCAAGGCCATCCCGACCGGCGGCATCCCGTACATCGACTTCCTCGCGCCGGGCATCATCGCCCAGTCCGCGATGTTCATCGCGATCTTCTACGGCATCATGATCATCTGGGAGCGGGACGCCGGCATCCTGACCAAGCTCCTCGTGACCCCGACCCCCCGGTCCGCCCTGATCAGCGGCAAGGCGTTCGCCTCCGGGGTGAAGGCTCTGATCCAGGCCGCCGTGGTGATCGTCATCGCCACCGTCCTGGGCGTGGCCATGACCTGGAACCCGCTGAAGCTGCTCGGGGTCGCGGTCGCCGTCGTGCTCGGCTCGGCCTTCTTCTCCTGCCTGTCGATCACGATCGCGGGCATCGTGCTCACCCGGGACCGGCTCATGGGCATCGGCCAGGCCATCACGATGCCGCTCTTCTTCGCGTCGAACGCGCTGTACCCGGTGGCGATCATGCCCGGCTGGCTCCGGGCGATCAGCCTGGTCAACCCGCTCACCTACCAGGTGGACGCACTGCGCGGGCTGCTCCTCGGCACCCCTTCCCACCTGCTGCTCGACTACGGCGTCCTGGCCTTCGCCGCCGTCCTGGGCATCACGGCCGCCTCGTCCCTCCTGGGCCGGCTGGCCCGCTGACGGTCCCGGCCCGGGCGGGGCGCCGGGCCGGGCCGGGCCGGCCGGTCCGACCCGCGAGCCGGGTCAGAAGGCGTACCTGATCCGCAGCCACGGCGCGTGCGCGGCGACGAGCTCGCGCATCGTCTCGACCGCCCCGGCCTTCACGCCGCCGCGGTAGCGCACGTTCCAGCTGCCGTTCTCCGAGCGCTTGGGCTGTTGCAGGTCGGGGCGCCACAGGACGTCCTCCGCGCGCGGGTGCCAGCCGAGGTTCAGCTCGTGCAGGCCCTCGTTGTGCGTCAGCATGATGACCTCCGCGGCGGCCTGGGCCTTGACCGGGGCGGGCAGCACCTCGTCCATGTGCCGCAGCAGCAGCGACCAGTCCCGGGCCCAGCCCGGTCGCAGCACCACGGGCGAGAGGTTGAAGTGGACCTCGTACCCCGCCTCCAGGAAGTCCCCGGCGGCGGCGATCCGGCTCTCGACGGGGCTGGTGCGGATGTCCAGGAGCCGGGAGTCCTCCTGCGGCATGAGGGAGAACCGCACGCGGGTGCGGCCCCGGGGGTCGAGCAGCAGGAGGTCCGGGTTGACGAACTTCGTCGCGAAGGAGGCCTTGGCAGCGGGCCACCGGGCGAAGGCGCGCACCAGGTCGGCGACGTTGTCGCTGATCAGAGCGTCGACGGAGCAGTCGCTGTTCTCCCCGATGTCGTAGACCCACGCGGCCGGATCGCACTGGTTCGGCTCGGTCTTCGGGCCGAGGCGCGCGAGGTGCCGGGAGAGGTGGGCGATGGTGCGGTCGATGTTGGTGAAGACGGTGACGGGGTTGGCGTAGCCCTTGCGGCGCGGGACGTAGCAGTAGGCGCACGCCATGGCGCAGCCGTTGGCGGACCCGGGGGCGATCCAGTCCGCGGAGCGGCCGTTGGGCCGGGTGGTGAGCGTCTTCTTCTCCCCCAGGACCAGGACCTCGCTCTTGATCCTGACCCAGCGGTCCACGTTGCCCTCGTCGCCGTGGAGGTCCGCGATCCGCCAGTGCGAGTCCACGGGCACGACCTCGGCGTCGGGGAAGCGGGCCAGGACCTGCCGGCCGCGGGGGGAGGCCGCGGCCGCGGGCTCGGCGCGGATCTGCCGTACGGAGAGCATCCTGCGGGCGGCCGGGGAGTCGCGGAAGAGCGGTCGGGCGCCGGCCGGCGCGCGGGATTCCCGCCCGAGGTCGAGGTCGTCGAGGGCGAAGAGGGCGTCCACGTCCGCGTCGTCGGGGCGGGCACGGTCCGGGCGGGGGTCTTCGGGGCGGCGGTCTTCGGGGCGGCCCCTGCGCGGCTCGGCGCCCATCGTCTTCTCCTGCGGGATCTTCGCGGCCGCCCCCGTGGGGGTCGTGCGCGGCGGAACGGTCCGGGCCCCGTGCTCCCCGGGCCCTCCACTGTAGGCCGCCCGGTGCGCGGCCGCGGGCCGTCTCAGGGCGGTGCGTCGCCGGCCTCCCGGTGCGCCCGGACGACCTGCGCCGCGTCGGCGAGCCGGTCCAGCCCGCGCACGGCCTGCGCCGTGCGCGGGTTGCCCTCCCACCGGGCGCGGTGGCGGTGCAGGAAGGACCAGTAGCCGACGGTGTACGGGCAGGCCCGCTCGCCGGTGCGGTCCGCGGGCCGGTACCGGCAGCCCGCGCACAGGTCGCTCATCCGGTGGATGTAGGCCCCGCCGGAGGTGTAGGGCTTGGTGGTGATCAGTCCGCCGTCCGCGTACTGCGACATGCCGACCACGTTGGGCAGCATCACCCAGTCGTAGCCGTCCACGAAGCAGCGGTGGAACCAGTCCGTCACCGCCGCCGGGTCCCAGCCCCGCTGGAGGGCGTGGCTGCCGAGGACCATCAGCCGGGGGATGTGGTGCGTCCATCCCGTGTCGCGGACCTGCGCCAGGACGGTCGCCAGGCAGCGGGCCCGCGGGGCGTCCGCGTCCAGCTCCGCGAACCACTCGGGCACCGGGGCGGTGTGCCGCAGTGCGTTGCGGTGCCGGTACTCCTCGCCGAGGTGCCAGTACAGGTTCCACACGTACTCGCGCCAGCCGCAGACCTGCCGGACGAACCCCTCGGCGCTGTTGAGCGGGACGTCCCCGGCCCGCCAGGCGTCCTCCGCCCGTCTCACGCACTCCAGCGGATCGAGCAGTCCGAGGTTGAGGGAGGACGAGAGCAGGCTGTGGCTCATCACGGGGTCGGCGGCCAGCACGGCGTCCTCGTGTGCGCCGAAGCCCGCCAGGCGGTGGGTGACGAAGTGGTCGAGCGCGGCCAGGGCCTCGCGGCGGCTCGCGGGGAAGAGGCGCGGGCCGTCGCGGCCCACGAAGTCGATGCCCTCCTCGCGCTCCCAGCGGTCCAGGTCGCGCCGCACCTCCGCGTCGATCTCGTCCTCCCGGGGCCGGTAGGGCGGCGGGGCGCCCAGGGTGGTCCGGCCGCGGGGCGGGGGCTCGCGGTTGTCGCGGTCCAGGTTCCAGCGGCCGCCGGCGGGCCGGTCGCCCTCCATGAGGATGCCGTGGGTGCGCCGGGTGTGCTCGTACAGGTTCTCCTGGAGCAGCCGGCGTCCGGTCTGCCGGGCGGCCCATTCGGCGAACTCCCGGTGGCCGACGAGGAACCCGCGGGCCGGGTGGACCGTCACCTGCGGCAGCGAGGCCACCAGGGCGGCGGCGGCCCGGGAGGTGGGGTGGTGCACGGAGACGGGTGCGTCGCCCATGGCCCGCGCCAGTCCCTCCCGGTAGGTCTCCGCCGTGACGTACCGGGCGCGCTCCCCCAGTTCGGCCGCCCGGTGGCGCATGGCGCTGAGGACCAGATGGGCCTTGGCCCGGTGGAAGCGGCGGCGGCGGAAGACGGCCCGCGACTCGATCAGCAGCCACCGGGTGTTCCTCGGCGTTCCGCCGGCGGCGGTGGCGGTGAAGTGCGGGCCGAGCTGGTCACCGAACAGCCAGTGCACTGGACTCATGCCCGCATCCAACCAACCCGGTCCGCCGTCGTGCCGGCAGACGCGGCCGCGCCGCGGGTTCGAACGCCCGTCCCGTCGGCCCGGGCCGTCCCGTCGGCCGGTGCGGCGTACGGGGCCGGTCGCGCCGGGGGGGCGCTGCGACACCACTCGCCGCGCCCCCCGGCGCTCGCGCGCACCTCCGGCGCACCCCCTCGGGCCCGGAGGTCTGCCGGGACGCTCAGTCCCGGCCGTACGGGGGGAACCCGGTGCGGCCCCGCGCGCGGGGGCCGCACCGGGAGGCGGGTCAGACGCCCCAGCGCAGGGCGATGGTGTCGCCCACGTTGACGACCTTCTCGCGCAGCGCGCCCGCGAAGGAGGAGCCGTCGACGCTCACCTTCCAGGTGGTGGAACCGCTGTTGGCCTTGCCGTTGACGTTGGTGAGGGCGCCGCTGCCCGAGGCGGGGGTCACGCTCGTGACACAGCCCGAGGGAGTGGCGGCGCTCGTGGCGGCGGCCAGGACGTCGCCGAGGGTGGTGGTGGCGGCGGTCGGGGTGAAGGCCACCGAGCACACCTTCAGGTTGCCCGCGCCGTCGTCGACGCTCAGCGCCAGCTTGGTGGCGGTGCCGGCGGTGAAGGCGGACTGGGCGACCCACTGCGGGGCTCCGGGGGTGACCGGGACGGGCGGGGCCGTGGTGAAGCCGCCGCCCGCGACGGCGCGCAGCGCGTCGATGGAGGAGTAGGCGGAGGGGCTGGTGTCGGACGGCTGGTACTTGAAGCCGCCCGCCGGGTTGTACTGGTTGGCGATCAGGAAGTCGATCGGGGTCTTGCCGCCGGCGGTGAGGAAGTCGCCGGTCTGCGGGTTGAATCCGCAGGCGTTGAGTCCGGCCACGCCCCAGCCGTTGGAGCTGGTGTTGATCCCGTAGAGGGAGTTGAAGGCGCCGCTGCCGGAGACGAGCGTGCTCTTGAGGAAGTTCTTGGCCTGGACGACGTCGGTGTCGGTGTTGGGCACTCCGGAGACGCACAGGGCCGCCATCGCGGCGCCGGTCATGTCGACGTCGCTCGCGGAGTTCAGGACGGTGGGGTTGCCCTCGCCCTTCTGGTAGGTCCAGCCGCCGTCCACGTGCTGGTTGGCGCGGATGCGGGTGACCATCGCGTCGGTGAGCGCCTGGGGGATGCGCTGGTTGCCGCCCTGGGTCTTGGCCCCTCTCAGCGAAAGGGCCGCGAAGACCGTGCCGTTGAAGTTCGCGGACGGCCCGAAGTAGCCCGCCTCGGCCGTCTGCCAGAAGGAGTAGACGTGCGCGACGAGGTTCCGCGACGCCGAGACGCGGGCCGGGTCGATGCCCGCCGCGTACGCGTTCAGCGTGCCGCGCTCGTAGTCGGTGACGACGGGGGCGCCGGAGGGCCAGCCCGCCGTCGACAGCAGGTTGCGGTAGACGGCGCGGGCGTTCTTCGTGGTGTCGCCGCCGGGGTAGACGTCCACCACGGCGGTGCCGGCGGCGGCGAAGGTGCTGAACGCCCATTCGCCGGACAGGCCGGAGCCCGCGTACGAACCGTCGGCGGCCTGCAGCGACTTGAGGTAGGCGACGCCGTTCGTCTTGGACGTGGCGATCTGCGCGGGGCTGGAGGTCGCGGCGGCGGGCAGCACGGTGAGGGCGAGGGCGCCGAGCGCCGCCGGTACGGCGAGCGCGAGGCGGCGGGAGGTGCGGGGACGGGACATGGCCTGCTCCTGGAATCGGCGGACGCCGGCCGCCCTGCGCACGCCGCACGGGACCGTGCACGGCACGGTCGGGGCATGTCGGAGCGCCGCCGTCCGGAACGCGTGGTACGGCTTCCTGTGGTGCGTCGCCGTATGGGCATTCGGGCTCGGAACGGCCCCCGCCGTCCCACACCGCTGCGCGTCAGCTCCGGCTTCCCACCGGATTCCCCCATCTGGCAGCCCAGGACGCTACCCGAGTGATCACGGGACCGCCAGCCACCCGGACGGCCGATCCGCACGGGGTCCGGACGCCGGGCCCCGGCCAGGGCCCGGTGAGAGGCGGGCACCTTGACGCGTCACCGACATCCGTGTTGCACTCCGGCTGATAACTGCTCAGCACCAGGGGAAGCCGGTCGAATTCCGGCGCTGACCCGCAACCGTAGGCCCGGGACCGCCCGGGTGAGCCGGACTGCCTGGTGCCGGGCCACAGTACGAAGAGCGCCGTCGCGGATTGCGGTGTGGTCGTCGCAGCCTCCCCACGGCACGTGCCGTGCGGGGGCGCATTGCCACGCACCCGGGGTCCCCTGCGGCAGAGACGAGGACCGCGGTGGGGACCGAACAGCAGGCGAAACGGACGTCGGGGACGAGACGGCGGTTCCTCTCGTTCGTCACCGCCTCCCTCCTGACGCTCGGTGCGGGCGCGGCCTTCCTCACGGTGCCCTCCGCGAGCGCCGATCCGATCGGACAGTGCACCGCCACGAACGGCGCCGTCGTCGCCGTGGACTTCGGCCCCTTCGGCGGGGCGGTCGAGCGGGGCTGCGACACCACCCCCACCACCGGTTACGAGTTGCTGCACGCCGCCGGTTTCACCACCGAGGGCACGGTCCACGACGGTGACGCGTTCGTCTGCCGCATCGGCAAGGGCTCCGGTGCGCGCCACCCCGCTCCGGACAAGGAGGACTGCGTCCTCACCCCGCAGGCCACCGCGTACTGGTCGTACTGGATCGCCTCGCCCGGCCAGCGCAAGTGGACCTACAGCCCGCTGGGCGCCATGGAGCGGACCCTGAAGCCCGGTGACGTGGACGCCTGGGTCTTCGGCGGCACCGACATCGGCGGCACCAAGGGCAGGCCCGGCTTCACCCCCGACGACGTCCGGGGCCTGTCCACGCCCGATCCGACCGTCCCGACCGCGCCGCCCGGGGTGCCCGCGGGCTCGGTCGACGTCCCCGCCGCCACCCGCTGGATCGCCGGGAGCCTCACCGACGGCGAGCGCGTCGTCGACGAGGGCGCCACCACCGCGAACCACTTCCTCACCACGGAGGCCGTGTTCGCCCTGGCCGCGACCGACCGCACGAGCCCGGTCGCGAGGAAGGCCGCCGCGTTCCTCGCCGCGCCCGCGCAGACCGACGCGTACGCGTACCCCTCCGGCAAGGACGGCATACCCGACGCCACCGCCGCCGCCCGCCTGGCGCTCGTCGCCGAGGCCACCGGCCTCGACCCGCGCGCGTTCGGCGGCCACGACCTCCTCGGCGACCTCGTGACGTACGTCTGCCCGCGCGACATCGGCGACGGCGAGACCGTCGACGGCTGCTACACCAAGGGCGACTTCCGCACCGCCGGTTACGCCGACGGCCAGGCCATGGCCGTCATCGCCCTGGTCAACGGCGGAGTGGCGCCGCCCGCCCACGCCGTGAGCCGGCTGACCGCCCTCCAGTGCGAGGACGGCGGCTTCACCAGCATCCTGATCCGGTCCGGCGGAGCCTGCCAGAGCGAGGCCTCCGCCACCGCCCTGACCACCCTGGCCCTGGCCCGGGCAGGCGGCCACGAGGACGCCGTCCAGCGGGCCCGCGCCCACCTCAAGAGGTCCCAGCTGCCCACCGGGGCCTGGCCCGCCGCCGCCTACGAGACGACGGGCAACCCGGCCGCCACCGCCTGGGCCGCCCAGGCACTGCGCGCCCTCGGCGACGAGACGTTCGCCGACGCCGGCGCCTCCTGGCTCTCCAGGCACCAGCTCCCCGCGGGCGGTTTCGGCTTCGCCGAGGACGACACCGACACGCGCCTGTTCCCCACCGCCACGGCCGCCATCGCCGGCGCCGGCAGCGATCTGGTCGCGCTCGCCACCAAGCGGACCGACCCGCCCACCACACCGCCGACCACCCCGCCCGTCACCCCTCCGGCCGGTGACGGCCCGGACCTGAAGAAGGGCGTGGCCTACCTCACCCACCCCGGCCGGCTGGTCCAGGGCCGCTACTACGAGGCCGGTGCGGGCACCGGCCACGCCGACTACGGCATGACCATCGACGGCGCCTACTCCCTCGCCGCCACCGGCATGGACAACGCCACCCTGCGCAACATCGTCGACTTCCTCGACAAGGGCGGCAAGGACGGCAAGGGCCGGGGCATCCAGGACTGGACGCTCGTCGGCACCGCGTACGCCGGCGGCGGCTCCATCGGCAAGGCGGCCCTCCTCGCGGAGGCCGTCGGCCGCGACCCCCGCGACTTCGGGGGCCGGGACCTGATCGCCGCTCTCGCCAAGAGCACCTGCGCCGCCAAGACCTCGACCCGCCAGGAGTGCGCGGGCAAGGGCAACTACACGTACGCGACCTCCGTGTTCTCCCAGTCCCTCGGCGTCATCGCGCAGATCCGGGCGGGCGAGACGGCTGCCGCGGCCGAACCGGTCGGCTACCTCAAGAGCCTCCAGACGCCCTCGGGCGCATGGGTCAGCCTGATCGGCGAACCGAGCGCCGCCGAGGTCGACTCCACCGCCATGGCCGCCATGGCCGTCGACCTGCTGCCCGATGCCGCCTCCCAGGCAGCCGTGGACAAGGCCCTCGCCTGGCTGGCGGCCCAGCAGAAGGAGGACGGCGGCTTCCCCGGCGCCTCCGGGAACTCCGTCAACTCCGCCGCCCTCGCGATCCAGGGGCTCTCCCTGGACGCCCCCAGGTACGGAGCCCGGATCGCCAGGGCCCGCGCGTTCCTGGCGAGCCAGCAGAACGCCGACGGCGGCTTCACCATCGCCAAGGGCGGCCAGCCCGGATCCGACGTCCGCGCCTCCGCGCAGGCCGTGGGCGGTGCCACCGGCGTCTCCTTCGGCACCCTCGCCCGCAGCCTGGACGGCACCACCCCGCAGCCCCTCCCCGGCAGCCGGGTCACCGCGTCCGCGCCCGTCATCGTGACCCCCGGCGAAGCGGCGGGCAGCGCGGGCGGCGGCACGGGCGGCGGGGACCTCGCGTCCACCGGCGTCCAGGTCACCGGACTCGCCGCGATGGCCGCGGCGTTGGTGCTCACCGGCTGGGCCGTGACGCGGGCGGCCCGGCGCCGCCGCGGGACCACCGGGGGCCGGGCATGAGCCGCCACCGCCTCCTGCGGGCCGTCGCCCGTACGGCCGCCGCACTCGGGCTGGCGGTGGCGGCGTTCGCCGCCACCGCGGCCCCCGCCGGCGCCGAGCCGCTGCCCATGGGCCAGTGCACCACCTCCTCCGGCGTGGTCCTCGCCGTGGACTTCAGCCGCTGGGGCGGCCCCGTCTACCGCTCCTGCGGGACGACGCCCACCACCGGCCACGAGCTCCTCAACCAGGGCGGCTGGGCCACCACCGGCACCGGGCACGACGGCCCCGCCTTCATCTGCCGCATCGGCTACAGCGGTCACCAGGGCGGCAGGCAGTTCCCGACCCCGCAACAGGACGACTGCGTACGCACCCCGCCCGCCTCGGCCTACTGGTCGTACTGGCACGCGGGCCCCGGCCAGAGCACCTGGGAGTACAGCCAGCTCGGCGCCATGCTCTACCAGCCGAAGCCCGGCAGCGTCGACCTGTGGATCTTCGGCGGCACCGACATCGAGGGCACCGAGGGCAAGCCCACCGTCACCCCCGACCAGCTGCGCGCCAAGAACACCAGGCCGACCGGCGGACCCGCACCCCAGGACACCCGTACGGCGGCGCCCCTGCCGCCGAACGTGAACACCGGCCCCAGGCCCCAGGATCCGCCGCCGTCCGCCGCGCCCCCTCCCGCGACGACCCCGGCGCCCGTCCCCGCGGCCTCGGCGAGCCCCTCCGCCAGCGCCTCCCCGACCCCGTCCGCGACGCCCCCGTCGAACGCCCCGGCCGCGGCCGCGCCCCCGCCCGGCCCCCAGGTCGTCGAAGCGGCCCCCGCCGCCGACGCGGAGCACGACACGGGCTCGTACCTGCCCGCCGTCGCCACCGGAGCGCTGGTGCTGCTGATCGGCGCCGGCGCCGTGTTCGCGGCCAGGCGCCGCCGTCGTACGGAGTAGCGCGTGCCACCCACCACGACGAGGGCAGCGGCCGCGCCGCCCGCGTCCGGCCCCGCGCCGGACGCGGGCGGCCGCCGTCTGCCCCGCACCCTGCACCCGGTCGCCTGGTGGATCTGGGCCCTGGCCCTCGCCACCGCCGTCAGCCGCACCAACAACCCGCTGCTGCTCTCCCTCGTCCTGGCCGTCCTCGGCTACGTGATCACCGTGCGGCGCACCGAGGCCCCCTGGGCGCGCGGCTTCAAGTACTACCTGTACCTGGCGCTGACCGTCGTCGCGATCCGGGTGCTGTTCCGCGCGGTCTTCGCCACCGGGATCACCCCCCGCGACCACTTCCTCTTCGCCCTCCCCCACATCCCCACCCCCGACTGGTACGCCGGCATCCGGCTCGGCGGCCCGGTCTCGCTGGAGGCGCTGCTCTCCGCCGCCACCGACGGGCTGCGCCTGGCCTGCATGCTCTGCTGCATCGGCGCGGCCAACACCCTCGCCAACCCCAAGCGCGCCCTGCGGATCCTGCCCGGCGCCCTGTACGAACTCGGCGTGGCCGTCACCGTCTCCCTCAGCGTCGCCCCGCAGCTCGTCCAGAGCGTCCAGCGCGTGCACCGGGCCAAGCGGCTGCGGGCCGGCCCCGCCAAGGGGCTGCGCGCCCTGCGCGGCATCATCGTCCCCGTCCTCGAAGACGCCCTGGAACGCTCGCTGCGGCTGGCCGCCGCCATGGACTCGCGCGGCTACGGCCGGGCCGGCACCGCCACCCGGCGCTCGCGGCGGGCCACCGGCGCCCTCATGCTGCTCGGCATGTGCGGCCTGTGCGCCGGCGCCTACGGCCTGCTCGACGCCACCGCCCCGAAGCTGCTGGGTCTGCCCGCCATGGGCGCGGGCGCCCTGCTGTGCTTCGCCGGGCTGCGCCTCGGCGGACACCGCATCACCCGGACCACCTACCGGCCCGACCCCTGGCGCTTCGCCGAATGGGCCGTCGCCGGCTGCGGTGTCCTCTCGGCCGTCCTCCTCTTCGCGAACGTCGGATTCAACGCCGCCGAACTCAACCCCTCGATCCATCCGCTCAGTTGGCCCACCCTGCCGCTCGTCCCCGCCGCCGCGATCCTGCTCGCCGGAGCCGCCGGCTTCCTGGCGCCGCCCCCGGCCGCCCCCGCCCGTCCGGCCATCCCCGCCCAGCGCACCGAGGAACCCACGTGATCACCTTCGACCAGGTCACCGTCCGCTACGAGGACACGGCCGAGCCCGTGCTGCGCGGGGTGGACCTGACCGTGGAGGAGGGCGAGCTCTGCCTCGTCGTCGGCCACACGGGCGTCGGCAAGTCCACCCTGCTGGGCGCCGTGAACGGGCTCGTCCCGCACTTCACCGGCGGCACCCTGTACGGCCGGGTCGTCGTCGACGGCCGCGACACCGCCGACCATCCGCCGCGCGAACTCGCCGACGTGGTGGGAGTCGTGGGGCAGGACCCGCTCGACGGGTTCGTCACCGATACCGTCGAGGAGGAACTCGCCTACTCCATGGAGCAGTTGGCGGTGCCCCCGGCCACCATGCGCAAGCGCGTCGAGGAGACCCTCGACCTGCTCGGCCTCGCCGACCTGCGCCACCGGGCCCTGCACGAGCTCTCCGGCGGCCAGCAGCAGCGCGTGGCCATCGGCTCGGTCCTCACCGCCCATCCGAGGGTGCTGGTGCTGGACGAGCCCACCTCCGCCCTGGACCCCACGGCGGCCGAAGAGGTCCTGGCGGCCGTCACCCGCCTCGTCCACGACCTCGGGGTCACGGTGCTGCTGGCCGAACACCGCCTGGAGCGGGTCGTCCAGTACGCCGACCGCGTCATCCACCTCCCCGGCGACGGCCGCGTCGTGTCCGGGACCCCCGCCGAGGTCTTCCGCAGCTCGTCCATCGCACCGCCGATCGTGGAACTGGGCCGCGCCGTCGGCTGGTCACCGCTCCCGCTCTCGATCCGCGACGCCCGGCGCGCGGCCGCGCCGCTGCGCGCCGCACTGTCCGCCGCCGTCCCCCCGCCGGTACGGCCCGTCCCCGGCGGGGACCGGCCGGAGCTGCTCACGGCGCGCGGCGTCACCGTGGCCTACCAGGGCGTACCGGCCGTGCGCGAGGTCGACCTCACCCTGCACGGCGGCGAGGTGACCGCGCTCATGGGGCGCAACGGCTCCGGCAAGTCGTCCCTGCTCTGGGCCCTCCAGGGCTCCGGCCCCCGCAAGGCCGGCACCGTGGCCGTCAGCTCCGACGGCCCGAAGTCGAAGGACCCCCGGAAGCTGTCCGCGGCGCAGGCCCGGCAGCTGGTCGGCCTGGTCCCGCAGACCCCCACCGACCTGCTCTACCTGGAATCCGTCGCGCAGGAACTCGACCAGGCGGACACCGAATCCGGCGTCGCGGCCGACGGCGTCCGGGCCCGCACCATCCTCGACCGCCTGGCACCCGGCATCCCGGACACCACCCACCCCCGCGACCTGTCCGAGGGCCAGAAGCTCGCCCTGGTCCTGGCCGTGCAGCTGACGGCCGCACCCCGGGTGCTGCTGCTGGACGAGCCCACCCGAGGTCTGGACTACCGCGCCAAGAGCGAACTGGTCCGCATCGTCGACGGCCTCGCCGCGGAGGGCCGCGCCGTGGTGATCTCCACCCACGACGTCGAGTTCGTGGCCCGGGCCGCCGACCGCGTGGTGGTGATGGCCGAGGGCGACGTGGTCGCGGACGGCCCCACCACCGAGGTCATCGTCGCCTCCCCCGTCTTCGCCCCCCAGACGGCCAAGATCCTCTCGCCCCTCCCCTACCTCACGGTCGCCCAGGTGGCCGCGACCCTTCCCGCCGACGAGACGGACCCGGACTCATGACCGCACGCGCCGCCGCCATCCGGATCAACGCACGGGCCGGCGTCGTCATCTCCATGGCCGCCTTCCTCGGCGTCGTCGCGTTCTTCTGGCCGTTCCTGGTCGCCCCCGGGAAGTTCGGCTCGAACTACGCCCCGCCGCTGATCTTCGGCGTGCTGCTCGTCGTCGTGCTCTGCGTGGTGGTCTCCGAGATCGCCGAGGGCGGCATCGACTCCAAGGCCCTGGCCATGCTCGGCGTCCTGTCGGCCGTCAACGCGGCCGTCCGCCCGCTGGGCGCGGGCACCGCGGGCATCGAGACGGTCTTCTTCATCCTGGTCCTCGCCGGGCGGGTCTACGGGCCCGGTTTCGGCTTCACCCTCGGCTGCACCTCGCTCTTCGCCTCCGCCCTCATCACGGGCGGGGTCGGGCCCTGGATGCCGTACCAGATGTTCGGGTGCGCCTTCGTCGGCATGCTGGCCGGATTCCTGCCGAAGGCCGCCGGCCGCCGCGAGGTGGCCCTGCTCGCCGTCTACGGGTCGCTCTCCGGCTACCTCTTCGGCTTTCTCCTCAACCTGTCCTTCTGGCCCTTCTCGCTGGACCCGAACAGTTCCATCGCCTATCTGCCGGGGCTGCCGTTCACCGAGCAGTTCCACCGCTATCTCGCCTTCGACCTGACCACCTCCCTCGGCTGGGACACCGGCCGCGCCGTCACCAACTTCGTCTGCATCTGCCTGGCCGGACCGGCCGTCCTCACGGTGTTCCGGCGCGCCGCCCGCAAGGCCCGCTTCCAGGCCCCGATCCGTTTCGCACCCCGCCCGTGAACGTACCGGCCCGGCCCCGTTCCGCGCCTTTCCACAGAGCCGTACGGTGACGCTCCCGCGGCTTTCGGCGTTCCCTCACGACGATTACCGGTGCGCGTCCGTGGAATTCCCGCCGACGGGAAAAGGGGGGCGCGGTGGGGCTGCGCCCGCGCGCACGGCGGCCCCGCACCGGCAGGTGCGGGGCCGTCGGTGGTGGACCCGGCGCCCGGGGTACGGGAGCCGGACGCGGCGGATCAGGCGGAGGCGAGGGAGATCTCGGTCGACTTGATCAGGGCGACGACGGAGGTGCCGGCGGTGAGGCCGAGGGCCTCGACGGCGTCCTTGGTGATGGCCGCGGTCAGCTCGCCGCCCTCGACGGAGACCTTGACGGAGCCCATGGCGCCGCCGGTGGCGACGTCGGTGACGGTGCCGGCGAGCTGGTTGCGGATCGAGATGCCCTCGACCGGGCCGGTGGCGAGGGAGACCTCGGTGGACTTCACGAGCGCCTTGACGGAGGCGCCCTCGGCGAAGCCGAGGTCCTTGACGGCGTCGGTGGTGATCGCGGCCGTGATGTCCTGACCGCCCACCAGGCGGACCTTCACCGTGGACATGGCCTCGCCGGCCGTCACGGAGGTGATGGTGCCGGGAATCTGGTTGCGGATGCTCAGGCTCATGAAAGTAACGCCTCACTGAAAATCGGCGGGGAAGGCGGCCGACGGGCCGCCACGTCCCTCACGCTATCCACAAACATCACGGCCCGCCCGCGGCCCCTCGCAGGCGCCAGGCACATTCCCTTGACCGCGTGGCATTTTCGCGTCCGCCGAACGTCACGACAATACGGGACGTCATTCCTCCCCCGTTCGAGGGCGGAATTCTCCAAGGGTGCCGCAGGTGCGGCGGATCTCCAGGATCCGGTGGGCCGGCCAGCCCCCCTCCCCGGTGCGGCGCAGCGGCCGGTCGTCGCCCGGGCCGATGAAGGCGTGGGCGCCCGCTCCGGGACCGCCCGCGCCGGGACCTTGGTCCCCCGGGCCGCGCCGCCGCCGGCCCGGTCGCCCCTACCGCGCGCCGGGTCGCGGTCGTGGAGGCCCGGGCGGCCGCCCTCGGGACCAAGGTCCTGACGTGCGCGGCCGTGCACCGGGTAGGCGCTGCGGAGCTGCCGGTACCGGAAGCGGGCCGGGGCCCGCGTCCGGCCGGTCGCCCCGTATCCGACGGCGGGCCGCGCCTCGCGGCCCCCACTCTTCTTCCCCGAGGGCATTGATCGTGCAACGGTTCGAAGTACCGACGGCCCGCGCGGCGACGACGCACGTCCACCGGGTGCTGCCCTGGGGCCTGTGGGGCCTGAGCATCGCGGCAGAGCTCTGGACCGGCCAGGACGTACGGCTGGGGCCGCTCCTCGCGGCCGTGCCGGCCCTCGCCGCGGCCAGCCACACCTGGCGTTCGGTGCTCGCCTTCGGCGCCCTCTCGCTGGTCACCCTGGGCGCGTTCCGCTGGTACGAGCCCGCGGGGCGCCCGTCGGCCCTCGTCGTGGTCCTGGCCATCGCGGCGGGTACGGCCGCGGGCGCCCTGTCCGCCGCGGGCCGCGCGCGTGAGCAGCGCCGCCTGGACGAGCTGCGGGCCACGGTGGGCAAGGTCCAGCAGGCGGTGTTGCGGCCGCTGCCCGAGTCCGTGGCCGGCTACCAGGTGGCGGGCTTCTACCGGGCGGCCGGGGCCGAGAACAAGGTCGGGGGCGACTTCTACGAAGCCCTGAACACCCCGAACGGCCTGCGCCTGGTCATCGGCGACGTGTGCGGCAAGGGGCTGCCGGCCGTCGACGCGACGGTCACCCTCCTGGGCGCCTTCCGCGAGGCCGCCTTCCTGGAGGTCGACCTCGCCCGGGTCGCCCACCGGATGGACCAGGCACTGGTACGACGCCAGGAGTCCACCGGGGACAGCAGGTTCGCGAGCGTGCTGCTGATCCAGGCGGATGCCGACGGCCGGCTGACCCTGGTGAACTGCGGCCACGTGCCGCCCCTGCACATCGACCACGACGCACGGGTACGGGAACTGCGGCTGCGGCCCGGCCGCCTCCTCGGCCTCCCGGCCGGGGGCCCACAGCTCCCGGCGACCGCGACGCACGAGCTGCCTCCGGGTGCGTGCCTGCTGGCCACCACCGACGGCATCACCGAGGCCCGCGACGACCGGCGCGCCTTCTTCGACGTCGCCGCCGCCGTCGCGCACCACCGGCACACCAGCGCCGGCCACCGCATGCAGACCCTGCTCGACGAGCTCCACCGCCACACCGGAGGCCGTCTCGACGACGACGCCGCCGCGATCGCGATCGCCACACCCGCCACCGCGGACGCCCCGCACGGCCCGGACGCTCCGCACCACGAGCTCGGCGACGCAGCTCCGGCCTAGGCCGTCTCTTTCGGATCTTGCCGGGCCCGCGGCGCCTGGCACCGTGCCTGGCCGCACTGCCGAGGCGACCACGTACGTCCAGTACGCGAGCGCCCCGGCAGCACGCCCAGGCACGGCACCAGACGCCGCGGGCTCGGCCGACAAGATCCGAAAGAGACGGCCTAGCGGGAACGGTCACGGGGGTGCCGGCCGGTGTGCGTCGGCACCCCCACGCTCTCAAAGCCCTTCGCCCCCGCGCTTCATACGATCCACCGAAAAAGGCCCGCCGATCCGCCTCCCTTTTGGTGCTCCGCACCGATGCCGAGCAGCTGAAACAGGGGCCGGGATCCGGCGAACCGACCGGAGCTGTCCTGTCCTTGACAGAATCATGAAACCGTGAGGAACTGACTCGGCCCGGTGACACCGGAGCCGCTTGCCGCCACGTGGACACCACGGCGGAGCGGCCCCTCCGGTCGATCGGCACCACCCCGGGACACCATCCCCGTCCCGGGCGCCGATCCCCATCACCGACGCTCACACCGGACTCCCGCCGCACCGCGCCCCGTGGGAACCACCGGCCCGGGAGGTCCTGCCGGCGCCTCCGCGCATCAGCGCGCCACCGGCCCCTCCCCTCGCCCGGCCTCCACCGGCACGCCCGGCCGCTTCGCCGCGTCCGCGCCCGTGCCGCACCCCCTCGCATCCGACCGCACGCCGCGCGGCCGGCCCCTCCCGCACGCCCAGGTCCGTGTGCGCGACGCCGGTCGTGCCACCGACCGTGCCCAGCCCAGCCCAGGAGTGACCCGACCATGAACGAACCCCGCGGCGTCGAGCCCGAGGCGGCCACGCACCCCGTCGACCAGACGCTGCCGCCGGCCAGGCTCATCGGCGCCGGTCTGCAGCACGTGGCCGCGATGTACGCGGGCGTCGTCGCCCCGCCCCTCGTCGTGGGCATCGGCGTCGGCCTGTCCACCGCCGACATCGCCTTCCTGATGAGCGCGAGCCTGTTCGCCTCGGGCATCGCCACGCTGCTGCAGACCCTCGGCTTCTGGAAGATCGGCGCCCGGCTCCCCTTCGTCAACGGGGTCTCCTTCGCGGGCGTCGCCCCGATGCTGGCCATCGCCAAGGCGCAGAGCCCCGAGGACGCGCTGCCGGTGATCTACGGCGCCGTCATGGTCGCGGGTGTGTTCGGCTTCCTGCTGGCGCCCTGGTTCTGCAAGCTGGTCCGCTTCTTCCCGCCGATCGTCACCGGTACGGTCATCACCCTCATCGGGGTCTCGCTCCTGCCGGTCGCCTTCAACTGGGCGCAGGGCGGCAACCGCAAGGCCGCCGACTACGGCAGCCTCACCAACATCGGGCTGGCCGTCGCGAGCCTGCTGATCACCGTGGTGCTCCGCCGCTTCCTGCGCGGCTTCCTCAAGCAGCTCTCGATCCTGCTGGGGCTGGTCGCCGGCACCCTGATATCCCTGCCGCTCGGCGTGGCCGACTTCAGCGGGGTCACCGACGCCGACCTCATCGGCTTCCCCACCCCGTTCCACTTCGGCGCCCCGCAGTTCGCGGCCGCCGCGATCGTGTCCATGTGCATCGTGATGCTGGTGGTCATGACCGAGTCGACCGCGGACGTCCTCGCGCTCGGCGAGATCGTCGAGCGCCCGGCCGACGAGAAGACCCTGGCCGCCGCCCTGCGCGCCGACGGCCTCGGCACCGCGATCAGCCCCTTCTTCAACGGGTTCGCCGCCAGCGCCTTCGCCCAGAACGTCGGCCTGGTCGCCATCACCAGGATCCGCAGCCGCTTCGTCGTCGCGGCGGCGGGCGGCATCCTGATCCTGCTCGGGCTCTGCCCCATGCTGGCGTCGCTCGTCGCCCTGATCCCGCAGCCCGTGCTGGGCGGCGTCGGCATCACCCTGTTCGGCACCATCGCCGCCAGCGGCGTACAGACCCTCACCAAGGCCTCGCTGGAACGGGGCGACAACGTCCTCATCGTGGCCATCTCGCTGGGCGCCGGCATCATCCCCATGGCGGCCCCGGAGTTCTACCACGCCTTCCCCGAGAGCATGCGCATCATCCTGGACTCGGGCATCAGCGCCGGCTGCGTCGTCGCGGTCCTGCTGAACCTCGCGTTCAACCACCTCGGCCGGACCCCGGAGCCGGTCCCGTCCGAGGCCGCACCGCAACCGGTGCACTGACCCGTCGCCAGGACGGCCCGAGCCGGAGCGCGAGCCGCCGACCGGGTGAAATCTTCGCTCCCGCCGTCGCGGCGGCAGGAGCGATTCTCCGGTGTCTAAGGGCACCGGGGCGGGCGACCGGGCCCGTATCGGCGCCCTGGCCGGCGCACGGGGAGGAACGCTTCCGCACACCGGGGCCGGCCCACCACGCACCGCACACCGGGGCCGGCCCCGGGCGTCGTCGCCCGGCGTTTCCCGGATCCGGGACGGTCGTTGGCAGACCTGTTGGGTCCCGCGCGCGCCGATCGGCGCGGCCGCCGGGAACGGACCGGGAAGGGCGTGTGGTGAGCATGGTGTCGGGTACGGGTCTGCAGCAGGCGGGGCGTCGGGCCGTGGTGACGGGTACGGCCGTGGGAGCGGTACTGGTGCCCGTGGGCGCGGCGCACGCGAGTGTCGTCGGGATCGGGAACGCGGTCTTCGGCAACACCTGCGCGAGCCACGGGGACGCGCGCGCCGAAGGGGGTACGGCCGCCGCCAGCGGGTCCGCGAGCGGCAACTTCGCCGCGTTGCCGCTCAGTCTGCCGCGCAACCACTGCGGCAACAGCGGCATCGTCTGCACCGCCGTCTTCGGCTCCTCCGTGTGAGAGTGGGGGCGGTGACGGAAGGGGGCGCCGGGACGGCCGGGGAGTCCGCGGTGCGGGAGCTGGCCTCGCTGAGCGGGCGCGCGGTGCCCCTGCTCCGGGAGTGGGCGGCCGGCTCGCCGCGGTGCGGGGAGGCCAGGGCGCTGCTGGTGCTCGCGACGAGCGACGGCCTCGGCGACGCCGAGCTGCGGACGGAGCTGGTGCGGGCCCACCACGACGCCCGGGCCGCGGGGCCGCGGGCGGTGAGCCTGGTGCACGGGGTGTTCCTCTTCGCGCACCGGCAGTACCCGATGGCCGCGGACCACGTGGAGGCGCACCTGGGCACGTGGCCCGGCGACGAGCAGGCCGCGCCGATGCTGGACGCCTTCGCCGCCGCCGGCGACGCCGGACACGCCGGATACCGGGAGCGCGGCGACGCGTTGGCGCAGCGGCAGTACGCGCTGGCCGGTCCGGAGAGCTGGGTGTGGGCCGGCAGGCTGGCCTGGGTGCGGGCGGAGCAGGGGCGCCCGTACGAGGCGTACGAGCTGGCGGCCTCCGCCCTGGCGCGCAATCCGCGGGCGGGGCTGGCCGTCCACGCGAAGGCCCATGCCGAGCAGGACACCGGTGCGGGGCCCGCCTCCACCGCCTTCATCGACCGGTGGCTGGCCGGTGACCCGCGGGCCGTGCAGTTCAGGCACCTGAACTGGCACGCCGCCCTCCAGTCGCTGGCCGCCGGCGACTTCGCCGACGCCCGACGGCGGGCCGACCGCGTGCTGGACCGAGCGGACGTCGGCATGCGCGCCTCGACGAACTGGCGCCTGCTGCTGGCCGGGCAGGCCCCGGCGCGGCGCTGCGAGCTCGGGCACGTACGGGAGCTGCTGGCCGCCCCGGAGGGTACGGCGGAGGTGTTCCACACCTTCAACCTGGCCCTCGCGCTGGCCGTCGAGGCCGCCACCGACGACCTGACCGCCCTGGCCCGCCGGGCCGCGGCCGACGGGCGGAGCGAGTTCAGCCAGGTGCTCGCGCCCGTGGTGCGGGCCCTGGCGCACCTCACCGCCGGCCGGCCCGACGCCGCGGTGGACCTGCTGGCCGGGCTGGGCCGCGCGGTGGAGCGGCTGGGCGGCGTACGGGTGGAGCGGGAGATCGTCCAGGACACCCTGGCCCGCGCCCTCGTCGACGCCGGCGACCCCGGCCGTGCGGCCGGACTCCTGCACCGGCGCAGGGCCGCCCGCCGCCACCACGTATACGAGGACCTCCTCGTCACCGCCGGTGCGGCCCGGACCCCGGCGCCCGCCCCCACCCCGAACCCAGTCCCCCGGGAGACGCTCCGTGGCTGAACCGCAGTTGATCGCCGTCTCCCTGCGCGGCAGCGGCACGCACCTGCTCGCCGAGGCCGTCGGCGCCCTCGGCTACACCCCGTACGGCACGATGAGCGGCACCCAGCCCGACACCGGCGAGCCCGTCGGAGCGGGCGAGGTGTACCCGCTCCTGGAGACCGCGTACGGCGCCGAGCGGGCCGGCCGCCTGCTGCGCGAGGAGCACGCGTCCCTGGCCCGGGCCTTCGAGACGGCGGTCAACGCCCTGTGGCGGGTGTGGTGGCGGCGACTGGGCCAGCCGGTCACCCACGCCTCGCCCGTCGACGCGGAGCTGGAGACGCGTCTGCTGCGGGTGCCCGATCCCGACCTGGCGCGGCTGCTGCCGGGCCGGGGCTGCTGGTACGTCAACGGCCTCGACCTGGAGCGCGCGGACGCCGGCTTCCTCCGCTCCTGGCGGCTCGGCGGCGGGCCGCCGGTCCTCTTCCACCACCGCGACGTCCGCGACCGGATCGTCGCCCGCATCCGCTTCCTGTCCCGGCCCGCCGACCTGATCGGCACCCAGCCCGAGGACCTCGTCTACCACGACATCCTCGGCGCCCTGCCCGACATGGACGCACGGATCACCCTCGCCCTGACCGATCCCGACTTCCCCGGCATGCGCGAGGCCCGCCGCTCCCGGTGGCTGCTCCACCACCCCGCGGTCCACGTCGTCACCCACGAGGAACTCGCCGGCCCCCGTCTCGGCGGCAGCGCCGAGGCCCGCGACCGGGCCCTGGACCGGCTGCTGCGCGCCACCGGACACCCGCGCTCCGCGAACCGGGTCCCCGCGCGGGACACCGGCGCCGACGGGGGCGCCGGCACCGGCGCGCCCTGCGACGCCTTCGTGGTCGGGGCCTGGCGCGCCCACTTCACCCCCGAGCACGAGCGGCTGCTGCGCCTGCACGGCGCGGACTTGCTGACGCGCCACGGGGCCGAGCCGCACTGACCGCACCGCGCGGGCGTTCCGCCGGTCGGTCCGTGCGGTCGGTCCGTGCGGTCCGGTCAGGGCGCGAGTTCCGGCGCCGCGAGCAGGGCGACGGCGTGCCGGGAGCGCACCAGCCGGAGCATCGGGCAGCGCTCGTCGGCGGCGGCGAGCAGGGCGGTGCGCCGTTCGGCGGAGACCGGGCCCGTCAGCAGGACCGACGCCGTGAGGTCGTACGGCACCGGCGGAGCCTCGGTGGGCACGTCGAAGAAGCGGGCGTCGTTGTTGCGGGCCCGGACCCGTACCTCGACCCGGTCCAGCGGGGTCCCTTCCAGGGCGGCTATGCACATCACGGTGTGGGTCAGGCAGGTGCTGATCACCGCGCAGAGCAGCTCCGGCGAGGAGGGGCCGAGGCCGAAGCCGCCGATGTCCGGACCCCCGTCGCCGATGAACGACCAGTCGCCGACGCGGACCTTGCGCACGCCGGTCGCGTCGTCGGCGACGCACACGGCGCCGATCTCCTCGTCCCAGTCGGTGTCACGGGGGCGGCGGGCCGCGGCGGCCCGCATGGCGGCGCCCTTGTCCTGGAGGTGTTCCGCGAGGCCGGGGGTACGGGCGGGAGTGATCGTCATGCCGGGAAGCCTACGGGCTCACCGGAACCCGCCGAGGGCCCGGGCCTCCCGTCGCGATCACCCAACTACCGCTTGAGGACAGGGGGTTTAGGTGCGGGAGGCCATCGAGCGGGTGTGCCGGTCCCGATCGGCCAGGCCGGAAGACCGGACCGCCCGGGCGGCGAGCGGCCGCGCGCCGTCCCGCCCGCCGGGTCAGCGGACCCGCGGGCTACCGGGGCTCGGGTACGTACGTGTAGCCCACGCGCCGCACCGTGGCGATGCGGCCCCGGTGGGCGGGGCCGAGCTTGCGGCGCAGCCGCGCCACGTGGACGTCGACGGTGCGGCCGTCGCCGATGTGCCCGTAGCCCCAGACGCCGGAGATGAGCGCGTCGCGCGTGTGCACCGTGTGCGGATGGCTGGCGAGGTGGTCCAGGAGGCTGAACTCCATGTAGGTCAGGTCCAGTTCGCGTCCGTCGACCGAGACCAGCCGGCGCGCCCGGTCGATCCGGATGCCGCCCCCGGAACGGACGGCTTCGAAGCGCGGGGCGGATGGGGAGGCGGAGGCCGCCGACCGGCCGGGCTCCAGGGTGCGCAGTTCCGGGCGCACGCCGTGGGCCCGCATCAGCGCCACCGGGTCGACGTCGGCCGGCAGGAACACGAGGTACGCGACGCGGGCTGCGGCCGCCCCCTCGGCGGGGGCGCCGGCCGGGCGCTCGCCGACCAGGTGGAGACGGGGGTTGGGAGAACGGCGGGCGGAGGATGCGGGAAGCGCGGTGGTCACGGTGAGCCCCTTCGGCTGCTCGGAGTGGCGTGCGGATGCCGGGTGTTCGGGGTGTCGGGTGGGCCGGGTGTCGGGTGGGCCGGATGTCGCGGCGTGCGGCCACGACGGGACGCGACGGGGCGCGGGGCCCGGACGCCGCGGAGGCGACCGGGACGGAGGGGGCGCCGCACGCGGACGGACCGTACGGCCGGAAGGAGGGGCCGCGGGAGGAGCGCGGCGCACGGGCACGCGCGGCGGCCCGTGGCCCCGCGCGCTGCGGAGGATGCCCCGGGAATCAGTCCTGGACGGGTCGGCAGACGGCGCTGGCGATGCGACGGAGGTCGACGTGCCTGCGGCGTACGAGCAACGGCTGCGACGGGGACATGGCCTCAGAGTGGGGTGCGCGACAGGCACCCGTCAAGGCTTCCCTACCGATCCGATAGGAAATTATCGCCCGGCGAACGGGGTCCGCACCGACAGCGGCTGACCGTGCGTCATCTCCCATGCCAAGACGCGACTGTCCACCATGCGGTCGCACTCTTGCCGGGAGGGTCCCGTCGGGCGAGTATCCCTATCAATCCGATGGGAAACATGGGGAAGTGCCCAGGTGTCCCGCACCGGCGCCGACCTCGGCCGGCTCCCGCCCCGTCCGCCCACCGCGCACCCCCCGCTCCCCCGCCACCGGCCCACGCCGCCCGACTACGTTCCGGAGTACCCGACATGGCCACCGCCATCCCCCGTGGCACCGCTGCCCGCCCAGATCCCGCACCCCTCCGCGGCGCCCGGGCCTGTCGGTGACACCCGTGCCGACCACACCGGGCTCCACCGGCGTCCGCTCCGCCGACGAGCGGCGCCGCACGCTCCTGCGTACCGCCCGCGACGTCGCGGACGACCTCGCCGCGGACGCCATCGCCCGCGACCAGGCGGGCGAGCCGCCGGTCGACGAGGCGGACCGGCTGCGCGAAGCCGGGCTGCCGGCGGCCCTCACCCCGCCGGGTCCGGAGCGCGGGACGGACTGGCGCACCGGCTGCGCCGTCGTACGGAAGGTCGCCGCGGCGGACAGCGCCGTCGGCGACCTCCTCGCCCGCCACTACGTGCACACGTGGAGCGGGCGCTTCTACGGGGGGCACCACGAGGCGGCCGCCCTCGAAGAGGAATCGGTGCGCGAACAGTGGCTGTGGACCGGCGCGGTCGCCGCTCCCGCGGACGACACCGACGCACCGGACCTCGCACTGCGGCCCCGCGACACCGGCTACGTGCTGAGCGGGCGCCGGTTCGTGGAGACCGCGGTGGCCGTCGCCGACCAGATCGTGGTCGACGCCGTCTGCGCCGTGACCGGCGACGTCCTGCTCGTACGGATCCCCGCCGGCGCCCGGGGCATGACCGTCGAACCGGCCCGCGACCGGCTCGGACAGCGCGTCGGCGGCGCGGGCGAGATCGTCCTCGACCGGGTCACCGTCCCGCCCGGGCAGGTGCTGGGCCGCCGGCCGGACGACGAGGAGGCCGGCGCGCCCTTCACCGCGCTCGCCGAACCCGCGCTCCGCCTCGCCCTGTGCCACGTCGGCCTCGGCATCGTCGAGGGCGCCCTCACCGAGGCGCGCGACCTCAGCAGGGGCGGTCACGCGTACCGGCTGCCGGGCGCGGACCCCGACCTCTTCCTCACCTACGGCGAACTCGCCTCCGCCGCCCAGACGGCCACCGCCGTGGTCGACCGGGCGACGGAGGTGATGGCGCAGGCCCTCGACGCGGCTGCGCAGCTCCACGCCGAGGAACCCGCGGGCATCGCCGCCCTGGTCGCCACGGCCGAGACGGTGACGTCGAGGGCGGCCCTGCACGTCACCACCCGCGTGCTGGAGCTCGCCGACACCCCCGGCCTGGACCGCTTCTGGCGCAACGCCCGCGTCCTGACCGCCCACCATCCCGCCGCGCACCGGCTGCGCTCCATCGGCGAGCACTACCTCAACGGTTCCCACCGCGCGGTGGCCGCCGCCTTCCACTGACGCCGGACGCCCCGGGGCACCGCGTCGGCCCCGGCCCGCGTCGGCCCCGGCCCGCGGGCCGACGCGGGCCGGGGCCGTACGGGATAATGCCCCCATGCGGATCTCAGCCAGGGCGGACTACGCGGTACGTGCCGCACTGCAGCTCGCCGCGTCCCAGGACGACGGGCCGTTGAAGGCCGAGGCCATCGCCGAGGCCCAGGACATCCCGCACAAGTTCCTCGAAGGCATCCTGAACGACATGCGCCGGGGCGGGCTCGTGCTCAGCCAGCGCGGCGGCAACGGCGGCTACCGGCTGGCCAAGCCGGCCCGCTCCATCAGCATCGCGGACGTCATCCGCGTCGTGGACGGACCGCTCGTCGCCGTACGCGGGGTCCGGCCCCCCGACCTGTCCTACACCGGCCCCGCCCAGGCCCTGCTCCCCCTGTGGATCGCGCTGCGGGCCAATGTGCGCGAGATCCTCGACGGGGTGAGCCTCGCCGACGTCGCGGCGTCCGACCTGCCGGCCGACGTCGCCGCGCTGACCGACGCCCCGGACGCCTGGACCAACCCCTGATTCCCCGCTCCACCTGCGTCTTCTCACATGGCAAGACCAACCCGTCCACCATGTGGTCAGCCCCTTGGGGCGGATGTCCGCGTCTGCCAATATTCCTACCGACCAGGTGGGGAACCCAGGAATCGAGGGAGGCGGCCGTGCGCACACCGCATCACGCGGGCCGGACGCTGCCCTTGACGTCCCGCCGGCACATCGACCTGGTCCGCACCTCCAGCGCCATCTGTCAGTCTGCCTGACACCTTCCACCAGGGCCCGGCCCCACCCGCGGACACACCGCCGGCCGCCGTGCCGCCGCGTCCTCCGCGACCGGGCGGGCCCCTCGGCCGATCCCCGCAGCCCCGCGCGCCTGAGGGCGCGGGTGCGCCGTGCACGGACCCGGCACCCCTCCCCGTACCGCTGCGACGCGGCCGGGCGCGGGTGACGGGTGCGCCGATGGCTCGCGTCGCTCCTTCTTCCGTACCCTCCCGAGCCCCATTCCGTGAAAGGACACCTCCGTGTCTCCCGCCAGACCGCTCACCGCCCTGCGCGCCATCGCCGTCACCGCGACGCTCCCCCTGCTGCTCACCGCCTGCGGGTACGGCTCCGAGGCGAAGAAGGACGAGCCGAAGGCCGATGCGGCCGCCTCCGCCGACACCGGGAAGAAGCTCTCCGCCCCCGAAGTCCGCATCGGCTACTTCCCCAACCTCACCCACGCCACCGCACTCGTCGGCCTCCAGGAAGGCCTCATCGAGAAGGAACTCAACGGCACCAAGATCAAGCCGCAGTCCTTCAACGCCGGCCCCTCCGAAATCGAAGCCCTCAACGGCGGCTCCCTCGACATCGGCTTCATCGGCCCCTCCCCCTCCATCAACGGCTACGTCAAATCCAAGGGCACCAACCTCCGCATCATCTCCGGCTCCGCCTCCGGCGGCGTCAAGCTCGTCGTCAACCCCGACAAGATCAAAACCCTCGACGACCTCAAGGGCAAGAAAATAGCCACGCCCCAAAAGGGCAACACCCAAGACGTCGCCTTCCTCAACTGGATCTCCGAAAAGGGCTGGAAGGTCGACCCCGAATCCGGCAAGGGCGACGTCTCCGTCGTCCGCACCGACAACAAGGTCACCCCCGACGCCTTCAAGCAGGGCTCCATCGACGGCGCCTGGGTCCCCGAACCCACCGCCTCCAAACTCGTCTCCGACGGCGGCACCGTCCTCCTCGACGAAACCGACCTCTGGCCCGACAAGAAGTTCGTCATCACGAACATCATCGTCTCCCAGAAATTCCTCAAGGAGCACCCCGACGTCGTCGAGGCCGTCCTCAAGGGCACCGTCAAAACCAACGAGTGGATCAACGCCAACCCCGACAAGGCCAAGGAATCCGCCAACGCCCGCCTCGCGGCCGAAGGCGGCAAGCCCCTCGAAGCCAAGGTCATCGACCCCGCCTGGAAGAGCATCCTCGTCACCGACGACCCCCTCGCCTCCACCCTCAAGACCGAATCCGAATGGGCCGTCAAGGCCAAGCTCATCGAACAACCCGAACTCACCGGCATCTACGACCTCACCCTCCTCAACAAGGTCCTCAAGGCCGCCGGCAAGCCCGAAGTCTCCGACGCCGGCCTCGGCGCCAAGTAGCTCCCCACGGGACGCTCCCGACGGGGCCGGGTACGCCGCCGCGCGGGCGTCCCGGCCCCTCGCCGGCCCCGCGCCGGAGCCGGGCGGGGCCACGTAAGGCCCAAGCCCGCCGGGGTGCGCCGCCACCTCCGGGTCCGTCCGTCGTTTGACCTCCGACCACCTGGAGGGAGATCCCGTGACGCGTACGAGGTCGGCCGTGCTGTCCGTGACGCTCCTGGCGGGCCTGCTGGGCGGTGCGGGCGCCCCGGCCGCGGCCGGAAGGGCCGCCGTCGGCGTCGACGGGCGGCCCGTACACGGCGCCGCCCCGGGCGGGATCGGACGGTGCGCGCGGACGGAGGCCTGCCACGTGACCACCGATCCGCCGGAGCGCAGTTCGGGCCTGTTCTCCAACGGGACGGCCACCGAGGCGGTCACGCCGGCGCTGGCGGCCGGCGCCTCGTACGTGCAGGGCGGCAACGTGCTGCGCCTGCCGTCGGGCCGGTGGCAGTACCTGCCCGCGGGAGCGACCCGCTCCGTGGTCGTCGACGCCGGTGACGCCGGCGCCCTGGCGCAGATCGCCGCCTCGCGCGCGTGGCTCGCGTCCGGCCGGGTCCCGGGCGCGCCCGGCGTCCGGCGCGAGGGCGCGGAGCGCGCCCTGCTGTCGATGCGCGCGCTGCTCCGGCCGAACGGCGCGTTCGCGGCGGCCTGGTATCCGTTCTGGGACTTCTCCTGGCCCCGCGACTCCAGTTTCGCGGCCGCCGCGTTCGCGCACACCGGCCACGACGAGGAGGCATACCGGATCCTCGGCCACAACGCCCGGACCCAGCGCGCGGACGGCACCTGGGAGGCCCGCACCCGGCTCGACGCGTCCGGTCCTCCCGATGCCCGGCCGTGGCAGCTGGACGCCAACGGCTGGGTGCCCTGGGCCGCGTGGCAGTGGTACCGGACGGCGCCCGAGGCGGGACGCACCGCCCGGCTGGAGGCGCTGTACCCGATGCTGCGCAAGGCCGCCGACTACGCGGCCGGCTCGCTCGACGCCGAGGGGCTGCCGCCCGCCTCGCCCGACTACTGGGAACTGCCCACCACCACGCCCAACATCGGCACCGCCGCCCCGCTGCTGGCCGGCCTCGACGCCGCCGCCGACCTCGCCCGCGACCTCGGGCGCTCCGCCGACGCCGCGCGGTGGTCGGACGCCGCGCGGCGGCTCTCCGCGGGCATCGCGGCCCGGTTCGCACCGCTCGGCTACCAGCGCACCCTCGACGGCCTGCACGGCCGCGACAGCGCGGCCGCCTTCATGGCGCCCCCCTTCAACACCGCTCCCGCCGACCTGCCCGCGGCCCTCGACGACACCTACGGGGCGCTGCTGCGGCCCAACGGGGGGCTGGTCCCCGGCGACGATCCCGAGACCCGGTGGGGGGACATCACCTGGACGGCCTGCACGTCCTTCTTCGCCCTCGCCTGGTCCGGGCTGGGCGAGGAGCAGAAGGCGGGCGAGGTCGTCGACTGGGTCCTGTCCCGGCGCAACGTCCTCGGCGAACTGCCCGAAACGGTCACGGCCGACGGCCGTCCCAAAGCCGTCGTACCGCTGGGCTGGACCGACGCGATCGTCCTGATGGCCCTGCTGGGCACCGACGGCGCACCCCTCCCCGTACCGCCGCCGCCCCGGCCCTGACGCGCCCGGGCGGCCGGCCGACGGTTCCTTCCACGGAATCGTGGAAGGGCCTGCCGCGGGGCGCCGGCGCCGCAACAATGTGTTGAAGATCGGTTCTGCTGCGTGACCGCGGCCCGCGGCCGCGCGCAGGACCGCCCGGCATGAAGGAGAAGCGTGCACCCACCGCGCCCCCGCACCACCGCAGTCCGCGCCCTGGCCGTGGCCGGCTGCCTGGCCCTGACGGCCGCCCTGCCCGCCGCCTCGGCGCGGGCCGCCGCGGACGACGCCCCGCCCGCGGCCGTGGACTGGCGGGTCGGCCTCGCGGTGACCGCCGCCCACAACAAGGGTCAGTGCGACGAACTCGCCAGCCAGGCCTACGCCACCGCCGCGGCGTTGGAAGGGGCCTGGGTGATCCAGGACGACCACCTCCTGAAGTCCTTCAAGCCCCTGATCACGAACGCGGCGGGCGAGGACGTCTACACCAGCGTGTGCGGCGAGCCCCGGCCCCCGCTCGGCGCGGCCTTCCCGGCGGGCGCCTTCAAGGAATGGCGCCCCGTCGCCTCCGGGGACGAGGACGCCCTGCGCGCGGCCGTCGCCCGCGGCCCGGTCCGCACGAAGATCGACGCCTCGCACGCGAGCTTCGCGCTCTACGGCGCGGGCGTCTACGACGAGCCGCTGTGCTCGTCGACCGAGACGGACCACTGGGTCACCATCGTCGGCTACGGCACCACCCTCGGCGGCGAGAAGTACTGGACCGTCAAGAACGACTACGGCACGCTCTGGGGCGAGCTCGGCTTCATCCGGATGTCCCGCGACCAGGACAACCAGTGCGGCATCGCCACCGCCGCCGAGGAACCGGTCCTCAACCCGGCTCCCTACACCGCGCCTTCGCAGAACCCCTGGCCGGTCTTCCCGTAGCGGCGGACCGACCGCCGGCCGGACGACGTACTCGAACAGGGAGGGGATACCCGTGTCCAAAGAGAAGTTCGAACGCACCAAGCCCCATGTGAACGTGGGCACCATCGGCCACGTCGACCACGGCAAGACCACGCTGACGGCCGCCGTCACCTCGGTGCTCGCCAAAGCGTACGGCGGCCAGGCCCGCGCCTTCGACCAGATCGACAGCGCGCCGGAGGAGAAGGCGCGCGGCGTCACGATCAACACCAGCCACGTCGAGTACGACACCCCGGCCCGGCACTACGCCCACGTGGACTGTCCCGGGCACGCCGACTACGTGAAGAACATGATCACCGGCGCGGCCCAGATGGACGCGGCGATCCTCGTGGTCGCGGCGACCGACGGCCCGATGCCGCAGACCCGGGAGCACATCCTGCTGGCCCGGCAGGTCGGCGTCCCGTACATCGTCGTGTTCCTCAACAAGTGCGACATGGTCGACGACGAGGAACTCCTCGAACTCGTCGAGATGGAGATCCGCGAACTCCTCGGCCAGTACGACTTCCCCGGCGACGACACGCCGATCGTGCGCGGATCGGCCCTGAAGGCGCTGGAGGGCGACCCGGACTGGGAGGCCAGGGTGATCGAGCTCGCCGGCGTCCTCGACTCCTACGTGCCCGAGCCCCAACGCTCCGTGGACAAGCCGTTCCTGCTGCCCATCGAGGACGTGTACACGATCAGCGGACGCGGCACCGTCGTCACCGGCCGGGTGGAGCGGGGCGTGGTCAGGGTCGGCGAGGAGGTCGAGGTCGTCGGCATCAAGGACACCACCCGGTCCACGTGCACGGGCGTGGAGATGTTCCGCAAACTGCTCGACGAGGGCCGGGCGGGCGAGAACGTCGGTGTGCTGCTGCGCGGCGTGAAGCGCGAGGACATCGAGCGCGGCCAGATCCTCGCGAAGCCGGGGTCCATCACCCCGCACACCACCTTCGAGTCCGAGGTGTACATCCTCGGCAAGGACGAGGGCGGCCGTCACACGCCCTTCTTCAAGGGGTACCGGCCGCAGTTCTACTTCCGTACCACCGACATCACCGGCACCATCGAGCTCCCCGAGGGCGTGGAGGTCGTCATGCCCGGTGACAACGTCCGCATGGAGGTGACCCTCATCCACCCCATCGCCATGGAGGAAGGCCTCCGCTTCGCCATCCGCGAGGGCGGCCGCACGGTCGGCGCGGGCGTCGTCTCCCGGGTCATCGCCTGACACCCCGGAGTCCGGGGCCCCGCGGCGGGGTCCCGGACGCCGGGAGGGGCGCTACCCGAGGGCTTCGAAGGAGGCGACGAGGCCGGCGGGGGAAGGCAGCGCGTCGATGTCGGCCCGGGTGGCGGCGGCGGCCTTGCGCAGGGCGTCGTCGCCGAGCAGCCGGCCGAGCAGCGCGGCGTCCACGGCGTCGCCCTGCGCGCGGAGGGCGAAGCCCAGCTCGGTCGCGGCGGCGACGTTGATGAAGTGGTCGGCGCCCTGCGGGAGGATCAGCTGCGGGACGCCGCGGGCCGCGGCGGTGAGCATGGTGCCGGCGCCGCCGTGGTGCACGATCGCGTCGGCCGTGTCGAGCAGTTGGGCCAGCGGCACCCAGGGCAGCGGGCGTACGTTGGCGGGAAGGGTACCGAGCGGGCCCAGGTCGGTGTCGGCGACGGCGAGCAGGAACTCGGCGTCGACGGAGGCGGCCTCGGCGATCAGCCGGGCGACCGGGCCGACGCCCGTGTACGCGGTCACCACCGTCCCGAGCGTGACCGCGATCCGGGGCCGGGCGCCACGGGCCAGCAGGTCGCCGGGCACGGTGCCGCCGCCGTTGTAGGGCACGTAGCGGACCCGCCAGCCGGTGCCGTCCCCGCCGAGGGGGGCCGGTACGACGTCGAGGACCGTGTGGGCGGCCGGGCCTTCGACCCCGCGGGCCCGGTACTCGCCGGCCAGCAGCGCGGCGAGCCGGTCGACCATGCCGGAGCCCGGCATCGGGCCGAAGTTGTGCACCACGGCGGGTATCCCGAGGGCTGCCGAGACCAGGGGTGCGGCGGCCTGGAAGGCGGCGTGGACGAGGACGTCCGGGCGCCAGGCGGTGGCGACGGCGAGGAGGTCGTCGATGGTGACCCGGCCGTGTTCGGCGAAGCCGGCCGCGGCCCGCTCCTCGGTGTCCTCCGGGCTGCTGCCGTCGGAGACGAACTGCGGTTCGGCGCCGTCCGAGGCGCGCCGGAAGGCCTCCGAGAGCGTCGACCCGTCGCCGATCCCGACGACGGGCAGGCCGGTCTGCCGCAACTGGTCGAGCGGGGCCGAACCGGCGAACAGCACCTGGTGTCCGGCGGCTTGGAGTGCCTGGGCGGTCGGCACCATCGGGAACAGGTGGCCCGCCGAAGCGGGGCCGGTGAAGAGGATGCGCACGGCGTTACTCCTCGGGTGGAGCTCCTTGATTCCTCTGACAAAGCGTCGAACATACCGGCCGCCGCATCCATTTCTATCGAGATGGACGAGTTTCAGCCGATCCCGAGAGCCGGACCCCGCGGCCCGTCGGATGCGCCCCGGCGCCCGTCAGAGAGCGCTCGGGGCCGGATGCGGAGCCGGCTCGGCGGGGTGCGCCGCCGCGCGGCGGGGCAGCAGCAGCGGGGTGGCCAGCAGGAGCACGCCGGCCAGGCCGATGGCCGTACGCGGACCGAGCAGGCCGCCCAGTACGCCCCAGACGGCCGTCAGGAGCGCGGTCGAGGCCTTGGACGTGACGGCCCAGGCGGACAGGGTGCGGGCGACCCGGTCCGTCGCGGTGCGCTCCAGGCGGTAGGTGGCGCAGACGGGGTTGAAGACGCCGCAGCAGAAGATCAGCCCGAGCTCGACGCCGATCACCAGCAGCAGTCCGCCGGTGCCCGGCCCGAGGAAGGCCAGGCCGACGGGCCAGAGCGCGCGCAGCGTCCCCGACGCGACCAGCACCCGGTGCTGTCCGAACCGGGCGGCGAGCGGTCGGGCCAGCCGCGAACCGAGCAGGCCGCCGACCGCGGGCGCGGCGAAGGCGAGGCCGTACTGCCAGGGCGCGAACCCGAGGCGGCCGAGCATCAGGACGGCCAGCAGCGGCTGGGTGGCCATGACCAGCCCGTTGAACAGGGCCGTGTTGAAGAACAGCGGCCGCAGCACGGCGTCGGCGAGCAGGTACCGCCAGCCGTCGAGCAGGTCCCCGGCCCGCATGCGGGCGGCGTCCCGGCGCTCGGGCGGCGGCTCGTGCCCGGCGCCCATCGCGCGCAGGCCCGCCGCCGAGAGGAGGTAGCTGACCGCGTCGGCCACCACGGTCGCCACCGGGCCGAGGAGCCCGACGAGCGCACCGCCCAGCGGCGGGCCGATGATCGTGGTCGTCCAGGCCGTGGACTCGAAACGGGCGTTGGCGAGGAGCAGCTCCTCCGGCGCCAGCAGCGTCTTCAGGTACGCGCCGGAGGCGGCGCGGAAGCCGATGTCGGCCGCCGCGACGACGATCGACACCAGCAGGAGCTGGGTGAAGGTGAGCGCGTCGCACGCGAACGCGGCGGGGACCGTCAGCAGCGCCCCGCACCGCACCAGGTCCATCGTGATCAGCACCGGCCGTTTGCGGCGGAACTCCACCCACGGGCCGAGCGGCAGCGCGACGACCGCGCCCACCGCGGCCCCGGCGGAGGAGAGGGCGGCGACCTCGGCCGGCCCGGCGTGCAGCACCTGGACGGCGATCAGGGGGAACGCGCCGAAGGCGAGCCAGGTGCCGAGCGCGCTCGTCGCGTACGCACCCCAGAGCCACCCGAACGGCCGTCCCGACCGGTGCCCGAGCCGCCGTCCCTTCCGGTGCCCGCTCCGCATGCCCACGCCCTCCGGCCCTCCCGTGCCCGTACAACCGATCCGCGATCGGGAGCATCAAAGCGAGCGGCTCGCACCGGGGTCAAACAACCTCCGGACCGCTCAGCCACAACCACTGGTTGTACGTCTAGCATGGCGGCATGGACCTCGACACCGTCCGGACGTTCGTCGCCGCCGCCGACGCGGGGCGCTTCCAGGAGGCCGCCGCCGAGCTGGCGGTGACCCAGCAGGCCGTCTCCAAGCGCATCGCCGCGCTGGAGCGGAGCCTCGGCGTACGGCTGTTCACCCGCACCGCGCGCGGCGCCGAGCTCACCATCGACGGGCAGGCCTTCCTGCCCCACGCACGGGAGCTGCTGCGCGTCGCCGAGCGCGCGGCCGCGTCCGTGCGCAGCGGCCGCCGTCCGCTGCGCGTCGACGTGATCGCCTCGCGCGGCGCGGCGTCGGGCCTGATGCGCGGCTTCCACCGCGCGCACCCCGAGGTCGACCTCGACGTGGTGATGCTGTTCGAGATCGAGGCGGCCGTCGCCGCCGTCCGGTCCGGGGCGATCGACGCGTCCTTCCGCGCCGTCGCCGTCCCCGGCCGTCCCCTTCCCCCGGACATCGAGTCGGTCCGGGTGCTCGACGAACCCCTCCAGCTCCTCACCGGCCCCGCCCACGCGCTGGCTGCCGCCCGGTCGGTGCCCCTGGCCCGGCTCGCCGGGCACCGGATCTGGATGCCCGGCATCGTTCCCGGCACCGAGTGGGCCGCCTACTACGCGGACCTCGTCGCCGAGTTCGGCCTCACCATCGAGGCGACCGGCCCCAACTTCGGTTCCGACGCGCTGCTCGACACCATCGCCGACACCCCGGCCCTGGCCACCTTCACGGGCGGCCACACCCGCCTGGTCTGGCCCGACGGCCACGGACTGCGCCGCATCCCGGTGACCGACCCGACGCCCGTGTACCCGCACTCGCTCCTCTGGCACCGCGACAACCCGCACCCGGCGCTGACCACCCTGCGCGCCCACCTCGCGGCGACGGCGACGGGCCACGACGCCGCCGGTACCTGGAGCCCGGCCTGGGTGACCGGCGACGCCGCCTGACGCGCGCCCCCGCCGGGCCCGCGAGGGCGAGGGGACCGAATGGCGCAGTGCGAGCCGGTGTCGGCCGCGGTGGGGGCGAATCACCGGGGAGATCCTTGAGACCGGTCCTTTCCGCATGATCACCTCGCCTCGTGAACACACGCATCAAGATCGCGCTCACGACCGCCGTCACCGCGGCCGCCGCCCTCACCGGCCCCCTCGCCGCCGGCCCGGCCGACGCCTCCGCCACGCCGAAAACAGAACCCGCGCCGCTGATCCGCGCGGCCAAACCGGTTCCCGGCAAGTACATCGTCACCCTCGACGAGCTCGTCGACCCGGCCGCGGCCGCGGCCGCCCTCGGGCTGAAGCCCGCCTTCCTCTACAGCAGGGCCCTCAACGGCTTCGCCGTCCCCCTCACCCCGCTCCAGCTGACGGCCGTCCGCAACGCTCCCGGCGTGAAGACGGTGGAGGAGGACGCGAAGATCTCCGCTCCGGCGACGGCGACGGCGACGGCGGCCGGCTCGGCCCCGTCCGCCGCCCGCGGCCCGGCCCCCACCTGGGGCCTGGACCGCATCGACCAGCGCGACCTACCGCTCGACGGCACCTTCACCACCGCGGGCGACGGCGCAGGGGTCACCGCCTACATCCTCGACACCGGCATCGACTACGGGCACGCCGAGTTCGGCGGCCCCGACAGCAGCCGCGCCTCGTTCGGCTTCGACGCCGTCGGCGACGGACGCCAGGGCACGGACTGCAACGGCCACGGCACCCATGTCGCCGGTACGGTCGCGGGCCGGACCTACGGCGTCGCCCGGAAGGCCGGCCTCGTCAGCGTCCGCGTCCTGAACTGCGAGGGCCAGGGCGAGTACTCCGGGATGATCGCTGGCCTGGACTGGGTGGCGAAGAACGCCGTGCAGCCCGCCGTCCTCAACGGTTCCCTCGGCGGCGACAAGTCCACGGCCCTCGACAACGCCGTGACCGCCCTGTCCGACGCGGGCGTCCTGCCGGTCCTCGCCGCCGGCAACGACGCCAAGGACGCCTGCGGCGTGTCCCCCGCATCCGCCGACCGGGTCCTGACCGTCGCCGCCGCCGACCGGTACGACGAGGAGACCGACTTCTCCAACTGGGGCCCCTGCGTGAGCCTCTACGCCCCCGGCGAGGACGTCCTCTCCGCGAAGCTCGGCGGCGGGTCCGTCTCCCTGAGCGGCACCTCGATGGCCGCCCCCCACGCCACCGGGGTCGCCGTCCTCTACAAGCAGGCCCACCCCGCGGCCGACTCCGCCGAGGTCGCCGCGTGGATCGACGAGCAGTCCACCAAGGACGTCCTGAAGAGCGTCGGCAAGGGCACCGCCAACCACCTCCTCTTCACCGACGGCCTTTAGGCGTTCACGGTCCGTCCGGCCCGCTGCCCCATGCGGCGGCCGTGGCGGCGTCCGTCGCGTGGTCGGCGCGCTCGGTGCGGGTCTGGCCGGTGGCCGCGGCGAGGGTGCGGCAGGCGCGGGCGAAGTGCGCGGCCGCCTCCGGCCCGGCACCCGGTTCGAGGGAGGCCCGCTGAACGGTGAGGGCGCCGTCGCGGCGCGCGAAGTCGGCGCGGCCGATCAGCCGGCCGTCGGCGAGGAGCGGGCAGACGTAGTAGCCGTGCCGGCGGAGGGCCGGCGGCTTGTACGCCTCGAAGACCTGGGTGAAGCCGAACAGGCGCTGCACGCGCGGCCGGTACCACACCAGGTTGTCGAACGGCCCGAGGAACACCGGCGCGCGGCGGGGCCCGGCGGGCTCGGCGAGCGCCCTCGGGTCGGCCCAGGCCGGCCCCCAGCCCTCGACCCGTACGGCGGTGAGCCGGGTGTCGGGCAGGATGCGCGCGGCGACCGGGACGGGGACGCGGAGGTAGTCGGCGAGGTCGTCCGTCGTGGCGACGCCGAGCGCGGCCCCGGCGTGGCCCAGGAGCCGGGTCAGGCACGCGTCGTCGGAGTGCGCGTCGCTCAGGGAGGCGGCCGGGACGCAGCGTTCGGCGAGGTCGAAGAGGCGCTGGCCGCCGGTACGGCGGGTGCAGGCGAGTTCGCCGGACCAGACGAGGAACTCCACGGCGGTCTTGGTCGGGCTCCAGTCCCAGCCGGCGCCCGGCTCGGCCCCTTCGCGCAGCCGGCGCAGGGGCAGCGGTCCGTCGCGTTCGATGCGGGCGAAGAGTGCGGCGCGGACCTCCTGGCCGGGGTACCGGGGGCGGCGGCGGGTGGCACGGCGGCGGAAGGCCCACAGGGGCCAGTCGGCGAGCGGGACGAGGGCCAGCGCGTGGGCGGGGTAGTCGAACGCGAGCGGCTCGGGGCCGTGGTGGAGGGCGCCGTCGACGTCCACGGTGGTCGCGCCCGGTACGCGTGCGCTCAGGGTGAGCTGGTGGGCGCGGGCCAGGGTGCTGATGCCGTCGAGCTGGACGGCGCGCAGACGGGCGAGGGCCGCGGCCACGTCGGGGAAGCCGTCGGCGGGGAGGGCGGCGGCGACGGCGATGTCCCGGGCCTCGGCCAGGGACAGTTCGGTCGCGGGGGGCGGCGTCGGGGCGGTCACGGGCGCGGCTCCGCCGCGGGGGTCTTGGCCGGGCCCGGTGCCGCGGCACGGCCGGGCCGCGCCGCGGGCAGGGAGGTGGGCGGCGCGGCCGGGCGGCGGCCGGGGGCCAGGAGCGCGCCGAGGGCGCCGACCGTCGCACAACAGGTGAGGGTGAGCAGGGCGGTGTCCCATCTCTGGTGTTGGACGAGGGCGCCGATGACGACGGCCGTGACGCCGCCGGTGATGTCGGTGGAGGCGCCGACCCAGGTGTTCGCCTCGACGCGGGTGTCGTCGGTGGCGGTGGCGTCGATGAGGAGGAAGGCGTTGATGAACAGCGGGGTGACGAACAGCCCGGCCAGGAGCAGCAGGGCGGCGAGGAGCCAGAGGGGGCGGGCGAGGAAGAGGAGCATGGCGGGGAGGGTGAAGCCGAGGGTCAGGAGGCGGTACGTGCGCCACAGCCCGGCCTTCCAGTCGATCATGGCGTAGAGGATGCCGCCGATGACCCCGCCGGTGCTGACGGCGGCGAGGAGCGGGCCGAGCCAGACGGTGGCGTGCTGGCTCTGGGTGTAGGCGGGGACGAGGACGCCGGTACCGCCGAAGACGCACCCCATGACGGACAGGGGCAGGAGGATCGCGGTCGTGCCCGGGGTGGCGAGCGGCCCGAGCCACCGGCGCGACCGCGGGCCGACGCGTGCGGGGCCCGGTTCGGCCGGTGCGGGGCGGGTGGTGCCGAGGTGGTGGCGGCGGGCGGCGGCCAGGTAGAGGGCGGTGACCGCGACGAAGGCGGCGGCGGCCGTCTCGTAGGCGTGGCGGGGGCCGAGCAGGGTGATCGCGGCGCCGGCGGTGAGCGGTGCCAGGACGAAGCCCGCCTCCTCCAGCACGGAGTCGGCGCTGTGCACCGCCTTGAGCTGGGCCTCGTCGGCGGCCAGCCGTCGCCAGGACGAGCGCAGGGCGGCGTTCAGCGGCGGACTGGCCAGGCCGGCGGTCACGACGAGCGGCAGCGTCGTCCACCACGGCCACCGGAACTCGACGCTGCAGGCGACCAGTCCCAGGAGCAGCGCGGTCGCGGCGCCCAGCCGGGTGAGCGCGCGGTGGGCGCCGTACCGGTCGAGGAGGCGTCCGCGCAGCGGGGCGCAGAGGGCGATCACGAAGGTGTAGCCGCCGCCGACGAGCGCGGCGCGGGCGTAGCCGTGGGACTCGGCGAGCGCCAGGAGCAGGGTGACGGGCAGGACGGCGGCGGTGGTGCGGGCGAGGAACGCGAGCGTGAGGAGGCCCCGTACGGGCGGGCGGGCCAGGTGCCGCAGCACGTCGGCGGGGCGCCGGCGGTGGCCCTGCCCGGCGCGGGCGGTCACCGGCCGGCCTCCGGGTCGCCCGGGACCGCACCGCCGGGTTCGGCCGGATCGGGTTCGGGACCCGCTTCGGGGGGATCGGTGCGGGCGGTGGTGCGCAGGGAGTCGGGGTGCAGCAGCACGATGCGGGCGATCTCCTGTCCGCGGTGGACGGTGACGGGCTGTTCGGGCCGGACGGCGATGCTCATCCCGCCGCGCTCCGCCATGGCGTTGACGGCCTTGGCGGGGATCACGCCGACCGGCACCCGCAGGGCGTCCGGTGCGTGGTCGGGCAGCGGCATGACCATCAGGAAGGTGCCGGCGGGGAGCGTGGCGGCCCAGCCCAGGCGCCATTCGAGGGTGCCCTGTCCGTTGGGGACGAACATGCCCTCCCAGCCTCCGGTGGCGCCGCGGTGGTCGCCGAGGTGGAGCCAGTCCGCGTCGCGGGCGGCGATCCACTCCTGACCGCGCTGCCACATGCCCGCCCCGCCCAGGCGCCGGCCGGCCCGGTGCGGGTCCTCGCCCTCGGGGACGGCGAAGCCGATGTCGGCCAGCGGCTTCATCGTGAGGGTCAGCGGTGACCGCACGCTCCAGCCGAGCTCCTGGCCCAGGACCCACGGCGGGCAGTCCGCGGGCAGGCGCGGGACGCGCAGGTAGCGGAACGACTCCCGGTAGGCGTCGCGTTCGGCGCGGGCGGCCGCCCGGTCGATGCGCGGCTTGTCGGGCGGCAGTGCCCAGGGCCGGAGCGGGCGGAAGGTGACCTCGGCCATGCTCGCTGCTCTCTCTCGAAGGGCCGGCTGTCCGGGAGGGCCGCGGCCCCCGGCCCCGTCCGTGTGGAGGAGGAGGGACCGGGGGTCGCGGGGCGCCGCCGGGCCCGGCCGGGGCTGGTCCGGCGCGGGCGGTGGGGCGGCGGGGCCGGGGCCCGGGCGGTGGCACCTGCGCCGCGGGCCCCGGTGGCAGGGGGGTGGGGCCTGCGGGCCGGGCACCCGCTGGTGCCCGGCCCGGAGGCTGCCGGGGGGGAGGGCCGGGTCCGGGCGCTGCCGCCCGGACCCGGCGCCGGGATCAGGCGGGGGTGCCGGCGCGGCCGAGGCGGCGCAGGCGCTCGGGCTCGGAGAGGGTGTCGAGGTCGAACAGGACCACGGAGCAGGGTCCGTAGCCCACGGTGATCTCCTCGTAGGTGAAGACGCCCTCGTCCCGGTCGAGGGGGGCGGAGGTCAGGTCGACCATGGTGAGGGAGTTGGGGGCGAAGTGGGGGTGGGCGGCGCTCATCATGCCGGCGCGGGCGAAGTTGGTGACGTAGACGGTCTGGTCGCCCTGGTCGACGACGAGGCCGCGGGGGCCGGAGCCGGTGGGGATCTGGCGGGTGACCCGCAGGGTGGCGACGTCGATGACGGCGATCGTGGACGAGTTCTCGACGGTCACCAGGGCGTACCGGCCGTCGGTGGTGAACGCGACGCCGCGGCCGCCGGTCGAGCCGACGTCGACGCGGTGCGTCTCGTCGGTGGCGACGTCGATGACGGTCACGTAGGAGGCCTGGGTGTTCGCGACGAACACCCGGGCGCCGGACGGGTCGATGCCGAGGCTGTAGGGGTGGGCTTCGCGGTCGACGGGGATCTGCGCGAGTTCGGTGACGCCCTGCGGGTCGCCTGCGGCGAGGGGGCTGATGTCGAGCTTGCTGATGTAGCCGCCGCCCCAGACGCAGACGTAGGCGATGGTGCCGGCCTGGTTGATGCCCATGTGGCGGGGGTCGCGGCCGGTGGGGATCCGGTGGACCTCCAGGTTCAGCTCCAGGTCGACGACGGAGACGGTGTCGGAACCGGAGTTGGAGACGAGGAGGTACTTGTCGCCGGGCAGCAGGCCCTGGCCGCGGGGGCCGTGGCCGACCTCGATGCGGCGTACCTCGGTGAGGGCGACGGCGTCGATTTCGGAGATCGTGTTCTGCGAGGTGTTGCAGACGAATCCGCGGCCGTCCTTGGTGAACTTCACTCCTCCGCGGGGCGCGTTGCCGATGGGAATCTGTGCGATGGCGCGGTGCTCGCCCGCACCGGTCTTGGCGACGACGGAGACGACTCCGTCGTCGGTGTCGGTGGAGAAGAACTGGATATTGCGCATGGCGGGACTTCCTTTTCTCCTGCGGGATGGAAACCGGAATGTGGGACCTTTCCGGCCGGATTCGGCTGACCGTGGAATTCTTCGTCAGCCGAGGGTGTAGTTCAGGTTCCAGGCGACGGACACACGGGGTGCCTCGTCCCGGAACGGCGGTACGGCGTGCCGGAGCCAGCCGGGGAAGACCAGCAGCTCGCCGGGCGTGCAGGCGAGGCGGACGCGGTGGCTCTCGCCGGCCAGGGTGATGCCCGGGTCGTAGTAGTCGACGGCCGGGCGGGGGTCGATCAGGTCGATCTCGCACACGCCGGGCGCGGCCACGTAGTAGACCGCGGAGAGGGCGGTGTTGGGGTGGAAGTGCGGCTCGTGCCGGTCGCCGGCCCGGTAGTGGGAGGCCCAGCTGCGGGTCACGCCCACCGCCACCGCCCGCACCTCGCCCGCCTCCCGCTCGGCCTCGCGGTCCAGCGAGCGACCGAAGGCCTCCGCGAGCGGCATCCCGGTCAGGGACTCGGTGAACCTGCCGGCCACCGCGCACACCCACCGGCTGAGCCGGACGGCGTCCTGGCCTCCCCACCGGGTGAACTCCCCCGCGGTCTCCCGCTTGTAGCCGAACTCCTTCACCCCCGCACCGGTCCGCTCGGCCAGCAGGCCGGCCAGGCGGCCGTTGACCTCGTCGGCGAACGGGCACCGGGTGCGGGCGACGGCGGTGGCGAACAGCTGCATGACGGTCGCCCGGGTGGCATCGGCCGCCCGGGGCCCCGGACTCTGGGCTTTCTCGGAAACGGGCATGAGACAGCAACCCCCCTCGACAATCAGCGGAGACAGAGAATGCGGGAAGTGCAGACAACGCAGGGAATGCAGGGAATGCAGAGAATGCGAGATGACCGGAAACGCGACGGGCAATCATCAGTCTGCGCCCGGTTCCATGAAGGCTGCAAGCTTTTCGATCCTGCTCTAAAAGGGCGCACGGCGCATTCCGCACGCCACCCCGGACCGTTCATCACACCGGAAATGCAAGCGCGCGGCGCCCTTTCCCCCCGAACCGGCAAAATGCCGTCCCACCCGCCCCTCGCGCACCAGCCGGCCGCCCCCGCCGCGCCTGCCGCCGGTGGCAGGGGGCGTGCGCTCACCGGGAGCCGTCCGGCGGACGGCGGCGGCCGGGCAGGCCGTGCGCCCCCAGCAGGCTCTGGCCGAGCGGGGTCAGCGCGTGGTGGACGCTCACCCCGTCCCGCTCCGTCGTGATCAGGGCGGAGTGCCGCAGGACGCCGGTGTGGTGGGAGACCGTCGCGGCGGACACGGCCAGTTCCTGCACCAGGTCGTTGGTCGTCGCCGCTTCCAGCGCGGCGATCCGCAGCAGGATGTGCGCGCGGGTCGCGCCCAACAGGGCGGCCAGCGCGCGGACTCTGGCGGGCTCCGGACGCCCGGACCCGCGGGAGGAGGGGGGAGGCAAGGGCATGTGCGTACTGCTTTCCGAGTCATGCGGGAGCCGTCGCCGCACCCGGTGGAGCCCGGGGGCCGCCGGGGTGCGGAGTCAGACGGCGGGGTCGTCGACGCGGGCCAGCGCGACGGAACTCGGGCCCGCGCCCACGGATATCTCCTCGAACTGCGGACGGCCGTCGGTGGTGGACAGGTCCACCCCGTCCAGATGCACCACGGCCAGCGCCCGCTGCCCGGCCAACGCGCAGTACACGGTGGTGTCGGCCGGATCGATGACGAGGCCCCGCGGGCGGGCCCCGAGCGGGACCAGGCGGGTCACGGTCCACTCCAGCAGGTCCACCACCGCGAGGGCCCCGATCCGCTCCAGCGTCACCAGGGCGTAGTCGCCCTCCCCCGTCACCGCCACCCCGGCCGGCGCCGCCCCCGCCACCGGAAGCCGCACCCGCTCCTCGACCCGTCCGCCCTCGATGTGCACGACGGGCAGGACGTCCAGCCGGGCGCACGCCACCAGCGCCCGGGCGCCGGACAGCGCCACGGCCCGCGGCTGGACGTGGGCGGAGCCGAGCGCGATCCGGGCCGCGAGCCCGACGCGACCGTCCCGTGCGAGCCCGGACAGGTCCAGTACGGCGACGGCGCCCGCGCCGCGCTCGCACACCACCGCGCCGCACCCGTCCGGCGACACCGCGATCGCCCCGGGCTCCCGCCCCACCGCCACCCGCGCGACCTCGCGCGCCCCGGAGGTGTCGACGACGGAGACGCTGTCGGAGCCCGCGTTCGACACCAGCAGGAACGGCGTACCGGGCACCGGGGCGAGGCAGCGCGGCGCCCAGCCCACGCGCACCCGGCCCCGGGGCGTTCCGTCCGGGTCCAGGACGAGGACCTCGTCGGAGACCGACACGGCCAGGTAGAGCCGGCCGTCGGCGCCCTGCGCGGCCGCGAGGGGGCCGCGGCCCACGGGGACGGCCCGGGCCGTTCCGTAGGCCGACGGGCCGGACTTGGGGATCAGGGACGCCTGCCCGGCAGCGGTGTCCGCCGAGCACAGCAGCACGGCCACGAGCCGGCCTCCTTCCCCGTGCGGGGACGCCCGGCCACCGGACCCGGCCGGTCCGCAGCGCCGCCGACGGCGACGACGCCGTACGGCTGTCGTACGCGTCCGGCCGTCGCACCCACAGGGGTGTCCTACCCACAACGGTGTCGTACCCACACCGGGAGGGGAGACGGGCGCAACAGCCCGTCAACTGTCCTTAATCGCTACGGCATATGACCGAAGAGGCCTTCTGGACGCAAACCGGCCCATCCGGTATAGGCTGCCGCACCCACACACCCCGAGGAGAGAACACACCGTGACCGACGAGACCGCACCGGTACCCGGCACCCTCCACCACGTCGAGATCTGGGTGCCCGACCTCGACCGTGCCGTCGGCGACTGGCAGTGGCTGCTCGAAGACCTCGGCTACGCCCTCCACCAGAGCTGGGAGAACGGCCGCAGCTGGAAACTCGGTGCCACCTACCTCGTCTTCGAGCAGTCCCCCGCCCTGACCGCCGACCGCCACGACCGCTGCGCGCCCGGCCTCAACCACCTCGCGTTCCACATCGACACCGCCGCCCGCACCGACCTCCTCACCGCCAAGGCCCGCGAGAACGGCTGGACCCTGCTGTTCCCCGACCGCCATCCCCACGCCGGCGGCGCCCACCAGCACACCGCCTACCTCGCGTCCCGCGACGGTTTCGAGATCGAACTCGTCGCCCCGCTCGCGGAGCGCTGACGGCTCCGGGCGGGTCCTGCGCGGCGGGCCGGGGGTTGTCCCCCGGCTCCGGGGGCCCGCTGGCCGCATGGCCGAGTGGATCTTGCAGGGGCAGGCTGGACACGTCCGGATTTCTTGTGGAAGGGACCTTTTCGTGTTCAGTACGAGTTCTGCCGTGCGCCGCCGTGCGGCCCGCCTCGCCACCGTCGCCCTGGCCGCCGCCCTGTGCGCCGCCACGACGGCCGGCACCGCCGGTGCGATCGTGGGCGGGGAGGACGCGACCCAGCGCTACCCGTTCATGGCCTCGCTCCCCGTCACGGGGGTGGCGGCCCCGGTCGAGGGGGTCTGCGGGGCCACGCTGATCGACCCGCAGTGGCTGCTGACCGCGGCCCACTGCGTGGACCCGGAGCTGGTCCGGCCCACCGGCACCGTGCGCGTCGGCAGCGGGTGGCGGGAGTCCGGGGGGACGGTGCGCGGCATCTCCCGGACGGTGACCCACCCGGGCTACGCACTGGGCGGCCCCAACCGGAACGACGTCGCGCTGATCCGGCTGGACCGCCCGGTCGCCGAGCGGCCCGTCCGCCTCGCCGAGCAGCCCGCACGCCCCGGTACGCCCACCCGGCTCCTGGGCTTCGGTACGACCGCCGACACCACCGACCACAGCCGGTGGGTCCTTCCCCAGCGGCTCCAGCAGCTCGACGCCCGCAGGGCGTCCGCGGCCGAGTGCGCGCCCGGCTACGCGGGGGCGACCCGGCTGTGCACGGTCAGCCGGGTACCGCACGCCATGGCGTGCTTCGGCGACTCCGGCGGCCCGCAGCTCCAGCGCGGCAGGGACGGCCGGTGGGAACTGGTCGGAACCACGTCCGGCCCCGGCGCCCCCGCCCCCGACTGCGCCTCCGGCCCGGGCCTGTACAGCAGCGTCCCCGCCTACGCGGACTGGATCCGCCGCACCGTCGCCGCCGGCTGACCCGCCCCGCCCGGGCCGTCCCTTCCGGGTCGTTCGGGGCCCGGGGCGCCGGCCGGGCTACTCGGACGCGGACGCCTCGGTGCGGTCGGCGCCGGCGGTCGCGCTGCGGGTGGCCTGCCGGGTGCCGTACCAGTCCAGGCACATGACCGTGGCGTCGTCCTGGAGACGGCCGCGGTGCGCGCGCAGGACCTCCGCGACCAGGGCGCGGGAGGCTTCTCGCGGGTGGAGGTCCGCGGTGCGCACGACGAGGGACGGCAGGTCCACGCTGGCGGCGCGGCGTTCGAGCATGCCGTCCGTGAGCATCACCAGCCGGTCCCCCGGCCGCAGGTCGATGCGCTGCGTCCGGTAGGCGGTACGGGGCCGGACTCCGAAGGGCAGGTCCACCAGGGGGACGATCTCCTCGACCTCGCCGTCCCTGAGCCGCAGCGGGCGGGGGTGGCCCGCGTTGACGAACCGGGTGCTGCCGTCGATCAGGCTGACGCGCAGCAGCTGGCCGGTGACGAAGCCCTGCCGGCCGTTCTCCACGAGGGCCTGGTTGGCCTCCCGTGCCTGGCGTGCGAGATCGGCTCCCGCGCGTCTGGCCCGGCGCAGCGCGCCGACGGCCAGGGTCGCGAGGAGCGCGGCTTCCACGTCGTGGCCCATGGCGTCGGTGACGGAGAGCTGCATGGTGTCGCGGTCGACGACGTAGTCGAAGGTGTCACCACCGACGTGGGTCGCCGGCTCCAGCGCACCGGCGACCGTGAACTGGGCCGCTTCGCACGCGAGCGAGGCGGGGAGCAGCCGGTGCTGGATTTCGGCGGCCAGGTTCAGCGGACGGGTGCGCCGGCCCCATTGGTAGACGTCGGTGAAGGCCCGGTTGGCGATGACGATGTAGGCCAGGGCGTGCGCCGTCGCGCCGATCTGCCGCATCGCGTCCGCGCCGGGGCGGGCGGGCAGGAACAGTTCGAGGAGGCCGATCGCGTCGCCGCGGTTGGTGACGGGCGCCACGATCCGCACGCGGCCGTCCCCCTGACCCTGCGCCGCGGGCCGCTGCGTGCGCAGGACGTCTCCGTAGAGGGTGCCCGGCAGGTCGATGCGCTCGGGGGGGTCGTCGGACTCGACGCTCTCGGCCGCGCCGAGCCGTACCACCGACGATCCGGTGAAGTCCACGATCAGGAAGGACACCGCGTCCGCGTTCAGCCGGTCCCTGAGCATCCGCGCGACCACGTCCAGGGACTCGACCGGCGATGCGGCCTCCGCCGCCGCGAGTGCGCCGGCGAGGTCCACTTCCGCCGCCTGCCCTGACTCCGTGCGTCCGCCGAGCGCGTCCGCGTCGTGCCGGTTCCCGGGCGGTGGCATGGACACGCTCCTTTCGGCAGCGGGGCCGCTCCCGCCACGAGGTGCTTCGGCCGGCCGGGTCACGACGGAGCGGTCCGGGGGCGTCGGCGCGGACGTCCCGCGCCCGTCCCTTCCCGTCCTCCTCGACGCGATACGTACATTCTCCACACATACCGACATTTTGACGTCGCAGCGCTCGCCGGCCGGGGCGGATCCCCCGAGCACCGCAAGCGCCCGGCCCGGCGGGCGCGGCCGGTGCGGCCCGCCCCCGTGCCGTCCTCAGCCGTCGAGGTGGCGGGTGTCTCCGAGGCGGGCGAGCTGGCGGTTGTGGAAGAAGTCGTCCTCGCGGAGATGGGTGATGCTGCCCGAGGCGACCCGGAAGTTGACGTGGCCGAGGGAGTCCATCGGCATGCCGATCCAGGCCGCCACGACGAAGGTCAGGGCGAAGCCGTGGGTCACGACGACCTGGTGCTCGTACGGGCGGCGCAGGATGCCGTCCATCGCCTCGTAGATCCGCTCCGCGAACGCGGCCCGGGTCTCGGCCCCCTCGATCCCCTCGACGTGCGCCATCCGGTCGCCGGTCGCGGGCGGGGGGACGAACCGCTTGTCCAGCCACTCCTGGGGCCTGCCCTCCGCCTCTCCGTACGACTTCTCGCGCAGCCGGCGGTCCAGGGTGGCCTCCACGTCGAACACCCGGGCGATCTCGTCCGCCGTGCGCCGGGTCCGCAGGAGGTCGGAGGAGATCAGGTCGACCTCGGCGCCCTCGGGGATCTCGGTCCGCAGGGCGCGGGCGATCGCGGCCGCCTCCCGCACCCCCGCGGGGGTCAGGGTCGAATCGTGCCATCCGCCGACCAGGCCCTCGACGTGGTGACTGGCCTCCGGATGGGTGACGACGTGGATGCTGCGCACCGGCGCGCCTCTCTTTCGACGGGGTTCTGCCCTGCTCGGGGACGGTACCGCGTGCGCCCGGCCCGGGGGGCGGGGTCTCACGGAAGAGACAGTTCCAGGATCATCAGGCCCCACACCAGACGCGCCTGGTCGCGGCGGACGGCGTGCGCGTCCAGGACCTCGCGCACGGCGGCGGCGCTCAGGAATCCGGCGGTGCTCAGCCGGGGCCCGGCCAGTACGTCGGTCGCGAACTCCCACAGTTTGGTGCCCGGGGCCAGGAACGCGTCGACGGGGAAGGTGAAGGGCTGCTTCTGCCGCGTCCGCACCGATTGCGGCACGAGAGGGCCGCCGGCGTCCCAGAGGATCCCCTTGCGCCGGGTCTCGGTGGCCTTCAGGGCGTCCGGGGTGCGCCGCGCGAAGTCGGTGACGGCCGGCTGGCAGTAGGGCACCCGGCCCTCGATCGAGTGGGCCATGGAGAGGTGGTCGAGCTTGCGCAGGTTGAGCCCGGGGAGCTTGTGCAGCCGGTCGAAGGCGAGCAGCTGCTCCAGGCGTGCGGGGGCCGGCGGGCCGAGCAGCTCCCGCGCGCGCTCGCGGCTGCCCCCGGCGTCGTCGAGCAGTGCCCGGTACTCGGGCGTGTAGAGCCGGCGGTAGCGCGCGCGGGGGACCAGCGAGAGCCGGTCCAGGTAGCGCTCCTGCCACGTGTCGTCGGTGGCGGCGAGCGCGGTGCTGTAGCGGCGGTAGCCGCCGAACTGCTCGTCCGCGCCGTCGCCCACGAAGCACACCCGGAAGGAGCGCTTGGCGATCTCCCGGAAGAGGACGTACGCGCTGAGCGCGTGGGGCGTCGCGTTGGGCGAGCCCAGCGCCGCCACCATGGGCCCGATCAGCTCGGGCAGTTCCGCCTCCCGGATCTCGACCACTTCGAGCGGGATCCCGGCGTGCGCGGCGGCATCGCGCGCGTAGGTCTCCTCGTCGGAGGGGTGGGTGCCCTCGTGGGTGACGTGGAAGGCGGTGACGTCGGTGCGCCGGCGGCCCAGCAGCGTGGCCAGGACGGCCGAGTCGAGGCCGCCGGAGAGCTGTACGGCCACGGGCGCGGACTGGAGCGACATCCGCTCCACTTCCCCGGCCAGCAGGGACCCGAGGCGATCGGGCGTGCAGCCGGCGTCCGGCGGCGGCGCCGTGGTGCGCGGTACCCGGGTGGCGGCCGTCCGCCCGTCGTGGACCAGGTGCTCGCCCGCCCGGAGCGAGGACACTCCGGTGTGGAGGGACCTACCGGGAGGCAGGCACTGCCAGTTCAGGTAGTGGTCCACGGCGTACGGGTCCACCTCGGGGCGGCCCGTCCGCAGGGCGGCGAGGCCGCCGGGTTCGGACGCGAAGGCGATGCCGTCCGCGGTGACCTCGTAGTACAGGCTCTTGACCGCCAGCGGGTCGCTCCACAGCTTCAGCCGGCGCCCGGAGCGCAGGTCCACCAGGGCGATGGCGTACATGCCTTCGAGCCGCTCGACGAACCGGTCGCCGTGCAGTTCGTAGTAGGGCAGCAGGACGGAGCCGTCGGAGTCGCCCTCGACGTGCACCCCGTGCCCGGCGAGCTCCCGCCGGATGGCGCGGAAGTTGTAGATCTCGCCGTTGAACACGGCGTGCACCGATCCGTCGGCGTTGGCGAACGGCTGGCGGCCGTGGGACGGGTCCTGGATCGCGAGGCGGTTGCAGCCCAGGCCCCAGTCCTCCCCCCGGACGTGGGCCTGCCGGTCGGGACCGCCCGACAGCTGGGCGTCGCGCGCGGCCTCCATCGCGCGCACGGCGCGATCGGAACCGAAATAGCCGTAGATCCGGCACAAGGGCTCTTCCCCCAGGTGTTCGGTGGGTCGACGCGGACCGCCGGCCGCTCAGGCGGACTTGTTGTTCTCCCCGACGGGGGCCGTGCGGTCCTTCGCCCATTCCCGCAGCGGCAGGTGGTGCGGGGCCGCGGTGCGGGCGGTCAGGGCGGCGAGCAGCTCGCGCAGCGGGGGGAGGCCGGGCTCGACCTCGCGGGCGCGGAAGCAGTACTCGTTCGAGATCTCGGCGTTCCAGGTCATGCTCTCGTGCAGTTCCTCCTTCAGCAGACCGAGGAAGTCCGCGCGGCCGACGAACGCCTCGGCCTTCTCCCGGCCCGCCCGGATCTCGGCGAAGGCGAGGTCGACGAGGTCGAGCCATTCCAGGACCACGTCGGCGGCATCGACCCGCGGACCCGCGCCGAGCGCGTTCAACTCGGCGAAGCGAAGGGTCAGTTCGGAGGGCAGCGGGAGGCGGTCGAGGAAGCGGGAGAGGTACTTCGGGTTGCGGTTGGTGTTGCCGTGGACGTGCGTCAGCCCCCGGAAGGTGTCGACGCCCAGCTTGCGCGCCGCGATCAGCGCCGACGCGTGGTCTCCTTGCGCCCACATGCCGGCCAGGTCGCGGAAGTCGGGGTAGCTGCCGACCGCCGCGCGGAAGGCCGTGTAGGCGACCTCTCCGGGGCGCACCCCGGCGGTGAGCTCGCCGAACGCGGCGGCGTTCGTCAGCGGGACCCCGTACGTGAGCCGCGACAGGACCCGGAAGTCGACGGCGGACGCCGCGAATCCGGAGGACTTGCGGGCGCGGGTGCGCATCTGGGCGTAGAGCCGTGCGTGCGCGTCGAGCAGGGCGGAGACCTCCTGGACCGTCCAGTACTCGACGTCCACTCCGAGCAGGCTGCCGGGCAGGTAGTCGAAGCTGGCCTTCACCCGGTCGCCGCTGGTGTAGTACCGCATGTGCTGCTCGCGGGGGAAGGTGGCGCGGTGGAACCGCTCGTCCTGCGACCGGGCGATGACGCAGAAGTCGAAGTCCGAGGACGGGGTGCCCGAGCCGTCCACGAGCGAGCCGGACAGCATCAGGATGTCGTCGTCCACGAGGTGGATCTTCGCGAGGACGGCCTCCTCGTCGAAGTCGTCCATGCCGCGGACCGCGGCGAGGTGGGTGCGGAAGGAGAGCACGGCTGCCCTGCCCCTCTCGGTCGAAGTGCGGTGTCCCGGCCGGGTGTCCGGCCGGCTGGAAGCGCTGGGATCCGGGTGCGCCGGGCGCGGTGTCCCGGCGGCGCGTACGGTGTCCCGGTGACTTCGCTGAAGCTTCGGCACTCCGTGCGCGCGATCGTGTTGGACGCGGAGGACCGCGTGCTGCTCTGCCGGTTCCTGCTGCGCGAGCCGTCCGGAGCGGTGGTCCTGTGGGCGGCGCCCGGCGGGGGCGTCGCCCCCGGCGAGGGGCCGCTCGACGCGCTGCGCCGGGAGCTGCGCGAGGAGGTGGGGCTCGCCCCGGTCGGCGGCGATCCGCCCCACGTGTGGCACCAGGAGGTCGTACGGCCCGGCATGAGCCGGGGGTACGACGGCGTCGTGAACGACTACTACCTCGTGCGCACCGCGGCCTTCGTCCCGCGCGGGGAGCTGACCGACGAGGAGCTCGCCGCCGAGAACATCACCGGCACGCGGTGGTGGCGGGCGCCGGAGATCGTCGGCTACCGCGGCCCCGACCTCTTCGCCCCGCGCGATCTCGGCACTCCGCTCACCGCCCTGCTCACCGGTGGTGTCCCGGAGCGGCCGGTGCGGCTCGGTCTGTGAGACGCTGCTCCGGGGAGCGCCGCGGCGACGGCACCCGGGCGCGCAGGTGGCCGGCGAGCCGGGCGACCTCCCGGCCCGCGTCGGCGAACGCGTACCGGAAGCGGAAGGTGGGCAGCGCCGTGAGGGCGTCGCGGGTCCGGCCGGGACCGGAGCCGTCCGGTGCGTGGCCGAAGATGTTGAGGTGTTTGTTGGGCAGGCCCAGGACGTGCCGCTCCAGGAGTGCGGCGCGCTCGGCCTGCGGGACCTCGGCCACGCCGGTCTCCGACGGGTCGTCGGCGAGGCTCAGGTGGACGATCGCGTCGACCCCGGCCGACCGGCCGATGCGGGTGTCCAGCAGGTCCGCGTACTCCCAGGGGTAGATCAGGGCCGTCCCGTGCTCCTCCACCCCCGACGCGCGCAGGCTCCCCAGCGTCCGGTTGGCGGGATGGGTCAGGGAGGACAGCACCGTCCGCGCCTTCTCCGGTCCGAACAGCAGGTCGAGGGTGTCCAGCCGGACCGAGACGGACCGCGGCCAGCCGGCGCCGAGGACCCCGCTCCCGTCCGGCTGCGCCGTGAGGCTCACGTCGTCGTTGCACACCATGACGCCCGCGCCGTGCAGCACGCTCGCCATGACGAAGGTGGTCTTGCCCGCCCGGCTGCCGCCCACGAGGGCGACGCCCAGCCCGTCGAGCTGCACCAGCCCGGCGTGCAGGAAGAGCATGCCCTGCCGGGCGGCCGTCGAGCGGTGGATCGCCCGGGTAGCCCGCAGCAGGGACTGCACCACCCACGGCTCGCCCCCCGGGGCGAGGTGGTGGACGGTCCTGCGGGGGTGGTCGACCGCGTAGCGGACGCTGTCCTCGCCCTGCGCGGTGACCGTCTCCCGCGCGGCGTCCTCCGGGGGTTCGGCGCCGGCCACGACCTGCCAGGCGCCCGGTCCGCAAGGGCCCGGTTCGACGGTCAGGTAGGGGCGTGCGAGGCGGTCGATGTGCTGCGCCACGGACGGTGAGCACGTCAGGCCGGTGCTCTCGACGTGCGAACGGACGGTGTACCGGTGCGTGGGTGCGCTCGATGTCATGCCGTCTATCACCCCCGTGGTGTCTGGGTGAGGGCCCGCGCCGTGCCGGGTCCCGGTCTTGTCGGGTCGATCATGACAAGGACGGCGGGGCCTGTCCCGGGCGATTCCGCAGAGCGGAACGGACATGGGATTCGGTCGGCGCGGGACGCGGGTCGGCGCGGATTCAGTCGGCGTCCGCCACCATCGGCCCGCGGGTGTCCCAGCCCAGCTCGTCGAGCCCCCGGAAGAACCTGCCGTTGGACCGCCCGGCGGGTACGCCCAGCAGGCGCACGAGGTCGCCGGCGGCCGGGGCCGGCTCGTTCGGGGCGTCCGGCGTCCCCATGTCGGTACGGATCCATCCCGGGCAGTACGCGAAGGCGGCCAGGTCGCCGGAGGCCTCGGCGAAGTGCCGGGCCACCGACAGGACCAGGGAGTTGGCCGCCAGCTTGGACGACCGGTAGGCGAAGGAGGCCCCGTCGGCGTCCTGGAGTCGTCCCATGCCCGAGGAGACGCAGACGATCCGGCCCGAGCCCCGCGCGAGCATCCGCGGCGCGTACCGCTGGACCAGCCGGGCCGTGCCGAACAGGTTGACCTCGAAGGTGTCCCGCAGGTCGTCCGGGGTGAGGGAGAAGAGGTCGCCGTACCCGCCCCGGGGGTCGTCCAGGTAGACGCCCGCGTTGTTGACCAGCACGTCGACGTCCTCGGCGGCGAAGAGGTCGTCGGCGAGCGGCTCGCGCAGGTCCAGGGCCCGGTAGTCGTCGACGTGGTCGCCGCCCGGCGAGGGCGACAGGCCCACGCCCAGGACGCGGTGGCCTGCGGCCCGCAGCGCACGGCACAGATGGGCTCCGAGGCCGCGGGAGACACCGGACACGAGTGCAGTCGGCATGGCGGCGAGCGTAGCCCCCGCGCGGGCGCCTGTCCGTACCGCGCGGCGCCGGTGCGGGCCGCTGCGCGACGGCCCGCCGTCCCGTGCGCCGTGTCGTGCGGCGGGCGGGCCGGTTAGTCTGGTGCGCCCGGTCAAGGGATGCCCGAGGAATGAGGAGGCGGCGGATGCACACGCACCGACTGCTCGTCACGGGGCCGAGCGGGGCCGGCAGCACCACGCTCGGCCGCGCGCTCGCGACCCTGTGGGCAGCGGCCCACGCGGACGTGGACGACTACCTGTGGGTGCCGACCATCCCGCCCTACACCCGCAAACGCCCCGTCGAGGAGCGACTGGCGCTGATGGAGTCCATCTTCGTGCCGCGCGCCGCCTGGGTGCTGTCCGGGACGCTGCGGGGCTGGGGCGACAGCGTCATCGCGCAGGCCGACGGCGTGGTGTTCCTGACCATCGACCCGCAGGTCCGGATGGACCGGCTGATGCGCCGCGAGGTCGTCCGGTACGGGGACCGCATCGAGTCCGGCGGCGCCCTGGAGACGGCCCACCACGACTTCATGACCTGGGCGAGGGGCTACGAGGACACCGAGGTGCCGGCCCGCCAGTCCAAGGACGAGCGCTGGCTGGCCACGCTCACCTGTCCGGTGCTGCGCCTGGACAGCGCCCTGCCGCCGGACAAGCTGGTCGCCGAGGTGACCGACTGGTTCGAGGGCGGGGCGCCGGACCGGTCCCCGTGACGGGAGCCGTTCGGCCCACCGTCCCCGGGGCCATGCGGCTGGTCGCCGCGGGCCGGGCCGAACTCCTCGACGGCCGGGGCCTCAACAGCTCCTACCGGGTGGCCTGGGGCTCCCGGGCGCTCTCGGTGAAGGTGCACTGCGCGGAGCGTTCCTCGGCCGCCGAGTTCCAGCGGATAGGCCGTGTCGACGCCGCCCTGCGCGGCGCGCCCTGGTACCCGCCGGTGCTCGCCCTGGGCTTCCACGGGACGCCGCGGCCCCGGCTGGTGGTCGTCCGTCCGTACGCCCCCGGTACGCCGGCGCAGGACGCGCGGCGGCACATCACCGGCGTCGTCGGCGTCCTGGCGGACCTGGCGGCGCGCGCGGAGGGGGTCCGGGCCGGGGAGGCGCTGGTCGGGGACTACGCCTCGGTGTGGCTGTCGGGGGCGAGGTCGGAGCGGTCCCTCGTGGACCCGCTGCTGACCGGCGAGTGGCGGGGCCTGGCCCGGGCCATGGACGCGCACCTAGGCGAACTGAGCGCGGGCGCGGCCCGGTTGACCCGGCCGAGCGGCCTGCTGGTCCACCACGGCGACCTGCACGGGCGCAACCTGATCGCGGACGGCCCGGACCGGCTGACGGTCATCGACTGGGACGAGGCCGGCTTCTCCCGGCGGCCGGCCGACGCGGGCAAGGCGCTGTGGCTCTCGTGCCGTCTCGGGCGGGGCGACTTCGTGCTGGACCCGGACGCGACGGCCCTCTTCCTGGGCCGGCTGCACGCCCGGCTGGGCACGCCGTACGCGGACGCCCGCGACCTGGCCCTGCTCGGCGCCCTGTGGTTCCTGCCCCGGCACGGCCACGTCACCCTGCTGGGGCGGCGCGGCGCGGGCCTGGACACCTGGTACCTCGGCTGGGTCCTGCGCTTCTGGACGCGTTTCCGGACGAACCTGGAGCTGGTCGCCGCGGCGGCCGCGGCGCTGGAGGCGGGGGCGCCTTGAGCGGTGCCCCGGCGGCGCGCCCTCACCTGCGCACGCGGTCCTCGAAGTCGGCGGCGAGCCTCGCCACGTCGGCCGCACTGCCCACGGAGCAGCGCAGCACGGGGAGTTTCGCGAGGTGTTCCAGGAAGGCGCCGACCGAGGGGGGTGCCGCCCGGCGCCGGACGGGGACGTCGAGCCAGTCCTCGCCGTAGAGGTTGTCGTCGAGGGAGAAGCAGTTGCGGGTGATGACGTCCGCGGCGTGGGCGGGGCTCGCGGCGGCGAGGCGGTAGCCGGCCGCGCGGTCCACGCGGGGCAGGATCACGCCGGCGAGCGGTGCGTGGGGCACGACCCGGACGCCGAGGTAGCGGCCGACCTCCTGCGAGCTCAGCTTCAGTTTGTCCTCGCCCTGGAAACGGTCCCAGTCCGATCCGGCCGGCGGGAAGCCCGCGCGCACGGACCACGATCCGAAGTCGGTGACGCCCATGACGTCGAGGGAGCCCTTGTTGATGGCGAGCGGCAGCGGGCAGGCCGTCACCTGGTAGCCGGGGCCGCGCTGGTCGAGGTGCATCCGGTCGTTGCCCATCCAGCCGGCCGAGGGCAGCAGCCGGGCCAGCGCGATGGCCGTGGTCGACTTGCCGGCCCCGGAGTCGCCGATCACCAGGTAGGCGCCGTCGTCGTGCACGAAGGCGGAGGAGTGCAGGACCAGCGAGCCCTCGGCCTTGGCGATCCGGGTGGCGACGTCGCGGATGACCCGGGTGAGCCACCGGTCCCCCAGCCCGGACCGGGGGCGCAGGAGCGTCACGCGGCCCTCGGTGCGGATCAGGGCGGCCACCTCGTCGGAGTTCTGGTCGCGGAGCTCGAAGACGGTGTGGCCCTCGCCGTCGAAGCGCGGCTGCCGGTAGTGGCGGGTCAGTTCGTACTCGCCCCGTACGGCCGTCTCGGCCGCGTGCCGGAGCAGCCCGGACACCTCGGAGGGGTCCCGGGCCACGTCGACGATCACGAGGTCCGGCTCCTCCTCCGGGCCGCTCTCTCCGACGCCGAGCATGCCGGGCGGGCAGAAGGTCTCCGAGACCAGGCCGTCGGCCTCGGGCGAATCGGTGACGACCTTCACCGTCTGGTCCCGGACGCGCAGGTACCGGGTGGTCGCACCGTCCGGGTCACGGGATACGAGGTCACTGAGGGACATGGAGACTCCACGGGGGAACGGTCGGGGACGTGCTGCGGGGCGCGGCGCCGGTGGCGGCCGGAACCGCGGCCGGAGCGGTGTTCGGTGCGGTGTTTCGATGGGACGTTTCGATGGGGTGTTCGGTGCGGTGTCCCGGTGCGGCGGTCAGCACAGCGGGCGGGTCACGGCGGCGCCGCGGCGGAACACGGTCCAGGTACGGAACCCGATGTCCCCGAGCACCTTGGCCACCTCCGGGTACTGGTCGGCCACGCGCTCCGGGACGTGCGCGTCGGACCCGAAGGTGATCGGCACCCCGAAGTGGTGGGCCCGCTCCAGCAGGTCGAACTCGGGGTACCAGCCGCCGCACATCTTGGTGCCGCCGGAGGTGTTGACCTCCATCACCGCGCCGGAGTCCCGGATCGCGCGGAGCATCTCGTCGGCCGCGGCGGGCGCGGGGACGGCGCCCAGCGCCGGGTGGTTGCCCTTCAGCGCGTCCACGTGGCCCATGACGTGGAACAGGCCGGAGCGGGCGCATGCGGCGATCTCCCGGAAGTAGCGCGATTTGACCGCGCTCAGCTCGTCCTCCGCCACGCTCTCCCAGCGGGTGGTGTCGAAGATGTCCCGGCCCTCGAACATGTGGACCGAACCGATGACGTAGTCGAGCGGGTAGGCGCTCAGCGCCCTCGTGTACGGGTCGGTCCGCCCGTCGAGGAAGTCGGCCTCCGTGGAGACGAGGATCTCGATGCTGCCCGCGAACTCCTCCTTGAGGGCCAGGGCTTCCGCGATGTAGGAGGGGAAGCCGGACTTCGGCATCGCGACGCGCGGCAGCGCGTGGTCCTCCTCCTCCGCGAACATCGGCGTGTGGTCGGAGAGTCCGAGGACCCTGACGCCCCGGTCGAGCGCCGCGGTGACGTAGTCCCTCAGCGATCCCGTGGCGTGCCCGCAGCGCTGGTGGTGGGTGTGCAGATCGATCACGGCTCACACCGCCAGGTATCCGCCGTCGACCGGCAGGTCGGTGCCGGTGATGAAGCCGGCCTCGGCGGAGAGCAGGAAGGCGATCGGCGCCGCGATCTCCTCGGGATCGGCGAAGCGCCGCAGCAGGAACTTCCCCCCGTGTTCCGGGGCCGCCTCGGCCGTCGCCCGGTCGAGCCCGAGGGCCTCGCGGTGGTAGCGCTCGTTGTTGGCGTTCCACACGGTCCCCGGGCTCACCGAGTTGACCCGGACGCCCCGGGGGGCCAGTTCCTGGGCGGCGCAGCGGGTGAAGCCCAGCACCGCCGACTTGCCGGTGTTGTAGGTCAGGTATCCGCTCTGCGCGATGTGCGCCGAGATGGACGCCATGTTGACGATCGCGGCCCCGGCCGCGTCCGGGGGCAGTGCGGCGACGAACTCCCGGGTGACCAGGGACAGGCCGACGATGGTGGGGGCGAGTGCGGCCTGCCAGTCCTGCGGGGTGGCGTCCAGGCCCTTGAAGACGAAGCCCGCGGCGAGGTTCACCAGCAGGGTGGGGGCCGGCCAGCCGGCCGGGACGCCGGCGAAGGCCGCCCGGACCGCGTCCTCGTCGACCACGTCGCCCACCGCGAGGGCCACCTCGTGACCGTGCTCCCGCCAGTCCTTGACCGCCGAACGGCCGTGTTCGGCGCTCTTGTCGAGGACGAGGACCCGGCACCCTTCCGCGCACAGCCGCGCGACGACCGCCGCGCCGATGCCCTGGGCTCCGCCGGTCACGACCGCGGTGCGGCCCGCGAGCCCCCGTTCGAGCGTGTTCATGTCGTCTCCAGCCCCTTTCCGGTGGCCCATGCGCGTACGTGGTCGAGCGCGTCCCCGCGGTGCAGCCCCTCGGTGGCGCCGTGCGGCGAGAACGTCTCGCCGGAGTCCTCGGTGAGGTTGCGGTCGTCGGCCAGCGCCGCCACGGCCGGCGCCGGTACGCCCCGCTCGGCCAGGCCGGCGCCGAAGGAGGTGCTCCCGATCCCCAGGCCGTCGGCCGCGGCGAAGTACCGCCAGACCTGGAACATGCCCTCCAGGTGCCCGGCCGACAGGTGGACGGTGTTGCGTCCCTCGGAGACGGTGGTGCCCCGGCTCGCGGCCAGGGCGCCCAGCGCGCCCCGCAGGGAGTCCGGGGCCGCGTGCGCCGGGTGCAGCGCGCCCAGGACCTCGGCGCGCAGGGCGTCGATCTCGCGGTCGCCGTGGCACTCCAGGAGGCCGACGAACGCCCCGGCCCCGGTGTAGCCCTCGGCGAGGGCCGGCAGGAAGCCGTTCAGCACCACCGCCCGCCGGCCGCTCGGCCCGGTCACCGAGGCGTACGAGCCGGAGCCCAGCTTGTGGATGCCCGCGGCACGGCAGCGCGCGTCCAGCGCCTCCGGGGTGAGGCCCGCCTCCCGCGCCATCACCCCGTACGCCCCCAGGACCTCCTCGGTGCCCGTCCTCTCCCCCAGCGACCGCAGGGCCCGCAGGGCACCGGAGGTCAGGGTCGCGGGGCCGTCCGCGGCCAGCCGGTGCAGGCGCGGGTAGTGCAGGTAGAGGTGGCCGCCGCGCCCGAACTCCCGCGCCGGGACGACGGCCGCGCGGCGTACGTCCACCTCCGCTGCGCCGAGGACCCGTACCGCCTCGGCCAGCGCCTCGGGGGCCCCCGAGGCGGTCATGACCTCCGGTTTGACCAGTACCACGAAGTGGCTGCCGGCCGCGGGCGGGGCGGCCGGCGGCGGCCCGGTGTCGGTGCGGGGGTCCGCGGCGCGCGCCCGCGCGGCGAGGGCGCGCGCCTCCCGGACGCTCACCACAGGGTGATGCCCTTCTCGATCAGCTCGACCGTCAGGTCGGCGGAGCTCGCGACGGTGGCCTCCACCAGGGCCCGCAGCGCCGGTTCGTCCGCGTCGGGGGTGGTCACGACGACCTCGTCGGGGTGCTCCAGCGGGGCTTCCTTGGAGGTGAAGATGTGCACCTGCGCCGGTCCGCCGAACTCCTCGTGGACCTGCCGGGCCAACCGTGCGGCCATCACGTTGTAGATCTTGCCGGTGTGGTCGAGCGGGTTCTTGCCGGCGGGGGCCTCGATGCTCATGGGACGCATGGGTGTGATCAGGCCGTTGACCCGGTTGCCCCGCCCGACCACGCCCACGTCGCCGGTGTCGGCCACGGACCCGAGGGCGGTGAGGTAGGGGCGGCCGTTGCGGTCGGTGGCGTTCATCAGGAGGCGGACGTCGTGGATGCCCAGCGAGGCGATGTACGCGTCCAGCTCGGCCCGCACGACGGCCTTGCGCGCCAGGTAGTGGTCCATCGACTCGATGTGCGCCGCGAGGAAGGGCATGTTGACGACCAGGCTGAAGGCGTCCTGCCGCCTGCTGCCGAAGACCTTGACGTCCCAGCCCGAGTCCGGGTGGCGCCGCTTGAAGGCGGCGCCGTTGACGAGGTGCTCCAGTCCGAGCACCACGCTCTCCAGCCGGGACAGCGGGGCGTAGCCGTGGAGCAGGTTGGTGTCGTTGGACACCAGCCCCTGCGCGCGCAGGGGTACGAGGTCCCGCAGCGAGGCGGGCTGGTAGCGGGAGCGGCCGCGGCCCGAGCCCTGGTGGTCGACGACGCCGAGTTCGACGACGAGGTGGCGGGTGGCGTCGAAGCCGGTGGTGACCTCCGCCAGGACGTCGGCCGCCGCGCGGAAGACGAGCTCCTGGACGGGTATCTCGGCGGCCCCGACCCGGAAGGCGGCCTTGCCGAAGACCATCACCCGGTAGGGCGAGGTGAGTTCGCCCCGCCCGTAGTCGGTGTCCGCCCCGCCGCCGTAGAGGGTCACCTTGTCGAACCAGTGGTGGGCGACCCCGCCGAACTCCTTGAGGCAGTGGAGGGAGTAGTAGCGCGACATGCGCTCCGCGATGGCGTCGCACATGGTGTCCGGGTGTCCCACTCCCTTGCGCTCGACCAGCTCGTAGGGCAGGTCCTCGACCGATCGGGAGTCCCGTTGTATGGACAGCATTGACCGTCTCTCTGTTCGGTGGCCGGGGGGCTGGCTCAGGAGGCGAAGTCCAGGAACGCGGCCCTGGCCTCGGATTCGGGCAGACCGTGCGGCGGGCTCTTGAAGAGCAGCGGGGAGGGGGCGTCCACCGCGCCGGACAGGCCCCGGTCGGTGGCGGTCTTCGCGGCGCGCACGGCGTTGGCGATGACGCCGGCGGCGTTCGGGCTGTCCTCCACCGTGAGTTTGATGTCGATGCTCACTTGGGAGCCGAGCACCGACTTCGCCGTGACGTTGGCGAAGCACAGCTTGGTGTCGGCGAGGTGCCCGATGAACCCGGAGGGGCCCGCGACCCCGTCCACGTCGCTCATGCCGGCCGCGCGCAGCGCGTTGGCCTTCGAGGTGAACTTGGAGGCGGAGCGGCCGGCGTCGGCGAGGTTCAGGAAGTCGGTGTTCCCGCCGACGTTGAGCTGGTAGGTGCTCTGCAGCTCCAGCCCTCGGCTGAGGAGCAGTTCGATGAGGGCGGTGTGCAGGCAGGTGGCCCCGAGATGGCTGCGCAGGTCGTCGCCGAGCAGGACCACCCCCGCCTCCGCGAACCTGCGGCTGACGCTCGCGTCCCGGGCCAGCTCCTCCGGAGTGCAGTTGACGACGGCGGTCCCGGCGGTGAGCGCGGCCTGCGCGAACATCCGGATGGCCCGGGAGGCCCCCGTGGGCAGGGCGATGACCAGGACGTCGACCTCGTGCTCGACGAGGGCCTTGGCCACGTGCTCCGGGGTGGCGTCCCGTGCGGCGGCGGCGGGCCGCACCACGGACGCGAGCGGGCCCACCAGGCCGTCCAGCACGGGCGCCGGGAGCACCGGGGCGTCGCGGTCGGCGCCGAGGTCGGTGAAGCCGGTGGCGGAGATGACGGGGGCGGTGAACGCCTCCGCCAGGGGCAGTCCGACCTTCGCCTCGTCCACGTCGAACGCGGCGACGATCCGGACGTCCGCGAGGCGGTAGCCGCCGAGGGTGTGGCACATCAGGCCCGGCAGCCTGGTGTCCGGGGCGGCCTGGGCCAAGGCGACGAACTGGGCGAAGCTCCACGCGCAGTTGCCTGCGCCGGCGAGCGCGACACGGATGTTCTTCATGGCGGTTGTTCCTTCCTGGGCGGACGGCGGCACTCCGGACCCGGCGGATCGGCTCGTACCTTCGGACGTGCCCCCGCGGCGCCGGGACCGCGGTGCGTACCGGTCAGGTCCGCCACGGCCGGGGGACCCGGCGGGCGGCGCTCGCATGGGTCTCGGCCCAGCGGCGTATCGATCGGTGGAGCACCAGGGCCGTGTCGGGCACCCGGTGCGTGACCTCGAACGGTTCCGTGACCGACAGGTAGCCCTGGTAGGCGCGGAACGCGGTGACCCGGAGCAGTTGCGCCCGGTCCAGGTGCTGCTCGGCGAAGGGCAGGTAGAAGCGGTTCCACTGCTCGGGCGTCATGGAGGGGAGCCGGTCCAGCGGGGGGACCCCGTGCGCGGCCCGCCAGGTGTTGAGGGCGGCCCGGACCGTCTCGAAGGCCTCGGCCACCGGCTGGGCGCGGTCGCCGCGCCCGAGGACCGACAGCCGGGTGGCCGCCGGGGCGCCCGCGGCGAGGAGCCGGGTGACGTGCTGGGCCACGTCGTCGGTGCTGACGATGTCCAGCAGTGCCTTCTCCTCGGCCACCATCGCCGGGACCGCGCCGCTGCACAGCGACGTGGGCAGCCAGAAGAACCCGCTGTAGCGGTCCAGCAGGCCGTCGGTGCGCGCTCCCATCACCACGGGGAACCGCACGATGTCGGCGCGCGCGCTCTCGGCGTGCACCAGCCGTTCCGTCGCCGCCTTGGACCACTCGTACGAGTTGCGGTAGGCGTCCGGGGAGGGCGAGGTGACGTCCCCGGCCAGGCCGGTGGCGTAGGAGGACGAGAGGTGCACGAGGTGGGTCTCGGGGGTGGTCAGGCGCAGCACCGCCCGCAGCGGGTCGACGTTGGCCCGTTCGGCCTCCTCGAAGGGCAGGTTCCAGCGGGTGTCGGCGGCGCAGTGCACCACGGTGTCCCACGGGCCGCGCAGCGCCGGGGGCGGCTCCTCGCGTCCGACCTGCCAGACGTGCTGCCGGGGGCCCGTCCCCCCTCGGCGGCTGACGCCGTGGGGCCGGTGTCCCGCCGCGTCGAGCGCGCGCATCACGGCGCCGCCGACGGCGCCGGTGGCACCGGTCACGAGGATGCGCACGGAGCCGCTCACGCGACCGTGATCCGCCGCTCGATGGCGCGGAGCATGTGCTCGGAGTTCTCGCGCAGGGCCTTCGCGGCGACCGGGTTCAGCATGTCGGCCAGCAGGGGTATGCCGATCTCGAAGTCGACCGAGAAGACGACGACCGAGGTGCCGTCGCCCTGGTCGTCGACGCGCCAGTAGCCGGTGAACTCGTCGAGGTCGCCGGAGACCTGGGTGAACGTCATGACGCGGCCGGCCTCGTCGAGCACGTCCTCCTCCACCCATTCGAGTACGGAGCCCTTCAGCAGCACGGACCACTCGCTGGTGCGGGTGCCGTCCTCCGCCTCGCCGAGCACGGTCACCGCTTCGACGTTCTCCATGTAGTCGGCGTAGTCCTCCAGCCGGGTGACGGCGCGCCAGGCGTCCGCCGCCGGGGCCTTGATGGGCAGGTTGACCTCGACGTGGGGCATGGCTGTGTGTCTCCTTCGGGCAGGGGGCCGGGCGGCTCAGCCGGCCGGGTCGAAGCTGATCTCACGTCCCGTACAGAAGGCGCCGACCACCTCGTCGCACGTCAGCAGGGACGGCGGGTGGTGGTGGACGGCGAGCGAGTCGACGAGGAGGGAGGCGGCCGCCTGCCCCCGTCCGTAGAGGCGGCTGCCGATGACGGGGGTCACGGCGGCGAGCACGCGGTCGCGGGTGTCGCTGAGCGAGGCCCGCAGGCCGACCGCGGCGGCCATTGCGGCCCGTCCCGCGACCGCTCCGGACCCGACGTCGGCGGCGAGCTGGCGGCAGGCTCCGCCGAGGGTGAGCAGTTCCCGGGTGGCGCGGCCGAGCAGGGCCGTCCTCGGGCCGTGCGTCTGCGCGCGGATCACCTGGCGGTAGGCGACGTCCAGCAGCCCGCTGAGGACGCCGTGGTAGGTGGCGCTCAGCAGGACCGCGAACCACACCATGCCGGAGATCACGTTGTCGTCGATGACGTCGGCGGGGCCCCGGTGGAAGACGAGCCGGTCGTCCAGGTCCACGTCGCGCAGGACCAGTCCCGCCGTGTCCGAGTCGGTCATGCCCAGCGAGGACCACTCCCCCTCGACCGTGAGCCCCGGTGACGAGCGGGGGCACAGGGCCAGGATCGTGTCGTCGGTTCCGGTGACCCGGGCCGTCAGGCACACCAGGGTGGCCGTGGTGGCGAGGGAGCAGGGGAACTTCGTGCCCGAGACCCGGTACCCCTTGGCGGTGGGGACCGCCTCGGAGCGGCTGCTCATGAAGTTGGGGCTGCCGCCGGGCTCGGCGAACGCGGACGCGACCAGGGACCCGGTCCGGGCTATCCCCTCCAGCAGCATCCAGCTGGAGTCCCGGTGGCGCTGCCAGTAGTCGGCCATCAGGCCGACGGTGAAGGCGTGCATGTTGAGCGCGATCGCGGCCGACGGATCGACCATGCCCAACGCGCGTTGTGCGGCGGCGACCTCGACGAGGCTCGCGCCCCCGCCGCCGAACTCCCGCGGGATCGGCAGGCCCGCGTAGCCGCTCGCGGTGAGGTCACGGATGCGGTCGGCGCCCGAGGCGCCCTCGCGGGGCGGCGCGGGCGTCCAGGCCGTGCTCCAGCCGGCGTTGAGCAGGGCCAGGTGGGGGGCCCCGGCGCGGCCGGAGCGGTCCGTCGCGTCCGCGGCGGCATGGGTCATGCCTCTCCCCTCGGGTTTTCGGTTCCGTACGGACCGTCGGTCGGTACGGGATGAACACAAGCAGACGGCGGCGGTCTTATCAGCAAGTGTTTCTTTGTGCGGAACACGAATCGGCGCGGGTGTTCCGGGCGGCTGTCGGCAGAATCGTTTACCGGAGTTCCAGGAGGGCGAGGAGCCGGGCGGGATCGGGGCGCGCGGGATTCACGCGCACGGTCTCCCAGCCGAGCGCGCGCGCCGGCTCGATATCGAGTTCGGCGGAATCCCCGACCATCACGCGCCGGTCGAACGCGCCCTCTGCGATGAGCCGGAATGCGCGGGGATCCGGCTTCTTCGGACCGCCGTCCGCCGTGAACAGGGCCCGCTCGTACACCCCGGGCACGTGCAGGCCGTCCAGGAGCCTGCGCATGAGGGGGCCCGGCAGGTAGCAGTTGGACATGAGGCGGACGGTGTGCCCGGCCGCGGCGATCCGGGTCATGGCGTCGGCCACGGGCGCGCACAGGGTGTACTGGGCGGGGTCGGCGCACCCGAACGCCCGCCACAGCGCCTCCTCCAGATCGGCTCGCTCCCGGCGTTCGCCCTGCTCCCGCAGGGCTGCCTCCAGCAGGTCGAGGGTCGGCGGCTGGAGCGCGGACGGGTCGGCCATCGCGGTGAGGAGGGCGTCGAAGACGCTCCGCACGACCTCGCCGGCCCGCCGCTGGTCCAGGGCGAGCACGTCGGCGAGGCAGGCGGTGAAGTGCTCCGCTCCCGGGAGCGGACGGGACAGGACGAGGGTGTCGAAACAGTCGAAGACCACGACGGCGGGCATGGCGTCCCTCTCGGATGTCGCGCGGGGGCGGCTTCTTCGGTGGCGGGTTCGGGAGGCGGGGGACGGCGGGTTTCGCGACCGGGGCCGCGCGTGCGCGGCGTCAGGACCACGAGAGCTTGCGGTGGTGGACCCGGAAGAACAGCAGGGTCACCGCGGTCAGCCCGGCCGCGAACGCGCAGAGCACGCCGGCCGGCAGCAGGACCGCGCGCACCCCGCCGCCGTCGAGGATGACGGTGGAGAAGCCGCGCATCGCCCAGTAGCTGGGCACGCCCGGGGCGAGCGGACGCGCCCACTGCGGCAGCGCGGACAGCGGCGTCAGCGCCCCGCCGAGACCGGCGAAGACCAGGGCGAGGAGGTTGGCGAAGACGCTGAGCTGCGCGATCGTGCGGCAGAGCGCCACCAGCGCCATGCCCGCCATGACCACGCACAGCGCGAGGGGGACGCCCACCACGACGAGCGCGGTCCACGAGCCCCGTACCCGCAGCCCGAACAGCGCTCCGCCCGCGGCGAAGACCACGGCGAGTTGCACCACCGCGACCGCCAGGGGGACCAGGATGCGTCCCGCGACCAGCTCGAACGGTCGCGCGGGGCCCGCCCGGAGCCGGTCCCAGGTGTTCCAGCCGTGCTCCCGGAACATCGCGAAGCCCATGACGGTGACGAGGAAGAAGAGGAACATCACCGCCATGCCGGGCACGCCCTGTTCGGCTCCGGTGGCGTCCTCGACGTCGCCGGCCCGCAGGGCCGCGCGGAACAGCGGCTGCATGAAGCCCATGATCAGCAGGGGCATGACCGTACGGACGACGAGCGGCGCCGGATCGCGCACGAGGAGCCTGACGTCCTGCCGGACCAGCGCGGCGATCCGGCGCGGTGACCCGTCACCCATGGCGACCCGCCTCCACGGTCCGGCCGGCCGGCGGTGTCGGGCCGTCCCCGCGCCCGTCGTCCGGACCGGCCGCGGCCGCCGTGGCGCCCGGGGCACCGGTCTCGGCCCCGGCCTCGGGCCGCTGTCCCGTCAGGGCCAGGAAGACCGTCTCCAGGCTGGGCCGCAGCACCCGCAGGTTGACCAGCCTCGGGAGGGAGTCGCCGAGGGCGGCGAGCACCTCGGGTGCCGCGAGGTGCGGCTCGCGGGCGTGCACCCGCAGGGTTCCGTCGGCGCGGGTCACCGGCCAGGGGACGCGCAGGGGCGGCGGGGCGCCGGAGAAGGTGAGCTCCACGGCGCCCTCGCCGTGGTCGCGCACCAGGTCGGTGACGGTGCCGCGGGCGACCAGGCGTCCGTGGTCGAGTACGGCCGCGCTCGCGCCGAGGTCCTCCACCTCGCCCAGGTAGTGGGTCGAGTAGCAGACGGCCGTGCCCGCGGCGGCCAGCTCGCGGACGTGGGCGATGAGCCGGGCCCGGGTCTCCACGTCCACGCCGGCCGTCGGCTCGTCGAGCAGGAGCAGCCTGGGCCGGTGCAGCAGGGCCATGGCGGTGTGCACGCGCCGCTGTTCGCCCCCCGAGAGCCGGCCGACGCGGCGTTCGAGCAGGTCGGTGAGGCCCAGCGGTGCGGCGGCCTCCTCGATGCGCCGCTCGGCCTCCCGGCGGCGCAGTCCCGCCAGCTCCGCGAAGAAGCGGAGGTTCTGCCGTACGGTCAGTGGGGGGTACACGCCCAGTTCCTGCGGCGCCAGGCCGAGCCCGAGGCGGGCCCGGCGCGGCTCGCGGACCGGGGAGACGCCCAGGACCTCGATCTCGCCGGCGTCGGGCCGCAACAGCCCGGCCACCAGGGACATCAGGGTGGTCTTGCCCGCACCGTTGTGTCCGAGCAGGCCGACGACCTCGCCCTCGGCGATGTCGAGGCTCACGTCGTCCAGGGCCGTCACGGAGCCGTACCGCTTGCCGACGCCGCGCAGGCTCAGCGGCAGCGGCGGGCCGCCGGACGCGCTCGGGTTCGGGTTCGGGTTCGCGTTCGCGGGGGCCGGGTCAGTCGACACGGCGCGACCAGGCTTCGGGCAGCAGGTCGGGGAGGCCGACGCGCTGGAGGTGGGGCTGCCAGGTGCGGGCCAGCTTGAAGCCCTTCATGAGTCCGCTGCCGGACCGCACGTCGGGCAGCGGCTCGCGGTAACCGAGCAGGCCCTCGGTGTCCCGCAGGTGGTCCCGGAGCCGCTCCAGCCACTCCTCGCCGCGCGCGGGGTCTCCGTTCGCCGCCTCCCGGCCCCGGGCGGCGAGCAGCAGCCCCGCCTCGACCTGGTCGGCCGGGACGCCGGCGAAGGGGTCGGAGGCGGCCTCGTCGCGCCCGTAGCTCAACTCCCCCTCGGTGCGCAGCCCGCGTACGGACAGCGACAGCTGGACGAGTTCGTACGCCATGAGGACGGCGACCTCGGTCTGGCCCGCGGCGGCGGCGCCCTCGATGTCCTCCAGCCGGGCCCGGCAGCCGAGCAGCAGGCGGGCGGCGCCGTGGGCCCGGAACGCGAGGAGCCGGCGCAGGTCGGTCGGGACGGCTTCGCCGGGCGCCGTGGCGGCCGGGCCGGTGCTGCCGGGGGGCGTCACGCGGGTACCTCCGGGTCGGGCTGGGCCACTCCCAGCCACATCATGCCGCCGACGAACAGGGGCAGCAGGTCGTCCGGGAGTGCGGAGCCGGCGGGGCCCGACCAGACGACCGCGTCGCTCTCCTGGTGCGGCAGGTCGGAGCGGAGCACTTCCAGGGCCCGCAGCTGCCACCGGTCCACGACCGTGCGGTCGTCCAGGGCGGTCGTTCCGATGCCGGTGGACCACCGCAGGACCGCGTGGAGCGGCCCGGCCGGTCCGACGAGCCGCTCGACGAGGCCGAGGCAGTGCGGGACCCGCTCGCGGGGGTCGAGGGGCGGGGCCAGGGCGTCGCCGAGGACGGCCAGGCCCTCGGCGTCGTCGAGGGCCTTGAGCTTCTCCCCCACCCATTTGGCGGGGAGGTAGACCTGTCCGCCGGCCGCGGCCCGGGCGTTGAGCGCGGCGACCACCGCCTCGCGTGCGCGGGCCGCCGCCGCCATCGGCTTGGCTCCGAGCAGCCAGCGGGCGGCCTGGGCGAGCCGGTGCGCCTCCACCGTCCACCACTGCTCCACCACGTCGGCGTGCCAGGGCGCGCGCAGGGCGGCGTACCAGGCGTCCCAGGGCGGCGCGGCGACGAGCGGCAGTCCGAGGGCGAGCCGGTTCGCGGTGTTGAGGGCGCGGCGCCGGTGGTTCCAGCCGGATTCGCCGACCGACGCGAAGCGGGGCCAGGGCTCGACGCGCAGGGCGGCCGTGGTGTCCCGGACGGCGCTCGCCCGGCGGATGTTGACGTCGATCAGCGTGCCGTGCTCGTGGGACTGGACGGGGAAGCGGGTGAGCCGGTCGTTCTCCACCAGGACGAAGAGGTCGAGGTCGCTGCGGTGGTTGCCGAAGCCGGCCAGTACGGATCCGGCGGCGACGGCGAGCACCGGAGCGCCCATGCCCTGGTCCGCCTCCCGGCGCACCGCGTCCGTGGTGATGGCGCGCTCGTCCAGAAAGGCGGCCAGACGGCTCTGCAGAATTCCTGGACCGGGAAATGCGTCGGCACGTGCCGAAGTGGTCTGCATGGAGTTCGGTGCACCTTTCCGATGCGGCTGCCGGCGGGGCGTCGGGGGGATCGGGCGATTCCCGAGGCATTCCGGTGGGCGTTCACCGGATGTCCGCGGAAATCGGGAACTCCCGCGGCGGCGCCCAGCCTTTCAGGGGGCGCCGCCGCGGGCAACGAACGTTCCGGCAGCCGGAACGCGACTTCTCCGCGGCGGCGCGGACCGCTAGAACCGTCCTTGGACGGATTCCCATCACGTCCGCGCCGGACCGGTCGGCGCCGGACGAGGAGAGGACGGCACCGATGGCCGCGAGCGACGGACACGGGGCCGCCCGGGACGCGCTCGCCGCGACCCGCCGCCACCAGTCCCCCCAACTGGCCCTGGTCTACGGGATGAACGGCTCCGGAGCGATCGAGATGCGCGGCGAGGGCGCCCGCCTGCTGCTCTCCGACGGCCGTGGCGCCCTGGACTTCGGGAGCTACGCCGTCACCCTGCTCGGGCAGCGCCATCCGGCCGTCCTGGCCGCCGTGCGCGACGAGCTGGACGCGATGCCGGTGTCGACCCGGGTGCTGGCCAACCGGACGACCGCCGAACTGGCCCGGCGGCTGGCGGCCTGGGGCGATGCGGAACGCCTGACCAAGGTGTGGCTGGGGCTCAACGGCTGTGACGCGGTCGAGGCGGCGCTCAAACTGGCCCGGCTCGCCACGGGCCGCAGCCGCGTCCTCGCGATCGAGGGCGCCTACCACGGCAAGTCCCTCGGAGCACTGGCCGCGACCTCGAACGCACGCTACCGCCGCGGTCTGGAACCCCTGCTGGGCGGCGTCATCCACATCCCGGCGGACACTGCGGCGATCCCCGCGGCCTTCGCGGCGGGCGGGGCGGACGGCGGGGTGGCGGCCGTCCTCTTCGAGCCGGTCCAGGGCGAGGGCGGGGTGCTGCCGCTGGAGCCCGCTTTCCTGCGGGCCCTGGCCGACGCCGCGCACGCGCACGGCGCCTTCGTGATCGCGGACGAGATCCAGACGGGGCTGCGCCGGTGCGGCCCCCGGCTGGTCAGTACCGAGGCCGGGGTGCGCCCGGACGCGGTGCTCCTCGGCAAGGCACTGGGCGGCGGGGTGCAGCCGCTGTCCGCGGTGCTGGCCACGCCGGAGCTGTACGCCCCGCTGACGGCGGACCCGTTCGCCCACACCACCACCTTCTCGGGGCATCCGCTCGGCGCGGCGGCCGGCCTCGCCGCCCTCACGGCGGTGGAGGAACTCGCGCCGCGCGGAGCCGTGCTGGAGCGCCTGCTGGCCGACGGCCTGGCGCGGATCGCCGGCCGGCACCCCGGCCTGGTGACGCGGGTGCGTGGCCGCGGGCTCCTGTGGGGCGTGGAGTTCGGCACTCCCGCCGCGGCCGGGGACGTGCTGATGGAGCTCGGCCGCAAGGGCCTCGTGGTCTCGCCGTGCCTGGGCCGGCCGGAGGTGCTCCGGCTGCTCCCGCCGCTGGTGGCCTCGGACGAGGAGGCCGAGGAGGCCCTCGCGATCCTCGACTCCGTCTGCGCCGCCGTACCCGACGAGTTCAGGTCCGCCGACGCGCCCTAGCCGGACCGGGCCCCGGCCGGGCGGCGGCCCGCCGTACGCACGTACCGAACGAACGACCGACCGACCGACCGAGGAGCGTCACCATGCCGGATGCCGGGCCGTACGCCGCGGGGCGCGATGCCGGACGGGGGTCCGGTCCCGGGCCCGGGCCCGTACCGGCGGCGGCCGGAGCGGCTTCACCGGCGGGTCAGCGGGGAGCCCAGTACCGCTACCACCGGGACCTGTTCCCCGCGCTGCACGACTGGGAGCGCACCGAGCGCTCCATCGTCGAGTTCAGCGGCGAGGAGGGTCCCGCCGGACTGCTGGGCCTCGACCAGATGGGCCACTTCGGTCCGCAGGGCTGCGACCTGGTGGCCTCCGCCGTGATCGACCACGGCGGAGGTCCGCTCGACCTGTGCGAGCTGGGCAGCGGTTTCGGCGGCGCCCTCCGGTACACGGTGGACAAGATCACCGCGGGCGGGCTGACCGTGCGCCGTGCCCACGGCGTCGACCTGGTCCCCGAGCACTGCGCCGTCAGCCGGAACATCAACCACGCGCAGGGGCGCACCGGGACGACCGACATCTGCGCGTCCGCCACGGCCGTCCCGCTCCCCGACGCCTCGCTCGACGTCGTCCTGGTGACGGGATCGATGCCGCACTTCCCCGCGCCCGGCGAGGTGCTGCGCGAGGCCGGACGGCTGCTGCGCCGCGGCGGGTTGCTCGTCCTGACGGAGGAGGTGAGCCTGACGCCCGGCGGTGACGGGCCGTCGGAGCCGTTCCGCGCCACCCACCCGCGCGGGGTGTTCTTCACGACCCCGCTCGCCGACCGGCTGCGGGAGCTGGAGCGCGCGGGCTTCGCGGACGTGGTCCACAGGGACCTGACGCGGTGGGCGGTGGCACTGCTCACCGACCGCCTGAAGGTCGTGCGCATCTTCCGGGGAAGTGTGGCCGGCATCTACGGGCCCGCGTCGGCCGATCTCATCCGCGACACCCTCGACGCGGCCCGCACGGAGTTCCTGGCGGGCCGGCTGTCACCCGCCCTGATCACGGCCCTGCGGGTCTGACGCGGCGCCACGGCGGCGGGGTCCGCGACGCTGCTGCCGGTCTCCCGGGGGCTGCGGTCGGGCCGGGCCCGTCCGCACGCGCGCGAGGGGGGGCGGGCCGGGTCCCGAGGCCGGCGGTCCCGCACCGTCCGCCGCACCCGCGCGACGAGGGGGCCCGCGCGGGTGCGGCAGGTGCGCGTCAGCGGGACGTCACTGGGCCAGCGCCATGTCGGGCGTCCGCTGGAGCGCGCGCGAGACGGCGGCGCACGCCGCCCTCAGGTGCGAGACCGCCCCGACGACCTGGAGCCGCCCCGGCGGGCCGGTGACGGCCAGGGCGCCCACCGCCGTGCTCGACGCCGTGAGCACGGGGGCGGCGATGCCGATGGCGCCGGTCACGCCGCGCACGGCCACGAACCCCTGGTGCCGGACCCGCCCGGCCTCCCCCTCCGCCTCGCCCCACGCGGCCGCGAGGGGCAGCACCGGGCCGGAGGCGAAGGCGTGGAAGATCCGGGTCGCCGCCTGCACCGACGCCCAGGCCTCGTCCTCGACTCCGAGCTCGGTACCGGAGCCGTGCGCCCGGCGCACCGCGTCCACCAGCGCCGCGTCCGGACCGAATGCGTCGGAAATGAAAATGAACGCGCTCCCCCGCGTGACGTGGTGGAGCTGTTCCGCGTACGGGAAAGCCAGACTGCGCAGCTTGAGTTGGCGGGGAACGCGCGCACCCAGCATGAAAAGTGCCACGCCCAGCCGCAAGCCCTTCTCGCCGCGCTCCAGCATTCCCTCCTCGACGAGTTCCGAGATGATCCGGTGGGCGGTCGCCTTGGGCATATCGGCTCTGCGCGCTATTTCGGACAACTGGAGTTCTGGTTCGCCCGGCCGAAAGCAACGCAGAACGCTCAGACCGCGCGCGAGCATCGAACGAGGGTGCTGATCGGACAAGGACACCTCCCGTGAGGGCCTGGTGGAGCGGCGAAGGGCACACCGGTGCGGGCACCGGCGGGCATGCACCGCCCGGTGCGGGACATTGCACGAGCGAGCCGCTGCCCGGTGCCGAAAATTCCACACGAAACGCGAAAGACGGCCCACCCCAGAAACACGCCCCCCTTTCGCCACTTCCGGTATCACCTTCAGCGGCGGCCGAGTCGGCAGCCGAAAGATGTACGGGAGGGAAACTGTAGCAGTGCAGGAATAGCCGTCCTGCCCCGTCGTATCGATCCGGTCATCCTGCATGCATTTATGAACAGGGGTTTGGAGGCGCGATAACCGCTGTTGACGCAGGGAAAGGCAGGTGGGATCGATGCGGCGCGAACGACCCTCGCCGATCCCCCACACCGGACAAATGACGGGAACCAGTCATCCCCCGGACGGCACCGCACCCGCACCCGCGCCCGCCGTCGCGGGAGCGAGCGCGCACCCCGACGGTCCGGACGTGCCGACTCCTGCGCACCGGCCGAGGCGCGTCGCTCAGCGGTCCGGCGTGACGAGTCCCGTCTCGTAGGCGGTGATCACGAGCTCGATGCGGTCGCGCGCGCCCAGTTTGGCGAGCAGCCGCGACACGTGCGACTTGGCGGTTGCCACCGATATGAAGAGGTCCTCCGCGATCTCGGTGTTCGACCGGCCGCGTCCGATCAGGGTCAGCACCTCCCGTTCCCGTTCGGTGATGCCCGCGACCGGTTGCGGAGAGCGCCGCGGGACCGTTTCGGGGCGCCCGACGAAGTCGGCGATCAGACGGCGCGTCACGCCGGGCGCGATCAGCGCGTCACCGGCGGCGACCACGTGGACCGCCGCGAGGATGTCGTCGAGGGCCATGTCCTTGACCAGGAAGCCGCTCGCACCGGCCCGGAGCGCGCCGTAGACGTGGTCGTCCTCGTCGAAGGTGGTCAGCATGAGGACCCGCGTCGCGGCCCGGTCGGCCGTGATCAGGCGGGTGGCCTCGATCCCGTCCATGCCCGGCATCCGGATGTCCATCACCACGACGTCGGGATGGACGTCCCGGGCCAGCCGGACCGCCTCGGCGCCGGTGGCGGCTTCACCGACGACTTCCAGGCCGGGGTCGTCCGCCATGAGGACGCGCAGACCGGACCGCACCAGCGGCTGGTCGTCGACGAGCAGGATCCGGACGGTCATCGGGCCACCACCGCAACCGTGGCGGGGGCGGGGGCGGGCAGCGGCAGCCGGGCCGCCACCCGGAAGCCGCCCTCGGGTCGGGGGCCCGCGGTGAGGCGGCCGCCCACCAGGCCGACCCGCTCCCGCATGCCGATGATGCCGAAGCCGTGGGCCGAGCCGTCTCCGGTGGTACCGCGCCCGTCGTCGACGACCTCCACGAGGAGTTCCCCGTCCCGGTAGTCGATGGCCACCCGGCACCGTTCGGTGGCCGCGTGACGGACCACGTTGGTCAGTGACTCCTGCACGATCCGGTAGGCGGACAGGTCGATGTCGGTCGGCACCGGACGCTGCTCCCCGCCGCGGCGCACGTCGACGCGTACCCCCGCGTCCGCGGTCGCCGCTGCCAGCCGTTCGACGTCCGCCAGCCCCGGCGACGGTGCGAGCGGCGACGGCTCCGAGGCCGTCGCACCCCGTTCGGCACGGCGGAGTGAGACGAGCGTGCGCCGAAGGCCCGACAGCGTCTCCCTGCTGGTGGTCTCGATGGCGCGCAGGGCCTCGCGGGCCTCCGCGGGCCGGGTCTGGATGACGCGGCTGCCCACGCCGGCCTGGATGGCGATGATGCCGATGCTGTGCGCGACCACGTCGTGGAGTTCCCGTGCGATCCGCAGCCGTTCGGCCGTCACGGCCTCGGCCACTTCCTGCGAACGCAGCGCCACGGCGTGCTCGCGGCGTTCGCGGCTCAGGCCACCGTCGGCGGCGTCCCCTTCCGCCGGCACCCTCGCGGGCTGCGCCACGTCGGCGCCCTCCTCGACGCCGGTCAGGTCCACGGCGGCCGTAGCGCCACCGCCCACCTCTCCGCCCTGGCCCGCGGCAACGGCATCCCGCGGCGGCGGGTGGACGAAGTGCTCCGGGACGTGGGGCTGGCCGAGGCGGCGAGCCGTCTCATCGGCGGTCTCTCCCTCGGCATGAAGCAGCGGCTGGGGATCGCCACCGCTCTGCTCGGCGACCCGCCCGTGCTCGTGTTCGACGAGCCCATCAACGGCATGGACCCGGAGGGCGTGCTGTGGGTGCGCAGGCTCTTCCGGCGTCTGGCCGCCGAGGGGCGCACGGTCTTCCTCTCCAGCCACCTGATGTCGGAGATGGAGAACACCGCCGACGACCTGGTCGTCATCGGCCGGGGCCGCCTGATCGCCGCCGAGTCGGTACGGGACTTCGCGGCCCGCGGCGCCCGTCGCGGCGTCGTGGTGGGAACACCCCGGGCGGCCGAACTGGCAGCCGTGCTGACGGCGGCGGGCGCCACGGTCGAGCCGGAGGGCTCTGCGGGTGCGGAGAAGCTCTCCGTGACCGGCCTCCCGGCGAACCGGATCGGAGCGCTCGCCTTCGAGCACCACATCCGACTGGACGAGCTGACCACCCCCACCGCCTCGCTGGAGTCGGCCTTCATGGAACTCACCGCCGACAGCGTCGAATACCAGGCAGGACGGCCCCGATGAACACTCCCACCACCGTGCCCCGGGCCACCCGCTCGCTTCCGCGACCTGCTCGCCTCCGAGTGGATCAAGACGTGGTCCCTGCGTTCCACGCCGTGGACGATCGCCCTCACCGTCCTGTTCGTCGTCGCGTCCTCCGCCGTGGCCACCCTCGTCGCCGGCAGCATGGGCGCCCTCACCGTGGTGAGCGAGTACGGCAGCGGGCTGATCCGCACCACCATCGTGGCCGTCCCGGCCCGCGGCTCGGTGGTGCCGGCCAAGGCGGCCGTCACCGCCATGCTGTGGACCGCCGTCGGCACGGTCGTCTCCACCGGTTCCCTCCTGGTCTCCCAGGCCGTCCTCGCCGGGCGTCACGCCGGGGTCCCGCTCACCCACCCCGGTGTGCTCCGGGCGCTGGCGGCGTCCGCGCTGCTGGCCCCGGTCTGCGCCCTGATCGGCCTGGGCCTCGGCGCCCTGATCCGCCACGGCGCCGCGACCGTGGTCGCCGGCGTCGTGACGCTGCTCATGCTGCCCCCGATGTTCTCGGAGGGCGACCGCTGGTCGGCGGACGTCAACCACGCGATGGTGTCGGCCGCTTGGAAGCGCCTGGTCCAGAACTGGGAGCCGGATCCCGGATCCCCGGGGTACACCGCCACGGTCCCCGGCTCCTGGATCGTGTACGCGGTGTGGCCGCTGATCGCAGTCGCACTCGCCGTGGTCGTGGTGAGGCGCCGGGACGTGTGAGCGCGCCCGCCCCGTGCCCACCGGTCTTCCCGGACGCGCCGCCGGCGCGCCGGGAGGACCACCCCTTCTCGTCCCCTTGACGATATAAGCGGGACCCGTTATCGTCGCGCTGACGAAATGAAGGGGGTCCGCCATGGCCGACATCACCCGGCGCTTCGGCTGGCGTCATCTGCGCTCCGCGCCCACCGCGCACGTCCGCCACCACAAGCGCGGCCGACTCGCCCACGACGGGCGAGGGCTCAGTTTCTGGTACCGGGCCCTGTCGGCCGCGCTGTCCGAAGTGCCGGTCGACGACCGGGAGCTGGCCATGGCGTTCCATGCCCGGACCTCCGACTTCCAGGACGTCGCCGTGCAGGCCACGGTCACCTACCGGATCAGCGACCCGGCCCAGGCCGCGGACCGGATCGACTTCTCCGTCGACCCGGACACCGGGAGTTGGCGCGGCGCGCCCCTGGAGCAGATCGCCACGCTCCTCACCGAGACCGCGCAGCAGCACACGCTGGACGTACTGGCCCGCACCCCGCTGGCCGTCGCCCTGGTGGACGGCGTCGCCTCCGTACGGGAGCGGGTCGCCGCCGGTCTGGCCGCCGAGCCCAGGCTCCCGGCCACCGGCATCGACGTGGTGGCCGTACGGGTGGTGGCGATCCGCCCCGAAGCCGAGGTGGAGCGCGCCCTGCGCACCCCGGCCCGCGAGCAGATCCAGCAGGAGGCGGACCGGGCCACCTACGAACGGCGGGCCGTCGCCGTCGAGCGTGAGCGCGCCATCGCCGAGAACGAGCTGGCCAGCCAGATCGAACTGGCCCGGCGCGAGGAGCAGTTGATCGACCAGCGCGGCATCAACGCCCGCCGCGAGGCCGAGGAGAAGGCGGCGGCGGACGGCGTGCGGACCGAGACGGAGGCGGCCCGCAAGGTGCGCCTGGCCCGCGCGGACGCCGAGGCGGCGCGCGAGACGGGCGCCGCGCGCGCCGAGGTCCAGGCCGCCTGGCTGCGCGTGCACGACGAAGCCGGCCCGGGCACGCTGCACGCCCTGGCCGCGACCCGGCTGGCGGAGAACCTGCCGCGGATCGAGAGCGTCACGCTCTCCCCCGACGTCCTCACCGGCCTGCTCGCCCGGCTCGGACGCCCGGAAGCCGGCGCGGGCGAGTGAGCCTGGCCCCGCGGGCGGTGCTCGTGCACCGCAGGACCGAGTACGAGGAACTGCTCGCCCGGCACGGGACGCACGGGCAGGCCGCGTTCTTCCTCTCCAGCAGGGGCCGCTCGATCGACGAGGTGGTCCGCCGCCACGACCGCACGCGGGAGGCACTGCGGGAGGTCGCGGCGGCGGTGCCGCTCACCTGGCGCAGCTCCCGGGTGGAGCGGGCCGACCTGGACCGCTTCCTGTTCGCCCCGGAGGACGTCGTGGTCGTGGTCGGCCAGGACGGCCTGGTCGCGAACACCGCGAAGTACCTGGGCGGACAGCCGGTGGTGGGCATCGACACCGATCCGGGGCGCAACCCGGGCGTCCTGGTCCGCCACCGCAGCGCCGACGCGTCCGCCCTGCTGCGTGCGGCGACCGCCGCCGGGGGCCGCACGGAGGAGCTGACCATGGTCGAGGCCGTCGCCGACGACACCCAGCGCCTCCTCGCGCTGAACGAGATCTACCTCGGCTCGCCCGGTCACCAGACGGCCCGCTACCGCCTGGGCCCCGACGGCGAGGAGGAGCCGGGAGAGGCCCAGGCGTCCTCCGGCGTGCTGGTGGGCACCGGTACGGGCGCCACCGGCTGGCTGCGTTCCCTGTGGCTGGAGCGCGGCGGCGCCGCGGGACTGCCCGCCCCCTGCGACCGGCGGCTCCTGTGGTTCGTGCGCGAGGCCTGGCCCTCGCCCACGTCCGGAACGACGAGGGTCGCCGGCGAGCTGGAACGGGGCCAGCGGCTGCGGCTGACCGTGGAATCGGACCGGCTCGTGGTCTTCGGCGACGGCATGGAGGCCGACGCCCTGGAGCTGACCTGGGGCCAGAGCGTACGGCTCGGCATCGCGGCAACGTCACTGCACCTGGTGACGTGAGCGCCCTGCCCGACGGCAACGCTGGTGTGGATGACGTGCGCGCGTGCCCGCGGACCTCCTCGACGCCGTGATCGACGAGCTGCGCGACGCACCCGACTCGCTCTCCCTCGCCTCCGGAGTCCGCCGCAGCTGCCGAGCCGCGTCGCCGCTGCACCGGACCGCGCCGTCAGGACGTACCTGCGGTTCAGCGGGTTCTGCCCCTGGGCTTCAGGCGGGTCGGCGGGAGCTGCGGGGCCGGGATCGGAGCGCCGTCGTAGCCCTTGACCTCGCCGTAGCGGGTGCCTCGGGTCCAGTCGTCGCGGAACTGTTCGATCTCCTCCTGGGACCGTCCGATCCAGTTCCAGAACATCACGATCTCCTCCTCGAACGGCTCTCCGCCCAACAGCATCAGGCCCGCGTCCGACAGGGCCCGCAGGGGCAGCTCCGTGCGGCCGCAGCCCAGGTAGAGCATCGAGCCCGGGAGGATGCGGACACCGTCGACCTCCGCCTCGCCCGACATGGACAGGACCGCGTACTCGAAGTCCGGGTCGAGCGGGAGGCTGGTCCGCGTGTCCGCCGCCAGGGCCAGGTCCGCGCCGACGATGGGGCTGTACGCCGTGCCGGGCGAGGTCGCCGTGTCGAGGGTGCCGAGGATGACCGTGGCCGTCAGGCCGGGGGCCGTGACCTGCGGGAGTTCCGCGTGGTGCTGGAAGTGCGGGGCCACGTTGCGGTGGGCGTCCGGCAGGGCCACCCACAGCTGCGCGCCGTGCAGGAGCCGGGCGTGCGGGCGGGGGCTCTCCTCGGAGTGGCTGATGCCGCGGCCGGAGGTCATCAGGCCGAGCTCGCGGGGCCGGATCGTCTCCAGGCTGCCGACGCTGTCGCGGTGCAGCACCTCGCCCTCGTGCAGCCAGCTCACCGTCTGGAGCCCGGAGTGGGGGTGCGGTGCGACCTGCATGCCGGGCTCGTCGGCGATGTCGTCGGGACCGTAGTGGTCCACGAAGCACCAGGCGCCCACCATGCGGCGGCCCAGGTTCGGCAGGAGGCGGCGGACCTCGGTGGACTCCCCGAGCTTGACCGTGCGCGGACTGAGGAGCTCGCGGACCGGTTCGGCGACGACGAAACCGCGGCCGCCGCAGGCGGAGAGAGCGGGCTGGCGATCGAGATTGCTCATGCGGACAACCTAGCCGCGCCCGTCGGCCGCACCGAGCCGCGCGGGACGGAATGTTCCGGGGTGCACCCGTGTTGGAGGCAGCGAACGCGACAACGGGAAGACGCGAACGGCGAAAGGGATGCGATGAACGGGCCGACGACGTACCTCGGGCACGGGACGGCAGCCGAGCGCTGGGAGCGGGCCGGGCTCTTCTTCGAGGCGAAGGAGTACGCCACGGCGGCCCGCATCCTGGACGCCCTGGCCGAGGAGGCGCCCGAGCAGCTGGCGCCCCGGCTGCTGCTGGCCCGCGCCTACTACCACTCCGCGCAGCTCTCGCGGGCCGAGGCCGAGCTCCGCTCCCTCCTGGAGCGGTGGCCGGTCGAGGACTACGCGCAGCTCCTGCTGGGCCGCACGCTGGAACGGCTCGGCCGGGCCGCCGAGGCCCGTCCGTACCTGCGGATGGCCGCGGCGATGGCCGGGGACCTCCCGGAGTAGGACCGCTCGCCGGGGCACCGGCCCCGTTCGTGTGGGGCCGGTGCCCCGGCTCGGTTAGCCTGGGGGCCATATGAACCGTCTGACCACGCCCTATGGCTCCTACGAGCTCACCCGCTTCCCGGAGGACCCGCGCGACCGGCTCTTCGCCTGGGACGCCGCGGACGAGTACCTCCTGCGCCACCTCCACTCCGGTACGGGCGAACGCGGCCCGGTGGACCTGGCCGGCGCCGGCCAGGTCACCGTGATCGGGGACCGCTGGGGTGCGCTGACCACGGCCCTCGCGGCCTACCACCCGACGCAGATCACCGACTCCTCCCTGACCCGGTCGGCCACCGCGGCGAACCTGGACCGGGCGGGGATCGGCACCTCGAAGGCGACGCTGACCCTGCTGACCACGCAGGACCCGCCGCCCGAGCGGATCGACGTGCTCCTCGTGCGCGTGCCCAAGAGCCTGGCGCTGCTGGAGGACCAGCTGCACCGGGTGGCGCCGCACGTGCACGCGGGGACCGTGGTGGTCGGGGCGGGCATGGTGAAGGAGATCCACACCTCCACCCTGCGGCTCTTCGAGCGGATCCTGGGCCCCACGAAGACCTCGCTCGCCGAGAAGAAGGCCCGGCTGATCTTCTGCACGCCGGGCACTCCCGGGGCCACCCGTCCCGCGACCCCCGGGCCGTGGCCGCTGACGTACACGGTCGACGAGGACGGCGGCTCGGGTGCCGGGCTGACCGTCGTCAACCACGCGGGGATCTTCTGCGCGGACCGGCTGGACATCGGCACCCGCTTCTTCCTGCAGAACCTGCCGACCAACACCGACGGCGCCCGGGTCGTGGACCTGGGCTGCGGCAACGGTGTCGTCGGCACGGCGATCCAGGTCGGCGACGAGGACGCCGAGGTGGTCTTCACCGACGAGTCCTACCAGGCCGTCGCCTCGGCCCGGGCCACGTACCGGGCGAACGTGCGCGAGGGCCGGCGGACGGCCGAGTTCCTGGTCGGCGACGGGGTGGCCATGCTGCCGCCGGGCTCCGTCGACCTGGTGCTGAGCAATCCGCCGTTCCACTCCCACCAGGCCACGACGGACGCGACGGCGCTGCGGATGTTCGCGCAGTCGCGCAAGGTGCTGCGGCCCGGCGGCGAGCTGTGGGTGGTCGCCAACCGGCACATGGGCTACCACACGCACCTGCGCCGGCTCTTCGGCAACAGCGAAGTGGTCGCGAGCGAACCGAAGTTCGTGGTGCTGCGCGCGGTCAAGCAGGACCGTCCGCGATCCGTGTGACCCGCCCCCGCGCGGGGCGCACGGGGCCCGAAGGGCGTACGGGGCTGGAGGGCGTGCGGAGTCCGTGGGGCGCGGCTACAGCCAGCCCTGACGCCGGGCGGCGCGGACGGCCTCCATGCGGTTGCGGGTCGCGGTCTTGCCGATGGCGGCCGACAGGTAGTTGCGCACGGTCGATTCGGACAGGTGGACCCGCGCCGCGATGTCGGCGACGGTCGCCCCGTCGGCGGCGGCGTTCAGGACGTCCACCTCGCGAGGGGTCAGCGGGCTGGGGCCGGCGCCCAGGGCCGCGGCGGCGAGCGCGGGGTCGATCACCCGCTCCCCCGCGAGCACCCGGCGGACGGCCGCGGCCAGTTCCTCCACCGGGCCGTCCTTCACCAGGAATCCGGCGGCTCCGGCCTCCATGGCGCGCCGCAGGTAGCCGGGCCGGCCGAAGGTGGTCAGGATCAGCACCCGGCAGTCCGGGCAGCGGGCGCGCAGTTCGGCGGCGGCGTCCAGGCCGCTCAGGCCCGGGAGTTCGATGTCCAGCAGGGCCACGTCGGGCCGGGCCTCCAAGGCGGCGGGCACGATCTCGTGCCCGGCCGCGACCTGCGCCACCACCTCGATGTCCTCCTCCAGACCCAGCAGCAGGGCCAAGGCGCTGCGCATCATGCCCTGGTCCTCGGCCAGCAGGATCCTGATCACCCGGTCTCCTCGTCCGCCCGTACCGCGGTCACGTCCGGTGCCTCTCCTTCCGCCGGTTCCACCGGCAGCTCGGCGCGGACCCGGAACCCCCGGCCGGGGAGCGGTCCGCTGAGCAGGGTGCCGCCCGCCGCCGCGAGCCGTTCGGCCAGGCCGGTCAGGCCGCTGCCCGGCGGGGCGGTGACCGTTGCCTGAGCCGGGACCGAGCCTACGCGGGCCGCCGGGTCCGCGGGGGCGGCGCCCCCGCCCGTCCCGCCGCCGTCGTCGGTGACGGTGAGCCGGACGCGCTCGGCTGAGCCCCGTACCTCGATCTCGCAGGTCGCGGCGGAGCCGCCGTGCCGGAGCACGTTGGTGACGGACTCGCGCACCACCCAGCCGAGCAGGGCGGCCGTCTGCGGGGGCAGCGGCGGCCCGGACTGCCGTACGAAGGGCTCTATCCCGGCCGCGGCCAGCGCGCCGCGGGCGCGGTCGAGCTCCTGCCCCAGGCTGGCCCGCCGGTAGCCGGTGACGGCCTCGCGGATCTCGGTGAGCGCCTGCCGGCCGACCGACTCGATGTCGCGGACCTGGTCGAGGGCAGCCTCGATGTCGCGCGGCGCGATCCGGCGGGCCGCCTCCGACTTCACCACGATCACCGACAGGGTGTGCCCGAGCAGGTCGTGCAGGTCTCGGGAGAACCGCAGCCGCTCCCGTTCCACGGCCGAGCGCGCCAGCTCCTGGCGGGTGTCGCGCAGTTCGCGCACCGTCTCGGACAGGGCGAGGATGGCCGCGGTGACCATGCCGGACACGAAGGTGCCGTAGACGATCCCGAGGGTGTCCCAGCCCTCGTAGCGTCCGGCGATCAGCCCGGTGAGGGCGGTGATGCCGAACATGGCCTGCCCGAGCCGCCTGCCCCGGAGCACCGCGCCGGTGGCGAGGCCCAGCAGGGGGAAGAAGAGCAGCCAGTTGCCGCCGTAGGCGAGGGCGAGGGCGCAGGTGACGACGCCCAGGGCCACGAGGCACCAGCGGGTGGCGGCCGCTTCCCGGGCCCGCTTGTCGAAGGCGCGGAACACCAGGCCGACGTAGAGGGAGTTGAAGACGAGCAGGCCGAGGCCGCCGACCCAGGGGTTGGGGGTCTCCCCCTGGATCACGTTCGAGATGGCCCCCATGCCCAGCAGCAGCCAGGGCAGCAGGGTGAAGGCGCCGGGCGGCCGCGTGGAGCCGTGCCCGTCGCCGCCGTCCTCCCCCGCGCCGGGGCCCTCGCGCCGGCACTCGCCGTCCGGGCGCGGCCGGAGCCGCCACCCGGTCCTGCGTGCGGTCCGTTCACCGCGCACGGGCACGCTCCGTTCCATGGTCTACGCCGTCCTCGCGGAACGACGGTACGAGAGGACCGCGTACGAGCCGAACAGCAGGGCCCACGCCCCGAGCACCGCGACCGCCGCGAGGCCGGGGGCGGCGCCGGCCGCGAGGGCCTGGCCGAGTTCCGCGAACCGGTGGGTGGGCGTGAGGTCCGAGAGGGAGCGCAGCCAGCCGGGGAACAGCTCGACGGGGAACCAGAGGCCGCCGACGACGGAGAGGAACAGGTTGCAGCCGACGTTGACCAGCCCCGTGGTCTGGGCCGACAGGCGGTAGCCGTTGCCGATGCCGAGCAGGGTGAAGGGGAGCGCGCCGAGCCACAGCACCAGGGCCACGGCCGCCCACTGCGCGGCGCCCAGCCGCACGCCGTTGACCAGGGCGCCCGCGGCCAGCACGGCGAGGATCGAGGGCAGCACGATCACCGAGCCCGTGAGCGCCCGCCCGGCGACCACCTGGCGCGGGGTCATCGGCGTGATGCGCAGTGCGCGGAGCCAGCCGGCCCCCTTGTCCTCGGCGACGCCGGTCCCGGTCGAGAGCGCCGAGCCCAGGGCGCCGTACGCGGCCATGGCCACCATGGAGGCGGTCCGCCAGCCGGGATCGCCGGTGCCGAGGTTGGTGAAGAGCAGGTACATCAGCACCGGCATGCCGATGCCGAAGAAGACGAAGCCGGTGTCGCGCAGGGTGCGCCGGACTTCGAGGCGGACGTAGGCGGTGATCATCGGACCTCCACGACGGTGTCGGCCGGGGCGGCCGGGACGGCGGCGGCCGTCGGGGCGGGCGCGTCGGTGAGGGCGAGGAAGGCGTCTTCGAGGGAGGGGGCGGTGACTTCGAGCCCCCGTACGGCGCCGAGGCCGACGAGGGCGACCACGGTCGCGTCCGGGTCCTCCGTACGGAGCCGGGCCCGGTCGCCGCGCACCTCGACGCAGCCGACTCCGGGGAGCGCGGCGAGGCCCTCGGAGGGCCGGCCGGCAAGGTCGAAGGAGACCAGGGAGCCGCCCGCGGCCCGGCGGAGCTGTTCGGCGGTGCCGTCGGCGACGATCCGGCCCCGGTCGATGACCACGATCCGGTCGGCGTACGCGTCGGCCTCCTCCAGGTGGTGCGTGGAGAACAGGACCGTGTGGCCGCGCCGGGCACGGCCGCGCACGGACGCCCAGAAGGCCCGGCGGGCCTCCACGTCCAGGGCGGCGGTGGGTTCGTCGAGGACGATCAGCGCCGGGTTCCCGACGAGGGCGACGGCGAAGCGGACGCGCTGGGCCTGGCCGCCGGAGAGCCGGTCGACGCGGCGGCCGGCGAGGTCGGTGAGGCCGGCGAGGTCGAGGGCCTCGGCCACGGGCATCGGGGCCGGATGGGTCCGGGCGACGAAGGCGACGAGCTCGCGGGCGGTGACCCGCGGGACCGGACGGGCGTCCTGGAGCATCGCGCCGACCCGGCCGTCCCGTACGGCCCGCTCGGGGGGCTCTCCGAAGAGCCGGACGCTGCCGGCGTCGGGGGTGTCGAGCCCGAGCAGCAGGCTGACGGTGGTGGACTTGCCGGCGCCGTTGCGGCCGAGCAGCGCGACCGTCTCGCCGGCCCGGACGTCGAGGTCGATGCCGGACACGGCGCGCACGGCTCCGAAGGACTTGGCGACGTGCCGGAACCGCACCGCGGGGGGTGCCCCGGAGGGGGCCGTGGGGAGCGTCTGCGTCATGTCGGCCACGCTAGGGTCCCGGGCCCCGACCCCGGCAGATCCGCTTGTACGGACCCGGGCGGTACGAATGTCACGGGCGGGGGTCGCGGGCCCTGGGGTCAGGCGCTCCCGGCGGCGCCGCCGGGAGCGGGTCGACCGCCCTCGTTGTAGCGCAGCAGGCAGGCCGCGAAGCGGTCGAGGTCCTCGCCGGCCCAGTCCGCGAGCCGTTCCTCGAACATCGCGCGGCGGTTGCGGGTGACCTGCGCGAGGATCTCCGTGCCGGCGGCCGTGAGGACGAGCACGTGGACGCGCTGGTCCTCGGGGGCGGGGTGCCGCTCGACCAGTCCGGCCCGCTCCAGGGCGGCGACCTGGCGGCTGACCGTCGACTTGTCGAGGGCGTAGTACGCGGCCAGGTCCGTGACCCGGCAGCCCGCGCGCTCCTCCAGGTGCCCGAGGAGCGTGTAGGAGACCAGGGACAGCTCCGGGTGCAAGCGGGCGGCAGCGGCCCTGGCCCGTCGGGCGAAGGTCGTCATCTCGCGCTGGATCGTGTCCACGGCGGCGGCACGGCCCGCCGCCGCAGGGCCCGGAACGGTAAGTTCCGGAGCCGCACGGCCCGAAGGGGCCCGTCCCGACGTCCCACGGTCCCGTCCCGGGGCCCCGTGGACTCCCCCGTCCCGCTGCCCGAGGGTGTGCTGCGCGGTCATGACCCCACCTCCAGATTTAAATGTATGCTACAACTGTATGGAAGGTTGCAGATGCCAACCAATGGTCGCCCCCACCGGCCCCCGGCCCCGGACGACCCGCCGACCAGGAGGTTCTCCGCATGTCCGGTCGTACACCCACGTCCCGCCGAGCTCCCGGCGCCGAGCCGCGCGGGACCGTGCACCACGCCGCGGGCGCGGGCGGTGCGGTCGCCGGACTGCGCGATCCGGCGCTGCGGCACGTCCTCACCCACCTCGTCACCCCCCTGCTGATGTGCCTCGGCATGGGCCTCGCCTACCTCGGCGCCTTCGTCCACCCCGAGCCCCATCACCTGCCCGTCGCCGTCGTCGCCCAGGACGCGCAGGCCAAGGTCTTCGCGCAGAACGTCAAGGACGGGGCCGGTGACGCGCTCGACGTCCGTACCGTGGCCGACCGCTCCGATGCCGTCGACGCCGTCAAGGGCCGCGAGGTCACGGCCGCCTACGTACCGGACGGCTCACGACCGGAGCTGATCGTCGCGACGGCCGCGTCCGACACGGGCGCCACCGTCGCGGAGAAGGTCTTCACACCGATCGCCGCCCGGCAGGGCTCGCCGCTCGCGGTCACGGACGTGGTCGGCACGGTCGAGGACGACCCGACGGGCCAGGGCCTGTTCTTCCTGCTCGTGGCCGTCAGCATCGGCTCGTACGCCTCCGTGGCGGTCATCGGCGGCGCGGGCGCCGCGCTGCGCATGCGCGGCCGCGCCCTGCTCGTGGTCGGCGTCTCCGGCGTCGTCAGCGTCATCGGCACGCTGCTCGCCGGGCCCGTCTTCCACCTCGTCCACCACGAACTGGCCGGGCTCTGGGGCCTGAGCTGGCTGTACTCGGCCGGCATCCTCTTCATCGGTGTCGGACTCCACACGTTCCTGAAGCGGTGGACCACCCTGGCGATGATGGCGCTGTTCGTGATGCTCAACTTCACCAGCTCCGGCGGCCTGTTCCGGCCCGAGCTGCAGAACGGCTTCTTCGGAACGCTCCACTCCTTCTGGAACGGCGCCGGCTTCGTGGAGGGCCTGCGCAGCCTGGTCTACTTCGGCCACGACGGCCTGGGCCGCCACGTGTGGACCCTCGTCCTCTGGCTCCTGGCCGGACTCGCGGTGACCGGCGCCGCGGCACTCGCGGAACGTCGCACCGAGGCCCGAGCGGCCCGCACCCGGGCAGCCGAAGCCGATGCCGATGCCGATCCGACGAAGAACGCGGCGGCGGAGGAAGAGGAGATGGAAGAGGCGGTCGGCGTCTGACCGGCCCCGCTCCACTCCACCGCGCACCACCGCGCCCCTCCCCGCCCACGTGCGGAAACGGCCGGCGCCGACCCGTCAGTCCGAGGGTCGGCGCCGGCCGGTGTGGTTCCGGCCCGCCGCCACGACCGCCGCTTACCGTGGGCCCGTGACGGAACATGCGGTGGACCCGAACACGGCCGCGGCCCAGCTCAAGGAACGGCTGTACGCGACGATCACCATGATCTCCGTGGTCATCGGCCTCGCCGGCAGCGGCCACGTGGACGCCCTCGGCGCCGTGGCCACCGTCGTCACCGCCTCGGTCGGCCTGTGGCTCGCGGCCCTCGTCGCGGACCAGCAGGCCCACCGCGTGACGAGCGGCTCCTTCGCCACCGGCGCCGAGCTGCGCACGATGCTCTTCATCAGCAGCCCCCTGCTGCTCTCGGCGGTGGGGCCGCTGATCCTGATCGGCCTGTCGGCCCTGGGCGTGATGGCCATGGACACCGCACTGCTCACCGCCGCCGGAGTGAACGTCGGCACCCTGTTCGCCTGGGGATGCCACGGAGGGCTCCGGATGGGCGGCGGCACGGTCTTCGCCCTGCTCGCCGGAGCGATCGACGCGGCGATCGGCACGGCGGTGGCACTGGTGAAGGTGGTGGCCGGCCACTGAAACGGGGACGGTACCGGGTCGTCACGGGGGCGGTACGGGGGCGGTACGGCCCGCGGGCGGCGCGGGAAAATGCGTTGCCGGGGGCTCCGGAACCGGGAGAAGCTCGCCGACATGTCACAGAGCACCGCACATCAACCGAGCGCGCCCCGCACCCCGCGCGACGTGTCCGACCTCTTCACCGCGACGGGCCGTCTCATCGCCGTCCCCCGCAAGGCCGCACGCCGCGAGCAGTTGCTCGCCCACCTCACCGGGACCCTCTTCGCGGCCGACCGCGACTACACGGAGCCGGAGGTGAACGACGCGCTGCGCACCGTGCACGAGGACTGCTCGGCGCTACGGCGCCACCTGATCACCGCGGGCCTGCTCACCCGCACCCGCGACGGCCGCAGCTACCGGCGGGCCGCGACCGCCGGATAGCGGGACCCCGTCCCCCGCTCGGACGGGCGGACGGGCGGACGGGCGGACGGGCGGACGGGCGGACGGGCGGACGGGCGGACGGGCGGACGGGCGGGCGGACGGGCGGACGGGCGGACGGGCGGACGGGCGGACGGGCGGACGGGCGGACGGGCGGAACTCCCCCGGACCGGGGGGAGTTCCCTGCCGCCCCGTCACGCGGCGCCGCCCGGGCGCCTGCGCCGCACCAGTGCCCAGCCGGCCGCCGTGAGCACGACGGCCGCCCCGCCGAGGGAGGCCACGGTCACCCCCGTCGAGGCGAGCGCACCGCCCGTCGTACCGCCGGCAGCGGTGGCCCCGCCGGAGCCCCCGCCGGCCGTGCCGCCGGAGGCGGTGCCACCGGTGGTGGTGTCGGAGGAACCGCCGGCCGCGCCGGCCGTGACCGTGCCGTCGCCGCCACCCGTAGCAGCCGTACCACCCGTACCGCTCGTACCGGCCGAGGCATCCGTACCGCCCGTACTTCCCGTACCGCCCGCACCCTCCGTGGAGGAGCCGTCCGGCGGCGCCGTCACCGTGAGCGTGATCGCGGTGGTGCGGCTGGTGCCGGCGGAGTTGTGGAACTCGGCCCGGTAGCGCTGCCCGTCGTGAGCGGCCGCGGCGGTGAAGGCGTACGTCGCCGCGGTCGCTCCCGGCACCGCCTTCCAGTTCTTCCCGGCGTCCGTGCTGACCTGCCAGACGACCGCGGGGCTGGGAGTTCCCTCGGCCCGGGCGGTCAGGGAGACGACGGTGCCGGCCGTGACGGTCCGGTCGGTGGGCCCCTGGGCGACCGTCGGGGACACGGACCGCTCCAGTCGGACGATCCGCCCCTCGGCCGGGTTGGTGACGAAGAGGGTCCCGCCGCCGGGCTGGACCGCGAGCGAGGCGGCGCCCGACTGGCCGTGGTTTCCGGGCAGGACGACCGGCTTCGCCGCGGGCTTGAGGTCGGCCGTGCGGTAGACGGCCAGGGCGCCGTTGTTGTCGGAGCCCGGCCTGGAGGGGTCGCCCGCGTCCTGCCACACCACGTACGCCTCGTGCGCGGCCGCGTCGAACCGCGCCGCGCGGGGCAGGTCCTGTCCCTCGACGGTGCCCACCCGCTCGCCCGCCGCGTCGTGGACGACCACCGAGGTGTCCAGGCCGACCCAGACCGCTCCGGTCTCCGGGTCCACTTCGGCGAAGCCGCCGAAGCCCTCGCCCCGCGGCAGCTCGACGGCCGCGGTGACCTTGAAGGCGGCGGTGTCCACGCGGTACATCCGGCGGTTGCCGAAGTCGGTGAACCACACCGCGCCGCGGGCGGCGTCGAGCGCGAACTCCTCGCCCCCGTCCAGGGTGAGGGTCCGCTTGACCGCGGCGGTGGCGATGTCCACCTCGGAGAGCACCGGCCCCTGCGCGACGAGCACCGTCCCGGGCGTGACGCCGGGGGCCGAGTCCGTGACGGCCGCGCCGGGGACCCACGCACCCGCGGCCGCGGAGTCTCCTTCCCTGGCGGTGCCGATGCCGCGCAGCGGGTAGGCGAAGACCACGCCGTCCCCGGGCAGCGGCGCGATCAGCTGCCGGACCGGCCGCTGGCTCAGCGCGCCCGTCGAACCGGGCGCCCGGGTGACGCTGCCGCGCAGCCTGCCGTCGGCCGGGTCCAGGACGTGCAGGCCGCTCTCGTTGGCGCCTGCGGTGTCGGGCAGGTCCTCCGAACCGACGTACAGCTTCCCGGAGTCGGGGTGGAGCAGGACGTCGCGCGGCTTGCCTGCGGTGGTGAACTGCGCGACCGCCGCGTACGCGACCGTGCCCTGCGGGACGTCGACCCCCTCGCCGCCGGGACCGACCGCGTCCCCGCCCCGGAACGCGACGGGGACCCGCACGTCCTGGGAGCGGTCGCCGACGCCCCGGTGGTCGACGCGGGTGACGACGGAGCAGGCCACCCGGGCGCAGTCGAGGCCCTCGCTCTTCGCGGTGAGCCTCAGCTCCACGTCGAAGCCTCCGCCCGCACCGTAGGGGGTGCCGAGCTCGCCGGCGTGCGCGTCCCCCACGGGGACGATCCACTGCGAGGCCTTGGCGGCGCCGGTCACGTCGGCCCCGCCGGCGCAGGGGGCCGGGAGCCTGTCGTCCCCGTTGTCCTTGCACAGGGCCACGTAGACGCCCTTGGCGGGGTCGTACCCCTTCCCGGTGACGCGCACGGTCTGGCCGGGCGGCGCGAGGTCGGATGCGGTGGAGACGGTCAACTGCTGTCCGGCGGAGCCCGGAGCGGTCCGGGGCGCCCCGGCGGCGGCGCTCACCGTGCCGCCGGAGGCGAGGGCGAGCGCGGAGGCCGAGGCGAGCACGAGGGTGAGGGCCGCGCCGGCGGCCCCGAGGCGGTGGGGTGCGGGGGGCGTGGTGGGGAGTGGGGCTGTCATGACTTCCTCGTCGACGTGGCCGGGACCCCTGCGCCGACGCGCGGGGTCCCGACCGGTGGCGGCTGCCCGGACGGGCTAGTTGAAGGCGACGGGGACGTGCACGTCGTACGTGCGGTTGGCCGAGTTGAAGTGGTCGGCGCGGGTGACGATGGCGCACTGGACGGTGTCGCCGCAGATCTGGCCGTTGCCCAGGTCGGCCTTGACGTGGATGGTCACGCTGAAGCTGCCCCCGGCGGCGAACTTCGAGGTGTTGGGCAGGGTGCCGCCGTAGGTGTTGTTCACCCAGTGCGAGGCGCCGGTGGTGCCGGCCTGGTCCGAACCGCCCAGACACGGGGTGGGCTTGTTGGCGCCCTGGGCCCCGCTGACCGCGCAGAGGCCCACGTATATGCCCTTGGCGGTGTTGAAGCCGCTGCCGGTGACGGTGACGTTCTGCCCGGCGGCGGTGGCGGTGCCCGGCGCGGTCACGCTCAGGTTGAAGGTCGCGCCGTCGGTGACCGTACGCGTGGACGTGGCGGCGGAGGCGGAGCCGGCGACGCCGAGGGCGAGGGCCACGGCGGCGGTGGAGGCGACGGCCGCGCGGGCGGCGGTACGGGACAGGAGGGCAGCACGCATCACTGGGACACCTTTCAGGTGCGGTCAGAGGGCTGAAACTGAGGTAAGGCTAACCTAAGATTGATCAAGGTGAAACCCCCTCCGCGAACCCGCGGACACGAAGCACCGCCCAGCTGCCGGTCCGTCAATTCCACTGTGTACCAGCACAGTTGCGGCGCACCCCGCGCTCGCGCCGCGCTCCCCACCCGGTCCGGCGCGGTACACCGGCCCGGGTTCGAGGGTCCCGCCCCCGGCCCTCGACCTGCGCGTTCGCCCCACGCCGGGGGTGGACTTCGCGGCGGCGCGACGCGGTGGTCCCCCGCTCGACCGGGGGCCTAGCATGGGGTCCATGCCCCTTACACCGTCACGGGTCGAACTGTGCCCGCTCACCCTCGCCGACCAGGACGAGTTCTGCTCGCTGGTACGGGCCAGCACCGCGCTCCACGTGCCGTGGATGCAACTGCCCGCGAACGCCGGGGAGTTCCGGGACTGGATGCACCGCTTCGAGGACGGCACCAACCGGGGCTACCTGATCCGCGTTCTGGAGACGGGCGCGGCGGCCGGCATGGTCAACATCAACTCGGTCATCCGGGGCCGCTACCAGGGCGCGTCCGTCGGCTACGCGGCCTTCGCCCCGTCCGCGGGCCGGGGCTACATGACCGAAGGCCTCGCGCTCGCCCTCGGGCACGCCTTCGGCGACCTGCGGCTCCACCGGCTGGAGGCGAACATCCAGCCCGAGAACACGACCTCGTTGGCCCTGGTCCGGCGACTCGGCTTCCGGTACGAGGGCATGTCGCCCGACTACCTCTACATCAACGGCGCCTGGCGCGACCACGAACGCTGGTCGATCACCGCCCCGTCCCCCTGGACGCCCGACCCTTCCCTTCCCGCGGTCTAGGGGATGCGCGCCGGCCCGTGCGGAGGGTTGTCGGCGGCGGCCGGCACGCCGGGCCCGTGCCGATCCGGGCGGGCGTCGCCGACGACGACGAGGGGGCTACGGGCCTGGCACAGGCGCTCCTGGCGGACACCCCCTGCGGGAACCGGCCGAGGGGACGCTCACCCGCACCTCCCCGCTCTCGGGAGGTCAGGACCCGTACCCCGCCCTCCTGAACTGCGACGACGTCCTCAGCCCGCGGTGCGACGTCCGCCCCGCCCGGGGCATCCCCCGCGACCGGAGCGACCGACTGGCCCGAGCCCTCGGCACCCGGCCCACCACGTGACCGGGCCGAGCGACCGGAGACCCGGCTCGGTGGGGTCGGGCCGGGCAGGTGGGTCGGTACCGCGCCGCGCCCCGGACCGGTCCGGGGCGCGGCGGGGCCGGTCAGGCCTGCCGGTACGCCTCCAGCAGCCGTAGCCAGATCTCGCTGATCGTCGGGAAGGCCGGCACCGCGTGCCACAGCCGGTCGATCGGGACCTCGGCCGCGACCGCGATGGTGGCCGCGTGCAGCAGCTCGGCCGCGCCCGGGCCCACGAAGGTGGCGCCGAGGAGGACTTCGCGGTCCAGGTCGACGACCATCCGGGCCCGGCCGCGGTACCCGTCGGCGTACAGGCCCGCGCCCGACACCTTCGCCAGGTCGTAGTCGACGGCCCGCACCCGGCGACCGGCGCCCTCGGCTTCCGCCAGGGAGAGGCCCACCGCCGCGGCCTCCGGGTCGGTGAACACCACCTGGGGCAGGGCCCGCTCGTCGGCCGTCGCCACGTGCGCGCCCCAGGGCGCGGTGTCCAGCTCGGCCTCCCCGGCCGCGCGGGCCGCGATGACGGCGCCCGCGATCCGCGCCTGGTACTTGCCCTGGTGGGTCAGCAGGGCGCGGTGGTTGACGTCGCCGACCGCGTACAGCCAGTCGTGGCCGGGGACCCGGCAGCTGTCGTCGACCCCGATCCACTCCCCCGGCGCCAGCCCCACCGTGTCCAGCCCGATGTCCTCGGTCCGCGGCGAACGGCCCGTGGCCATCAGCAGTTCGTCGCCCTCCAGGGTTTCGCCGCCCTCCAGGACCACCGTCACCGGGCCGGTCGACCCGTCCCGTACGACCGCCTCGACGGCCACCTCCGTACGGATCACCGCGCCGGCCTCGCGCAGCGCGTCGGCGACGAGCTCCCCGGCGAACGGCTCCATGCGCGGCAGCAGCCGCGAGCCGCGCACGAGCACCGTGACCTGCGAACCCAGCCCCTGCCAGGCCGTGGCCATCTCGGCGGCCACCACGGACCCGCCCACGATCAGCAGCCGCCCGGGCGCCTCCTGCGCGGAGGTCGCCTCGCGGCTGGTCCAGGGGCGGGCGTCGGCGATGCCGGGCAGGTCGGGGACGACGGCCCGGGTCCCGGTGGCGATGACCACCGCGTGCCGGGCGGAGAGCACGTGGTGCTCCCCCTCGGGGCTGGTGACGGCGACCTTGCGGACCCCGTAGAGCCGGCCGTGGCCGCGGTAGACGTGCGCGCCGATGGAGTCGAGCCAGTCGATCTGGCCCTGGTCCTTCCAGTCGCTCGCCCAGTAGTCCCGGTGCGCGAGGACCGCCGCCGTGTCCAGCGGCCCCCCGACGGCCCCGGCCAGCCCCGGCACCCGGCGGGCGTCCGCCCGGGCCAGCACGGGCCGCAGCAGCGCCTTGCTCGGGACGCAGGCCCAGTAGGAGCACTCCCCGCCCACGAGCTCGCTCTCCACCAGCGCCGTGCTCAGCCCGGCGGCACGGGCCCGGTCGACGACGTTCTCGCCGGCCGGCCCGCCGCCGAGCACCACGACGTCGTACTCCACCGCTTCGGTCATAGACACCTTCCAAGGATTCCGCAGGGTCCACCAGGACCCGCAGGAATCCCGGTCAGGGGCTCGATCCCGTCACTGTACGGGGCGGCCGCGGGTGTCGCGCGGGTTGCGGCGCGGCCCCGGCGTGGTGCGGTGGCACCGGGCCGGGGCCGCGTCGTGGGTCCGTCCGGGCCGGTCGGCGCCGACCGGCCCGGGGGCGGTTCAGCCCTTCGGGGTGCCGGGGCCGCCGGCGGCCTGCTGGTCCGCGGCGATCTTGGCGCGCACCTCGTCCATGTCGAGCGCGCGGGCCTGACCGATGATGTCCGTGAGGGCCGCCTCCGGCAGGGCGCCCGGCTGGGAGAAGATCGCCACCTGCTCCCGGACGATCATGAGTGTCGGGATGGAGCTGATCTCGAAGGCCGCCGCCAGCTCCTGCTGCGCCTCGGTGTCGACCTTGGCGAAGACCAGGTCGGGGTGGGCCTCCGAGGCCTTCTCGTAGACCGGGGCGAACTGCAGGCACGGCCGGCACCAGCCCGCCCAGAAGTCGATCAGCAAGAACGGGTTCTCGCTGACCGTCTGGTCGAAGTTCTCCTTGGTGAGCTCGACTGTAGCCACGGTGTCCAAACCTCCAGATGAGAGCCGTCTGCCTGCTTGAACGAACGACCCGCCCGCATCATTCCGCACGTCCCCCGCAGGGGGGAGCGGCGGCTAGAACGGGTGGTCGGCCGGGGTCGTGCGGGCCGTGGTCCAGCGCAGCTCCGTGAAGGCGTCCAGGTTGGACTCGCCGCCGAACCGCGCGCCGGTGCCGGACGCGCCGACCCCGCCGAAGGGGGCGACGGCCTCGTCGTTCACCGTCTGGTCGTTGATGTGGGCGATCCCGGTCGGGATCCGCTCGGCCAGGTCCAGGCCGCGGGCGGCGTCGCGGGTCACGATCCCGAGCGAGAGGCCGTACGGTCCCGCCGAGGCCAGCGCGACCGCCTCCTCCTCCGTCGCGAAGGACCGTACGGGCGCGACGGGCCCGAAGACCTCCTCGGCGTACGCGGGGGTGTCGTCGGCGACGCCCGCCAGGACGGTCGGCCGGTAGAAGAGGTCCCGGTGGGTGCCTCCCGCGACGAGCTTGGCCCCCTGCGCCGTGCTCGCCTCGACCAGGGCGTGCACCCGCTCCACCTGGCCGGCGTCGATCAGCGGGCCCAGGTGGACCTGCTCGCGGTACGGGTCCCCGACCGCGAGGGCGTCGGCGCGCGCGGCCAGCCGCTCCACGTACTCGTCGTACAGGGAGGCGTGCACGAGGTGGCGGCCGGCGGTCATGCAGATCTGGCCCTGGTGGAAGAAGGAGCCCCAGGAGGCCTGCGCCACGGCCGCCTCGATGTCGGCGTCGCGCAGGACGACGAGCGCGGAATTGCCGCCCAGTTCCAGGTGGGCGCGCTTGAGGTGCCGGCCGGCCAGTTCGCCGACCGCGCGTCCGGCCGCGGTGGACCCGGTGAAGGACACCACCCGCACCCGGGGGTCGGCGACCAGCGCGGCCCCCGTCTCGGCCCCGCCGGGCAGGACGTGCAGCAGCCCGCCCGGGAGGCCGGCGGCCACGAGGACGGCCGCGAGCGCGAGGCCCCCGGACACCGCGGTGCGCCGGTCCGGCTTGAGCAGCACCGCGTTGCCCAGCGCCAGCGCGGGCGCGACCGAGCGCACCGCCAGGACCAGCGGGACGTTGAACGGGGCCACGACCCCGACCACCCCGGCCGGCACCCGGCGGGTGAAGGACAGCCGCGGCGCCTCGCTCGGCAGCACCTGTCCGGTCGGGCGGGAGGCCAGCGCGGCGGCCTCGTAGCACTCCTCGGCGGCGACGTGCAGTTCGAAGGCGGCCTTGCCGGGTATGGAGCCCGTTTCCCGCACCAGCCACTCGCGCAACTCGTCGGCGTGGGTGGCGAACAGGTCTCCGGCGCGGCGCAGCACGGCGGCGCGTTCCAGGTGGGTGGCGCGCGCCCAGTCCCGCTGCGCGGCGCGGGCCCGTACGGCGGCCTCGGCGACATCGCCGGGTGCGGCCAGGTCGAGCGTGGCGAGGGTTCGGCCGGTGGCGGGTTCGACGACGGGTGCGGCGCCCCCGGTGAGGGTGGGTCCGTCCTGCCAGAGCGTCGGGTCGAGGAGCGGCATGGCGCGGGGCCTCCGGGTGGGGATGGCTGGGGCGGGGGGCGGCAGCATGCGCCATCGTGCCAGACCGGAGGTCCCAGTTCTGTTCAGTTATTGGGCAGTTGGCATGTGCCGGTGACCGGAAACGATCCACGCCGCCGGGTGGGAGGCGCGTTCGCGCGCACGTGTCCGCGGTGGTCCGGACGTGCGCGCGCCGCCCGGTTCAGCGTTCCAGGACGAGCGCGATGCCCTGGCCGACGCCGATGCACAGCGTCGCCAGGCCCGTGCCGGATCCGGCCGCTGCCAGTTGGTGCGCGACCGACCCCGCCAGCCGCGCGCCCGAGGCCCCGAGCGGGTGGCCGATGGCGATGGCGCCCCCGCGCGGGTTGAGCACGGCGGGGTCCAGCTCGGGCCAGGCCGAAAGGCAGCCCAACGCCTGCGCCGCGAAGGCCTCGTTCAGTTCGAGGACCGACAGCTCGGCCAACCCGCGGCCGGCCTTGCCGAGGGCCCGCGCGACGGCGTCCACCGGTCCCAGGCCGAAGAGCCGGGGCTCGATCCCGGTCACCGCAGAGGCGCCGATGCGGGCGAGCGGCTCGCGGCCCGTGGCGGCGAGCCCCGCCTCGTCGGTCAGCAGCAGGGCGGCCGCGCCGTCGTTGAGCGGGGAGGCGTTGCCGGCCGTCACCGTCCCCGAACCGTCCGTCCGGAAGGCCGGCTTGAGCCGGGCCAGCGCCTGCGGGCCGGAGTCCTCGCGGACGCACTCGTCCCGCACCAGGTCGACACCGGGGTACGGGACGACCTCCGCGTCGTACTGTCCCGCGGCCCAGGCGGCCGCGGCCTTGCGGTGGCTCTCCAGGGCGAAGGCGTCCTGCGCCTCGCGCCCGATCCCGCACTTCTCGGCGACGAGTTCGGCGCCCTCGCCGAGCGAACCGGTCCAGTCCGCGGACATCCGCGGGTTGGTCATCCGCCAGCCGAGGGTGGTGGACCACATCTGCTGGTGGCCTGCGGGGAAGGTCCGTTCGGGCTTCTGCACCACCCAGGGGGCGCGGCTCATCGATTCGACGCCGCCGGCGATGGCGACGGAGGCGTCACCGAGCGCGATGGCGCGGGCGGCCTGTACGACGGCTTCCAGACCCGAGCCGCAGAGCCGGTTGACGGTGACCCCCGGAACGGTCACGGGCAGGCCCGCCAGCAGCACCGCCATCCGGGCCACGTCGCGGTTGTCCTCGCCCGCGCCGTTGGCGTCGCCGAAGACCACGTCGTCGATGCGGGCCGGGTCGAGGTCCGGCGTACGGTCCACCAGCGCGCGGACGACGTGCGCGGCCAGGTCGTCGGGGCGGATCCCGGCCAGGGCCCCGCCGAACCTGCCGATCGGGGTGCGGACGGCGTCGACCACGTAGACGTCGCGGACGGTGCGGATGCTCATGGGGTCTCTCCTGGGCGAATCCGTGCGGGTGCCGGCGCGCCGGCCCCGGTGGTCCGGGGCGGTCCGCTGCCGGGCGGTCCGGTTCCCGGGCGGAGCGGTTCCGGTGGACGGTTCGCCGGGACCCCGCCGCCGGGCACGCCCGGTGGGGCGCGCCCGAAGTCTCCGTCCGCAGGTCACCGCCTGTCAACGGCCCCCCGGGGCCGGTCAGGTCGATTCGCGGTGCACGGCGACGGCGGTCATCAGGTCGTGCCGTCGCGTGAGCTCGGACGGTTCGCGCACCGCGCGGTCCACCAGTTCCGCGAGGTGGTCACCCGTCGGCAGTTCCAGCCGCACGGTGCTCAGCCGGGGCCGCAGCAGCCTGCCGAGGAGCAGGTCGTCGGCGCCGATGACCGCGACGTCCGCGGGGACGGCGAGCCCCTCGTCCTGGAGGGCCCGCATCAGCAGCATCGCGTACTCGTCGTTGTAGGCGAAGGCCGCGTCGCGCCCGAGCCGGCGCCAGCGTGCCGCCAGCGCGGCCGCGGACTCCTCGGTGTAGGCCATCGGGAAGGTCTCGACGTCGGCGCCCGCGACGGAGCGGGCACCCGCGAGGCGGGGCGCCGAGAACAGCTCCAGACCGTCCTCCTCGGGCACCACCACGCCGATCCGCCGCCGCCCCCGTTCCACGAGGTGCGCGGCCGCCCGGGCCCCCACCTCCTGCTGGTCCATGACCAGCGCGTGCGCGCCCGGGACCCCGTCCGGGCCCATGGTTATCACCGCGCGGGCGCCGGCGCGCTTGAGGGTGGCGACGTTGTGCGCGGAGAGCGTGATCTCGCCGAGCGAGATCACCGCCACCGGCCGCAGCTCCGCCCAGGCGCGCGCGGCCTCGTCGCCGGTCAGGCCGAGGCTGCCGTACTGGACCACCGTGTAGTCCAGCCGGCGCAGCGCCCACTGGAGCTCGTTGAGGAACGCGCTGTACAGCGGGCCCACCGGCACGTGCGAGGTGGGCAGCAGGACGAGGCGGGTGTGCCCGGCGCGCAGGCTGCGCGCCGCCGCGTGCGGTACGTACCCGAGCTCCTCGGCGGCCCGGCGGACCTTGAGGCGGGTCGGCTCGCTGATGCGCACGGCTTCCGCGTTGTTGAGCACGTACGAGACGGTCGCGCGCGACACGCCGGCGAGGCGGGCCACGTCGGCGCTGGTCGGGACGGGTGGCGGAGGCGTCAGGGGGGACGGTCCGGTGGCCGGTGTGGGCGGCGTCGGCGACTTCGGTGACTGTGACATTGCCGGTGCATCCTTCCAGACCGGGTTCCGTCCGGGCTCCCGGCGTTGGCCTGAAACGCATGCTACAGAGCGTCGGCGCGCGCCGCGGCGCCGCGGACCGCCGCGGGGGACGGGACCCGTCGCCCGAGGGGCCCTGCGGTGCCCGGGTGCGAGGGGGTGGGGACGGTGCGGGCGGGGCGGGCGGTGCGGCTGCCGGGGCGGTACGGGCGCCGGCGCCGCGGGCCGGGGCCGCAGGCCGCTCCGCACCGCCCGGCAGGTCACGGCCCGGCCGGTGCCCGATCGCGCCGCGTCCGACCCGGGACCTCACCGGTCCCGCGGCCGGTCCCGCGGCCGGTCCCGCGGCCGGTCGCGACCGGCCGCGGGATAACGGTCCGGTCCCGGGTCTAGCGGAAGGCCGAGTGGCTGGGATACACAGTGTTCACACACCGCGTTGACACGTGTAACCCGGCTGTCACCCCCACGTCACCCCTCATCCGCTCACGCCTGCCCCGGAGGTCCCCGTGGCCAGAACCCAACCCGGCGCGGGCACCGGCACAGCCGATGCCCGTCCCTCAGACCCGGCCGCTCCCGGCCGTGGACTGCTCCCGCTGCTGCTCGTCGGCAACACCGCCATGTACGCCCTCTACATCGGCGTCGCCGGCGTCCTGCTCGCGCTCCAGGTCGAAGACATCGACCCGGCGGACAAGGTCGCCAACTTCGGCCTGATCGCTGGTGTCTCGGCCGTCTTCGCCACCGTGTTCAACCCCGTCGCCGGCGCGCTGTCCGACCGCAGCGGGCGGCGCAACCCGTGGATACTCGGCGGCGGCCTCGCCGCCGTACCGGCCATGTTCCTGCTCGGCTTCGCCGACACGATCCTGCTGATCACGATCGCCTGGTGCCTCGGCCAGGCCGTCATGAACATCTACCAGGCCGCCCTCACCTCCGTGGTCCCCGACCGCGTCCCGGTGACGGCCCGCGGCAAGGCCTCCGCGGCCGTCGGCCTCGGACTGCCGTTCGGCTCGACGCTCGGCGCCCTGCTGGGGGCCGCGTTCTCCGAGGACTACCGCACCGGGTACCTCGTCTTCGGCGCGCTCGTCGCGGGCGCCGCCGTCCTCTTCACCGCCTGCACGCGCGAGGAGCGCCTCCCGGTACGGCCGCCGATGCCCGTCAGGGCCCAGCTCTCCGCCTTCGCGAGCGCCCTCGGCGACCACGACTTCCGGTGGGCGTTCATCGGCCGGGCGCTGCTCGTCCTCGGGTACTTCGCGGTCAGCGGGTACCAGCTCTACATCCTCCAGGACCACACCGTGCTCCCCGACGGCATGGAGCCGGAGACCGCGGTGGCGGTGATGATGCCGCTGACCAGCGTGGCGATGGTCGTCTCCACGGTCCTCGGCGGCTACCTCTCCGACAGGTTCGACCGGCGCAAGCTCTTCGTGGGGGCCTCCGCGCTCCTGTCCGCCGTCGCCCTCGTCATCCCGGCCCTGTCGACCAGTTGGACGGCGATGCTGACCTTCGCCGTGGTCAACGGACTCGCGTTCGGCTGCTACATGGCCGTGGACACCGCGCTCGTGACGATGGTCCTCCCCAAGGCCGAGGACGCCGCCCGCGACATGGGCGTGCTCAACATCGCCAACGCGGGCCCGCAGATCGTCGCGCCCTTCATCGCCTCGGTGGTCGTCTCGCTCAGCGGCGGCTACACCGCCCTCTTCGTCCTCGCCGCCGTCCTGGCCGTGGCCGGGGCCCTGGCGGTGATGCCGATCCGCAGCGTCCGCTGACCGCCTGCCGGACGGCGGCGCGGACCCTCGCGGCCGCCGGTCCGCGCCCCCGAGCACCCACCGAGAAAGGCACCCCGTGCAACTCCACACCCACACCTGGGGCGAGGGCGACCGCGTCGCCCTCCTGATCCACGGCATGATGGCCGACCACCGCACCTGGCGGCGCGTGGGACCCGCCCTCGCGGACCGCGGGTACCGCGTCATCGCCGTCGACCTGCGCGGCCACGGCGCCAGCGGGCGCGGCGACTACGCCCCGGAGCTCTACGCGGACGACCTCGCCGAGACGCTCCCGGCCGGCGCCGAATTGGCCCTCGGCCACTCCTTGGGCGGCCTGGCGCTCTCCCTCGCGGTCGACCGGCTGCGGCCGTCGCGGGCCGTCTTCTCCGACCCGGCGTGGCACCTCCCCGCTCCGGCGGACGGCTTCGGCCCCGAGCTGCTCGCGCAGTTCAAGCACGCCCCGAGGGAGCGGATACGGGCGATGAACCCGCGCTGGGCGGAGGCGGACGTCGACATCGAGGTGGAGACGCTCGCCCTGTGGGACGAGCGGACCGCCCTGGGCCTGTCCTCCCTCACCGGTACGGACCTGCTCCCCGCGGCGCCCGTGGTGCCCTCGCTCGTCCAGCTCGCGGATCCGAGCGCGCTGATCCCGCCGGAGCGCGCGGAGCTCCTCGAAAGCCGCGGTTTCGAGGTCCGCTGCGTCGCGGGCGCCGGACACACCGTCCACCGGGACGACTTCGAGGGGTTCATGTCCTCGCTGGAGGGCTGGGTCTAGGCCGTCTCTTTCGGATCTTGTCGGGACCGCCCGCCGCGCGGGTCTGGCCGTCGGCCACCGCTCCCCACTACCGTCTACGTACCTACCGACGGGTAAGGGGAGGGGTCCCGGTGTCCGAGCCGACCGCACCACCGGCCGCGGCCCGCGCCGCGACGGCCGCCGCCGCGCCCCTCGGCCTGGCCGCCATGGCGGACGCGCTGGCCGAAGGTTCCGTCTCCGCGCGCAGGTTGGTGCAGGAAGCCCTGCACCGGATCGCGGAGGCGCAGCCGCGCCTCAACGCCTTCCGCAGCGTGCGGGCCGAGGCCGCGCTCGCCGAGGCGGACGCCGCCGACCGGCTGCTGGCCGGTGGTGGGCGGCTGCCGCTCCTCGGCGTGCCGATCGCCGTGAAGGACGACATGGACCTGGCCGGCGAGGTGACGGCCTTCGGCTGCGGCGGCCCGTTCGCGGCCAAGACCTCCGACAGCGAGGCGGTACGGCGGTTGCGCGCGGCCGGCGCCGTGATCGTCGGCAAGACCCAGACGCCCGAGCTGGGCCAGTGGCCCTTCACCGAGGGCGCGGCCTTCGGGCGCACCCGCAACCCGTGGAACCCCGACCACACCCCCGGCGGCTCCTCGGGCGGTTCGGCGGCCGCCGTGGCGGCGGGCCTGGTGCCGGCGGCGCTCGGGTCGGACGGGGCGGGGTCGGTCCGGATACCGGCGGCGTGGACGCACCTGATCGGGGTGAAGCCGCAGCGCGGACGCATCTCCACCTGGCCCGAGCCCGAGTCCTTCAACGGCCTCACGGTCAACGGCGTGCTGGCCCGCACGGTCGCCGACGCCGCGCTCCTGCTCGACGCGGCGAGCGGCCGCCACCCGGACGACCTGCACCGTCCCGCGCGCATCTCGGCGGTCGAGGCGGCCCGGCGCCACCCGCGACGGCTGCGGATCGCCCTGTCCTTCGGCACGCCGTTCACGGCGACCGCCACGCCCCTGCACCCCGAGGTGCGCGCGTCCGTGGAGCGGCTGGCGGTCCGCCTGGAGTCGCTGGGCCACGAGGTGGTCCCGGAGGACCCCCGGTACGGCCCCATCGGCCTGACCTTCGTGCCGCGCGCGACGGCGGGCGTACGGGACTGGGCGTCCCGGGTGCCGGACCCCGCGCTGCTGGACCCCCGGACGCTCGGGGCCGTACGGACGGGCCGGGCGCTGGGCGGGCTGCCCCTGCGGGTCTCCCGCCGTGCGGAGGCGGGGCTGCGGTGGCGGGTCGGCGAGATCTTCGGCCGGTACGACGTGGTCCTGACCCCGACCACGGCCGCTCCGCCGCTGCGCATCGGCGCGCTGGCCGGTCTGGGCGCGCTGGCCACGGACCGGGCGATGATCGCCGCCTGCCCGTACGCCTGGGCCTGGAACGTCCTGGGCTGGCCCGGGGTGAGCGTCCCGGCGGGCCTCACCACGACGGGGCTGCCGGTGGGCGCCCAACTGCTGGGCCCGGAGTCCTCGGAGCCGCTGCTGCTGGGACTGGCCGCGCAGGTGGAGGCGGCCGAGTCGCGGGCGTGGGCGGCCGCGTGGGCGGGTGTACCCGGTACGGGGGAGGCGCGGGTACTCGGTCGCGGCTGAGTACCCGCGCACTGTCGGGCCGCGGGGCGAGCGGGAACGATGGCGGCATGCGACGACGACTGCCGACCTCCGTGACCGCACCCCTGGGGACCCTGCTGCTGACCGGGGTGACGCTGGCCGCCTGGGCCGCCTGGCTGGGCTGGGACCAGCACCGCGACGTGCACCCCGACGGATCGGAGACCGGGCCCTATGCGGCCTGGCAGGTCGTCGGGCTGGTGCTGACGCTGCTGGTGGCGGCGTACGCGGCGGTGTCGCTGTGCAACAGGACGGTCTGCGTGCTGGGCATCACGGCCGGCCTGACCGCCGCCGCCTTCTGGGACTGGTCGGACGACTCCAGCGGCCTTTACGCGCTGGGCGCGACGATGGTGGCGCTGGGGAGCCTGACGGCCACGACGGCCGTGGCCTTCGTGATCACCGCGGTCCGCGGAGGGCGAGGCCGAGTTCGCGGATGAGCTCGCCCGCGCGCCCTCCGCCGGCAGGCGGCGCGGGCAGCCGGCCGAGCACCGCGGGGACCGCCGGCGGCGCGTGGTGGCGCGCCCAGGCGAGGGTCCCCCCGGTGGCGGGCGCGTGCCCGTCGCCGGCCAGCTCTTCCGCGCGCGCCGCGTGGGCCGCCGCGCCGAGGATGTGCTTCACCTGGTGGGCGCTGGCCTTCGGGTGGAGGAAGGCGGCGGCGGCCGCGTGGCTCGCCGCCCGCGCCGCGTCGCCCGCGGCGGGCGAGGCGGCTTCGGCCGCCGCCTTGTACGCGGCCCAGGCGCTCTGCCGCAGGGCCGTGGTGCGCGGTCCGCCGCGCGCGAAGGCCTCCGCCGCGTCGACGGCGTCGCGGGGGCGCGGGTCGGCGCCGTGGCCGTCTTCGAAGAGCGGCAGCACCCGCCGGGCGCACGCGGCCGCGTAGCCCGCTATCTCCCGGAGTTCGGCTTCGCTCAGCTCGATGGTGTCCGACTCTGTTGGCATGGGGCCATCGTGCCTCAGTGCGTGACGAGGGCCATGACGAGGCCGTCGTACCCCTTGCCGCCCACGGTCTGGAGCGCCGTGGCGGTCAGCCGGGGGTGTGCGGCGATCAGCTCGGTGAAGCGGCGCACGCCCTGGACGCGGGGGTCGGTGCTGGCGGCGTCGACGACGGCTCCGTCGCGCACGACGTTGTCCCCGATGATCACGCTGCCGGGCCGGGTCAGTCGCAGGGCCCACTCCAGGTACCCGGGGTTGGACGGCTTGTCGGCGTCGATGAAGACCAGGTCGAACGGGTCCGCGCCGACGAGCTGCGGCAGCAGGTCGAGGGCCTTGCCCCGGCGGACGTCCACCACGTGGTCCAGCCCGGCGCGGGCGATGTTGGCGGTGGCGACGTCCGCACACCGCTCGTCCGCCTCCAGCGTGACCAGCCGGCCGCCTTCGGGGAGCGCGCGAGCCATCCAGATGGTGCTGTACCCGCCCAGGGTGCCGATCTCCAGGATGGTCCGCGCGCCCCGGATGCGGGCCAGGAGGTGGAGCAGCTTCCCCTGGTTGGGGGCGACCTGGTGCGGTGGCAGGCCCGCCGCCGCCGAGTCCGCGACGGCCTCCCGCAGGGCCTCGTCCTCCTCGACCAACAGCCCGTCGAAGTAGGCGTCGACGTCCGTCCACGTCTGCCGGCTCATCTAATTCTCCCCTCTCGCCGAATGAGTTCCCAAAAGGAACTTACCCCATGGCCCCCCGCGCCCGGCACGGGGGCAGCCGGTACCCCGCCTTCCGTCCCGCGGCGCGGTAACCTCGCCCGAATGACGGCACTTTCCCACCACGGCAACGACCACCTCGACCAGCCCGGCCGGGACGGCGACACCGCCACCACCGAGGCCGACCCCCGCTCCATCGGCCCCGTGCGCACCTCCTACGCACCCGACCCCGACGGCGATCCCGACCCCGGCGAGATCGTGTGGACCTGGGTTCCCTTCGAGGAGAACGACGGGCGCGGCAAGGACCGGCCCGTGCTGGTCGTCGCGCGCGAGGCGGGCGGGCCGACGCTGCTCGCCGTGCAGCTGTCCAGCAAGCGCCACGACCACGACCGGGAGTGGGTGCCGATCGGCACGGGCCCCTGGGACGGCGCGGGCCGGGAGTCGTGGGTGGCCGTGGACCGGGTGCTGCGCGTGCACGAGTCCGGGATGCGGCGGGAGGCGTGCGCCCTGGACCCGGAGCGCTTCCGGCTGGTGGTCGACCGGCTCGGCGAGCGGTACGGCTGGCAGTAGCCCACCGCGATCGCGGCCCCGCCCGCGGCGGGGCCGCCGCTCAGGCGCCCAGGACCCGTTCGAAGGCTTCGCGCGTCCGCGGGTCGCGGTCCAGGACGGCGAACACCACCCGGTCGAACGCCCCCGCGAAGCGGCCGGCCAGCAGCGACCGGAAGGCCCCGGCCACCTCGGCCGGGTCGTTGCGGAACACTCCGCACCCCCAGGCGCCCAGCACCAGCCGTCCGTAGCCGTGCAGCGCCGCCACCTCCAGGACGCGCTCCCCGCGCCGGAGCAGGGCGGCCGGGATCTCGGCGGCCCGCTCGGGCTCCTGGCGCCGGATGGTGCCCGCGTTCGGGGCCGGGGAGGTCAGGAAGCCGACGCGGAACGGCGTCTCCAGCAGTGCGCCCCGGTCGTCGCGGAAGACGGGCACCCCGGGCGAGTGAATCACCCGGTCGGTGTAGAAGGTGCTGCGTTCCGCGCGGTGGACCGCGTAGTACTCCGGCGCCTCCAGGAGGGTCGCGTACAGGGCCGAGGCGCGGCACAGCGCCTCCTCCTGGGCCTTGGCCCCGCGGACGTAGCCGCCCCCGGGATTGCGGGCCGAGGCGAAGTTCAGGACCGCCACGGGAGCGCCCCCGGAGCCGTCCTCCGCGAGCCTGCGGGCCGCGACCGTGCTGCTCTCGGCGGTGACCTCGATCAGCCCCGCACCGGCCGGCCGGGGTGGCAGTTCGCCTGGAATGACCGGATCTGGTCCATATATCGTGGTTTCTGCCTTGGCCTTCGCCAGGGCGGCGTCCAAGGACACCTGCCGCCCCGACCCCGTCCGGTAGCCGCCGGCCGCCGCGACCTCCGCGTTCTCCCGCGCGATCTCGCGCAATCTGCTGCTCACGCCGCCATCCTGCGCACCGCATCCCTTGGCGGCAAAGGAATTTGTGCCCGAGGGACGGGTAGGCACCGGTGATGTCACGGCCGACGACAGGAGACGAGGACCCGCTCATGTCCCAGGATTCACCCGTTGCCGCACCGACCCCGCCCGCATCCTTGCCGCCCGATCCCGCGTCCACGCTCGACGAGACGCAGGCCGAGGACCTGCTCCACGGCATCTGCTTCAAGAACGGCCCGCCGAGGTTGCTCGGTGCCGAGCTCGAATGGCTGGTCGTGGACGCCGAGCGCCCCGGCCTGCCGCTGTCCGCGGAGCGTCTGTGCGAGGCGCACGCCGCCGCCCGCGCGCTGACCCTCGACTCCGAGGTGACCGTGGAGCCGGGTGGACAGCTGGAGCTCAGCTCGGCGCCCGCCGCCTCCCTCGGCGGATGCGTGGACTCCCTGCGGGGCGATCTCACCGCCGTACGGGCCGCCCTGCTCTCCCGGGGCATGCTCCTGCGCGGCCTCGGCCAGGACCCGCGCCACCCGCAGCGCCGGCTGCTGGCCAGCCCGCGCTACGAGGCGATGGAGGCCTACTTCGACCGCACCGGCCCGGCCGGCCGCTCGATGATGCGCGGCTCCGCCTCGGTGCAGGTCTGCGTGGACGCCGGCACCGAGGAGCCCGGCCTCTTCGGCCACGGGCGCAGATGGCGGCTGGCCCACCTGCTGGGGGCCGTCCTGGTGGCCGCCTTCGCCAACTCCCCCGGCGGCCAGGGCCCGTACGCCGGCTGGCGCTGTTCCCGTCAGGGCAACTGGGCCGACATCGACGGCCGGCGCGCGCTCGCCCCGCCGCTGGACGCCCCGCCCCGGTCCGGGTGGGTGCGGACGGCGCTGGACACCGAGGTGATGTGCGTGCGCTCGTCCGGCGACGGCCCCTGGTCGATGCCGCGCGGGCTGACCTTCCGCGGCTGGCTGCGCGGCGGGCCGCCGGGGCTGCGGCCGCCGACCGCCGAGGACCTCGACTACCACCTGAGCACGCTCTTCCCGCCGGTCAGGCCGCGCGGCCACCTCGAACTGCGGATGATCGACGCCCAGCCCGGCGACGACGGCTGGCTGGTGCCGGTCGCCGTGGTCCACGCCCTGTTCGACGATCCGGAGGCCGCCGAGACGGCGTACCGGGTGGCCAAGGGGCTCGCGGACTCCTACGGGACGGCGCCCGCGCCCCGCAACCCGCTGTGGCGTTCGGCGGCCCGGCACGGCCTCGCCGACCCCGAACTGCGGTCCGCGGCCGCCACCTGCTTCCGGGCCGCCGCCGAGGCCCTGCCCCGGCTCGGTGCGGACGCGCACGTACGGGACACCGTCGCGGCCTTCGCCGAGCGGTACGTGCTGCGCGGCCGATGTCCCGCCGACGAACCGCCCGAGCGGTGGCTCGGCGGCCCCACCGGACCGGAGGCCCGCCGATGAGCACCGCGTCCCGCCCCGGCCGTCCGCTGGACCCCCGCGACCCCGTGCACCCCGGGCCCGCACCGGCTGCCGCCGGCCCCGCCGAGCGGCCCCCCGGCCTGCGGGAGCGCGCGGCCCTCGCACTGACCGCGGCCCGCGTCCGCACGGCCGGGCTGACCGACCCGGTGAGCGAACAGGACCTGGTGGCGCAGCACTCCCCGCTGATGTCGCCGCTGGTCTGGGACCTCGCGCACATCGGGAACATGGAGGAGCTGTGGCTGCTGCGCAACGTCGCCGGCCGCGCGTCCCTGCACCCCGAGATAGACCCGCTCTACGACGCCTTCGAGCACCCCCGCGCCGAGCGGCCGAAACTGCCGCTGCTCGGGCCCGACGAGGCACGCCGGTACGCGGCCGAGGTGCGGGGCCGGGTCTTCGACCTGCTGGAGCGCACCCCGCTGGAGGGGACCGCGCTGCTGGACTCCGGGTACGTCTTCGGGATGATCGCCCAGCACGAGCAGCAGCACGACGAAACGATGCTGATCACCCACCAACTGCGGCCGGGCGCACCCGTGCTGGCCGCTCCCGAACCGGACGCGCCGTACGATCCGCCGGCCGCGCCGGAAGTGCTCGTCCCGGCGGGCCCGTTCACCATGGGCACCTCGGCCGAGCCGTGGGCGCTGGACAACGAGCGGCCCGCGCACATCCGGGAGACCGGGGCCTACTGGATCGACACGGCGCCGGTGACCAACGCCGCGTACGAGGAGTTCATCGCGGACGGCGGCTACCGCGAGCCCCGCTGGTGGGCGGCGCCGGGCTGGGAGCAGATCCGGACGCACGGGATCGGGGCCCCGCTGTTCTGGCGCCGGGAGGGCGGCCAGTGGCTGCGCCGGCGCTTCGGGGTGACCGAGCCGGTGCCCGGTGAGGAGCCGGTGCTCCACGTCAGCTGGTACGAGGCGGACGCCTACGCCCGCTGGGCGGGGCGCCGGCTGCCCACCGAGGAGGAGTGGGAGAAGGCCGCGCGCCACGACCCCGCGACCGGCCGCTCGACCCGCTACCCGTGGGGCGACGGCGACCCGACCGCCGACCGGGCGAACCTGGGCCAGCGCCACCTGCGGCCGGCCCGTGCGGGCAGCTACCCGGCGGGCGCCTCGGCGCTCGGGGTGCGCCAGCTCATCGGGGACGTGTGGGAGTGGACCTCTTCGGACTTCCTGCCCTACCCCGGCTTCCGGCCGTTCCCGTACCGGGAGTACTCGGAGGTGTTCTTCGGCCCCGAGCACAAGGTGCTGCGCGGCGGCTCCTTCGCGGTGGACCAGGTGGCCTGCCGGGGGACCTTCCGCAACTGGGACCTCCCCGTGCGGCGGCAGATCTTCTCCGGCTTCCGGACCGCGCGGGACGGTGGGGCCTGATGTGCCGTCACCTCGCCTATCTGGGACAGGAGGTGGCGCTGGGGCGGCTGTTGTGCGACCCCGAGCACTCCCTGGTGCGCCAGTCCTGGGAGCCGCGCCGTCAGCGGTACGGCACGGTCAACGCGGACGGCTTCGGCGTCGGCTGGTACGCGCCGGGCGATCCGGTGCCGGCCCGCTACCGGCGGGCCGGGCCGGTCTGGGGCGACGAGACCTTCGCCGACCTCGCGCGCGTGGTGCGCAGCGGGGCCCTGCTGGCGGCCGTACGGGACGCCACGCACCGCGGGGCGGACGGGGAGGCGGCGGCCGCGCCGTTCGCGGACGGCCGCTGGCTGTTCAGCCACAACGGGGCGGTGCGCGACTGGCCGGACGCGGTGGCCCCGCTCGCGGCGGGACTGCCGCCCGGGGAACTGCTCCGGTTGCCGGCGCGCACGGATTCGGCGCTGCTCTGGGCCCTGGTGCTGCACCGGCTGCGGGCCGGGGACGACCTGGGGACGGCCCTGGCGGAGCCGGTGCGGGAGGTCGCGGCGGCTTCGCCGGGCTCCCGGCTGAACCTGCTGCTGACGGACGGGTCCGCCATCGCCGCGACGGCCTGGGGCGATTCGCTCTGGTACCTGGCGGACCCGGCGGCCGGCCGCACGGTGGTGGCGTCCGAGCCGTACGACGACGACACCCGCTGGTGCGAAGTGCCCCCCGGGACCCTGCTGACCGCCACTCGTACCCGGGTCGAACTGACCTCTCTCAAGGAGTCCCCGTTCGGGGAGAAGGAGCGCTCGTGACCGACTTCCAGTTGACCCGGACCCTCGACGAGAACGCGGCGGAGACCGCGCTGCGGGCGGACGTCCTGCACGGGCTGACGGCCAGCCCGAAGGCACTGCCGCCCAAGTGGTTCTACGACGCGCGGGGCAGCGACCTGTTCGAGGAGATCACCCGGCTGCCCGAGTACTACCCGACGCGGGCCGAGCGGGAGATCCTGCTGGAGCGCGCGGGGGAGATCGCCTCGGCGAGCGGCGCGCGGACGCTGGTGGAGCTGGGCTCGGGCTCCTCGGAGAAGACCCGGCACCTGATCGAGGCGATGCCGGCGCTGGACACCTACGTCCCGGTGGACGTGAGCGAGAGCGCCCTGCGGGGGGCCGCGCAGACGCTGCTCGCGGCGCATCCGCGGCTGCGGGTGCACGCGCTGGTGGCCGACTTCACGCGCGCGCTGCGGCTGCCCGAGTCGCCGGGTCCGCGGCTGGTGGTGTTCCTGGGCGGGACGATCGGGAACCTGCTGCCGGCGGAGCGCGCGGTGTTCCTGGCGTCCGTACGGGCGATGCTGTCGCCCGGGGACGCGCTGCTGATGGGTACGGACCTGGTGAAGGACGAGGACGTGCTGGTGGCGGCGTACGACGATGCGCGGGGGGTGACGGCGGAGTTCAACAAGAACGTGCTGACCGTCGTCAACCGGGAGCTGGGGGCGGACTTCGACCCGGCCGGGTTCACGCACGTGGCGCGGTGGAACCGCGAGCGCGAGTGGATCGAGATGCGCCTGCGGTCCCGGTCGGACGTGCTGGTGAAGATCCGGGCCCTGGACCTGGTGGTGCCGTTCGCGGCGGGCGAGGAGATCCTGACGGAGATCTCGGCCAAGTTCCGTCAGGACGGGGTGCGCGGAGAACTGGCCGCCGCGGGGCTGGAGTTGGAGCAGTGGTGGACGGACGCGGCGGGCCGTTTCGCCCTGTCGCTGTCGGTCGCGGGCGGAAGGGCGGGCTGAGCGGGCGGGCCCGGTCGCGGGGGCCGTACTGCGGCCCGGTCCCCGCGCCGCCCCGTGGCGTGACCGGGGGCCGCTCCCGCCGACCCGCGCACGGCCGCCTCGGCCGCCGCCGCGAGGCCGCGCCGGTCGGCGTGCCGGCCGGGCGGTATCCGCGGCAGCAGGGTGACCTCGGCCCGGATCCCGCGGGACCGGGCGATCCGCCACAGCGAGGCGGTCAGCGGATCGTCGCCGACGAAGGACGGCTCCCCGGCCGGGGAGCCGTCCGCGCGCAGGTAGGCGAGGCGTACGGGCTGTACGGGGACGCGGGCGTCCAGAGCGGCCTGGAAGGCGGCCCTGCGGAAGGGTCCCTGCGCGCGCCCGCACCACGTGGAGCCTTCGGGGAAGACGGTGACCCGCTCGCCCACGCGCAGGGCGCGGGTGACGCGCCCGACGGTGGCCGGCAGGGCGCGGATCCGGTCGCGTTCGATGAAGAGGGTGCCGGCCCGGTCGGAGAGCCGGCCCAGGACCGGCCAGGCGCGGATGTCGCTCTTGGCCAGCATCCGGCAGGGCAGGACGGCGGCGACGAGTGGGATGTCCAGCCAGGAGATGTGGTTGGCGACGACGAGCCGCCCGCCGCCGAGGCCGGGGCCTCCGTACACGGTGAGGCGGATGCCGAAGGCCCGGACGAGTGCGGTGGCCCAGGCCCGGACGAGCCGGTGCCGCGGTCCGGCCGGCAGCAGCCGCACCGGCGGGGCGGCCAGGATGCCGGCCAGGAGCAGGGCGACGGCGGCGCCGAGGCGGAGCACGGCGAGCGGGACGGCCGCGGTGCGGCCCCCGTGGCCGGCGCAGGCCTCGGGGGTGCAGGGAGAGGTGGGCAGCCAGGCGTTCATGCGCCGGGGGCGAGCGCGAGGAAGTGCTTGAGGTAGCGGGGGTTGGTGCGGCGCAGCGAGAGCAGGACGTACAGGTCGGCGCAGCCGAACTCGGCGTCGAGGGCCGGTTCGCCGCAGACCCAGGCGCCCAGGCGCAGGTAGCCGCGGAGCAGCGGGGGGAGTTCCGTGCGGCCGGGGCGCGCCGCGTCGCGGGGTTCCCACGGGAGGTGGGGGGTGACGCGGTACTCGGCCGGGGCGAGGTTGCGGGTGAGGACGGTCTCCCGGGTGGCGGCGGCGAGGGCGCCGCCGTCGGCGAGCGGGATCGAGCAGCAGCCGGCGAGCCAGTTGTGCCCGGTGCGGACCATGTAGCGGGCGAGGCCGGCCCAGATCAGGGCGATGACGGCGCCGTTGCGGTGGTCGGGGTGGACGCAGGAGCGGCCGACCTCGACGAGGTCGGGGCGGATGGGCGCGAGGGCGGAGAGGTCGAACTCGGCCTCGGAGTAGAGGCGTCCGGCGACGGCGGCGCGTTGGGGGGGCAGCAGCCGGTAGGTGCCGACCACCCGGCCGGTCTCCTCGTCGAGGACGAGGAGGTGGTCGCAGTACGCGTCGAAGGCGTCGGCGTCGAGGCCCGGTTCGGGTCCGTCGAGCCGGGCGCCGAGTTCACCGGCGAACACCTGGTGGCGAAGGCGCTGGGCGGCCCGCACCTCGGCCTCGTCGCGGGCGAGGCGGACGGTGTAGCGGGGGCCCTGGCCGGGGGCGGTGCCCGCGGGGCGGGGAGGGGGGACGGGGACAGGGGTGCGATGGTCACGGCGGCTCCTGATCCGGGCACGGGGAGCCGGGTCGACAGGTGTGCGACCCGGCTCCTTACTTCTTCCGTGACCGGCTGGATTCGACATGACCGCGCAGCGGACCGCGGATGTGCGGACGCTGAACTCGCCGGTGGCGCGTCCGGGGCGCCGCTCCGCCGGGTCCGGGCCCCCGGTGTTCCGGCGGGGTCCGGGCCGCGGGCGCGGGGCTCAGCGGTCGGAGCTGAGGACCTTGCTGATGGTGTCGGAGGCCGTCTTGGCCGCCTGCTTGGGGTCTTGGCCGGTGAGCACGGCCGTCATGTACGGCTTGATCGGGTTCTTGCCCTCCAGCTCGGCCCAGCGGCCCGTGGGGGGTGTGGCCCGGCCCTGGGCCGCGCCGACGGCCATCGTGGCCGCGCCGTCGTTGCCCTCGACCAGGTGCGCGAGGGTGGTCTTGTTCGGTACGTAGCTCATCGTGCGGGCGAGTTCGGTCTGCCACTTCTCGCTGATCAGGGCGGTGATGACCTCGACGGCCCGGGCCCGGTGCGGGGTCTTGTCCGGGATGATCAGGTCGGAGCCGCCGGTGAAGACGGCGCCCGGCTTCTCCGCGGTCTTGCCGGGGATCGGGAAGAAGCCGAGCTTGCCCTTGAGGGCGGGGTTGGCCGCCTCGATCTCGGCGGCCTGGCTGGGCGTGCCGATGATCTGGGCGACCTGGCCGCGGGCGAAGACCTGCGCCTGCGGGGGCGTCTCCTCGTCGGCGTCCTTGGGGCCGTCGCCGAGGGCCTGGAGCTGCTTGTAGAACTCCATGCCCGCGAGGCCCTTGTCGTCGCCCAGCGTGCCGACCCACTGGCCGCCGGTCTCGACGGCGAGTTCGCCGCCCTCGTCCCATATGAACCCGGCCAGGACGTACCAGTTCTGGCCGGCGAGGTAGATGCCCTGCTGGCTGCCCTTGTCGAGCTTCTGTGTGGCCGAAATCCACTCCTGCCGGGTCTTGGGGCCGGGCTTCACGCCCGCGTCGTCGAAGAGGTCCTTGTTGTAGATGACCACGCGGTTGGCGGCGTACCAGGGCACGCCGTACTGGGCCCCGTTGATGCTGCCGGGGTCGGAGAGGCCCTTCAGCCAGTCCTTGCTGCCCCAGACGCGCAGGCCCTCCAGCGTGACCTCGGAGAGGCCGCCGGTCTCGATGTACTGGGCCACCTGGGTGTTGCCGACCTCGATGACGTCGGCGCTCTCCTTGCTCTTGCCTGCGAGGACGGCGTTGACCTTCTCGCCGATGCCCGTCCACTCCTGGATCTTGATCTCCAGGTCGATGTCGGGGTGTTCCTGTTCGAACGACGAGGTGAACTTGGTGATGAAGTCCTCCGAAGCGCTGCCCTTCATCAGCCAGAGCGTCACCTTCTGGGGGCCGTCGGCCGAACCGGCCAGCTGGCTGCAGCCCGTGAGGGCGGTCGCGGCGGCAAGGGCGGTACACGCGGCAAGGAAGCGGATCTTCACGAAAGTGTCACCTTCTGGGGATTGACTCAGATGGCTTGAAATTGGCATAGACCAATAGGCGGGTCAAGGGGTTTCGCTTCGAGACTCTTCCGGCAAAGTTCGCGGAGGCGGACGTACTGGGGCACCGTAGAACAAGGCAACTGCCACTCAGTGTCGGGAGACCCCATGTCCAACCACACGTACCGGGTGACCGAGATCGTCGGCACCTCCCCCGAGGGCATCGATCAGGCCATCCGCAACGCGATCGCCCGGGCGGGCCGGCACCTGCGCAACCTCGACTGGTTCGAAGTCGTCCAGGTGCGCGGGCACGTCGAGGACGGCGAGGTGGCGCACTACCAGGTGGGCCTCAAGGTCGGCTTCCGCCTCGACGACGAAACGCAGTAGTCGCAGCGCGGCACCCACGGCACCCACGGCACCCACAGCACTCGCGCAGCACGCCGGCGGGAGCGGCGGACGCGGCGCGGCAGGGCGGGCGGAGGGGCGGGCGCGGGCCCCCGGGGAGCCGCTCAGGTGCGGCCCTCGTCCTCCTGGGCGGACGTGAGCTCGGGCGCCTGCGCGGCCCAGTCCGCCAGGACCACCCGGAAGCCGGCCGCGCGCGCCGCCCGGCACACCAGCTCGTCGTCGTCCACCAGCATCCGCACCTCGCGGCCCTTCGCGATCCTCCGGAGCACCTCCAGCTTCGTCGTCCGGGCCGGCCGGCGGTCCTGGTCGCCGCGCATCCACACCCGCCCCTCGGGCAGGCCGTTGCGGTCGAGCCAGTCCGCCGTGTCGGCCCGGCAGCGCTCGGGGCGGCCCGTCAGGTAGACCACCTCGCAGTCGGCCGCGCTCGCCACCGCCAGCGCCACCCCGCGCGGCAGCGGCGGATCGGCCGGGGCCGCGCCGAAGAAGCCGTTCCAGTCGCGGGGCCGGCGCTCCAGGAAGTGCTGGCGGTGCGCGGTGTCGGCCAGCGTGTTGTCGATGTCGAAGACGGCCAGCGGTCTCGGGGTGCTCTCGCTCATCCGGCCAGCGTAGGCCGTGTCCGCGAAGCTGCCCGGCCCGGGAATCCCCGGCGCCGTACGGTGTTGACACCGGTGTGATCCGCACCGTCTCCGTCCTCGACCGCTCCCGCACCCTGGAGGGCCGGTCCGCCGCGTCCGCCCTGCGCGACACCGTCGGACTCGCCCGGGTGGCCGAGGACCTCGGCTACCACCGCTTCTGGGTGTCTGAGCACCACAGCGTCCCCGGCGTCGCGGGCTCCGCGCCCACCGTGCTGGCCGCCGCGGTCGCCGGCGCGACGCGGCGGATCCGCGTGGGCACCGGCGGCGTCATGCTGCCCAACCACCAGCCGATGGTGGTCGCGGAGCAGTTCGGCGTGCTGGAGGCGCTCTTCCCCGGCCGGATCGACATGGGGCTCGGCCGCTCGGTCGGCTTCACCGACGGCATCCGGCGCGCCCTGGGCCGCGGCGCCGGGGACGCCGACCGGTTCGAGGAGCAGCTCACCGAGCTGCTGGGCTGGTTCGACGGCGGCCAGACGGCCCACCCCGGGGTGCACGCCCGGCCCGCCGAGGGACTGGACGTACCGGCCTTCGTCCTGGCCACCGGCGCGGGCGCCGCCATCGCCGCCCGCGCCGGACTGCCCGTGGTCCTGGGCGACCTGCGCGACCGGGAGCGGCTCGCGGGGGCCGCGGACGCGTACCGCGCCGCGTTCCGGCCGTCCGCCCGCGCCGCGGAGCCGTACGTGGTCGTCTCCGGGACCGTGGCCGTCGCCGCGACCTCCCACGAGGCCCGCAGGATCCTCGTCCCGGAGGCGTGGGCCCTGGCCCGCTCGCGGACCCGGGGCAGCTTCCCCCCGCTGCGCCCCGCCGAGGAGGTGGAGGCCCTGGAGATGTCCCCCAAGGAGCGCGAGCTGTACGAGGGGGCGCTCGCCGGGCACGTCCACGGCACCGAGGAGGAGGTGGCCGCGCAGCTGTCCGAGGTCGCCGCCCTGACCGGCGCCGACGAGCTGCTGGTCACCGCCTCGACGTACGACCGGACGGCCCTGCTGGACTCCTACGGCAGGCTGGCCCGGATCACCGGCCTCTAAAATAGGACGAATGCACCAGCCCGCGGTTCAGCCGCCCGCACCCGGCCCGCACGCCCCGGGCCCCCGCCCCCACGATCCCTACGTCCGGGTCCGGGGCGCGCGGGAGCACAATCTGCGCGGGGTGGACGTCGACGTCCCGCGCGACGCGCTGACCGTCTTCACCGGCGTGTCCGGCTCCGGGAAGAGCTCCCTGGCCTTCGGCACGCTCTACGCGGAGGCCCAGCGGCGGTACTTCGAGTCGGTCGCTCCGTACGCCCGCCGCCTGATCCACCAGGTCGGCGCCCCGAAGGTCGACTCCGTCACCGGGCTGCCGCCGGCCGTGTCGCTGGAGCAGCGGCGCTCCTCCCCCGGCTCGCGCTCCTCCGTGGGGACGGTGACCCTGCTGTCGAACTCCCTGCGGATGCTGTACTCCCGGGCCGGCACCTATCCGCCGGGAGCGGAGCGGCTCGACTCGGACGCGTTCTCGCCCAACACCGCCGCCGGAGCCTGCCCTTCGTGCCAGGGGCTCGGCCGCATCCACCGCACCACCGAACACCTCATGGTCCCCGAGCCCGGACTGTCGATCCGTCAGGGTGCCATCGCGGCCTGGCCCGGAGCCTGGCAGGGCAAGAACCTGCGGGACGTGCTGGAGGCGCTCGGCCACGACGTGGACCGGCCGTGGCGGGAGCTGCCCGCGAAGGACCGCGAGTGGATCCTGTTCACCGACGAGCAGCCGGTGGTGACCGTGCACCCGGTCCGCGACGCCGACCGCATCCAACGGCCCTACCAGGGCACCTACATGAGCGCCCGGCGCTACGTCATGCGCACCTACGCGGACAGCAAGAGCGCGACCCTGCGGGCCCGCGCCGAGACGTTCCTCACCGACTCGCCGTGCCCCGCGTGCGCGGGGCGCCGGCTGCGGCCGGAGGCGCTGGCCGTGACCTTCGCCGGCTACGGGATCGCGGACCTGGCGGCTATGGCGCTGACCGACCTGGACGCCGTACTCGCCGAGGCACCGCCGTCCGGCGAGGCCGGACGGGTGCTGGCCGAGGACCTGCGGTCGCGGATCGGACCCGTCGTCGAGCTCGGGCTGGGCTACCTCGGCCTCGACCGCACCGCGCCCACCCTCTCCGCGGGCGAGTTGCAGCGGCTGCGGCTGGCGACGCAGCTGCGGTCGGGGCTGTTCGGGGTGGTGTACGTCCTGGACGAGCCGTCGGCGGGGCTGCACCCGGCCGACGCCGAGGCCCTGCTCGGAGTGCTGGACCGGCTCAAGGAGGCCGGGAACACGGTGTTCGTGGTGGAACACCACCTGGACGTGGTGCGGCACGCGGACTGGGTGGTGGACGTGGGGCCGCTGGCCGGGGAACACGGTGGTGAGGTGCTGTACAGCGGCCCCCCGGCCGGGCTGGCCGGGGTCGCGCGGTCGGCCACGGCCCGGCACCTGTTCGGGTCGGACGGCGCCGGAGGCGCAGCCGAGGACGGGCCGGCCCCCGGGGCGCGGCCGGTGCGGGAGGCGACCGGGTACGTACAACTGGTCGGGGCCGACCGGCACAACCTGCGCGACGTGGACGTGCGCTTCCCGCTCGGGGTCTTCACGGCCGTGACCGGAGTGTCGGGCTCCGGCAAGTCCACGCTCGTGGGCGAGGTGCTGGCGCGGGAGGTCGGCGAGCGGCTGACGGAGCCCGGCTTCCCCGTACGGCGGCTCGTGGAGGTGGACCAGAAGCCGATCGGCCGGACGCCCCGCTCCAACCTGGCCACGTACACCGGGTTGTTCGACGTGGTGCGCCGGCTCTTCGCGGCGACGCCCCGGGCGCGGGAGCGGGGCTGGAAGGCGGGACGGTTCTCCTTCAACGTGCCGGGCGGCCGGTGCGAGACCTGCCAGGGCGAGGGCTTCGTCTCGGTGGAGCTGCTGTTCCTGCCCAGTACGTACGCGCCCTGTCCGGACTGCGGCGGCGCCCGGTACAACGCGTCCACCCTGGAGGTCCGGTACGCCGGCCTGGACATCGCCGAGGTGCTCGCGCTGACGGTGGAGTCGGCGGCCGGCTTCTTCGCGGAGGTGCCCGCGGCGGCGCGCAGCCTGCGGGCGCTGGAGGAGATCGGGCTGGGCTACCTGCGCCTCGGGCAGCCGGCCACGGAGCTGTCGGGCGGCGAGGCGCAGCGGATCAAACTGGCCACGGAGCTCCAGCGGCTGCGCCGGGACCACACGCTGTACGTACTGGACGAGCCGACGACGGGGCTGCACCCGGCCGACGTACGGGTGCTGCTGCGGCAGTTGCACGGCCTGGTGGACGCCGGGCACACGGTGGTCGTGGTGGAGCACGACATGGACGTGGTGGCGGGGGCGGACCGGGTCGTCGACCTGGGGCCGGGCGGCGGCACGGCGGGCGGCAGGATCGTGGCGGAGGGCACCCCGGCCGAGGTGGCCGCCTCGGGCGCCGGCCGCACGGCGGCCTACCTGGCACGGGCGCTGGCGGCCCGCGGCGGTCCGGCGGCGCGGGCCGACGGTCGGGACTAGGGAGTGCCGTCGACGTCGTGTCGTCCGCCCGCCCGTCGGCCGGCCGCCGGCGGCCGGCCGGCCGGACAGGACTTCGACGACACGACCCAGGCCGCGGGCAGGCCGCATGCCCCCGGGCGGGGACTCCTCGGGCTTCAGGCGTCGCCCGGCAGCAGGTGCTGCGAGAGCTCGCGGAAGCTCCAGCGGCCTTGGCGGCGGGTGAACATCCAGACGAGGTCGTAACGGTCCGGCCAGGCGGCGGGGACCCCGACGAGCCGGTGGGCGCCGAGGGCGCGCACCAGCCGGGGGATGCCGTTCGGCTCCCAGCAGACGAGCACGGGGGTCGGGGCGGCCAGCACGGCCTTGGCGAGGTCCCGTTCCGCGCCGGCGGCGAACTCGGCGCGCACGGGCGTGTGCAGCGCGGCGGCCAGGGGCGCCACGGTCTGCCGGCACCGTTCGGCGGCCGCCTTGCCGCCGGCCGCGAAGACGGTGGCGGGACGGGGCAGCGAGGCACTGGCCGCGGGCGGGAACAGGCGGGCCAGCTCCTCCGCGCGGCGCTGGCCGCGGCCGGCGAGGGTGCCGGGGTGCTCGTTGCCGTCCTCGTCCTCGCCGGTGTCGCCGGGGTACGGCTTCTCCGCATGCCGGATCACCATGACCAGGGCGTCCTGGGGGCCGGCCGCGGGGCCGGCGGCCGGGCGGGTGTCCTCCTGCGCCGAGCAGCCGGCCACGGCCAGCGGGGCGAGGGCGGCGGCCAGTACGGACCGGCGGCGCGGTCCCGACCCGGTGGAGGCATGGGGCATGGGGCCACTGTGTCCCATGGCCGGCCGCGCACCGGGCCGCGGCGCGGCGGGGGCGCCCCGGGTCAGCCGATCGGCGCAGGAGGCCGGCGGGCGGCGTCCGGAGCGGGCTGCCTCTCGTACGGGGAGGGCACCGGGAAGTACGCCTCCAGGAAGGCGGCGACCGCGCGCTGCTGGGCCTGCGGGGAGAGCTCGGTTCCGGCGTCGTCGGCCAGGCAGAAGGCGTCGAGGTCGCGGTGGTGGACCAGGTGGCCGAAGCGCTCGATCTCGCCGGCGTGGTCGGTGGAGACGTACTCGGCGGCCAGCTCCCCCTCCACCGCGTGGCCCTCGGCCAGGGCCAGGTGGACGGCCAGGGTGACGGGGGCGACGTCGGTGGCGCTGCGGAACACGGAGCGGCTGGTGGCGGTGAGCGCGCCGGGCACGCGCTCTTCGAGGTGGTCGAAGAGGGAACGGCTGAGGGGGTAGGGGGTGTGGGCCAGGATGCGCGGATAGGTGCGGCCGACGGCCGCTTCGACGGCGCGGCGGGTGGCCCGCTGGGAGGCCGTGAACACGTCGTCCGCCTCCGCCGACTCGGGAGAGCTGGGCGGCACGGCGCGGGTGTCGTGGAAGACCTTGGGCAGGCCGGAGGGGAGGAAGAAGTTCTGGGGGCGTTGGGGGCGGCCGAGGAAGATGTCGTCGTTGAAGTAGACGTAGTGCTCGGCCAGTCCGGGTATGCGGTGCAGCTGGGTCTCGATGGCGTGCGAGTTGAACACCGGGAGGGTGTCGGGCTCGGCGAACAGGTCGCGGTGGTGGACCACCGTGAGCCCGGGGTGCTCGTCGGCGAGCCAGTCGGGGACCTGGTCGTCGGTGACGAGGAAGACCTGCCGGACCCAGGGGGCGTGGGCGGCGATGGAGCGCAGGCAGTAGCGGAGTTCGCCGCGGTCGCGGTAGCGGTGCTCTCCCCGGTCGACGGCGGACGGTCCCGGGGACCCGTCCGGGGCCGTGGCGGCGGAGACGGCCTCCTCGCGGCGGCGGCGCCAGCGCGGATCGGAGGCGTCGACCCAGGTGACGACGGCGTCGATGGGGAAGTCGATGTCCTCGGGGAAGCGGCGGGCGAGGGCGTCGAGGACGGGGTAGTCGCGGTCGCCGATGCGGCGGGTGCCGGTGGCTGCCAGGGAGGGCACCCACCAGCCGAAGGGGGTTTCGCGCAGGGAGGCGACGCCGCCGGCGCCGGAGTCCGAGGCGTCCCAGAATTCGAGGTCGCAGCCGTGGTCGGAACCGAGGTGCAGGGTGCGCCCGGAGGTCACGACGGGCTGGTGGAGCCGGATGCCCTTGACCCGGGGTCCCGGTTCCGCGCTCCCGTCCTCGCGGACGGCCCCGCCGCCCTCCCCTCCGTCGCGGCCGTCCGCGTCCCCGACCGGACCCGCGTCGGTCCCGGCCGCGCCGGGGGGCCGCTCGGTGGCGGCGACGGCCGCGGGGAGGGATTCGGCGAGGACGGTGGAGAGGACCCCGCCGTCCCCGAGGAGTTCGGCGTAGACGGGACGGCCGCCGAAGGCTCCGGCGCAGGCCTTGAGGGCCGCGTCCCGGAAGCCGGGGGTGATCGCGATCCGGTGCACCAGGCCGCCGTCGGGGACCAGGCCGTAGTCGACGTCCGCCGCTTCGAGGGCCTCGGCGGCCGACCGCAGGTTCAGCGCCCGCAGGTCCGCGGGCAGCAGGTCGTCCCGTACGACGGTCAGCCGGCCCCGGTAGCGGACGACACCCTCGGTGGCGGCCAGTACGGTCAGCAGCTCGTCCTCGCGGCTCGGCGGCCGGGGAACGGTGGTGGTCGGAACGGCGGGACCGGCTCCCCTTCCCCGGCCGGGCCCGGGCTGGCGGGGGATGCCGGCCACCGGGCCCAGTACGCGGGCGAGGCGACGGAGGCCCGTCCAGTTCAGGCACCGTTTCAAGCCACTCATGCACACACCTCGGGCACCTCGGGATTTGCGGACGCGACAGGCCTCCTGCCGTTCCCGGCAGTCCCCCAAGAGCCAACGTCAGCATAAGCCGCGGTGAATGGGTGATGGCCGGGACTTACCTCTTCCTGCCCTTTCTCATCCGACTTTCACCTCATCCCAGCTCACGGGCCCGGCGGGGACCCGGCGGGGGCGGCGGACGGGGACGGGGACGGGCCGGCCCGGCCGGATGTGTCGACGCATCAGCGCGGGCCCTTGCGGAGGGCCCGGAGCCATTCCTTGTTCATCGCGGCGATCGAGGGCAGCGGGATGCCCTTGGGACAGGCGGTGGCGCACTCGCCGGTCAGGGTGCAGCCGCCGAACCCCTCCTCGTCCATGGCCGCCACCATGTCCAGGACCCGGGTCTCCCGCTCCGGCGAGCCCTGCGGGAGCACGTTCAGGTGGTTGACCTTGGCCGCGGTGAAGAGCATCGCGGAGCCGTTGGGGCAGGCCGCCACGCACGCCCCGCAGCCGATGCACTCGGCGTGCTCGAAGGCGTGGTCGGCGTCGGCCTTGGGCACGGCGGTGGCGTGCGCTTCCGGCGCGGCGCCGGTGGGGGCGGTGATGTAGCCGCCGGACTGGATGATCCGGTCGAAGGCGCCCCGGTCGACGACGAGGTCCTTGACCACCGGGAAGGCGGCCGCCCGCCAGGGCTCGACGTCGATCGTGTCGCCGTCCGCGAAGGACCGCATGTGCAGCTGGCAGGTGGTGGTGCGCTCCGGGCCGTGGGCGTCGCCGTTGATGACGAGGCTGCAGGCGCCGCAGATGCCCTCGCGGCAGTCGTGGTCGAAGGCGACCGGGTCCTCGCCGCGCAGGATGAGGTCCTCGTTGAGGGTGTCGAGCATCTCCAGGAAGGACATGTCCTGCGAGATGCCGTCGACCTCGTAGGAGGCCATGGCGCCGGGGGCGTCGGGGTTGCGCTGGCGCCAGACGCGCAGGTTGAGCTTCATGCGTAGCTCCGCTGGGTGGGGTGGACGTACTCGAAGACGAGGTCTTCCTTGTGCAGGACGGGGGCCGCGCCGGTGCGGCTGAACTCCCATGCCGCGGCGTACGAGAACTCCTCGTCGCGCCGCTCGGCCTCGCCGTCCGGTGTCTGTGACTCCTCGCGGAAGTGGCCGCCGCAGGATTCGGTGCGGTGGAGGGCGTCGAGGCACATCAGCTCGGCGAGCTCCAGGTAGTCGACGACGCGGTTGGCCTTCTCCAGCGACTGGTTGAACTCCTCGCCGCTTCCGGGGACCTTGATGCGGCGCCAGAACTCCGCGCGGATCTCCGGGAGCCGCTGGAGCGCCTTTCGCAGGCCGGGAGCGGTGCGGGCCATGCCGCAGTACTCCCACATGAGCTCGCCGATCTCGCGGTGGAAGGAGTCGGGGGTGCGGTCGCCGTCGACGGCGAGCAGCCGCGCGAGGCGCTCGCGGGTCTCGGCGACGGCGGCGACGGTCTCGGGGTGGTCGTCGCCGACGGCTTCGTGGTGGGGGTGGCGGGCCAGGTAGTCGTTGATGGTGGAGGGGAGCACGAAGTAGCCGTCGGCCAGGCCCTGCATCAGGGCGGAGGCGCCGAGGCGGTTGGCCCCGTGGTCGGAGAAGTTGGCCTCGCCGATGGCGAAGAGTCCCGGGACGGTGGTCTGGAGGTCGTAGTCGACCCACAGTCCGCCCATCGTGTAGTGGACGGCGGGATAGATCCTCATGGGGACCTCGTACGGGTTCTCCGCGGTGATCCGCTCGTACATGTCGAAGAGGTTGCCGTACTTCTCGGCGACCTTGTCCCGGCCCATGCGCCGGATGGCGTCGGCGAAGTCGAGGTAGACGCCCTGCCCGCCGGGGCCGACGCCGCGGCCCTCGTCGCACACGTTCTTGGCGGCGCGGGAGGCGATGTCGCGGGGGACGAGGTTGCCGAAGGACGGGTAGATCCGCTCCAGGTAGTAGTCCCGTTCGGCCTCGGGGATCTCGGCGGGCGGGCGGGTGTCTCCGTGGGCCTTGGGCACCCAGATGCGGCCGTCGTTGCGCAGGGACTCGCTCATCAGCGTGAGCTTGGACTGGTGGTCGCCGGTGCGCGGGATGCACGTGGGGTGGATCTGGGTGAAGCAGGGGTTCGCGAAGTAGGCGCCCCGGCGGTGGGCCCGCCAGACGGCGGTCGCGTTGGAGTTCATGGCGTTGGTGGAGAGGTAGAAGACGTTGCCGTAGCCGCCGCTGGCCAGCACCACCGCGTCGGCGAAGTGGCTGGAGATCTCGCCGGTGACCAGGTCGCGGGCGACGATGCCGCGGGCCACCCCGCCTACCACGATCAGGTCGAGCATCTCGGTGCGGGCGTGCATCTCCACGGCGCCGGCCGCGATCTGGCGGGACAGCGCCTGGTAGGCGCCGAGGAGCAGCTGCTGGCCGGTCTGACCGCGGGCGTAGAAGGTGCGGGAGACCTGGACGCCGCCGAAGGAGCGGGTGTCGAGCAGGCCGCCGTACTCGCGGGCGAAGGGGACGCCCTGGGCCACGCACTGGTCGATGATCTCGACGGAGATCTGTGCCAGGCGGTGGACGTTGGACTCGCGGGCTCGGAAGTCGCCGCCCTTGACGGTGTCGTAGAAGAGGCGGTGCACGGAGTCGCCGTCGTTGCGGTAGTTCTTGGCCGCGTTGATGCCGCCCTGGGCCGCGATGGAGTGGGCCCGGCGCGGGGAGTCGGAGAAGCAGAACTGGACGACGTGGTAGCCCTGTTCGGCCAGGGTGGCGCCGGCCGCGCCGCCCGCGAGGCCGGTGCCGACGACGATGACGGTGTGCTTGCGGCGGTTGGCCGGGTTGACCAGCCTGGCCTCGAACCGGCGGCGGTCCCAGCGGTCCGCGACGGGCCCGTCGGGTGCCTTGGTGTCGGTGAGGGGTGCGCCGGTGGTGTAGTCGGCGAAGGGGGCGTCGTTGGGGCTCACGGTCAGCTCACCACTCCGGTCATGACGGCGACGGGGACGGACACGAAGCCCGCGAAGAGGACGAGGGCCAGCGCGTTGGCCAGGAACTTCAGCACACGGTCGCGTCGGGCACTGCCCGCGCCGAGGGTCTGGGCGGCGCTCCAGAAGCCGTGCCGGACGTGCAGGCCGAGGGCTGCCATGGCGACGATGTAGATCGTGTTGCCGTACCAGGTGGAGAAGGTGGCGAGGACGTTCTCGTAGGGATGGCCGGCCCAGGCACGCTCGTTGACGGTGAGGGTGGTGAGGTCGAGCAGGTGCCAGACGATGAACAGGGCGAGGATGATGCCGCCCCAGCGCATGGTGCGGGTGGCGTAGCTCGCGCGGCGGCGCTTGTGCGCGTACTTCACGGGGCGCGCCTTGATGTCGCGGCGACTGAGCTGGTAGGCGGAGACGGCATGGGCGACGACCGCGGCGAGCAGTACGACGCGCACGATCCACAGGGCCCACTCGTGGTGCAGGAAGGGCGAGCCGAGGGTGCGCAGCCAGTGGGCGTATCCGTTGAACTCGGCCGCCCCGAAGAAGATCTTGAGGTTGCCGAGCATGTGCACGACCAGATAGCCGAGCATGATCAGGCCGGAGACGGCCATCACCGTTTTCTTGCCGACCGACGAGTCCCAGAGTGTGCGCGTGGTGGACGGCCGTCGGTCCGTCCGGGTTGCCAAAGCCATGCCACCGACCGTAGGGACCTAGGTACCGAAAGGTCCAAGACATGATGGAGCTCATATCGATAGTCCTTCCCTATGAGTGGGCGTAACCTGGGCTGATGCAGTTCCAGCAGCTCTTGTACTTCGTGGCCGTCGCCGAGACCCGGCACTTCACCCGGGCCGCGGAGCGGGTACACGTGGCCCAGCCCTCCCTCTCCCAGCAGATCAAGGCGTTGGAGCGCGAGCTGGGTGCGGAGCTCTTCAGCCGGGCCCGGGGCAACATCGCGCTCACCGACGCGGGCGAGGCGCTGCTGCCGCTGGCGCGACGGATCCTGGCCGACGCGGACACGGCACGCCAGGAGGTGCAGGAGCTGGCGCAGCTGCGGCGGGGCCGGGTCCGGCTGGGAGCCACCCCCAGCATGTGCACGGGCCTGCTGCCGGACGTGCTGCGCGCCTTCCATGCCGCACATCCGGGTATCGAGCTGCTCATCGAGGAGAGCGGCTCCCTCGACCTCGTACGGGAACTGGCCCGCGGGGCGCTGGACCTGGCCCTGATCGTGCTGCCCCTGCCGCCGTCGGCTCCGGCGCTGACCACGGTGGAGTTGTTGACGGAGGACCTGGTGGTGGTGTCCTCCGCCGAGCTGCCGGCGCCCGGCGAGGGCGGCGAGCTGACGGTCTCCGCACTGCGCGACGAGCCGATGGTGATGTTCCGGCACGGCTACGACCTGCGGGAACTCACGGTGGCGGCCTGCCGTGCGGAGGGCTTCGAGCCGGCGTTCACCGTGGAGGGCGGAGAGATGGACGCGGTACTCGGCTTCGTCCGCGCCGGGCTGGGCGTCGCGGTGGTCCCGGCGATGGTGGGCCACGGGCGCCCTGGCCTGCGGACGACCCCCCTGGCCGGCTCCCCGCTGCGCCGCACGATCGCGCTGGCGCACCGGACGGACGTGGCTCCCCCGCGCGCGGCCCGCGAGCTGAAGCGCATTCTGGTCGGCTGACCGGCCTGCGCGGCTCAGGTCGCGCGTATGGGCAGCGCCCCGTCGAGCCCTCCGGCCAGCATGCCGAAGGCCCGGTCCGCATCGGCCACGGCCGCGGGGTGGGCCTCGTCGGCACTCTGGCCGGCCTCGATCCGGCGCCAGTTCGTCCGGCCCAGCTCCTGGCGGGTGGCCACCAGGTGTCGGGAGGCCAGCCTGGCGGTGAGGGGCGGTACGGATTCGGCCTCCAGCACGGCGGCGAGCAGCTCCACCTCGCGTGCGCCGTAGTGCGCGATGCGCGTCTGCAGGCCGGCGGTCGAGTAGAGCAGCCGCTGGAAGGCCAGCACGTCGGGATGGTCGCAGAGCCCGGTGATCGGATCCCTCTCACCGAGGGCGGCGACGAAGTGCTCGTGCACGGCGCCGACCGGTTTGCGCCCCGGCGAGCGGTCCCGGACGATGCGGGCGGCCTCGTCCTGGTGATCGGCGAACCGGTCCAGCACCAGGTCCTCCTTGCTCGGGAAGTACCGGAACAGCGTGGGCTTGGAGACTTCGGCGGCCGCGGCGACATCCGCCACCGACACGGCGTCGAAGCCACGTTCCAGGAAGAGTTCGAGCGCCGTGGCCGCCAGTTGGCGGCGCGTGCGCAGTTTCTTGTTCTCGCGCAGACCCGTCGTGTTGTCCATGCGTCCACCGTACCACAGATTTATGACTCGGTAAGTTTTTTAACCGGGTTGCTTTTCGTCGTCCGAACCGCTTTCCTTGAACCACGAACGCGACGAGGAGGCCTTCCATGACCGACGTACTGATCGCGGGCTCCGGCCCCACCGGCCTGACCCTGGCCTGCGACCTGGCCCTCCGGGGGCTCGCGGTGCGGGTCGTCGAGCAGCGCTCCGCTCCCCACCGCGCATCCAGGGGCAAGGGCCTCACCGGGCCCAGCCTGGAGGTCTTCACCCGCCTGGGGGCCGTGGAGAAGATGTCCGCCACCGGCCGCCGGGGCGTGGTGCTGCGCAAGTACTTCGACCGCGTCCACGTCCGGGACACCCCGACCGACGACGGGCTCCTGATCGGGCAGTGGCAGGTCGAGGAGGCCCTGCGCGAGCGGCTCGCGGCCCTCGGTGTCGAGGTCGAGTACGGAGCCGGGGTCACCGCGATCACCCAGGGCCCGGCGGGCGTCACGGCCCGGCTGGCGGACGGCCGCGCGGTGTCCGCGCGCTACGCCGCCGGCTGCGACGGCGGCCGCAGCGCGGTCCGCCGCCTCCTCGGCATCCCCTTCGAGGGGCATACGGAGGAGCGGGACACGATGGTCCTGGGGGACGTGGCGGCGCCGGGGCTGAGCCGGGACTTCTGGCACCAGTGGTTCAGCTCGGACGGCACCGGCCTGATGCTCTGTCCGATGCCGGGCACGGACACCTTCCAGCTCCAGGCCGCCCCCGAGCTGGACGGCCACGGCGAGCCGATGCCCGCCTCGTTGGAAGGGTTCCAGCGGCTCTTCGACCGGCACGCCGCACTGCCGGGCATCCGGCTGGCGGAGGCGGGATGGACGGCGTCCTGGCGCTCCGGCGCCCGGATGGCGGCCCGGCTGAGGGAGGGCCGCGTCCTGCTCGCCGGAGACGCCGCGCACGTCCACCCCATAGCCGGCGGACTCGGGCTGAACACCGGCGTCCAGGACGCCGTCGCCCTCGGACGGGCCGTGGCCGCCGCCCTCTCCGGGCCGGACGGGCAGCACGCCCTCGACGGTTACGAGGCGCAGCGGCTCACTGCGGCCGCCGAGCTCCTGAGCGACACCGCGCAGCGCATGCGGCAGGTCATGGCGGCCGTCCGCGAGCCGGGGCGCGGCACGGAAGCGGGCCTGCGATGACCCCGACGATCACGCACGGCCCACCCCCGCGATCCGTCGGCGGCCGCACGGGCGGGGCCGCCCCCTTCCCCGTGCCGTCACCAGACCGAAGCCACGGGCACCCGAACGGACGGGGCGCGCAGCCGACGGTCCGGGCTGCGGACGCGGTGCGGGGCTGCGTCAGGAGGGAGCCGGCACGGCGTCCGACAGGCACAGGGTGTGGATGCGGTCGGGCGCGCCGGGGCGGGCGTAGTACCAGCCCTGGGCCGTGTCACAGCCCAATTCGCGCAACTGGGCAGCCTGGGCGCCCGTTTCCACGCCCTCGACCGTGACGGCCAGTTCGAGGCTGTGGGCCAGGGCCACGATGCCCTCCACGATCTTGACGTCGACCGGGTTGGCCGGGCTCTGCTGCATCCCCTGGGTGAACGAGCGGTCCAGCTTCAGGACGCTCACCGGGAGGCGGCGGAGGTTGGCCAGGTTGGAATAGCCCGTGCCGAAGTCGTCGAGGGCGATGTCCACGCCCAGCGCCGCGAGCCGGCGCAGCGGTTCCAGGAGTTCGTCGTCCGCCCCGATCAGGGCGGATTCGGTGACCTCCAGGCACAGCGCCCCCGGCGCCAGGCCCGACTGCTCCAGAACCGCCACCGTGTCGGCGACCAGGCCGGGGTGGTGCAGCTGGGTCGGCGAGAGGTTGACGTTGATGCGCAGGGCGGCGCCGCCCAGTTGGCTCTGCCAGTTGCGGGCCTGGCGCACGGACTCCTCCAGGACCCAGCGGCCGAGCGGCACGATCAGTCCGGTCCGCTCGGCGAGCGGGATGAAGCGGTCCGGTCCCAGCACCCCGTACTGGGGGTGCGACCAGCGCACCAGCGCCTCGGCCCCGTGCACGCTGCCGTCGTGCATGTGGACCAGCGGCTGGTACTCGATGAAGAACTCGCCGCGCTCCAGGGCGGCCGGCAGGGCGTTGGTCAGTCCGTGCCGGGTGATGGCGCGGGCGTCGGCCTCGGCGTCGGCGAACTCGAAGCGGTTGCCGCCGGCCGCCTTGGCCCGGTACATGGTGATGTCGGCGCTGCGCAGCACCTCCGCCGGGGTCCGTTCCCTGGCCCGGCCCTCCACGATGCCGATGCTGCCCCGGACCGTCAGCTCCCGCCCTTCCAGCCGGATCGGCGTGGACAGCGCGGACAGGATGCGGACCGCCAGTTCCGCCGCCTTCTCCTCGCTGTCGGATCCGGTGGTGAGGGCCACGAACTCGTCGCCGCCGAGCCGGGCGACGACCTCGCCGGGGCCGGTCGCGCAGCTCTGCAGCCGGTCGGCGACCTCCACCAGGAGCCGGTCCCCCGCCGAGTGGCCGAGACTGTCGTTGACCGCCTTGAACCCGTCCAGGTCCAGGTAGCAGAGGCCGAAGTGGGTTCCGCCGGCGCCGGCGAGGGCCTTCTCCAGCCGTTCGAAGAACAGCGTCCGGTTGGGCAGCCCGGTCAGGGCGTCATGGGTGGCCTCGTAGCGCAGGCGCAGGTTCAGCAGCCGCCGCTCGGTGGTGTCCTCCATCAGCGCCAGCTGGTACTGCGGCACCCCGTCGGTGTCGCGCAGCAGCGACACCGTCAGGTTGGTCCACAGGACGGTGCCGTCGTGGCGGTAGTAGGGCTTCTCCACGCGATAGCTCTCGCGTTCGCCGCGGACCAGTTCGCCGTACATCCGCCAGACGTGCGGGGTGTCGTCGGGGTGGCCCCACTCGCTGACCTTGCGGCCGCGCACGTGGCCTTCCAGGCCGCCGAACATCTGCAGCAGGGTGTCGTTGACCTCGAGGATGTTCCCCTCCAGGTCGGCGATGCCGATCCCGACGGCCGCGCCCTCGAAGACCGCCCGGAAGCGCGCCTCGCTCGCGTGCAGAGCCTGCTGCGCGTCGATGCGGGCGGTCAGTGCGGAGCGTGCGATGGCCTCCTGCTCCTTGAGCGTGCGCTCGCGCAGGGCCCTCGCGAAGCCCGCCGCGATGCCGTGCTGGAGGCGTGCGCAGCGCGACCGGTACTCCTCCGCGCCGTCCGCGCCGGATCCGCCGGCGGCCGAAGGGCCCTCGGGGCCGCAGTAGAGCACCAGGTAGGACTCGATCACTCCGAGTGTGCCCGCCAGCGCCTCGGGGTCGGTGCAGTGGACCGCGACGAGTTCGGCCCCGACCCGCTGGGCGACGCCGGCGTCGAAGGGCCGGGCGTGCAGGGCTTCGGCGAGGGTGCGGGTGAGCGGGAGGAGGTGGCGTTCGAACTCGGGGCGGGTGAGCGAGGTCGCCGTGACCGGGAAGATCGCCCGGCCCCAGATGGTCGCGAACCGGGCGATCCGGTCCTCCGAACCCCCCTGCGGTGCTGCGGTGGAGGTGCCGGGAGCCGCCGGGGCCCCGCCCGCGGGTGCCGCTGCCGCGGCCGGCCCGCCCGCCGTCTGTGCCGGGACTCTCACGCCTTGCGTCCCACTCCGGCGAAGCCCGAGAAGGCGTACGGGTCCTCCTCGGCCTCGCTCCCCCGGGCGGTGCGCTCCGGCCGCCAGTCGGGCATCGAGACCAGACCGGGCTCCAGCAGGTCGAAGCCGGTGAAGAAGCGTTCGATCTGCGGCCCGCTGCGCATGACGAGGGGGCTGCGGATGTCCCGGTAGACGCCCACGGTCCCGCCGGCCACCTCCTCCGTGAGCGGGATGCCTTCGTAGGAGGCGTGCGTGAGGATCAGCAGGCTGCCCGCGGGCAGCGCGTCGCGCAGTTCGGCGACGGCGGCATAGGGCTGGTCCTCCTCCTCCAGGAAGTGCAGGACCGCCACGAGCAGGAGCGCCACGGGACGGTCGAGGTCGAGCAGCCGGCCGACCTCGGGGGCGGCCAGGATGTCCTTCGGCTTGCGCAGGTCGGCGGCGGCGACGCCGGCGCGGTCGTTCCCGGCGAGGACGGCCTGGCTGTGCGCCACGGCCACCGGGTCGTGGTCGACGTACACCACGCGGGACCCGGGGTCGGCGGCCTGGGCGATCTCGTGGACATTGCCGAAGGTGGGGATGCCGGAACCGATGTCGAGGAACTGGGTGATGCCCTGGTCGACGGCGTGGCGCACGGCCCTGCGCATGAATGCCCGGTTGGCCTGCATGATCTTGGGCAGGCCCGGCATGAATTCCATGGCCCGGCGGGCCGCCTGGCGGTCGACCTCGAAATTGTGCGAGCCGCCCAGGTAGTAATCGTAGATGCGGGACACGCTCGGCACCGATATGTCGATGCCCGGCGGGGCCCAGGCGGGGCGCTCCATCGAGGTCTCCAAGCCTTGTTCCTGCGGTGGTCGGTCCGGAGTCGGACTCCTGTCCGAGCCGAATCTACTGATCATTGCCCAACAGAGCGAGCAAAAGCGGAAATTGACGATCCGTTCTTCGTCACACACCAAAGGCCTGCGGCGGGCCCCTCGGGGGCATTGACCGATACCGACAAATCCCTTTTGGGAATTGATCAGCGGTCGATCGGACCGGCTACCCGATCAGCCCGAAGCTGGCTCAAACCTCGCCGGTCAAGACACCACCCGTTCAGGCGAATCATCGCCGAGCGCCTCCTGCGCGGGCGCGCGCGGGCCCATGCTCCCCGGGTGAACAGAGCCTGTGCCCGGCGCCTGCTGGCGGTCCCGGTCCTGCTGTGGGCGGCCCTGGCCGTCACACCGGCCGTGGCTGATAGCAGCGCCTCCGTGACGATCGAATCCGGTGACGGCACGCACGTGGCCACCGTGGTCGCGGCGGTCCTCGGCGGCGGCGACGGCAGCGGCCGGGGTGGCGGACATCACGGATGCCACCACGACCCGGACCACGGCAGGGACCGGCACGGCGGGCACCACTGCCCGCCCCCGCCACCCCCGCCGTGCCCTCCCAAGCCGCCGAAGCCGACGCCCACCCCCACGCCGACCCCCACGCCCTCGCCGACTCCCACGCCGACCCCGCCGCCCAAGCCCACACCGCCCCCGAGCCCGACACCGCCGCCGCCTCCCCCGCCGCCCAAGCCGGCTCCGAAGCCGGTGCCCAAGCCGGTGCCGCCACCGCCCGCGCCGCCCGAACCGGCGCCCGCACCTCCCCCGGTCCGCAAGGCCCCCGCTCCCGCTCCCGCGCCCCCGACGCCGGCCCCGGCCCCAACCCCGCCGGCCCCCGTGGTGACGCCGCCGCTCAAGCCGGTGGCCCGTCCCAGCTACCACGCCCCGTCCCGTAAACCGGCGGAGCACCACGTCTCGCCGGTGACCTTCACCCTCATGACGGCCGCTCCCGCCGTGCTCGCGATCGTCGCGCTGCGCCCCCGGTAGCCCGCCCGTCCCCCGCAACCGATTGGGAGTCATCTTGTCGGAATGGCTCGTCCTGTCCCTGGCGATGGCCGCGGCCTGCGCCGTGGTGCTGTCCATCGCCTTCTTCAACAGCCGCAGAATCCGCGACGACGACGATCCGAGCGAAACTCCGGACGTCATCGAGTACATGACGATGATGATCGGAGTGATCTACGCGATCGTGCTGGGCCTGGCGATCGCCGGTGTCTGGGAGGGCCGCGGCGCCGCCCAGGAGTACGTCCGCCAGGAGGCGCAGGCGCTGCACGAGATCAACGTCCGCTCCGAGGTCTACCCGGCCGACGTGCGCACGAGGATCCGGTCCGACGTGGACGCGTACGTGACGTACGTGGTCGACACGGAATGGAAGGAGATGGCCGACCACGGCAACCTCACCGCGCGCGGCGGCGAACTGCTGGAGCGCATCCGCCGGGACGTCACCGACTACGAACCGCGGACCGACCACGAGGGGCAGGCGTACCAGCCGCTGGTGGACCAGGTCGCGGCCGTGGACGACGCCCGCAGCTCACGCGGTGACAGCGCCGGGGCCACCATGCCGGGGGTGGTGTGGTTCGGGCTGATCGCCGGGGCCCTGGTGACGGTGGGTCTGATCTTCACCCTGCAGATCCGGCGGTCCTTCCGGGAGATGCTGCTGGCCGGGCTGTTCAGCGCGCTCATCGCGTTCCTGCTGTTCCTCATCTGGGACTTCGACGCGCCCTTCGGCCGGGGCATCTCCGCCACGGCCGAACCGTTCCTCAACCAGTTCCCGCACCTGGGCCTCGGCGACTGAGGCGAACGGACTGAGGCGGGCGGTGACCCGCAAACCGGGGACGGGGCTCCCGTCCCCGGTTCGGCCCAACGCCGTGCCCCATTCGCCCGCTCCTGATCGCGGGCCGCGCCGCCCGCGCCTAGCGTGGCGGACATCGAGGCGCACGACCCCCCACGTGCGGAAACCGTTCCGCGCCTGCTCCTCGGGGACCGGGAGATCACCCATGGGTGCGATACGTACCTCCGCCACAGCCCTGCTGAGCGCCGGCGCCACGGGCGCGGTCCTCGCGCTCGGCGCCTTCGGCGTGCCCGCCGCGAGTGCGGCGGAGGCGGCGCCCGTCACGTCGTTCGGCTTCAGCCTCACGCCGTCCACGGTCGCCCCGGGCGGCCAGGTGGTGGTCGCGGTCACCGGCTGCGCCTCCGCCTTCGCGACGGTCTCCTCCGGTGTCTTCGACACCGTCAGCATCGCGCGCGGCCAGACCGCGCGGGTCACCGTGGACCGGGACGCCCGGCGCGGGGCCCGGTACTCCGTCACCTTCACCTGCAACGGCGAGAACGGTTCGGCCGATCTGACCATCGCCGGCGGTACGACCGCGCCCACCACCAGTTCCACCACGGGGGCCCGAACCGGAGTCACCGGGGTCACCGGGGTCACTCCCGGCTCGGCCCTGGGTGTCCGCGGCGGGCTCGGCGGCAGTGTGGCCGGGCTGGACCCGGTGGAGCTCGGCGTGGGCGCCGCGCTCTTCCTCGCCGCTGCCGGCGGCGCCGTGTACGCGGTGCGCCGCCGGGGCGCCGGGCGCCCCCGCGGTAGCCACTGAGGCCGTCCGCCGGGCCCGTCCCGCGGTGCCGACGCACGGGTCGACGCGGACCACGCCGACCACGGAGACCGCCGGTCGCCGCGGGTCCCGGGCGGGACCCGCGGCGACCGGCGGTCGGGGGCGGCCCCCCGGGCCCGACCGGGGAGGCCGGCCCGTCAGACCCGGCCGCCGAGCGGGCGGCGACGGCGCATCAGGTGGACGCCCGCGCCCAGGGCCGCGGCGCCGACGAGGCCCACGCCCATCGCGGTCTCGGCGGTGGACGGGCCGATGGAGCCGCCGATGCCGCCCTGGGAGGGCCGGCCCTCCAGGATGGTGAAGCGGTGGGTGGCCACCAGGCTGCTGTCGTTGCACTTGACGGACAGCGTGTGGTGGCCCGGAGAGGCGTGGTTGAAGACCCGGACGGTGGCGAACCCGATCGAACCGGCGGACAGGTTGGCCGGCGGAAAGTTGCCGTGCGAGGTGACGGTACCGCCGTGTCCACAGCCCGACGCGCTCACCTGCATCGTGGAGCCCTGGTGCACGGAGTACGGGTTCACCGAGATGTTGCTCGGGCCGCCACCCCCGCCCTGAGGCGGGTTCGCAGAGGCGAACGGGGCACTGAGAGCGATGGCGGCACAGGCCGTCGCCGCCACGGTCAGAGCGCGGAAAGCACGCATGGTGGAACCTCCAGCGGGAAGCGCCCCGGAGCGTCGGCCCCGGATGATCGACGAGAACGCCTCCCACACGAACCCTCCGATCCGCCCGCAACCTCCGCACGTCCACCTTTGGGCCGCCCGGTTGACCGACACGCCGACGAGCGGGACGTCCGGCTGACGGATCCGCAGGTCACGACCCGTCAGTCATTTATGTGACGATTACCTGGATGGGCGCACCCCTTCCGGCCCCCTCCGGCGTGCGCCACCCGTTCGCACCTCCCCCCTCGCCGTCCCGCCGGACCGGCCTTAGCGTGCGTGAAGTAGGGCGTACGGGGGCGGGAACGGGATCGCGGGTCGGGACCCCCGCGTCGGGAAGGGAGAACGATGGGCGAGGACGAGACCGGGCAGTCACGCAAACGCTCACCGTGGGGCGTGCTCGCCCTGGTCATGCTCACCGGCCTCGCGATGGTGCGGAACGGTGTGAACATCGACGACGGGCCGCCGCAGCCCACCGCGGCCTCGGCCGTCGCGGTGACGGCCGGCCGGGTGCCGGTGAATCCGCCGACCCCACCCGCGGACATGGAGGAACTGGAACACTCCTCGGTGCAGCGCATCCGGATCCCCACGATCAACGTGGACGCACCGGTGATGACGGTCGGGCTGGACGCGGAGGGCTGGATCGACGCGCCGCCGCCGCAGGACCGCAACCTGGCGGGCTGGTACCTCAACGGCATCTCGCCGGGCCAGCGGGGTTCGGCGGTGGTCGTGGGCCACGTGGACAACGCGCAGGGTCCGGCGGTCTTCTACGGGCTGGGTTCCGTCAAGCCCGGCAGCCAGATCGAGGTGGAGCGCTACGACGGGCGCACGGCGGTCTTCGAGGTCTACGGCGTGGAGGTGTTCTCCAAGGACGCCTTCCCCGGAGCGCGGGTGTACGGCGACACCGGTCACGCGGAGCTCCGGGTGATCACGTGCGGCGGCGGCTACTCGAAGTCCCGCGGCTACGAGGGCAACGTGGTCGTCTTCGCCCGGATGGTCGAGGCCCGCTGACGGCGGGGCCCGCGCGGAAGCCCGCGCCCCGCCGGGGAGCACCTCCTCAGCGGGGCTGCGGTGCGGGCAGGGTCGGGAGCGTCATCCGGTAGCCGCGTGCGAGGAGTTGGGGCAGGTACGCCTGGAGGGCCCGCACGCTCTGGGAGCGGTCGCCGCCCGCGTCGTGGTTGAGGACGATCACGCCGGGCGCGGCGCCCTTGAGGACGCGCGAGACGATCGCGGTCGTGCCCGGCTCGGTCCAGTCGAGGCTGTCCACCGTCCAGGCCAGCGGCTCCATGCCGAGCTCGGCCCCGATCTCGAAGGCGGCCCGGTTCCAGGCGCCGTACGGGGCGCGGAACCACGTGGGCGCCTCGCCCACGGTCTGCTGGACGACGTCGCTGGTGCGGCCGATCTCGGAGACGAGGGCGGGGCGGCTCAGTTTGGGGATCTGGGGGTGCGTCCAGGTGTGGTTGCCGATGACGTGCCCCTCGGCGACCATGCGGCGCAGCAGGTCGCGGTTCTCGTCGGCCATCTCCCCGCAGACGAAGAAGACGGCGCGCACCCCGTACCGGGCGAGGGTGTCGAGGATGCCGGGGGTGTAGCGGGGGTCCGGGCCGTCGTCGAAGGTGAGGAGCATGGCGTCGGTGGGGCCGGTGCCCGGCGGGAGTTCGAGGATGGGGCGGGTGCGGACCGCCGGTTTCACGACGGGTGGGCGGGCGGGTGCCTCGGCGGTCATGGGGGTCAGCCGGTACGACTTCTCGGGCAGCCCGCGGGCGACGGTGCCGGGGGCGCCGGCCGCTGGGTCGGCACCCGGTCCGGCGGCGGGGCCGGTGGAGCCCGGGCCGCCCGGCGCGCCGGGGGCGTCCTCGCCGGCCCTGGTGACCAGGCCGGCGGCGGCCGCGACTCCGAGGAAGACGGCGGAGCGCAGGAGCAGGCGCCGCCCTACTGTCGGCTCGTCATTTTTCATTATTACTACGTATCAACGACACCGCCGCAGATGTCGAGAGGCGCGGACACGCCCCGTCGCGGTCACCCGCACGGACCAGGGGTCGCACCCGGTGCCGGCCGCGCCGCACCCGGTGTCGGGCCCGCCGCACCGGGTTTCAGCCGCGCCGCACCAGCGGGAAGGGCAGCGTCTCGCGGATCGTCAGCCCGGTCAGGAACATCACGAGGCGGTCCACGCCGATCCCCAGGCCGCCCGTCGGCGGCATCGCGTACTCCAGGGCGTCGAGGAAGTCCTCGTCGAGTTCCATCGCCTCCGGGTCGCCGCCCGCCGCGAGCAGGGACTGGGCGGTGAGGCGGCGGCGCTGTTCGACGGGGTCGGTCAGCTCCGAGTAGGCGGTGCCCAGTTCGGTGCCGAAGGCCACGAGGTCCCAGCGCTCGGCGAGCCGCGGGTCGCGGCGGTGCTGGCGGGTGAGCGGGGAGACCTCGGTCGGGAAGTCCTTGTAGAAGGTGGGCGGCCCGGTCCGTTCCTCGACCAGCCGCTCGTACATCTCCAGGACCACGTCGCCGCGCGTGTTCTCGGGGGTGTGCGGGACCCCGGCCCGGTCGCACAGCCTGCGCAGGGCGTGTTCGGGGGTGTCGGCGTCGACCTCCTCGCCGAGGGCCTCGCCGATCGCCCCGTACACCGTCTTCACCGGCCAGGCGCCGGAGATGTCGTGGACGGCGAGCCTGCCGTCCGGCCCGGCCCTGTGGGCGACGGGCGAGCCGTACGCGGCGGTGGCGGCGCCCTGGATCAGCTCGCGGGTGAGGTCGAGCATGACGTCGTAGTCGGCGAAGGCCTGGTACGCCTCCAACATCGTGAACTCGGGGTTGTGCTTGTAGGAGACGCCCTCGTTGCGGAAGGTCCGGCCCATCTCGAAGACCTTCTCCATGCCGCCGACGCACAGCCGCTTGAGGTACAGCTCGGGGGCGATGCGCAGGTACAGGTCGAGGTCGTAGGCGTTGATGTGGGTGCGGAAGGGCCGGGCGTTGGCGCCGCCGTGGATCTGCTGGAGCATCGGGGTCTCGACCTCCAGGTAGCCGCGCTCCAGCAGCCCCTGGCGCAGGGCCTGCACGGCGGCCGACCGGGCCCGCACGACGTCCCGGGCCGCGGGGCTGGCGACGAGGTCGAGGTAGCGGCGCCGGACGCGGGCCTCCGGGTCGGCGAGGCCCTTGCGCTTGTCGGGCAGGGGGCGCAGGCACTTGCCGGTGAGCTGCCAGGTCCGGACGACGAGCGACGGTTCGCCGGTCCTGCTGGCGCCGGGCTCGCCGGTCGCGACCACGTGGTCGCCGAAGTCGACCTGGGAGGTGAAGGAGGCCAGCGCGTCCGCGCCGGACTCGTCGCGGGTGAACATCAGCTGGACGTCCCCGGACCAGTCCCGCAGGACGGCGAAGACCACGCCGCCGAGGTCGCGCACGAGCATCACGCGTCCGGCGAGGGTGGCCCGCCCGCCGGTGCGGCTGCCCGGCGGGTGGACCGGGTGGGCGGCCTTCAGCTCGGCCGCGGTGTGGGTGCGCCGCGGGATGCCGACGGGGTAGGGGTCGGTACCGGCGGCCCGGATCCGCTCCAGCTTGTCGTGGCGTACGCGGACCTGCTCGGGCAGGCGTTCGGCCGTGCGGGTCCGCCCCTCCTCGCCGACGGCGTCGAGGTTCATGGAGGCGATGGAGGGCAGGCCCTCGGTGGTGGCGGGGTTGGTGAGGCCCTTGGGGTGGCCCTTGCCCCACAGGGTGCGCAGGCTGGGGACCGAGACGAAGCCCTCGGCGATGCCGGAGGCGAGGCTGACCCGGGCGAGGGAGCCGGCGTCCTGGTAGCAGAGGAAGCGCGGGTACCACTCGGGGCCGTATTTGACGTTCGAGCGGTACAGGGCCTCCAGCTGCCACCAGCGGGAGAAGAACAGCAGCAGTTTGCGCCACAGCTTGAGGACGGGGCCGGCGCCGATCCGGCCGCCCTCCTCGAAGGCGGAGCGGAAGACGGCGAAGTTGAGGGAGATCCGGCGCACGCCGAGGGACGGGGCGGCGGCACAGAGCTCGGCGACCATGAACTCCATGACCCCGTTGGGCGCGGCGCGGTCGCGGCGCATCAGGTCCAGGGAGATGCCGTCCTTGCCCCAGGGGACGAAGGAGAGCAGGGCGATCAGCTCGTCCTCGTCGTCGAAGGCCTCGACGAGCAGGCAGTCGCCGTCGGCGGCGTCGCCGAGCCGGTCCAGGGCCATGGAGAAGCCCCGCTCGGTCTCGGTGTCGCGCCAGCTGTCGGCCCGGTCCACGATCATCTGCATCTCGTCCTCGGAGAGGGCGGAGTGCCGGCGGATGACGGTGGTGGCCCCGGTGCGGCGGACCCGGTTGACGGCCTGGCGGGTGACGCGCATCTCGCGGCCGTCGAGGTCGAAGCGGGCGACGTGCAGGATGGCCTCGTCACCGAGCTGGAGGGCGCCGAGGCCGGAGCGGGCGTAGGCGGTGGCCCCGTCCTCGGAGGCCCCCATGACGGCGGGCTGCCAGCCGTATCGGCCGGCGAGGGCGAGCCAGGCGTCGATGGCGGGGGTCCAGGCGGCTGGGTCTCCCACCGGGTCGCCGCTGGCGAGGCAGACGCCGGCCTCGACGCGGTAGGTGACGGCGGCCTTGCCGTTCGGGGCGAAGACGACGGCCTTGTCACGGCGGGTGGCGAAGTAGCCGAGGGAGTCGGCCCGGCCGTAGGCGCCGAGGAGCGCGCGGATGCGGGGTTCCTCGTCCCCGTGCAGGGCGGCGGTGAGCCGCTGGGAGCGGAAGAGGGTGGCGGCGGCGTTCAGCAGGGCGAGGGCGCCGAAGAGGCCGAGCAGGAAGTAGAGGGGGCGGGGCGGGCGGCCTTCGAACTGGCGGGCGGAGAAGAGGCCGCCGAAGACCTGCTTGGCGGCCCAGTCCAGCCATTGCCCCCTGGGCAGGGTCCCCGGGAAGAGGGCGACGAGGCCCCAGCCGACGAGGACGGCGGCGAGCAGTCCGAGGCCGAGCACGAGCAGGGCGCGCCACAGGGCTCCGGGGCGGGAGGCGGCGTAGAACTCGGCGCGGGCGGCGATCAGCAGGACGAGTGCGGCGACCGCGATGGCCATGGAGGGGATGCCGGTCCCGTACTCGTCGGCGGCCATGTCCACGACGTCGTTGAGGATCAGCAGGGCCAGGTAGGTGACGACGATCCACCAGGCGACCTTCTTGCGGGCGCCGAGGGCCGCGGCGAGGAGGAAGAGGAAGACGGCGTAGGCGAGGTTGGCGCTGACCGGGACGACGATGACGTCGAGGAAGCGCACGACGGGCCGCAGCAGCCGCCGCAGGCCCGGGGAGAGCGACAGCAGCGCGCAGAGCAGACCGAGGGTGGCGAAGAACGCCCCGAACCCGTCCGGCACCCGGTTCAGGAAGCGGCTGCGGGTCCCTCGCGTCTGCTGCACGGTGCCACTCATGGTTCGCACTGTAGGGAGGGCGAGCCCGGTCCGCGCGGTGAGCCGGATAGCCTCCGGGGGTGACTGAGCACGTGAACACGGGATTCGAACGCGGAACCGACGGGCCGAAGGTGATCCTCGCGGGGGTCGACGGGTCGGACTCCTCGCTGCGGGCGGCCGCCTACGCCGCCGGGCTGGCCCGCCGGCAGAACGCGCTGCTGGCGTTGGTGTACGTCCAGCCGGTGCTGCCGGCCGGGGCCTCTCTGGGCGCGCCGGTGGCCGACACCACCGGAGAGGTCGCGGAGGGGCTGGTGGCCGAGATCCGGGAGTCGGCGGAGCGGCTCAAGGGCGTCTACGACGTGCGCTGGCAGTTCCACACGTTCCGCGGCGACCCGTACGCGGGCCTGGTGAGCGCGGCGGAGGAGCTGACGGCGGACGCGGTGGTGGTCGGCGCCTCGGAGCAGGCCGGCCATCGCATCGTGGGCTCGGTGGCGATCCGGCTGGTGAAGGCGGGCCGCTGGCCGGTGACCGTCGTCCCGTAGGCCGCCCTCCCGGCTCCCTCCGCTGGCGTCCCGGCCCGGGCCGCGATCCGAAGGCGACGCCCTAGCGGCCCTCGGTGAGGCCGTCCTTGGCCGCGCCCCGGCCGAGGACGGCCTCGGAGACGGTGTCCCGTGCGTCCTCGTAGTCCTCGCGGCCCGGGTGTTCGGCGAGGCTCGCGGGCAGGTTGACGACCCTGCCGCCCGGCAGGTCCATCATCTGCGGCACGAACTCGGCCTTGACCACCTGCCAGCGCGCGCCCGGCGCGGCGGGCGGGGCGAAGGTGAAGCGGCCGATCGAACCGTAGTTGCCGCGCATGTCCCGGGCGCCGGAGGGGTTGAACATCTCCCCGGCCACCTGGTCGCCCATGCCGTAGACGACCCAGGTCCCGTTGACCTTCTCGTAGGCCTGCGGGACGTGCGCGTGGGTGCCCAGGATCATGTCGATGTCCGGGCGGCCGCCGGTCTGCGAGGCGGTGAGCTCCTTGCCGAGCGTCAGCTGCGTCTCGTCGGGCTCGGTCTGCCACTCGGTGCCCCAGTGCAGGCTGACCAGGACCACGTCGGCGCCCGCCTTCCGGGCCGCCCGCGCGTCCTTGACGATGGTCTCCCGGTCCATCAGGTTGACGGCCCAGGGCTGGCCGTCGGGCAGCGGGTAGCCGTTGGTGTCGTAGGTGTACGCGAGGTGGGCGACCTTGGCGGAGCCCGCCGTGTACGTCGTCGTCGTCGCCGTCGCCGCCTCGGTGGCGGTGCGGGCGGAGCCGGCGTGCTTCAGGCCGGCCTTGTCGAAACGGTCCAGCGTGCGGCGGACGCCGTCGGCGCCGTCGTCCAGGGTGTGGTTCGAGGCGGTGGAGCAGCCGTCGTACCCGGCGTCCTTGAGCCCGTCGGCGACGGCGGGCGGCGAGACGAAGGCCGGGTAGCCGCTGAACGGGCCGTCCTCCTCCCCGTAGATCGTCTCCATGTGGCACAGGGCCAGGTCGGCGGCCGAGACCAACGGCTTGACCTGGGAGAACATGGGCCGGAAGTCGTAGCCGTCGCCGTCCGCGTCGCGGGCGGCCTGCCGGATGACCGAGGTGTGGGGCAGGACGTCGCCGCTGGCGACCAGGGTGAACCCCTTGGCCGCGGCCGGTCCGGCGGCGCCGGTCGGCGCGGAGGCGCCGGAGAGGCGGGCCGGTGCGGGGCCCGGGGCGGCCGAGCAGCCTGCCGCGGCGGACAGCAGGACGGCCGACAGGAGGGCGGCCGCGTGCCGGGTGCGCTTGGTCATCAGTCCCAGCTCTCGTTCGGTATGACTATCCGATCACCTGCAATCCATAGAAAGTGACGCCCCAAGTCAAGGAACGGATCCGTCCGCTCGCGGCCGCTCACTCCGATGGCCGCCACGGCCGGGCCGTGGGCGCCGTTCGCCGCGCCGTTCGACCGTTCACCGTCCGGCGCGGCCGCCCACCGGACCGCCGGGGTGGTTGGGCGCACCGCACGGGCCGGACGGTTCCCGGGTGGCCCGGTGCAGGTCAGGGTGGATTTCGCCGCCCCGTTCAGGGCCCCGCACACCCCCGGAAGGAGCCCCCCGTGCCGCTCTCCCCCACCCTCCGGCGCACGCACCCCGAAGCGCTGGCCGCGCTCCAGCGCGACCACGGGCGGGCCCTGTTCGGCTTCCTGCTCGCTCTCACCGCCGGGGACGCCCAGCGTGCCGAGGACCTCGTCCAGGAGACCCTGGTACGGGTCTGGCAGCACCCCGAGGCCCTCGCGAGCGGTCACGAGTCCCTGCGGCCCTGGCTCTTCACGGTCGCCCGGCGGCTCGCCATCGACGCGCGCCGGGCCCGGCTGTCGCGGCCGCGGGAGGTGGCCCCGGAGGAGCTGGAGCAGGCGCCGTCCCCCGTGGACGCGGTGGCCGGCTCGGTCACCGCGATCGATGTCCGGCGGGCCGTGGGCTCCCTCGGCGCGGAGCACCGCGAGGTGCTGCTCCAGGTGTACTTCCGGGACCGCTCGGTCGCCGAGGCCGCCGCCGAACTGGGCATTCCGGCCGGCACCGTCAAGTCCCGCACGCACTACGCCCTGCGCGCGCTGCGCGCGGACCTCCAGGGATACGGGTACGGCCTGGGCGCGCGAGGGCGGTCCGCCGTGTGAAGAACGGACCGGAACGCCCCGCAACCCTTGCGGATCGGCCGCAAAGCACGTCGAATTCGACATCAGACCGTTCAAGTTGAGCAAACATCCCCCGCACCTCGACCGGCAGGGGGAAGGCTCAGGGCTGACGGCGGGACGCTCGACGCGCGGGAGAAGGTGGAACGGTGCAGCCCGAGGGCACGAACGGCATCGGCGGGGGCGGGCTGGCGGTGCCCATGGCCTGGCTCTACGCCGAGTACATCGCGGACGAACTGCTGCGCACGGGACGGCTGATCCCCGTCAGCACGCTGGAGTTCCGGGCCGGCCGCGACACGCTCGCGCTGACGATCTACCTGTCGGACGCGGCCGGGGAGCTCTCGGGGATCCGGGTGGTCTCGCAGCTCGACGAGTGGATGTCGCTGACGGCCTACGGCCACCCGTGGCGGGACTGGGTGCACACCCGGTTCCTCGCGCTCGGGGAGCACGCCCGGGAGCTCGGCCGCGGCGAGGACCCGGACCTCGAACTGGCCCGGGCGGCCTGGCGCTGGCTGGACGGCACCGAGCTGTTCGCCACCAACCTCGACCCCGGCCGCCACGAGCCCGCGGACACCCCCGCGGGCCTGGACGAGAACGCCCGGGTGTGGACCCCGGCCTGGCAACTGGGGCTTCCACTGGGCCACTTGGCGATGCACCTGTTCTGACGGCCCGGTCCGCCGGCCCCGGGCGCTCGAGCCCGGGCGCCCGCACGGCCTACCGCCGGCGGTGCGCCGCCGGAGCCTCCGCCGGGTCCGTCACCAGGCCGGTGAAATCGGCCTCGTTGCGCTCGGCCCGGGTGACGTACCAGCGGGCGATCAGCCACATCACCGGATACGCCAGCAGTCCGAGCACCGCCCACACCAGCGGTCCGGACGCGACCCGCGGCAGCAGGAACAGCAGGGGCAGCGCCCCCACGAGCAGCGCGAGCGCGGCCAACGCGGCCGAGGCGGCCCGCAGCTGACTGCGCATCAGTGCTCGTACGTAGGTCGCGCCGAGGCTGGTGTGCTCGGAGATCTCCGAGCGGGCCGGGGTGTGCGCGGGCGCCCTGCGGCGCACCGCCCGGGGCACCCCGGTGACGATCTCGCGCCGCGGCGCCGGCGGCTGGTCCTCGGCCATGGTGCCGCAGTCTATGCGGCGCCCCGCTATTTGAGGAGGCGGGAGAGCCGCCGGTCGGCGAGGGCCTTGCCGCCCGTCTGGCAGGTGGGGCAGTACTGGAGCGAGGAGTCCGCGAAGGACACCGAGCGGACGGTGTCCCCGCAGACGGGGCAGGGTTCGCCGGCCCGTCCGTGCACCCGCAGCGCGCTCTTCTTCTCGGCCTTGAGCGCGCCGGCGGCCACCCCGTGGGCGCGGGCGACCGCCTCGCCCAGGGTGTCCAGCACGGCCCGGTGCAGCCGGGCCGCCTGCTGCGCGTCGAAGGACGAGGCCAGTTTGAACGGCGAGACCTTCGCCCGGTGCAGGATCTCGTCGCTGTACGCGTTGCCGATGCCGGCGATGACGCTCTGGTCCCGCAGCACGCCCTTGATCTGCCGCCGCTCCCCTGCGAGCAGCGCGGTGAAGGCCTCCCGGTCGAAGGACCCGGCGAGCGGGTCCGGGCCGAGCCGCGCGATGCCCGGCACCTCCCGGGGGTCGCGCACGACGTACACCGCGAGCCGCTTCTGGGTTCCGGCCTCGGTGAGGTCGAAGCCGCCGCCGCCTTCGAGCGCGACGCGCAGCGCGAGCGGCCCCTTGCCGGGGCGCGGGGGCTGCGCGGGCAGGGTTTCGCGCCAGTGCAGCCAGCCGGCCCGGGCCAGGTGGGTGACGAGGTGGAGCTCGCCGATCCGCAGGTCCAGGAACTTCCCGTGGCGGGTGGTGGGGCCGGCCGTCCGCCCTTCGAGCGCGGACGGCGGCGGGTCGTACGTCTTCAGCACGCTCACGGCCAGCGGGAGGACGCGCTCCACCACCCGCCCGGTGAGGTGCGCGTCGAGGAACTCCCGCAGGGCCTCGACCTCGGGCAGCTCGGGCATGCCTCCAGCCTGCGGCCGCCGCGGCCGAACCGCGAGCCGGACCCGCCGGGCGGCCGCACCCTCCCGCCGCCGACGCACCGGCCGCCGACCCGCCCGTCCGGCCCCCGGCCCCCGTCCGCCGACGCCGGCACGGACGCGGAGGCGGAGGCGGAGGCGGAGGCGGACACGAACGCGTCAGGCCACCACGAACTCGCACCAGACGCACTTGCCGCTCCCCCGCGACTCCACCCCCCACACGTCCGCCAGCCGGTCCACCAGCATCAGGCCCCGTCCCGAGACCCCCGCCTCGCCCGCTTCCCGGCGCCGGGGCAGGGCGCTGGAGCGGTCCTCCACCTCCACCCGCAGCCGCCGCTGCGGGCCCTGCAGGACCCGCAGGGTGACGATCGCCGGGCCGTCCGTGTGCATCAGGGCGTTGACGATCAGCTCGTCCGCGACCAGCTCGATCTCGTCCGTGCGTTCCCGCGCGCCCCACGCCCGGACCGCCGTCCCGATCATGTGGCGGGCCGCCACCAGTGCCTCCGGGTCGCCGGGCGCGACGTGCTGCTGGAGCCGGCCGCCGCCCTGCGGTGCGTCCGCGATCTCGCGGCGCAGCAGCAGCAGCGCCATGTCGTCGTCCCCGCCGCGTTCGTCGACGACCCCGCACAGCAGGTCCGCCAGCGGCCCCAGCTCCGCCGGACCGCCGCGGATCAGCGAGCCGAGCAGCTCGATGCCGTCGTCGAGGTCCGCGCCGGGCTGTTCCACCAGCCCGTCCGTGCACAGCAGGAGCGTTTCCCCCGGGTCCAGTTCCACCGTGGTCACCGGGTACTCCAGCCGGCCGAACTCCGCCGACAGGCCCAGCGGCATCCCGCCGCTCACGCGCACCCGGCGGCAGTCGCCGTCCCGGCTGCGGATCAGCGGGTCGATGTGCCCGGCCCGGACGAGCTGGAGCACGCCGGTCGAGAGGTCGGCCTCGACGTAGGTGCAGGTGGCGAAGCGCTCGGTGTCGAGCTCGTGCAGGAAGACCGAGGCCCGGGCCATCACCGTGGCCGGCGCGTGCCCTTCGGCGGCGTAGGCCCGCAGTACGATCCGCAGCTGGCCCATCACGGCGGCGGCGTGCGTGTCGTGGCCCTGGACGTCGCCGATGACCGCCCCGACGCGTCCGCCCGGCAGCGGGACGACGTCGTACCAGTCGCCGCCGATGTCCTGGCCCATGCGGGCGGAGCGGTAGCGGACCTCGATCTCGGCGCCGGGGACCGAGGGGATGCGGCGGGGCAGCATGGCCTGCTGGAGGCCCTCCGCGAGGTCGTGCTCCTGCTCCAGCAGCATGGCCCGTTGCAGGCTCTGGGCGATGCTGCTGCCGAGCGCGACCAGCAGGTTGCGCTCCTCCTGGGCGAAGCCGTCCTTGTCCTGGTAGAGCAGTCCGAGGGCGCCGATGGGGCGGGCCTGGGCGATCAGCGGCAGGTAGGCGGCGGCCGAGACCCGCATGTAGGAGATCTTGGACCAGAGGTCGGGGTAGGCCCCGGCGAACTCCTCGGCCGATTCGATGAAGAGCGGCTGGAGCGAGCGGACGACCTCGCTCATCGGGTACTGCTCGTCGATGCGCGTGTAGCGGGTGCCGGGGACGAAGCTCTCCGCCGGGCCCTCGGCGACGAGGTGGATGCGGCCGGCCTCGACGAGGCCCATCACCATGCCCATCGAGCCGAGGCGTTCGAGGCCGTGCGCGTCGCCCAGGGCGTCGATGACGTCCCTGACCGTCCGGGCGTGGGCGAGCGCGGCGGTGGTGCTCTCGACCACGGACGTCTGGCGGCGCCGTTCCTCGTCGAGGCCGAGCCGTTCCGCCGAGTGGCTGAGCTCCTCGGTGGCGTCCCGGACGATGCCGATGATGCGGAACGGGCGCCCGTCGGGGCCGCGCATGACCCGGCCCTGGGTGTGCGTCCAGCGCAGGGTCCCGTCGCGGCAGCGGATGCGGAAGTAGGCGCCGTAGTTGCGGACCTCGCTCTTGAGGGCGTTGGAGACCAGGGCGTCGAGCCGGGTGGCCTCGGCGGGCGGGACGCGGGGGGCGAGGGATGCGGGCCGGCCGTCGTAGTCGCCGGGGTCCGTGTCGAGGACGTCGAGGGCCGCCTCGTCCAGGTGCATCAGTCCGGTGACGAGGTCCCAGTCGAAGCTGCCCATGCGGTTGAGCTGGAGCGAGCGGTCCGGGTGTGCGGGCCAGTCGTCCGGCATCGATACGGTGGTCGGCACCGGTCCACCATGACACACGGGCCGGTCAGGCGCTCTCCAGCGAGTGGCCCGGGTCCGCGGGCGTACGGGGCTCGTCGGGCACGGCGTACGGGTCCGCGTACGGGTCGTTCGGGTCGGGGCTCGGGGCGTACGGATCGGCGTACGGATCGCTCGGCTGCGGGGTCGCGCCGTCGGGGTCCGGGGACGTCTGCGGGTCGGCCGGCACCGACGGCGTGCCCTCCGGTGCCGTGTCGGACGGGGCCTCGGAGGGCGTGTCGTACGGGGCCTGCGAGGACGGCTCCCCCGGGCGGGACGGCGGCCGCTGCTGCGGGCTGTCCGGCGGGGTGGGGACCTTCGGGGCGGTTTCGGTGCTGCCGGTCGGCGGGCAGTCGGTCGTTCCGGGCGCGGGCACGTCCTGCGGGACGCCGGCGCCGCCGCCGGGGGTGGGGGGCGCGGTGCGGGCGAGGCCGTTCGCGACGGGGCTCGGGCAGGGGTCGCCGGGCCTACTGGGCGTCACGGGCCCGTCGGGGATGCCCTCGGCGGGGTCGAAGGGCGGCGGTACGGCCGGAGTGCGGTCCTGGGCGCCGTCGTCGCCGGTCTTCCGCTCGATCCAGGTGTTGTCGGCGATGTTGACGATCACCAGGTTGTCGATCTCCTGGATGGTGGGCTCGATGACGACGACCTGGTTGCGCTGGTAGCCGTCCCACGGCTCGCCCTTGTCCACCGGTGAGCCCTTGGGGGCGCGCGGCGCCAGCAGCGGGTTTCCGCAGGCGCAGCGGACGCGGGGCATGCCGTGCCCGTCGACCAGGACGGCGGTCCCGGCCTGGAGGACGGACTGGAAGCTCTCGCCGCGGCCGTCGCGGAAGCCGTGGCTGGTGACCCGGGTGTCGGCGCGCAGCACGACGGGGGTGAGGCCGCGCAGGAAGTCCGGGATCTTCTCCTGTGCGATGCCGGAGGCCTGGGCGAAGGCGCGGGCCTTGGCGTCGTCGGCGGTGAGGAAGCCGACCTGCTGTTCGACGTCGCAGCTGCCGAGGCGCTGGGTGCCGCCGTACAGGCCGGGGGTGGCCGCGTTGACGGTACGGATGCCCTGCCCGGTCGGGTTGGGCAGCGGGGGCTGCACCGGGGCGGATTCGCGGGTGGCGGAGGAGGCAGTGAAGGGGTCCGGGCCCGCGGCGACGACGGGCTGGAGGTGGACCTCCTGGCTCTCGGCGCCGGCGGCGGCCGGGGGCGCGTCGGAGCCGCCGCAGCCGGCGGCGAGGAGGCCGAGGACCGCGAAGAGGGCGGCGCCGGCGGTTGCGTGACGACGCGGCGCCTGACGAGGTGTCGGAGGTGTCGGTGCGTGCACGTGTGTCTCCCTTGTCGCCCCGGTTGCTCCCTCTTGTCTGCCGCATCGGCGGCGGGGCCGCAACCGGAGCGGCGCCGCCCGGGTACGGGCGCGGCGCGGCCGGAGTACCGCGCCCGGAGTACCGCGCCGGCGGCCCGGGCCCGGTGGCGCCCGGGCGTGCCGGGGCGGGCGGGCCGATACTGGAGGCGATGGACTGGTTCACCGCGCCCGGCTACTGGCTGGGCCGGCTGGTCTTCCAGCGGGCCCTCGCCGGGGTCTACCTGTTCGCCTTCGTCGGGGCCGCCCTGCAGTTCCGGGCCCTGATCGGGGAACGGGGCATGCTGCCCGTGCCGCGGTACGTGCGGCGCGTGCCCTTCCGGCGCGCCCCGAGCCTGTTCGGGCTGCGCTACTCGGACCGGCTGTTCGCCGGCTCCGCGTGGACCGGCGCCGCGCTCGCCGGGGCGCTGGCCGCGGGGGCCGGGGACGCGATGCCGACGGGGGCGGCGATGGGGCTGTGGGCGGTGGTGTGGGCGCTGTACCTGTCGATCGTGAACGTGGGGCAGACCTGGTACGCCTTCGGCTGGGAGTCGCTGCTGCTGGAGGCGGGCTTCCTCGCCGTCTTCCTGGGCAACGCCCGGACCGGGCCGCCCGTGCTGGTGCTGTGGCTGCTGCGCTGGCTGCTGTTCCGGGTGGAGTTCGGGGCCGGGCTGATCAAGATGCGCGGGGACCCCTGCTGGCGGAAGCTGACCTGCCTGTACTTCCACCACGAGACGCAGCCGATGCCGGGACCGCTGAGCTGGTTCTTCCACCACCTCCCGAAGCCGCTGCACCGGGTGGAGTGCGCGGCCGGCCACTTCACCCAGCTGTGCGTTCCGGTCCTGCTGTTCGCCCCGCAGCCGGTGGCCTCGTACGCGGCCGGTGCGATCGTCGCGACGCAGCTGTGGCTGGTCCTGTCGGGGAACTTCGCCTGGCTGAACTGGCTGACGGTCGCGCTCGCCCTGTCCGCCGTGGACTTCACCGGGCTCGCGGGCGCTCCGCCGGCCGCCGCCTCGCGGCCGCCCCCGGTGTGGTTCGCGGTGGCGGTCTGCGCGGTGACGGTGCTGGTGCTCGTGCTGAGCCGGCACCCCGTGCGGAACATGCTCTCCCGCCGCCAGGCCATGAACCGCTCGTTCGACCCGCTCCACCTGGTGAACACCTACGGGGCCTTCGGCTCCGTGGGCCGCGCGCGCGAGGAGGTGGTGGTGGAGGGGACCGCCGATCCGGTGCCGCGCCCGGACGGGGCGTGGCGGGAGTACGGGTTCAGGGGCAAGCCGGGGCGGCCGGGCCGGCTGCCGCGCCAGTTCGCCCCGTACCACCTGCGGCTCGACTGGCTGATGTGGTTCGCCGCCCTGTCCCCCGGCTACGCCCGCGACTGGTTCGGGCCGTTCGTGGAGCGGCTGCTGGCGGGCGACCGGGACACGCTGCGGCTACTGGGCGACAATCCGTTCCCGGACGCCCCGCCCGTGTACGTGCGGGCACGGGTGTACCGCTACCGGTTCACCACCTGGCGGGAGCTGCGCGCGACGGGTGACTGGTGGCACCGCACCCCGGTGCGCGCCTACCTCCCGCCCACCCGGCTCGCGGGCGCCGCGCCGGGCGGCCCGGCGCGGTCAGAGCCCGAGTAGCGCGGCCTCCCGGGCCGGGTCGAGGCCCTTGGCCGACCGGTCGGGGCGCAGCGGGGGCGGTCCGTCCAGGCTTCGGAGCCACGCCCAGGTGTCGGCCACGGTCTCCTCGACCGGCCGGCAGCGCAGGCCCGCCGCGAGGGCCTTGGACACGTCGCCGCGGTGCATGAAGTCGTGGCCCTCGCCGGGCGGTGTCCAGACCGGCAGGTCGGTCCAGGGCTCTATGCCGGCCGCCTCGATCGCCGCCGGATCGGTCCAGCGGAGTTCGGCGCGACCGCCGGTGGCCGCGGCGCAGGCCTCCAGGAAGCTGCCCATGGTGGCGTGTCCGGACGGGGAGACCACGTTGTGCGCGCCGCCGCGGCCGGCGGCCGAGGCGTCCAGGGTCCAGCGGGCGAGGTCCCGCACGTCGACGTACTGGATCGGGAGGTCGCGGGGGCCGGGGGCCGCCACGGGGCCGCCGCGCGCGCTCCGCTCCAGCCACCAGGGGAGGCGGCCGACGTTCTCGTACGGGCCCAGGACCAGCCCGGCGCGCACCAGCAGGGCGCGGTCGCCGAACGCGTCGAGGGCGGCCAGCTCGCCGCCCCGCTTGTCCGCGGCGTAGTCGGTGGCCTGCGCGTCGGGCGAGCCGTCGACCACCGGCCAGTCCTCGTCGTGCCCGGCGGGGGCCGGGTAGGCGTAGACGGAGCAGCTGGAGACGTAGGCGTAGTGCCCGGCCCGGTCGCGGAGCAGGCGGGCGGTGTCGCGGACGGCGGCGGGGGCGCCGCTCCAGGTGTCGACGACGAGGTCCCACTCCCCCTCGGCGAGCGCGTCCAGACCGCCGGGGGCGGTGCGGTCCCCGTGCGCGGCGGCCGCGCCGGGCGGCGGCGCGTGCCGCCCGCGGTGGAAGACGGTCACGTCCCAACCCCGGGCGAGGGCGTCCTCGGTGACGGCGCGTCCGACGAATTCGGTGCCGCCGAGCATCAGCAGTTTCATGCGGTCCAGCGTGCCCGGGCGGGTCGGGGTCGGGGAAGCCGTGATCGCTCTCGGCGATGACGCCGACGGCGTAGGCCCCACGGGAACTCCCGGGTCCCGCCGGACGATCGGCGGTCCCCGGTCCGCGGGGCACCGTGCGGGCGGAGGACGGAGCGGCGCCCCCGGCGCGGGTTCGCGCGGGGGGCGTTCGCTGCGGTACCGGCTAGTCGATGCCGCGCAGGATGTGGGATTCCGCCGGATCGTCCTCGTAGCCCGCCAGTTGGACGGGGGCGGACAGGGCCCAGACTTCGAGGTTCTTGAGCTCGCCGGTGCGGGTGGTGGCCCGCCAACCCGTACGCTCCAGGACCATCGGTTCGGGCTTCGTGATGTCAGTCACCGCGCACTCCTTTGTGTCGCGTTACCCGGCATGCGGACCGCGCGCCGGGCAGGGATCAAGGGTTTCCGGACGCGGTGGCGCCTTGGTGGAGCGCGGCCCGGGTGGGGGCCGACTTGTTGTCCCTCAGGGTACACATATGAGCGCACCCCCGCTCGATGGAAAGGCAAAATCCGCTCCGTCCGCTCGTTTTCGCCCCGAGTTCAGGAAAGTGTGGGCCGATCGGCCCATGACGGATGGTCTGCTCGACGCCGGATGCCGGTGGTACGACGGAGGGAGCGACGGTGGCGAGGTCCGGGGTGCCGGAATTCCCCCTGCCCCGCGTCACTACCGTGCGGGAGCTGATGGACCTCCTGCTCGCCTGTCGCGACGGGGATCCGGTCGGTCTGCTCGATCATGCGCTCCAGACGGCGGCGCTGCTGCGCAGATCCCACCCGTTCGACAAGGAACTCCAGATCGCGGGCCTGGTACACGGTCTGGACCGGCTGCTCCGTCCGGGTGAGGGCGGGCGCCGCTCCGGGCCCGCCGGGGAGGCGGTCGGGGCCCTGCTGGGCGACCGGGTGGCCCGCCTGCTCCGGCTGCACGCCCGGGCCCCCGCCGTCGGCGGCCAGGGCGGCGGGCCGGCCTGTGGGCCGGACGGCGACTCCCGCGTCGGCCGCGGGCCCGGCCCGCGGCAGGGCTCCGACGACGGGCCCGACACCGAGGCGGCGCTGGCTCTGGGCCGGGCGCACGCGGCGGCCGCGGCGGGCGCCCTCGACGCGGGCGTCCTGGAGGACTGGCGGCCGGTACTGGAGCTGGTGGCGGCCGGGGCCTACCGGTCGCCGGAGCACCCGCCGCGCTGACGCTGCGGCCCGCCCGGCCCCGGACGCGCGCGTGCCCTCCCCGGCGGGCCGGGGAGGGCACGGGCGCGGACGCGGACGCGTCGGGGCGGCTACCAGTTGGCGGGGGCGTAGTCCTTCAGGAAGACGCCGAACAGGTCCTCGCCCTCCTCGCCGCGCACGATCGGGTCGTAGACCCGCGCCGCGCCGTCGACCAGGTCGAGCGGGGCGTGGAAGCCCTCCTCGGCCAGCCGCATCTTGTCGGGGTGCGGGCGCTCGTCCGTGATCCAGCCGGTGTCCACGGCCGTCATCAGGATCCGGTCCGTCTGGAACATCTCCTGGGCGCTGGTGCGCGTGAGCATGTTCAGCGCGGCCTTGGCCATGTTGGTGTGCGGGTGGCCCGCGCCCTTGTAGCCGCGGCTGAAGACGCCTTCCATGGCGGAGACGTTGACCACGTACCGGCGGCCGGCCTCGGCCGCCGCCATCGCCGGGCGGAGCCTGCTGATCAGGATGAACGGCGCCGTGGAGTTGCACAGCTGCACTTCGAGGAGCTCGATCGGGTCCACCTCGGACACGGTCTGGATCCAACTGTTGGTGTCGTGCAGGTCGGGGACCAGGCCGCCGGCGTCGATCGCGGTGCCGGCCGCGATCCGCTCCAGCGAGGCCGAGCCGGAGACCAGGGCGAGCTCGGTGATGTCCTGGGCGCTGAGCTTCTCGCCCTTGCCGGTGGGCAGGGCCGCGACCCGGTCGACGGTGCCGCTGCCGAAGGTGCCGATGACCTCGGAGGCGGGCAGCTCACCGGCCGGGAGCGGGGCGTTCTCGGCGGCGACGAGCTCGCTGTAGGCGCCCGGGGAGCGGCGCACCGTCTGCGCGGCGTTGTTGATGAGGATGTCGAGCGGGCCCTCGGCGGCCACCGAGTCGGCGAGCGCGACGACCTGGGCCGGGTCGCGCAGGTCGATGCCGACGATCTTCAGTCGGTGCAGCCACTCGGAGCTGTCGGGCATGGCCTTGAAGCGGCGGATCGCGTCGCTCGGGAAGCGGGTGGTGAGGGTGGTGTGCGCGCCGTCGCGCAGCAGCCGCAGCGCGATGTACATGCCGATCTTGGCGCGGCCGCCGGTGAGCAGGGCGCGGCGCCCGGTCAGGTCCGTCCGGGCGTCGCGGCGCGCGCGGTTGAAGGCGGCGCAGTCCTGGCAGAGCTGGTGGTAGAACGCGTCGACCTCGACGTAGCGGGTCTTGCAGATGTAGCAGGAGCGCGGGCGCTGCAGGATGCCGGCGATCGGGCCCTTGGTGGCGGCCGTGAGGGCGTTGCCCTGGGTCTCGTCGTCGATGCGCTCGGCGGAACCGGTCGCGGTGGCCTCGGTCACGGCCTTGTCGTTGGCGGTCTTGGCGGCGCGCCGCTCCTGGCGGCGGCGCTGCTTGACCGTGCGGTAGAGGCCGGCGGTGGCGCGGCGCACGGTGACGGCGTCCGGGTGGTCGACGTCCAGCTTGTCCAGCTCGTCGAGCACGGCCAGGCAGAGGGCCAGCCGCTCGGGGTCGATCCCCGGTCCGTACGCGTGCCCCTGGTCCAGGCTGTCTTCGGTCACCGTCATGGCCGCTGCCGTTCCTTGCTCACTCGTCCGCATCCGCCTGCTGCGGAAGTCCCCAAAACGGAAACTGTACGGAGGCCACGCGCCGGGCACCAAACCCGATCTACGGCGCCTCACGCACCGCGACGGCGCCACTACCCGGCGGAGCGTCCGCGCCGACCGCACGTACTCCCGTACTACGCCCGGAGTACGGACCGTGACCGCCCGTGGGCCGAGGAATAGGGGGTACGGGTCGGGCATTGTGGAGTTCATGAGTGCACTGGCCCTGTCGGTCCTGGTCTGCCTGGTGTCGGCCGTCGCGTACGCGGCCGGCGCGATCCTCCAGGAGCGGGTGGCCGAGCGCATCCCGGACCGCCCGTACGCGCCCCTGCGCGTCGGCGGCTGGTGGCTCGCGGTGGCCCTGAACGGCCTGGGGGCCCTGCTGCACGTGGTGGCGCTGGCCTACGGTCCGCTCAGTCTGGTCCAGCCGCTCGGCGCGCTCACCATCGTCTTCGCCCTGCCGATGGCGGCCGTCTTCGCGGGGCGCCGGGCGGGCGCCGCGGCCTGGCGCGGGGCGGTGCTGGCCACCGCGGGCCTGGCCGGGCTGCTGGCCCTGACGGGCGGCGGCGGCCGGGCCGAGCCGTCCCTCGCCCGCGGCGAGGGCGAGCTGCTGCTCGTCGCCACGGGTGCGGCGGTGGCGGTGCTGTTCGTGGCGGCGCACCGCTCGCACCGCGCGGTCCTGCACGGGGTGCTGCTGGCGGCGGCCGCCGGTACGGCCTTCGGGATGGCCTCGGTGTTCACCAAGTCCGTGGCCGACGCCTTCGTCTCGGACCCGGCCGGGATAGCGGGCTCCCTCGGCGGGCTGTGGCCCGGGCTCGCGGCCGTCGCCGCGCTGGCGGCGGCCGGGCTGCTGCTGTCGCAGGCGGCCTACCGGGGCGCGGGGCTGACCGCGCCGCTGGCCACGGTCACCGTGGTCAACCCGGTGGTCGCGGCGACGGTCGGGCTCGCGCTCTTCGGCGAGGGCTTCCGCCACGGCGCCGCGGGCACGGCCGCCGCGGTGGCGTGCGCCGTGCTGGCGGCGGCCGGCCTGGTCCTGCTCACGGCCGCGCCGCCGCACGTGCGCGGGTCGGATGGCGGGGCGGATGCCGGGTCAGATGCGCACCCCGTGGCCCCTGAGGTACTTGAGGGGGTCGATGTCGGTGCCGTAGCCGGGGCCCGTGCGCATCTCGAAGTGCAGGTGGGGACCGCTGCTGTTGCCGGTCGAGCCGGAGCGGCCGATGCGCTGGCCCCCGGACACCTGCTGGCCCGCCTTGACGCCGACGGCCGAGAGGTGGGCGTACTGCGAGTACCGGCCGTCGGAGTGCCGGATGACGACCTGGTAGCCGTACGCCCCGGCCCAGCCGGCGGAGAGGACCTGGCCGGGACCGACGGACTTCACGGTGGTGCCGGTGGCGACGGGGAAGTCGACCCCGGTGTGGTAGCCGCTGGACCAGGAGGAGCCGGCGACCCGGTACGCGGTGCCCAGGCCGGCGTCGACGGGGGCGGAGAACCCGCTCCCGGCCGGCTGCTCCTGCGCTGAGGCCGGCTCCGCGGCGGGCTTCTCCGCGGGCTTGGGCGCGGGCTTCTCGGCGGGCTTCGGCGCGGCCTGCTCGGTCGGCTTCGGCGCGGGTTTCGCCGCGGGCTTCTCGGCCGGCTTCTTCGCGGCCGGCTCCACGGGCTTGACCGGTTCGGCCGTCCGCGGCGGCTTCTCCGGGTTCTGCGCGGGCGGTGCGGCGGTGATCCGCAGGGTGAGCCGCTGCCCGGGGAAGATCAGGTCCGGGTCGCCGCCCACGGTGGCCCGGTTGGTCTCGTACAGCGCCTGCCAGCCGCCTTCGACGCGCTGGCGGGTGGCGATGGCCGAGAGGGAGTCCCCCGCGGCCACCACGTACGGGTTGGCCGCGACCGGGTTTCCGGCCGGGCGGGGCGCGCCGCTCGGCTGCGCCGGGGCCTTGACGCCCTGGCCGCCCTGCGCGTGCGCCTGCGCGGCCTGCTGCTTCGGCGCGGCCGTGGGGGCCTTGGGGACGCCGGCGGGCGCGGGGCCGCTGCGGCTCAGCCCGGCGGACCCGCCGCACTGCGGCCAGGCCTGCGGGCCCTGGCCCCTGAGGACCTTCTCGGCGACCGCGATCTGCTGGTCCCTGGTGGCCAGGTCGGCGCGGGCGGCGTACGCGGTCCCGCCGAAGGCCCGCCAGGTGCTCTGGCTGAACTGGAGTCCGCCGTAGTAGCCGTTGCCGGTGTTGATCTGCCAGTTGCCGGTCGACTCGCAGGCGGCGACCTTGTTCCAGGTGTCCACCGAAGCCCCGTGCGCCGCTCCGGCGCCGACGAGGGGGAGGGCCAGTCCGGCGCCGCCCGCGGTGACGACGAGCGAGGCCCGGTTGATGCTGCTCGGCTGATACCGGCGGTGCCGGCCCCGTACACCCATGGGAGCCCCCATCGAAGACATCAGGAACGGCACAACCTAACGTCACGACACGCGCGTGACAAGGGGCGCAACGGGGGGCGCGCGCAAGGGAATTGACCGCGACTCGACCGTCAGGAGATCTGTGGGCATCTGTGCCGATGTAGCGTCGGCACTCCCCGCACATCGAAGCACGCAGGAGCACTCATGAGCACCAGCACAGCCCAGATCGGCGTGACCGGCCTCGCGGTCATGGGCAGCAACCTCGCCCGCAATTTCGCGCGCAACGGCTTCGCCGTCGCCGTCCACAACCGCACCGCCTCGAAGACCGAGGCCCTGGTGTCGGAATTCGGCCACGAGGGCACCTTCGTGGCGGCCGCCTCCGCGAAGGAGTTCGTCGACGCGCTGGAGCGTCCCCGCCGCCTCGTGATCATGGTGAAGGCGGGTGATCCCACCGACGCCGTCATCCGCGAGTTCGCCCCGCTCCTGGAGGAGGGGGACGTGATCATCGACGGCGGGAACGCGCACTTCGAGGACACCCGGCGCCGCGAGCGGGAGCTGCGCGAGCAGGGCATCCACTTCGTGGGCGTGGGCATCTCGGGCGGCGAGGAGGGCGCCCTGCTCGGGCCGAGCATCATGCCGGGCGGCTCGAAGGAGTCGTACGAGTCCCTCGGACCGCTGCTGGAGAAGATCGCCGCGAAGGCGGCCGACGGCACGCCGTGCACCTCGCACGTGGGTCCCGACGGCGCCGGGCACTTCGTGAAGATGGTGCACAACGGCATCGAGTACGCCGACATGCAGCTGATCGCCGAGGCCTACCACCTGCTGCGCGCGGTCGCCGGCTACTCCCCCGCCCAGATCGCGGACACCTTCCGCACCTGGAACCGGGGTCGGCTGGACTCGTACCTGATCGAGATCACGGCCGAGGTCCTCGCCCACACGGACGCGGCCACCGGCCGGCCGTTCGTCGACGTCGTGGCCGACGCCGCCGAGCAGAAGGGCACCGGCCGCTGGACCGTACAGATCGCGCTGGACCTCGGGGTGCCGGTGTCGGGGATCGCCGAGGCGGTCTTCGCCCGCTCGGTCTCGGGCCACGCCGACCTGCGGGAAGCCGCGCGCGGCCTCGGCGGGCCGGAGCCGACGGCCCTCGCCCCCGCGGAGGCGGAGGCGTTCGCCGCACGGGTCGAGGAGGCGCTGTACGCGTCGAAGATCGTCGCCTACACGCAGGGCTTCCACCAGATCCGGGCCGGCAGCCAGGAGTACGGCTGGGACGTGGACCTGGGGGCCATGGCCTCGCTGTGGCGCGGCGGCTGCATCATCCGGGCCGCGTTCCTCGACCGCATCCTGGCCGCCTACGACGCCGAGCCCGGCCTGGTGAGCCTGCTGGCGGACGCGGACTTCGCGGCGGAGATCGGCGCGGCCCAGGACGGGTGGCGGTCCGTGATCGCGACCGCGGTGACCCAGGGCGTTCCGGTGCCGGCGTTCTCGGCCTCGCTGGCCTACTACGACGCGCTGCGCGCGGAGCGGCTGCCGGCGGCGCTGACCCAGGGCCAGCGGGACTTCTTCGGGGCGCACACCTATCGGCGCACGGACCGCGAGGGCTCGTTCCACACCCTCTGGAGCGGCGACCGCTCGGAGGTCCGCACGGACGGCTGATCCGCTCGCCGGCCGGGGCCCCGCCCCGCACGGGCCGGGGCCCCGGCCGCTGGGGGCGGGCCCGCGGGCCCGCCCCCAGCGGTCAGCCGAGCGGTCCGGGCTGCGGGATCGGCGCGGGTCCCGGCGGCGGCGGGACCGGGTCCGGCTCGGGGACCGGCGCGGGGACGGGCGGCGGTCCGGGGACGGGCGCGGGTCCGGGGGCCGGGGGCCCCGGGACGGGCGGCGCGGGCTGCGGGGTCGGCTCCGGGTCCGGGAACGGGCCGGGACCCGGCGTCGGGTCGGGTCCGGGGACCGGCGGCCGGGGGTCGGCGGGTACGGGCGGCTGGGTCAGTTCGGGTTCTCGCACCATGCGTCCCACCTTCCCCCGATGCCACCGGGTACGCGCTCCGGCCGCAACACGGTCCCGCAGGGCGTCGGAGACCGGGACGTGGACGGCGGAGGTGTGCGGCAGCGTCGGGCGGGAGCCGTCCGCCGGCCGCTCCCCCACCGCCCCGCCCACGCTCCCCGGCCCCTCAGACGGCCACGGCGTGGGGGCTGCGCCGCTGGTCCGTGCCCGGGACCGGGGCGGACGGGTCGGCGCCCAGTTCGACGATCCGGTTGGCGCCGTCGACGTGCACGACGCGCGGCCGGAAGGTCCGCGCCTCCGCGTCGTCGACGGCGGCGTAGCTGATGAGGATGACCAGGTCGCCGGGGTGCACGAGGTGCGCCGCGGCCCCGTTGATCCCGATGACGCCGGAGCCGCGTTCGCCCTCGATGACGTAGGTCTCCAGCCGGGCGCCGTTGGTGATGTCGACGATGTGGACGAGTTCCCCGGGGAGGAGGTCCGCGGCGTCGAGCAGGTCGGCGTCGACGGTCACCGAGCCCACGTAGTGCAGGTCGGCCTGGGTGACCGTGGCCCGGTGGATCTTCGACTTGAACAGGGTGCGCATCATGGAGTAACTCCCGTTTTGTCTGCTCCCTGCCTGCTTATTGCAGGTCAAGGGCGGTCTCCACAGATTACAACCCCACCCGGTCCCGATCGGCTGGACCGGCCCTTTCCGGACCCGCAGCGACGCGTTTGCGACCCTCCGGCGGAGCGGCGGCCGGTGACGGTTCGCGGGTGACGCGGAACACCGCGGCGGGGGCGGCGCTGGCGACCGCCACCACGCCCGCCCGCCCGCGGTCCGTCCACTCCAGCAGCGCCAGGTCGTCCCGGCCCGCCTTCAGCAGGGCTTCCCGGCGGACCCACAGCCGCAGCAGCGCCGCGTCCGGGTCCGGGCCGGCGGCGGCCTCCCGCAGGTCGGCTTCGGGCAGCAGCCGGGCCAAGGCGCCCCGCGGGCCGGGCCGGCGCGTGGCGGGCTCGACGTCCACCCCGACCGGGCCGGGGCCGGCGGCGGCCGCGACGAGGCCGTCGGCATGGCTCAGGCTGATGCCCGTCTCCGGGCTGCCTGGCAGGTAGGGGCGGCCGTGGCCGGACCGCCCGCACTCCGGGCAGAGCTGCGCCGGGGCCGATGCGGCCGGGGTGCGGCCGGTGAACCGGGCGACGCACAGCCGCAGCAGCAGCCGGGCCGCCAGCACGTCGTCGCGGCGGGCCGGCACGCGGATCGCCGCCAGCCGCCGCCGCTCCCAGGGCGCGAGCAGGCCCTCGTGCAGCTCCGGGTGGGCCAGCACCTCGCCGGTGGTCGCCACCACGGCCAGGGCCCCGCGGCCTCCCGGAGCCGGTCCGGGGTCGGCTGTCACGGACGCCGGCTCAGGCCTGGGCCGCGTGGGACGCCAGGCCGGAGCCGCTCAGGAAGCGCTGCCGCACGCGGTCGAGGGTGCGGAAGTCGTCGATGGTGACCTCCTGGAGGTCGATGGTGGTGCCGGAGATCTCCTCCAGCAGGTCCACGAACTCCAGGAAGTCCATGGAGTCGATGAGACGGGCCTCGATGAGGTCCTCGTCGGGCTCGATCGAGCCCTGGAGGCCGGGGTTCTTCTCGTGGAGCCAGGCGGATACGGGGTCCATGGGGGGGGTGCTCCTTGTTCGTACCGGGTGGTGGGGCCCCGAGGGGCCGGGGTGCGGCGGGCGGCGGGGCGGGCTCAGGCCCGCGCGTCGCGCAGGACGTCGAGCGCCCGCTCGGGCGTGCCGTGGGCGAGGATCATCGCGTGGACCCAGCGTTCGAGGCCGAAGGCGACGCAGGCGCTGTACACGGGGCCGTGCGAGCCCGCGCGGATGTCCAGGCGCTCGCCGAAGAAGTTGCGGTGCCGGTTCACGGAGGCGATGGCGGTGCCGTCGGGGGCGTTGAACTCGTGCTTGACCGGATCCAGTGCCATCAACCGCGCCCGGGAGCCGCCCTTGTCGTAGAAGGGGTCGTCGGCCACGGCCCGGGTCAGGGTCAGGCCCAGCCGGCCGGCCAGTTCCTGGACGAACGAGGCGCCGCCGTCGAGGTGCTCGACCGAGCCCTCCCGGGTGCCGAGGTAGAGCACCTCGCGCATGTGGAAGCCCCAGAGGCGGCGCAGCCCGTCGTAGTGGGTCTCGTTGCGGAAGCAGCGGCCGGTCGCGGACAGGCGCAGTCCGTCCTCGCCGACGTCCCGGCCCTCCAGGGACATGAGCAGTCCGTAGCAGGTCGCGGACGGCAGCAGGTGGCCGGTGGGCCGCAGGGACAGCTCTCCGGGCGCCTCGCCGGCCGCCAGGCCGTCGAACGCCTCCGGGGCGAACCGCCCGGCCGAGACGCCGAGGTGGGGGAAGTTGCGGAAGTAGTCCAGCCGCGCCAGCGTGTCCGCGGCCAGCAGCGGGGGGCCCATCACCTCGGGGGCGCCCAGCCGTGCGGCCAGACCGGTGAGCAGTCCGTCCAGGCCGTGCAGCAGGGCGGTGTGGACCGGGTCCAGCGTGATCAGGCCCGGACCGGGGTTCTTCAGACCGCCGTCCGGCAGGGCGGTCGTGCCGGGTGTGCTCATGGAATCCGCTTCCTCTGGGCGTGGGTGAACAGTCGTCAAGGGCACGGCGGAATGGGCAGGACGAACCCACTGCGGCGTGATCGCGACGGTGCGACGGCCGTGAATGCGGCAACGGTCGTCGTCGACGCGGCGGGGGGAAAGCGGCTGACGCGCCGTCATGAACCGGAGCTGCGCTACCGGGACACTAAGCCAGTCCCTCCCGTAATGTCTAGACCAAAGCCGACATGTTGATGATCATCGCCGAGTGCCCGCCGCAGGATCGAAACCTGCGTAATGAGCTTATTGAGACGGCACTTGACACCGGCTATGGTCTAAACCAATCCTGCTGACGACCGCTGTTTTCCGGACCCTGCCGCGGCGCAGCCGACCATCCGCGCCGTCCGCCCCCGGCCCTGTGCCGGGGGGCGGTTCCGCACGCCCCGCGCCGGGCGCCGGACCGCCGCCGACCCCCGTTCCTGGAGGGACCCCATGACGACGTCCGCCGCCGACAGCCGTCCGCCCCGACCCCGACCCCGTCTGCACCGGGCGCCGTCCGACCGCCCGTACTTCAGCACGGACGGCGAGTCCTACCTGGCCCAGACCACCCTGCGCGAACTGGAGAAGTCGCGTCCGCTGCGGGTGCTGTCCGAGGAGGACTTCGCGCACTGGCAGACCTACGGGTACGTCATCGTCCGCGAGGCGGTCCCGGCCGCGGTGGCGGGGCAACTGCTCGACTTCACCTGGGAGTTCCAGGGCCTCGACCCGGACCGGCCGGACAGCTGGTACGAGGACCGGCCGTTCCGCTCCGCGCTGGACCGCCAGCTCCACGTCTACGGCTTCGTGGAGGCGTACCACCACCAGCTGCTCTGGGACAACCGCCAGTCACAGCGGGTCTACGACGCCTTCGTCGACGTGTGGGACTGCGAAGAGCTGTGGGTGACCCTGGACCGGCTCAACCTCAACCCGCCCAACGTGAAGAACCGCGACCGGGCCCTCATCGACCCCACGGACCGGGGCTTCGACATCGAGCTGCACTGGGACATCGACACCACGCTCGGCGTCCCGCCGCAGCGGGTGCAGGGCATCATCGCGCTCAACGACACCCGACCGGAGCTGGGCGGGTTCCAGTGCTGCCCCGAGCTGTTCCGGCGCTTCGAGGAGTGGAAGCCCGGGCAGCCGGCCGACCGGGACCCGCTGCGGCCCGACGCCGACCGGGCGGCGTTCCCCGTCGTCCGTCCCGAACTGCACCCCGGCGACCTGCTGATCTGGAACGGCCTGCTCGCCCACGGCGTGGCCCGCAACACCTCGAAGGACGGCGTGCGGGCGGTCCAGTACCTGTCCATGATGCCGGCGCTGGAGGAGCACGAGCGGCTGCGGCGCTCCCGCGTCGACTCCTGGCGCCACCTGCGCACCCCGCGCTGGAACCGCACCCTGGTCGGCGACCCGGTGCTGCACGAGTCGCAGCGCTACCCCACGGCCTCCCTGAACGGGCTCGGCGAGCGGCTCCTCGGCCTCGCCTCCTGGACGGACCGGGGCACGGGCACCGCCGCCGGCGGGGACGCGGCAGCGGCCGGCGGCCAGAGCGGAGAGCCCTCGTGCGCCGTGTCTGCCTGACCCTCCCCACCAACCGCGCCTGCGCCGAGACCATCACCGCGGTCGCCGAGGAGGCCGCGTACGGCGCCCGCCGCTTCGACGCCGAGGTGCACCTGCTGGTCCTGGACTCCTCCGACGCCCCCGTGCTCGCCGAGCACCGCCGGGCCGTGGCCGCCCTGCCCGCGGTCGAGGGCGTGGTCGTCCACCACCTCGACGAAGCCGAGCAGCGGGCCTTCCTGCGGCAGGTGATCACCCGCTCCGGTGCCCCCGAGCCGGACCGGGTGCTCGACCTGATGCTGCCGTCCGGCGTGTCCTACGGAGCCTGCACCAACCGCGCCTTCCTGTTCGCCGAGGCCCTGGGCTGCACGTCGGTGCACCGCCGGGACTCCGACAGCCGCTACCAGTCCCTGGACGGCGAGACGGTCTTCCCCCTCCACCACGAACTCGCCCACCTGGGACGGCCGGCCGCCGACGTGGCGGGGCAGGTGACCAAGAGCCGGCTCGCGCCCGCGTTCGCGCAGCGGCCGGTGGCCATGGTCGGCGCCTCCTTCGTCGGCGAGATGTCCGTGGACGTCGAGGAGATCCGCCGGCTCGACCCGGGCATCTACCACGAGATCATCGGCCTGTCCGTGCCGGCCGGCTACGCGGACCTGTGGCGCGACAACCTCGTCGAGCAGTCCTTCCGCGGCGCAGGGACCACCCCGTTCACCGCGGACCACACCACGCTCACCCACGTCAGCCCGCTGCGCGTGGACATGTGCAACATCGCCTTCGGCAACGAGGTCTACGGCCGGGTACCGCTGCCGCCGGCCACCGACACCATCGGCAGCGACTACTTCCTCGTCCACCTGGTCGACGGAGCCCGGCTGCCCGGCGTGCTGCACAACCGGCACATCGTCAACTACCACACCGGCGAACGCCGCTCCGACAGCGGCTTCCTCGCCTACCAGGTGCGGATCGCGAAGTACCTGCTGGCGACCCGGTACTTCAACGAGGTGTACGCCCGGATGGCCGCGGCCGGCGAGGCGCTGCTCGACGACCGGGGCGGTGTCGACGCCGCCGCCGTGGCCGGGTTCGTCCGGGACGGCGCGCGGCTGGACCGGACCGAGGACGCCGAACGCCTCGACCTCCTCGACCGCTCCTACCGCAAACTGGGCGGCCGCTACACCGCGGTCGCGGACGAGCTCGCCGCGCGCCGCGCCCGGCTCCTGCACGCGGCCCGCGCGGACATGGCGGACTTCGCCCTCCTCGTCGACGTGTGGGAGCGCCTGATGCGGACGAGCGCCGTGACCGGGTTCCCGTACGTCCGGCCGGCCGCGGACCCGTCCGGCCGGCCGTCGGGCACCCGCACCCGCACGCTCACCGTCGCGTACGCGGGCGGCGAGGCCCGCCGGGGTCCCGTCACGATGGGCCAGGCCAACATGATCCGCTGCATCCTGCGGGACGACCCGGCGCACATCAACATCCACGACGTGTGGCCGGTACCCGCGGGAACCACCCTGGACGCGGCGGTCGACGCGCTGCGTACCCTGGTCGTACGGCACGAGGCGCTGCGCACCACCTTCCCCGACGCCTCCGCCGCCGCCGACGGCGAGCAGGTGGTGGCGGCCGAGGGCACGTTCACGGTGACCGTGCTGGACCACGAGGAGCTCCCCCGGGACGCGGCCGGGTACGCCGAGTCGCTGGCCCGGCGGGCCCGCTCCGGCCGCTTCCGGCTGGACCGGGAGTTCCCCCTGCGGACCTCCCTCGTCGCGCGGGACGGCGCCCCCGTCTTCGTCGCCCTGGTGTCCAGCCACGCCGCGGCGGACGGCAGCGCCCTCGCGGTCCTGCGGGAGGAGTGGCTCGCGCTGCTGGACGGCGCGGACCTGCCTCCCCTGACGGGCCTCACCCCGCTGGAACTGGCCGCCGAGGAGGCGGCCCCGGCCGGACTGCGGAAGTCGGAGGCCTCCCTCGCCTACTGGGAGACGATCCTGCGCACCGGCCCGCAGGCCATGTTCGCGGAACCCCGGGCGACCGGCACCGACATCCGGATGCCGCAGCTCACCCTGCGGTCGGCGCGGGGCGGCCGGGCGCTGGGCCGCATCGTGGAACGGACCGGCAGCCTTCCGTCCACCGTGCTGCTGACGGCCTGGTGCGCGCTGGTCGCCCACCGGGCCGGCCAGAGCACGTGCGTCACCGCCGTCCCGACCTCCAACCGGTTCCGCACCCGGCTGGCCCGCTCGGTGACCACCCTGTCCCAGGACGCCCTGCTCGCCCTCGACGTGACGGCCCCGTCCTTCGACGCGCTCCTGCGCAAGACCTGGGGAGCGGCCCTCAACGCCTACCGGCACAGCCGGTTCGACTCGGTCGGCCTGTGGGAGATGATCGGGCGGGTCACCTTCGAGCGGGGCAGCCTGTTCGCGCGCGACGTCGTGTTCAACGACGTGAGCACCCTCGCCTCCACCCCGGCCTCCACCACCCCGCAGGCGGACGACGAGGACGGTCCGGAGCTCTCCTGGGGGCCGGACCAGGTGCTGCCGACCCGCGTCCTGGCCTTCGCCTACCAGACGACGCCCCTGCTCCACCTCGCCCTGTGGGCCGACCCCGCCCTCTTCCCCCGCCAGGAGGCGGAGGGCTTCCTCACCGGTCTCGTGCGCCTCCTGGAGGCTGCTGCCGACGCGGACGTGCCACTCGCGTCGCTCACCGCGGTGACGGGGGTCCGCGCCGTCGAACGCGGGCCGGACTGGGAGCGGGTGGACGGCTCCTGGGTGTCCCCGTCCGCCGTGGCGGGGGCCCTGGGGCGGGCACTGGGCGGCGTGCCCGTGCACGTCGCCGCGGACGTGCCCGACCCGGACGGCGCCGACCCCGACCGCGCCGGGCCGGGCCTCACCGCGTTCATCGCCGCCGCGGACGCCGCGCTGACCCCGGCCGCGGCGCACGCCGCGCTGATGGACGCCCTCCCCGGCCGTCCGGGGGTCCTGGCCCCGCGCCGGTACGTGATCGTCCGGGAACCACCGGCACAGGCCGACCGGAGCGACGCGTGGCTCCGGCAGCAGATCCTCAGCGAAGGGAACGGCCGGGAACGGCGGATGTCACATGACGATGGATGAGGTAACCGTCCCGAAGGACGGCCAGGCGCTCCCCAGCCCGTGGCGGTCGAGCCGGTTCCGGCTGTTCTTCACCGCCCGCAGCACCTCGCTGCTGGCCGACGGCATGCTGATGGTCTCGCTCACGACCGCGGTGCTGGGGGCGGGCTACGGGGCGAGCGGCGTGGGGTACGCGCTGGCCGCGTGGATGACGCCGATCGTGCTGCTGGTGCTCTTCGGCGGCGTGCTGGCCGACCGGTTCACCCCGCAGGTGATGATGGTCGGCGCCGACGTGGTGCGGATGGTGGCCATGTGCGCGCTGGCGGCGCTGCTGGTCGGCGACGACGTGCGGCTGTGGCAGATCATGGCGTTGCTGGCGCTCAGCGGCGCCGCGACCGCGATGTTCCAGCCGGGCCTGGCGAGCATGGTCCCCCGGGTCGCCGAGGACATCCAGCGGGCCAACGCCCTGCTGCGGATATCCGAGGCGATCTGCACCCTGCTCGGCCCCGGCCTGGCCGGCCTCCTGGTGGCGTACTGGAGCGTCGCCGGGTCCTTCCTGGTCATCGCGGCGGCCTACGCCCTCAGCGCGCTGGGCCTGGCCCCGCTGCGCGCGCTCGGCACCGCCCGGGACGACAGCGACGAGCCGATGTCGCGCCGGCTGATCACGGGCTGGCACGAGTTCCGCTCCCGTGCCTGGCTGTGGGGGGTCATCTCCGTCTGGGCCCTCTACGGCCTGTTCGTCTTCGGCCCGGCCCTGCCGCTCGGCGCGGCGCTGCTCACCGAACAGCACGGGGCCAGCGGATACGGCTGGATCGCCTCCGCCGACGGCGCGGGCACGATCATCGGCGGACTCCTCGGCATGCGGGTCCGGCCGCGCCGCCCGCTCGTCGCGGGGGCCTGCGCCATGTTCTTCTTCTCCCTCAACCCGCTCGCGCCCGCCCTGGGCTGGTCCTTCACCGTCACGGCGCTCACCGGCGTCCTGGCCGGCTGCGGCTTCGCGTTCTGGGGCGTCATGTGGGCGACCAGCGTGCAGTCCCACATCCCGCTGAACGTACTGAGCCGCGTCTCCGCCTACGACGTGGCCGGCTCCATCATGGTCATCCCGCTCGGCCGGGCCCTGGCCGGACCGGCGGCCGAGTCCTTCGGAGCCGACCGGGTGCTCCTCTTCTCCTCCGTCGTGGGCGTCCTCGGCATCGGCGTCATGCTCTGCCTGCCCGCCGTCCGCGGGCTGGGCCGGACACCGGAGGCCTCCCCCGGGACGGTCGGCGCCGCGGCCCGGTGAGCCGCACGGCCGCGGCCGGCCCGGTCCACCCGTAGGAGTGAACGGGCGGGAAGGCCCGGGCCGGGCCGGCCGGAGTCCGGCAGTCTGCTCGGTGTCGACCAGGGGCTGCCGCCCACCGGGACGGGCCGTACCGGGCCCGGGAGACCGGGGGGAGCCGGGCACTGGTCGCGCCGGGGCGACGGAAGGCTGCGCGTGCAGGGTGGAGGAGGGGCCGGTGTCCGGCTGCCGTCGCAGGGACGGGCACCGGACGCGGCCGACGGGGGCGGGCGCCGGGAGGTGCCGCGCCACGTCGCGTGCGTGATGGACGGGAACGGCCGGTGGGCGGCGCACCGCTCGCTGCCCCGGACCGCGGGTCACCGTGCGGCCGAGACGACGGTGATCGAGGTCATCGAGGCGGCCCGGTCGGCCGGCGTGCGCTGGCTGAGCCTGTACGCCTTCTCCACGGAGAACTGGGGACGCCCGCGCGGCGAGGTCGACTTCCTCATGCACCTGGTGCGCAGCGTCGTGCGCAAGCACGCGCCGCTGTTGCACGCCCGGGGCATCCGCTGCCGCTTCCTGGGCGTGTCGGACTCCCGGATCCCGGCGCCGCTGGCGCGGGACTTCGAGGACCTGACGACGCTGACCGGGGCCAACCGGGGCATGACCCTGACCGTGGCGTTCGACCACGGGGGCCGCCGGGACATCGTCGAGGCGGCCCGCTCGCTCATCAGGAGCGGGGCTCCGGCCGACGCGCTGACCGAGGAGGCCTTCGCGGCCCACCTCCCCTTCCCCGACACCCCCGACGTGGACCTCGTCATCCGGACCTCCGGGGAGCAGCGCATCTCCAACTTCATGCTGTGGCAGGTCGCCTACGCCGAGTGGATCTTCCCCGAGGTCCTGTGGCCCGACTTCCGCGCGACGCACTTCGTGGAGTGCCTGCACGCCTATCGACAGCGCGACCGCCGGTTCGGCGGCGTCACACCGGCCGTGAACGGAGCACCCGTAGCGTGAACACCACCGATCCCCGACCCGACGTCCCGCCGCTGTTCGGCCCGGGTTCGGAGTTCCACGGCTTCTTCAACGACCCGCGCTGGGCCCTGGCCATGGTCCGGGCCACCGTGCTGGAGGCGGCCCATCCGCAGATCGGCGCCGCGCTGATCGACAACTCCACCTTCGTGGCGCACCCGTGGCGGCGGCTGCACAACACGCTGGTGAGCCTCCGGCGCATGTTCGGCACCGACGACGCGGTGCGGGAACGGGAAGCGGCCCGCCTCAACCGGCTGCACGCGCGCCTGAGCGGCACCGATGCCCGGGACCGGCCGTACGACGCGATGGACCCGCGGGTGCGGGCGTGGGTGGTGGCCACCCTCTTCGAGAGCTCGGTCACCATGTGCCGGCTGAGCGGACAGCCCCTCGACCAGACCACCATGGAGCGCCTGTACGCCGAGTTCCAGGCGTTCCTGGCGGCCCTGGACGACGGGGCGGGCCGCCTTCCGCCCACGCTGCAGGAGTTCTGGCCGTACTACGACCGCGTGGTCGACGAGGAGTTGGAGAACACCGAGGCGCTGCGCATCATCCTCTACAAGCTGTTCGACCACCTGCCCGCACCTGCGGTGCTGGAGGGCATGCCGACCGTGTGGGCCGCCGGCCGGGCCCTGGCGGGGCCGGTCATCGGAGCCGTCACCGTCGCCTCCCTCCCGGAGTCCCTGCGCCGCAAGGCCGGGCTGCCGGACATCCCGGGGGCCCGGACGCTGACGCAGGGCGCCTACCTGACCGTCGGTCTCGCCCGCTTCCTGCCCGAGGGCTGGATCCGGACCGAGGCGCTCGCCGGCCTGCTGACCCTGTCGCCCGACAGCGACGACCCGCGCGCCCGGACGGTCTCGGCGGTCCGCGACGGGATCAAGCGGGCCGCCGCCCTGGTCCGGCTGATCACGCCGATCCCCGCGCAGCCCGGGCCGGCCGGAGCCGCCGCGGGCGGGCGCACGGCCGAGGAGTTCTTCCGAACGGTGCTGGACCAGACCGGCGACGGCCACCTCGACTGGCCCGACCTGGCGGCCATGGCCCGCGAGCTCTCCGGCCGGCTCGACCTGGACGAGCCCGAAGAGACCCGGCTGTACGCCGCGTTCGCCGCGTGGTGGAAGGAGCTCCAGGGGGCACTGGACGCCGACGGCGACGGCCGGGTGAGCGCCGAGGAGTACGCCGCGGCGGCGCCGGGTCTCGCCGGGCCGGCGCTGATCAGGCTCGCGGACGTGCTGTTCGACGCCGCGGACGCCGACGGCGACGGGTCGATCGACGCCGAGGAGTACCGGGCACTGTTCCGCACCGGTTTCCACCGGGACCCGGCCGACGCCGACGGGACGTACGCGCGCGGCGCGTTCGTCAAGGACTTCCTGTCCTTCATGTCGGGCCGTCGGCGGTCGCGGGCGTACGACCCGCTGCTGGCCCAGGCGTGAGCCGGGCCCGGGGGCCCGGGGCCCCCGGGCCGGGTTCAGCCGGGATCGCCGAAGAACCGGGCGGCGCGCCGGAGAACGGCCGGGTCCCCCTCCAGGTCGGCGGGCCGGCCGGCCCGCGTCAGGAGGGCGCCGCCCCAGCGCATGCCGAGGTAGTCGGCGGTCTGCCGGAGCATCCCGGTCAGCGGGTCGGTGTCCCGTGCCTCCCCCCGGGCGTAGGCGGTGACCGCCCACAGCGTCTTGCCGCGCATGCGCTCCCGGAAGCCGACGTCCGGCAGGCCCATCCACAGCGCCCAGTAGTCGAGGTAGAGCTTGGTGGCCGCGGACACGCTGTACCAGTAGAGCGGGGAGGCGACGACGAGGTCCGTGCTCCCCAGCGTCGCGTCCAGCAGCAGCTTCTCGTTGCCCCGGGGTGCGGGGCGCCCGTCGCCCGGCCCGGGTTCGGTGAACTCCGGGAGCGGCAGGTCGTGGAGCCGGAGCCAGGTGCGGCCGGTGTCCGGGCGGAGGCCGCCGGCCGCGTGGCGGGCCAGGGCCTCCGTGTTCCCGCCGCTGCGGGCGCTGCCCAGCACGAAGGTGAAGTTCCGCGTCGCGACGTCGCCGGGCGTGCGCGTCACTGCTGTCCCGCGCACCCCGTCAGCCGTGCGCCGGTACGGGCCCGCCGGCGCGCGCGACGAGCTCGACGTGGCGCTTGGCGTCGCTGAGCAGCTCGTCCGTGTACTTGACCTTGCCGCCGCGGCCGGCGTAGCGCCGGTTCTTGGCGGCGGTGGTGCGGCGCAGCACGGTGATGCTGTTCTGCATGAGCTTCTGGGATTCCAGGAGGTTGACGACCTCCAGCTCGCCGGGGTGGGCGCGCTGGAACTGCTCGATGTAGCGCAGCAGTGCGTCGCCCTCGGGGTAGGTCATCAGGTAGTGCATGACGACCAGGCCGCCGTCCGGGTTGATCAGCTCCCAGAAGTGGTCGAAGAAGTAGAGGCACTCCCAGGCGTCGACCCAGGCGAAGTCGATGGGGGCGAAGTCCTCGGGAAGGCGGTCGAGGGAGTCCCGGAGGTCTGCGTTGACCACGGTGACCCGGTCGTCGAGGCCGAGTTCGGTGAGCACCTCGTGGACCCGGCCGGCGGAGGAGTCCGCGATGGACAGGTTGTCGATGGCCACCAGCCGCGGGCGGTACGGCTCCAGGTGCAGGGCCGGGGAGACGAGCGGCGGGTTCGCGAGCAGCCAGTCGTCGTTGAGCTGCTCCCCGCCGTCGAGGTGGCCGCGGGTTTTGGCGGCCAGCGCCAACGACTCGGCCGCGACGGTTTCCTCGGCTTCGGCGAGCGCGCCGGCGAGAAACGGGGTCGTGTAGCCCATGCCGACTTCGAGTACGCGCTCGGGCCTGAGGAGTTGCACGAGATTCGCGAGAAGCGGACCGACGACTTCCGTACCCATTCCGGGCACACTCAGTCGCGCCACGGCCGTACGGAACTCTGCACTGTGAACGGTATGAGTCATTGCCTACCCTTATTCGTGGATCCGTCTGCGCGGGTGTACGCCACGCGAAGAAATCTGCCGGCGCCGGGCTCGGCCGGGCAGCAGTTAAATCCCCCACAATGATTTCCGCCGGGGGTTGCCACTACAACGCTCCGCCCTAACATGTATGCGCAATGCATGATCATGCTGGAAGGGCAAATGGGATATAACGGGTGCGAAAACGAGATCTGCCGACCTGGACTCTGCGACACCGGCCTCCTGCGCTACCAGGAAGCCGTCACCGCGGGGTCCGTCCCCGCTGAGCCGACCGTCCGCTGCGCCGTGGAGCTCGGGCTCCTCGAACCCGTCCCGGGCGACCCGGAGCGGCTCGCGCCGGTGGTCCCGACCGTCGCCGCCAGCCGGGCGATGGCCCCCATCGAGGAGGAGATCGCGGCCGGACGCCGCAATCTGCAGACCCTCGCCCAGTCCTTCGAGTCGGCGGACGAGGTCTTCCGGGCCGCACGAGCCGGACAGCTGCCCTCCTCCAGCATCCTGCGCGGCGGCGACCTGATCGCCCGGACCATCGACGCGGCGGTCACCGCCTGCCAGTCCGAGCTGCTCACCGCCCAGCCCGGCGGCCGCCGGCCGCCGCAGATCCTGGCGACCGTCGTGCGCCGCAACCTCGAACTGCTGGACCGGGGCGTCGCCCAGCGCACCCTCTATCAGCACGCCGTGTGGACGCACCCGCCCACCGCCGAATACATCAGAAAAGTCGCCGAAGCGGGCGGAAACATAAGAACCGTTGATGAGATGTTCGACCGGCTCATCATCTGCGATCGGAAAGTCGCCTACATACCGACGAGTTCGGAGTACCCGGACGAGGCACTGGAGGTCCGCGACCCGGTGATCGTCTGGTTCCTGGCGAACGTATTCGAGTACACCTGGGCCCGCGGCACACCCGTCGATCCCGGGGTCAGCAAGCGCCCCGAAGCGGTCGTCTCGGAAATCGAGCAGAGCATCGTGAGATTTCTCGTCGCGGGGCACACGGAAGAGAAGATCGCGCGCGGACTCGGCATCAGCCGCCGCACCGTCGCGGAATACATCAGCCGCATTTCCCGTCGGCTCGGCAGCGCCAGCCGGGCCCAGCTCGGCTATCTGATCGCGACCCACGGCTTACTCGGCGACCAGGAGCCGGCCGGCCCCGGCTGTCCGTGCGGACAGGGCGGCTTCCACACCGGCTGAGCGGACCGGCCGGCCGGTGGCGCCGGCGACGTCCCGCGTGATGCGCGCGGCGACTCCGTCCGGATGGTCGAAGAGGTAGAAGTGGCCGCCGGGCCAGGCACAGGCCGTGGTGGCCGCCGTCGTGCGGCCGCTCCAGGGAGCGGTCATGGCGGGGGTGGCCACGGGGTCGTCCGCACCGGTGAAGACGGTGACCGGGCAGGCGAGCGGCGGGCCCGGGTGCTCCCGGTAGGTGTCCACGACGGCGAGGTCCCCCCGCAGCACCCGGACCATCAGGTCCACCACGTCGGGGAAGGCGAGCACCTCCTCGGGGGTGCCGCCCAGTTCGCGCATGAACCCGACCAGCCGTTCCCGCGGCCACAGGTCGCGGCGGTCGTGTCCGGGGCGGTGTCCGGGAGCGGGCGCACCGGACAGGCCGACCCACACGGGCGGCGCCCCCTGCCCGGAGAGCCGGCGGGAGAGCTCGTAGGCGACGAGCGCGCCCATGCTGTGGCCGAACACCGCGTACGGGCCGTCGAGCAGCGGCAGGAGCCGGGGGGCCAGCCAGTCGACCGCCTCCCCCGTCGAACGGCAGCCCCGCTCCCCGGTGGCCATCATCCGGCCGGGGAGGTCGACCGCCAGGACGTCCCAGTCGGCGGGGAACCGGTGGGCGAAGGGTGCGAAGGAGGCCGCCGACCCGCCGGCGTGGTGCAGCAGGACCAGCGTGAAGCCGGCCCGCGGACGGCGCGGCCGGGTCCCGTCGGGCGGGAGCACCGGGGCGAGCCGGGCCCGCAGGTCCTTGGGGCCCGCCGCGGCGGACGCGTCGACGCTCATCGGCCCCGGTACTCCACCGCGGTGACGCCCCAGGTGAACCCCATGCCGCTGCTGGCGAGCAGCAGCAGGTCGCCGGTCTCCAGGCGCTTGTGGTCCGTGAGTTCCCGCAGGGCGATGAGCAGGTCCGATCCGCCCATGTGCCCGAGCCGGTCGTAGCTGAAGACGCTCCGCTCGGCGGGGAGGCCGAGCCGGTCGAGCAGCCGCTCGTGCATGCCCTTGTCCCCCTGGTTGATCAGGAAGTACGAGACGTCGGACAGCGTGCGGCCCAGCGCGGTGAGGACGTCGTCGACGCGGGCCGGGAAGTTCTCCAGGTAGGCGTCGCCGAGCCCTTGGCGGCGGCCGCGGCGGCGCATGAGGACCTGGGAGTCCTCCAGGTCCCCGGAGTAGTAGTCGGCCCAGGACGGGTCGGTGCGCATGGAGGAGGTCAGCACCTCGAAGGCGCAGTCCTCTCGGCCCAGGAGCACCGCGGCCGGTGCGTCGCCGAAGTTGAACAGGGCCTTGGAGTCCGGGTCGGTGTAGTCGACCAGCCGGCTGAGCCGGTCGCCGATGAGGACGAGCGCGTACGGGGCGGCGCCCAGCGCGAGTTCGTTCAGGCCGGTCCGCACGGCGGTCATGCCGGCGTTGCAGAAGTTGGCGACCTCGAAGCAGTGGGCCCGGCCTATGCCCAGTTCACCGGCGACCTTGGCGGCCGGGGACCAGAAGGGCAGGTCCCATTCGCCCGAGCCCGCGTAGATGACGTGGCCGATGTCGTCCGGGGAGACCCCGGTGCGCGCCAGGACGGCGCGGGCCGCCTCGGCGGCCAGTTCCCAGGCCTGTTCGTGTTCTCCCAGGGCGGGGAACTCGGCGGTGTGCGTGACCGCCAGGATGTCGGCGACCGACACCCCGGAGTCGGCGTGCATGTCCTGCACGCGCGCGCGAGAGGAGGGGAAACGGACTTCGAAGTCGACTATGCCACCCACGGTCCCATTCGCTTTCGTCGTTCTTGTTCCGCTGGTCACGGCTGTACGTGCGGTCGGCCGGCGAGTTCGCGCAGCGTGTCGAGGTGCCGCAGGCTCTCCAGGACGGACCGGGTGGGGAGCCCGAAGTCGATGAGGCAGGCGACCTCGTCGACGCCGATCTCCTCGAAGCGGGCCACCGTGGAGCGGGCCTTGTCGACCGTGCCGAGCAGGCCGCCGTCGTCGAAGTAGCGGTCGAAGGAGCGCGCCACGATGAAGTCGATGTCCTCGGGGGCGAGCTTCGAGGCGTCGATCCGGCGACCGTCGAGCTGCGAGCCCAGCAGCAGCCCCAGCGAGCTGCGCAGGTAGTCGCCGAGCGGCTGCCGCACGGCCTCGCGGACGGTGTCCTCGTCCTCGCCGAGGAAGGTGTGCACCATCAGCGCGACCTGGCCGGTCCAGCCGTCGGTCCGGCCCTGCTCCGCGATCGCCTTGCGGTACTCGGAGATCTTGAACGCCAGGTCGTCCAGGTCCTGGCCCAGCAGGTGGGTCAGCAGCCCGGCGCCCGCCCGGCCCGCGTTGCGGAAGGTCTCGACGCCGCCGGCGCTGGTCACCCAGACGGGCAGCTCGGGCTGGACCGGGGGCGGGTAGATGCCCAGTTCCCGTGCGGTGCCGACGCCGTCGGTGACGGGGATGGTCTCGCCCCGCCACAGCGCGCGGACCTGCTCCACCTGCTCCAGCAGGATGGTCCGGCGGTTCTCGTAGTTCTCGGGGCGGAGCGCGAAGTCCGTGGCGTGCCATCCGGAGGCGAAGGACAGTCCGACCCGGCCGCCGGAGAGGTTGTCGACGACCGACCACTCCTCGGCGATGCGCAGCGGGTGGTGCAGCGGGGCCACCACGCTGCCGGCCCGGATGCCGATCCGCTCGGTGACGGCGGCGATGGCCGCTCCCGTGACGGCGGGGTTGGGGTAGAGCCCGCCGAAGGGGTGGAAGTGCCGCTCCGGGGTCCAGACGGCGGAGAAGCCGTTGCGGTCGGCGAACCGGGCTCCCTCCATCAGGAGTTCGTACCGGTTCGCGTCCCGCTCGGTGCTGTCGTTGGCGAAGTAGAAGAGGCTGAAGTCCATCGGGTTCTCCGGGCGGTCTATGCGGGCTGGGCGACGGCGGGGGCGGGCTGGCGGGTGCGCTCGGCCCAGGCCGCGACGGCCGGGGCGGCGAGGCCCGCGGCGAGCAGCAGGCCGGCGAAGACCAGCCAGCCGGGCCAGCCCAGGCGCACGATCAGTACGGTGGCCAGCGCCGGGGTCACCACGGAGCCGAGCTGCGTGGACATGCCGAACATGCCCTGGTACTGGCCCTGGGCGTGGTCCGGGGCCAGGCCGAACGCCAGGGACCAGGAACCCGCGCTGTAGAACATCTCCCCCACCACGTGCACCGCGGCCCCGGCCAGCAGGAGCACGATCGCGAGCCAGGCGGGCTGCCCGGCGGCCAGGGCGAAGAGGCCGCAGCAGACGGCGAGGAGCATGCCGCAGCGGCGCAGGGTGCGGGCGCCGCCGCTCACCTCGTCGCTGCCCTTGCTCGCCCGCACCTGGAACAGCACGACCATGATCGTGTTGAGGATGAGGATCACCGAGTACAGCCACTTGGGGGCCGAGGTCTGGGTGGTGATCCAGATGGGCAGCGCCACGGTGAGGATGGCGACGTTCATCACCAGGACGGAGTTGAGCAGGGCGACCGTGGCGTAGGGGAGGTCGCGCAGGACGACCCACTTGGGGCCCTGCGCCTCGCGCGGGACCGGCTCCACCTGCGGCACGGTCAGGTAGGCGAGGCCCGCGATGACGAACATCGCACCGCCCGCGATCAGCAGGCCCACGTAGGCGGGCCGGTTGTCGAACCAGAGCGCGACGGCTCCGGCCGCGGCGCCGAGCGAGACGCCGAGGTTGCTGACGGCCCGCATGTAGGACCAGGCGCGGACCCGTTCCTTCTGCGGGATGAGTCCGGCGATGAGCGCGCCGCGCGCCGCGTCGGTCGAGGACTCGGCCATCAGCGCGAGGCTGGTGGCCACGGCCAGGCCGATGAAGCTGTCGACGAACCCGTAGGCGCCGACGAACAGGCCGAGCAGCAGCAGGAACCCGACCGTCGTGTTGCGCGGGCCGATGACGTCGGCCAGGCGTCCGGCGGGGATGCTCGCGGCCATGCCGACGGCCGCACCGATGGTCAGCGCCAGTCCGACCTGCTCGGCGGGGATGCCCACGGTGCGGGTGAAGAACAGCACGCTGACGGACATCAGGATGCCGTGCCCGGCGGTCTTCGCCAGGTTGCTCAGGCACAGGGTGCGGACGATGCCGGGTGGCGGGACTATGTCGGTGAGCAGGGACATCGAGGCTCCTTAGCGGGAGGCTCGGACGGCCGTCGCGGTGTCGCGCGCGAGCAGTTCCGAGGTGATGCGGGGCCGGTCGACCTTGCCGTTGGGGTTGAGCGGCAGGGTGTCCAGGTGCTGGAAGCGGCGGGGGACCATGTGCACGGGTACGTGCTTGCGCAGCCAGCGGCCGAGGATGTTCGGCTCGATCGGGCCGCCGGTGTGGCAGCCGACCAGTTCGACGGTGTCCTCGCGCGTGAGGGCGATGACGACGGCCTGGCCGATGTCGGGGTGGCGCCGCATCGCGGCCTCGATCTCGCCGAGTTCGATGCGGTAGCCCCGCAGTTTGATCTGGTTGTCCAGGCGGCCGAGGTGGACGAGGTGGCCCGCTTCCCGGCGCACCCGGTCTCCGGTGCGGTAGTAGTGCGCGGGGGTCAGGGGGCCTTCGCCGTCGTACGCGGTGGCGCCGTCCGGGCCGTGGCTCAGGAAGCGGCCCCGGTTGTCGGCGGGGTCCAGGTAGCCGTCGAAGCGCTGGGAGCCGCGCACGCACAGCTCGCCCTCTTCGGCGGGGCGTCCGTCCTCGTCGAGGACGAGGTGGTCGAGGAACCCGTAGACCGGTCCGATCGGCACCGTGTCGTTGGAGGTGGCCGGCCAGGCGCCGGGGTCCGCCGGAAGGGCGAACTCGGTGCAGGCGACGGTGAGTTCGGTCGGTCCGTAGACGTTCTCGATGGCCGCCGCCGGCGCCACGGCCCGCCAGGCGCGGGCCTGGTCGTAGCTGAGCTGCTCGCCGATGAAGACGCTGGTGCGCAGCTCGGTGACGCGGCCGGTGGGCAGGCTGCCCAGTTCGGCGCTGACCGAGACCACCGAGGGCACGGAGAACCAGTGGGTGATCCGGTTGTCCACGAGGTAGTCGACGGGCGACAGCAGCTCGGCCCGGCCCGGGACGACCAGGGTCGCGCCGGCGCCCCAGGTGACGAACAGGTCGAACACCGAGGGGTCGAAGGTCAGGTCGAAGGTGTGGGACATCCGGCAGCCGGGCCCGATGCCGTAGCGCTCGATGTTGTGCGCGATGTACGGGGCGAGGTTGCGGTGGCGGATCGGCACGCCCTTGGGGCGGCCGGTCGAGCCCGACGTGAACAGCACGTACGCCACGTCGTCCGGGGCCGCGGTGCGGGCGGGCAGCCCGCCCTCCGGGAGGCCGGCGCCGGCGGCGGCCCCGGTGTCCCGGTCCGCGGCGCGTCCGGCGGCGGCCACCTCGTCGGCGTCGAGCCGCAGTTCGGTGCGGACGACGCCGGACAGCTCCTTGTCGAGCTGTCCCGCGTCGGCGGCGTCCACGACGAGCACCTCGGCCCCGGCCAACTCGCAGATCATGCGGTTGCGCTGGGCCGGGAAGGCGGGGTTGACGGGGGTGACGGTGGCACCCAGCCGCAGGGCGGCCAGGTAGCCGGCGAGGACGGCGACGCTGCGGGTCGCCATCACGGAGATCCGCTCGGGCACGCCGCCGTGCGCCAGCACGATCCGGGCCGCGACGCTCTCGGCGGCCCGGCGCAGCTCGGCGTAGGTCAGGCGGGCGCCGCCCGCCTCCAGGGCCGGCTCGTCCGGGTGGAGCGCGGCCGAGCGGTCGAACCACTCGTACAGGGTGCGGTCCTCGGCGTCAGCCACGGGGGGCCTCCACGGCGGCCGGGACGGCCAGGTCCGGGGCGTCCACGCGCATGGTCGTGGGCAGCTCCTGCGGCGCGGGCTCGATGTGCAGCAGCTCGATGTCCTCTCGGCCGCTGCCGGGCCGGGCGGCCAGGGCCGCCTGCTCCGCCAGGCAGCCGCAGTCGCTGCCGGTGAACCCGGCGAAGCGGTAGGCGACCTCCATCATCCGGTTGCGTTCCGTGCGCCGGAAGTCGGCGCTCAGGTGCACCCCCGAGGCGGCGGCCTGGCCGATGAGCCAGCGCAGGATGACGGTGCCCGCGCCGAAGGAGACCACCCGGCAGGAGGTGGCGAGCAGCTTGAGGTGCCAGAGGCCGGGGCGGCGTTCCAGCAGGACGATGCCGACGGCTCCGTGGTCGCCGAAGCGGTCGCGCAGGGAGATGACGAGGACCTCGTGGCCGGGGTCGGCGAGCAGTTCCCGCAGCCGCTCGTCGCCGTAGTGGACCCCGGTGGCGTTCATCTGGCTGGTGCGCAGGGTGAGTTCCTCGACCCGGGCGAGGTCCGCCTCCGCGGCCCGGCCGATGGTCATGACCAGGCCGAGGGTGCGCAGGAACTCCTCGTCGGCGCCGCCGTACTCCTCGCGGGCGGCCTCGCGGCGGAAGCCCGACTGGTACATCTCCCGCCGGCGGCGGGAGTCGGCGGTGGTGACGGGGCTGAACTCGGGCAGGCCGGTCAGCTCGGCGACCTGCTCCGCCGGGTAGCAGCGGACCTCGGGGAGGTGGTGGTTGACCTCGGCGCGCTCGGCCGGCTGGTCGTCGATGAAGGCGATGGTGGAGTGGGCGAAGTTCAGGTGCTCGGCGATGCTGCGCACGGACTGCGACTTGGGGCCCCAGCCGATGTGCGGGAGGACGAAGTACTCGCTGACCCCGAGCTTCTCCAGCCGCTCCCAGGCGTGGTCGTGGTCGTTCTTGCTGGCCACGGCCTGGAGGATGCCGCGCTCGTCGAGGGCGGCGATGACCTCGCGCACCGCGTCGGACAGCACGACCTCGCCGTCCTCCAGCAGCGTGCCGGCCCACAGGGTGTTGTCCAGGTCCCAGACCAGGCACTTGACGGCCTTGACGGGGGTCCCGGCCGCCTCGGCCGCTTCGGGAGCGGTCGTCGCGGACTCGGTCGGGTTCGGTGCGTCTGTGTTCACTGCGTCTCTCACGGTCGGGGCGGCGGCTTCCGGCACGGTCACACCTCCCACAGCGTCACGGCCCAGGCGGCGACCGGGCTGTTGTTGAGTACGAGGACCAGGTCCCCGGGGGCGAGTTCGCCTCCGGCGAGCAGCCGGTCCAGGTTGAGCACGACGTCCATCGCGCCCAGGTGGCCGTAGCGGGTGAGGTGTTCGTTGCAGACGGGGTGGATCGGCAGGCCGAGGAGGGCCTCGTAGAACTGGTAGGCGCTGGAGGTGACGTTCTGCATGAGCGTCGCGGCGACGCCCTTCTTGTCGACGCCCGCCTCGGCGAGGACCTCGTCGACCATCCGGCCGAGGCGGACCCGGCTGTGCATCGCCAGCTCGAAGCGGTAGCGGTCCGGAGACTGGCACTCCTCGCGCCACTCGTAGTACGGCACCTGCTTGTAGTCGACCCGGAAGAGGTCGTGGAAGGTGCCGTCGGTCTCCATGCGGTGGGACCGCAGGACCGGCCGTCCGCCGCGCACCAGGGTCATCGCGTAGGCGCCGTCGCCGATCACGGTGACCGGGAAGCGGACCCGGTCCAGGCCGGTGGGGCGGCTGCCGTGGGCGATGACGACGCCCTGCCGGCCGGGGTCGGCGAGCAGCAGGTCCCGGCCGAGGGCCCAGGCCGCGCTGGAGCCGGTGCAGCCGAGCCCGTCGACGGTGAACGCGAACGCGCCGTCGAGCTTGGCCTCGGCCTGCACCCGGCAGGCGTCGGAGCCCAGCAGGACGTCGGGGGCGCGCGGGCCCACCAGCATCAGGGTGTCCGGCCGGCCGCCGGGGGCGGTGCCGTCCCGGCCGTCGAGCAGTCCGCGGACGGCTTCGGCGGCGAGGTCGCCCGAGGTGCGGTCCTCCAGGACGCCGACGGTGGCGATGCCGCTGCCCCGGACGAACTCGGCCTCCTCGTGCGCGAGCGCGGCGAACTCGGGGAGCTCCTCGACGGGGGTGCGCACGTCCGGGAGGAGGCAGTGCACCGCGCCGATGCCGATGGCGTCGCCGGCGCCGGGTGCGCGGCTCATGACCACACCGCCAGGGCGTGCTTGCCCAGGAGCAGCTGGCTGATCTCGTTGCTGCCCTCGATGATCTCCATGAGCTTCGCGTCCCGGTAGGCGCGGGCGACCGGGCCGCCGTCGCGGGCGCCGGCCGAGGCCAGCACCTGCACGGCCGTGGCCGCGCCGCGGGCCGCGTTGCCCGCGGCCAGGTGCTTCGCGGTGACGGCGGCCGTCACCAGCTCGGGCCGCCCCTCGTCCCAGCAGCGGCTCGCCTGCTCGCAGCAGCGCGCGGCGGCCTCCTGGGCGACGTGCAGCTCGGCGAGGTGCCGGGCGACCAGTTGGTGGCCGGCGAGCGGCGAGCCGAACTGCTCCCGGGTGGCCGCGTGTCCGCAGGCCGCGCGCAGGCAGGCCCGCAGGATGCCCACGCAGCCCCAGGCCACGGAGACGCGGCCGAAGGTCAGGGCCGAGGTGACGAGCCAGTCGACGGGCAGGCCCGCCCCGCCGAGGAGGCTGTCGACGGGCAGCGTCACGGAGTCGAGCCGGATGTCGGCGTGGCCGGCGGCCCGGCAGCCCAGGGGGTCGGCCACCCGTTCCACGCTCACGCCGGGGGCGTCCGTGGGGACGAGCACGGCCGCGGCGCCCTGCTCGTAGCGCCCGAAGACGACCACGTAGTCCGCGTACGCGCCGACGGTGACCCACACCTTGCTGCCGTCGATGACGACCGTGTCGCCGTCCTTGCGGATGGTCGTGCCCATCGCCCCGAGGTCGCTGCCGGCGCCCCGCTCGCTGAAGGCGACGCCGGCCAGCCGGCCCGAGGTGAGCTCGTGCAGGTAGACGGCCTTCTGCTCCTCCGCGCCGAACCGCTCGACCGTCCAGGCGGCCATGCCCTGGGAGGTCATGACGCTGCGCACGGAGGAGCACAGGGAGCCGACGTGGGCGGTGAGCTCGCCGTTGACCGTGCTGCTCAGGCCCAGGCCGCCGTACGAGGTCGGCACCTGGCCGCACAGCACGCCCTTGGTGCCCAGCTCGCGCAGCACGTCCAGCGGCAGCCGGCCGGCCGTGTCCCAGCCCTCGGCCCGGTCGCCGACGAGGTCGGTGGCCAGCCGCTCCAGCTCGGCGAGGGGCGGGGGGAGCACCTGCGCCTCACTCACCGGTACCACCCCGCAGCCGCAGGACGAGCGCGGTCATCCGGTCCACGCTGCGGAAGTTGTCCAGCGTGAGGTCCTGGCCGCCGACCTGGACGCCGAAGGACTGCTCGACGTGGACCAGCAGCTCCATGGCGAACAGGGAGGTCACCAGGCCGGTGGCGAACAGGTCCACGTCGGGCCCGACGGCCGTGCGGGTGCGCTGCTCCAGGAAGGCGGAGAGGGTCGCGCGGATCGCCTCGGTGGTGTCCGCCGGGGTCGTCGGGGTGCTCATGACGCGTGTCCTCCGTACTCGTAGAATCCACGGCCGGTCTTACGGCCGAAGTCACCCGCGGTGACCTTGTCCAGCAGCAGCGCGCAGGGCTCGTAGCCCGCGTCTCCGGTGCGCTCGTGGAGCACGCGCAGCGAATCCACCACGTTGTCCAGGCCGATCAGGTCGGCGGTGGCGAGCGGGCCGGTGGTGTGGCCCAGGCAGCCCTCGAAGGCCGCGTCGACGGAGGCGGCGGGGGCGATGCCCTCGGCGACGATCCGCGCCGCCTCGTTGATCATCCGTTGCAGGATGCGGTTGATCACGAAGCCGGGCCCGTCGCCGACGACCACGCCGTTCTGGCCGAGGTCGGCCAGCAGCCTGCCCGCCGCGGCGAGCGCGGCCTCGCCGGTGCGCGGGCCGCGGATGAGCTCCGCGGTGTGGATCATGTAGGGCGGGTTCATGAAGTGGATGCCCGCCAGGTCCTCGGGCCGCAGCACCGAGTCCGCCTGCTCGTCGATGGGGACGGCGGAGGTGTTGGAGATCAGCAGCGTGCCCGGGGCCACCGCGGCCGAGGCCTCGGCCAGCACCTTGGCCTTCAGCGGGGCCAGTTCGGTGACCGCCTCGACCACGGCCGTGGCTCCGGCGATGTCCTCGATGCGGGTGGTGGTCACCAGCTCGCCGGTCGCACCGTCGCGGGGCAGCTTGCCCATCATCCGGGCCAGCCGCAGCTGGTTGGCGACGTTGGCGCGGGCCCGGTCCAGGATGTCCTCGTCCACGTCCACCAGCACCACGGGCAGTCCGCGGCCGACGGCCAGGGTGGTGATGCCGGTGCCCATGACGCCGGCGCCGATCACCGCCAGGCGGTGGGCGGGGGCGTGCGCGCCGTCCGGCGCGGTGTCGTCGCTCACTTGTCCTCCTCGGGGTCCGCGGACGTGCCCGCGGCGGCGGCCGCGAGTTCGGGCAGCAGGACGCCGATGTCCTCGGCCCGCTGCGCCAGGAAGGCCAGACCGGCTCGCAGCTGCTCGCCGGTGACGGCCGGGGAGAGTCCGCTGCGGCGCAGCCACGGCTGCCAGCCCCGGGCCTGTACGCCGGCCTCGTCGAGCTCGTGGCCCTCCATCTCGTAGAGGGCGGTGGCGGAGAGGACCTTGCTGCCGGTGGCCTTGGCCTGTACCGCGACCAGCCGCTGCCATTCGGTCAGCGTGACGGTGCGGGTGGGCAGGCCGGCCTCGTGGAGGGCCTCGAAGAGGTCCTCCAGGCTGGGCGAGATCTCGTCGACCAGGTGGTAGGCGCGTCCCACGGAGCGGGTGGACACGGCCAGTTCGGCCACCGCGCGGGCCAGGACGTCCACCGGGGAGACGGGCATGCCGCGGTCGTCGACCGGGCGGGCCCCGACGACCAGGCCGCTGGCGAGCAGGAACCAGATGAGGTCCTTGTCGTTGCAGGCGCCGGTCTTGCTGGAGGCCATGATCAGGCCGGGCCGGAAGATCCGGACGCGCATGCCGTCCTGGTCCGCGCGCTCCAGGATGCGCTCGCCGACCCACTTGCTGACGCCGTAGCCGCCGAGCTGGGGGTCCAGGGGCTGTTCGCGGGTCTCCATGAGCTGCCCGTCCGCTCCGGCGGGGGCGGTGGCGGCGACGGTGGAGATGAAGCTGACGTCGCGGATGCCGAGCGGGCGCATCCAGTTGAGGAGGTCGACCAGCGGGAGGATGTTGTCCTCGCGCAGCATCCGGTAGGGCTCGGTGAAGACGACCTTGGCCGCGCAGTGCAGCACGTGGCCGATGCGGGTGGCGAGTTCGCCGCCGCGGTAGGCGCGGACCACGGCGCCGATGTCGCGCAGGTCGCCGGGGACCACGTGCACGCGCGCGGCGTCCGGCTCCGGCAGGTCGAACTTGCGGGCGGCGGCCTGGAGCCGTGCCATGCCCTCGGCCTCGTCGGCGGCCCGTACGACGCAGTAGACGCGCCCCTTGGAGGCGGCGAGCAGCTCGTCGAGGAGGAAGGCGCCGAGGTAGCCGGTGGCGCCGGTGAGCAGGACGTCGCGGCCCGGCGCGGTCTCCTTGGCCAGCGGCTCCAGCGGGATCTGGAGGTCCGCGTCGACCAGGGCGCCGTCGCCGTCGGCCGCCGGGTCGACCTCCTCGTCGCCGAGCCCGGCACCGTTCTTGAGCCCGTGCACGATGGTGGTGAGGCGGCGGATGGTGGCCTGGCTGCCGCCGGCGCGGTGGATGTTGATCAGTACGCCGTGGCGCTGCTGGATCTCCAGGACCATCTGGACCGACAGCAGGGAGGTGCCGCCGAGGGAGCCGAACTCGTCGTCGACGCCGATGGTGTCCAGGCCGAACAGCTCCCGCCACAGGGCGGTCAGCTCGGCTTCGAGGACGCCGGCCTCCCCGGTGGCGGGCGCGGTGGGGGCGGCCGCGGCCGGGGCGGCGGGCAGGAGCGGGCCGTCGAAGGCCGGCAGCCGGTCCAGGGCCCAGTGCCGCTTGCGGGTGAAGGGGTAGGTGGGCAGTGCGACGCGGCGGCCGGTGCGGCCCGCGGCGGCGGCCCAGTCGACCTCGACGCCGTGCAGCCAGGCGGCGGTGAGGGCCTCGTCGAGGAGGTCGGCGACCTCCTCCTCCCGCTCGGGGAGGCGGACGAGGTGGCGCTCGCGGCCCGCTTCTCCGTGGCCGACGAGGATCGGGAAGCGTCCGTCGGGCAGGGTCCCGGCCGGTCCGGTCAGCACGTCGGCCAGCTCGGGCAGCGTCGCACGCAGCCCGTCGGCCAGCGCGTCGACCAGCGGCGCGGGCGTCCCGTCGGCCGGCGGCAGGACGAGCACCGGGCGGCGCGGGGCGGACCGCTCGGTCCGTACGGCCGGAGGCCGCGGCATCCGCAGGGCGGCGGCCAGCCGGCCGGCCGGGGCGGTGACCACGCGGCGCTCGGTGAAGGCGGCGCGGCCGACGCGCAGGGTGTGCGCGACGTCGGCGGCGTCGAACTCGCCCTCGTCGAGGGCGTCGGCCAGCCGGCGGGACTGCTGGTCCAGCTCGGCGCGGGTACGGGCCGACAGGACGAGCCGTACGGTGTCGCGGCGGGGGGCGGGGGCGCGGAGCGGCTCCGGCGGGGCGGCCAGGACCACGGCGGCGTTGGTGCCGCCGACGCCCATCGAGTTGACCAGTACGTGCCGGTCGGCGTCGGTGGTCCGCTCGGCGCCCGTGGTGACGAAGAACGGGCTGTCGTCGAGGATGCCCGGGTCGCGGGGCCGCTCGAAGGTGGGGTGCGGCGGGATCTTGCCGGTGCGCGCGACGTGGACGGCCTTGATGAAGCCGGCGATGCCGGCGGCCGGTCCGGTGTGGCCGATGTTGGACATGACCGAGCCGAGGGCGCAGTAGCCGCTCTTGTCGGTGGTGGCGCGGAACGCCTTGGTGAGGGCGATCAGTTCGATGTTGTCGCCGACCGGCGTGGCGGTGCCGTGCGCCTCGACGTACCGCAGCAGTTCGGCGGGCACGTCGGCGGTGCGCAGGGCGGCGGCGATCACGTCGGCGACGCCGTTGGGGCTCGGGGCGATGAAGCCCAGCCGGTCGCCGCCGTCGTTGCCGACCGCGCTGCCCTTGATCACGGCCAGGACGTTGTCGCCGTCCGCCAGGGCGTCGTCGAGCCGGCGCAGGGCGACGACGCCGACGCCCGAGCTGTATGTGGTGCCCGTGGAGGAGGCGTCGAAGGAGCGGCAGTAGCCGTCCTCGGAGAGCACCCCGCCGGGCTGGTGGCGGTAGCCGCGGAAGGGCTCCAGCACGGTGGCGCCACCGGCGAGGGCGATGTCGCACTCTCCGGAGAGCAGGCTGAGGGTGGCGTAGTGGACGCCGTACAGCGAGGAGGAGCAGCCGGTCTGGAGGCTGACGGCGGGGCCGCGCAGGCCGAGCTTGTAGGCGGCGCGGGAGGTCATGAAGTCGGCCTGGCCGCCCACGGTCAGTTCGAGGTCGTCCACGGCGGCGCGCAGGCCGGACTCGCGGGCCTTGGCGGCCAGGAGCGCGGCCGAGTAGTTGCCGGCGGCGCTGCCCGCGAAGACGCCGACGACCGGGCCGTCCTTGCGGACGGGGTGGCCGGCGGCCTCCAGGGCCTCCCAGGCGGCTTCGAGGAAGATCCGCTGCTGGGGGTCGATGGTGTCGGCCTCGCGGGGCGGGTAGCCGAAGAACTCGGAGGCGAAGTCCGCGACGCCGGGGAGCGTGGTGGCGACCCGTACGAAGGCGGGGTCGGCGAGCATCTCGGCGCTCACGCCGGCGGCCTGGAGCTGCTCGGGGGACATCTCCCGCATGGAGACGACGCCCCGGTCGATGTTGCGCCAGTACTCCTCGGGGGTGGTGGCGTCCGGGTAGCGCAGGCCGACGCCGATGACCGCGATGTCAGTGCTGTTCGTCATGGTTCCGCTTCCTGTTACTCGGATACGAGCTGTTCGCGGCGGGCACGGCCGAGCAGGCCGCCGCGGTTGCGGGCGCCCAGCTCCGCGAGTGCGGCGTCCGCGCCGGCGGGGTCGGCGAGCAGGGCGGCCTGCGCCCGGACGGTGCTGTGCTGGAACAGGTCGGAGACCTTCAGCGTGCGGGAGGTCAGCGGGTGGAGCTCCTCCCAGAGCATGATGAGCAGCAGTGAACTGCCGCCCGCTTCGAGGAAGTTGACGTCCTCGGGGACCTCGTCGGCGGTGTCCAGGTCGAGCACCTCGGCCCAGGCCTGGCGCACGCGCGGGAGGAGGTCGGCCTCGGTCGGGGCCTGGGTGCTGTCGGCCACGGTGTTGTTCACGGTGTTCTCCTGATGAGTGGGTGCGACGCGGGATCGGCGGCCAGGTCACCGGCGGCGGCGGCCACCTCGGCGAGCAGGTCGCCCACCGTGGACGCCGCGAACAGGTCGGTGGCGTAGGAGGCGGCCAGTTCCACCTCGTGGTCGGCGCTCTCCGTGGCGACGAGTTCGAGCTCGTACTTGAGGTAGAGCGGATCGAGCGGCCGGTAGTGGCCGGTGGCGGCCCCGTCGAGCGGCGGGGGCGCCGGGACGCCGGTCTGGGCGCTCAGGTAGACGGGGGTCAGGGAGGGGCGGCTCAGGTCGCGGTCGGGGTGCAGTTCGGCGGCGAGCGTGTCCAGGGGCACCTGGGCGTGGCGGTAGGAGACCGTGCTGCTGTCGCGGACCCTGGCGAGCAGCTCGCGCCAGGTGGGGTCGTCGCGCAGGTCCACGCGCAGCACGAGGGTGTTGACGAACATGCCGACCGCCTCGGTGCTGGCGGCGGCCTCCCGGCCGGCCCAGGGGAAGGCGAAGAGGAAGTCCCGCTGGCCGCTGCCGCGGGCCAGCGCCACGGCGAGCAGGGCGGCGGCGGTCATGAACAGGGTGCAGCCGAGCTCGTCGGTGGTGACGGCCCGCAGCCGCGCGGCCACGCCGGGGTCGAGCCGGACCGCGCAGAGGCCGGCGTCGGTGGTCTGGAGCTCGCCGCGCGGCCAGTCGTGCGGCAGGGCGATGTCGTTGGGCGCCCCGCGCAGGTGCTCCAGCAGGACCGCGGCGGCCCGCGCGCCCGACGCGTCGGCGCCGGCCCCGGGGTCCGCCGCGGCCACGGTGGCGGGGTGGACGGGCACGGGCAGTTCGGGTTCGTCGCCGGCGCGCAGGGCCCGGTAGCTCGTGGCGATCTCCGCGAGCAGCAGGTCCCGGGACCAGCCGTCGGCGACGATGTGGTGGACCACCAGGACGAGCAGGGTCCGTTCGGCGCCGAGGCCGATGACCTCGGCCCGGGCGGGCGACTCCCGGGCCAGGTCGACCGGCGTCCAGCAGAGCCCGGACAGGTGGCCGCGCAGCCGGGCGGCGCTCCAGTCCACGGCGTCGCCGAGGCCGCAGACGGCCGGGGTGCCGGCCGTGGTGTAGTGCACCTGGCGCTTGCGGCGGTCGAGGTGGAAGAGCGAGCGCAGGGCGGGGTGCCGGGCGAGCACCAGGTCGACGGCGGCCCGCAGGGCCTCCCGGTCCACCGGGCCGGCGTACTCGACGACGGTGGGGATGAGGTAGGCCGAGCGGAGCGACGGGAGCCGGTCGAGGAACCAGAACCGCTGCTGCACCGGGGAGGCGGGGTGGGACTCGTCGTCCGCGACGGGCGCGGCCACCGCGGGGGCGCCGTCCGGGCCCGCGGCTCCGGTGCCCGGCGCGTTCCCGGCGCGCGCCTCGGCGTCGGCCTCCGCCGCGGCGAGCAGCGCGGCCAGCCCGGCGACCGTCGGGTCGGGCAGGAAGTCGCGGGGCGAGACGGTGAGGCCGTGGCGGCGCTTGGCCTCGGCCAGCATGGTCACGGCCAGCAGCGAGTGGCCGCCCAGGGCGAAGAAGTCGGCGCCGGGCGCCAGCTCCGCCGCCGCGGGTCCTGCGCCGGCCCGGTCGCTCAGGGCCGCGGCGAACAGGTCCGCGGCCCGCGCCTGCGGGGCGGTCAGCGCGGGTGCGCCGTCGGCGGCTCCGGCGGCGGGTCCGGGCGCCGCGAGGGGCGGGAGCCCGGGGAGGGGCGGCAGGGCCCCGGGGGCGGGCTCGCCGGGCAGGGCGGGCAGCTCGGCCAGGGGGACCGTCGGGTCCTTGACGGCGTGGGCGAGCACGTCCGCGAGGCCGTCGGCGACGGCAGCGGCCGTCTCGGGGGGATAGCGGTCGGTGTCGTACTCGACGGTGACGGACAGCCCGTCGGGCGTCTCCTCCAGGATCAGCAGGAGGTCGAACTTGGCCGTGCCGGTGGGCAGCACGGCGGGCGCCGACCAGCGGCCGCCGGCGGTGCGCGGGGCCGAGGTGTTCTGGTAGACGAAGCCGATGTCGACCAGGGCCCGCTGTCCGGCTCCGCGCGCCCGGGTGACGGCGGCGGTGAGCCGGTCGTAGGGGATGCGCTGGTGGGTCAGGGAGCGGAAGGCCTCGCGGCGGGCGGCGGCGCACAGGTCCGCGAAGGATCCGGCGGCGTCCACCCGGCAGCGCAGCGGCACCGTGTTGACGAAGAAGCCGACCAGCTCCTCCAGGTCGGGGTGGAGCCGGTTTGCGGTCATCGTGCCGAGCAGGAAGTCGCTGCGGCCCGACCAGCGGTGCAGGACCGTCTGCACGGCCGCGCCCAGGACGACGTACGGGGTCACGCGCAGGGAGCGCGCCAGGTCGGCGACGTGCGCGTGGACAGAGCGGGGGACGGTACGGGTGTACTGCCGGCCCGGCCGCGTCCCTTCGGGGGAGGCGGCCCCGGGGGCGCGGCCGGCGAGGGCCAGGCCGGGGGGCAGCTCCAGCAGTTCCGCGACCCGGGTCCCGGTGGCGCGGCGCAGCTCCGGTTCCGCCTCGGCCGACCGCTCGCGTACGGCGAATTCGGCGTAGGTGGTGGGCAGTTCGGGGAAGGTGGCCGGGGCTCCGGCCAGTTCGGCGGTGTAGGCGAGGGCGAGGTCGTCGAAGAGCGGGGCCAGGGACCAGCCGTCCACGGCGATGTGGTGGACGGTGAGCAGGACGGCGTCGCCGCCGGGCACCGCCTGCCACACGGTGCACCGCAGCAGCGGCCCTTCGGCCAGGTCGAAGGGGGCGCGGCCGCGGGCCAGGGCGGCCTCGCGGGCCACCGACTCCGCGTCCGGCACCCCGCCGAGGTCGACGGTCTCGACGGCGATGGGGAGCGGGTCCAGGACGTTCTGGGCGGGCCGTCCGCCGTCCAGCCGGAAGACGGTGCGCAGCGGTTCGTGGCGCAGGACGACCGCGCCCAGCGCGCGGCTGAGGGCGAGCACGTCGATCCGGTCGCGGGAGCGGAAGAAGAGCGGGACGTTGTACGTGGGGTTGCCGGGCGCGGCGGCGTCGACGAACCACATGCGCTCCTGGGCGAAGGAGAGCGGGAGGGCGGGGCGCGTCACGGGACGGCCACCTCCCCCGTCTCCGCGCCGACGTGGCCGGCCAGCTCGCCGAGGGTGTCGGACAGCAGGACCGCCCCCGCGTCCACCGGCACGCCGAGCCGCTTGAGGACGCGGGCGGCGACCTGCATGGCGAGGATGGAGTTGCCGCCCAGGTCGAGGAAGTTGTCGGAGGGGAGCACGGTCCGGTCGGTGCCGAGCACGTCCTGCCAGATCGCGGCGAGCGCGGCGGTCACGGACTCGGAGTCGGGGGCGGGCTCGGGGGCGGCGGGCGCAGCGGGGGCGGCCGGGGCGAGGAGTTCGAGGAGCCGGGCCCGGTCGGCCTTGCCGGTGGACCCGAAGGGGACCCGGTCGAGGACCAGCCAGCGGGCGGGGAGCATGTAGCGGGGCAGCGTCTCGCCGAGCCGCCGGTTCAGGGCGGCGGGCAGCTCGGCCGCGGCGACCTCGGCGGACGCCTCGCGGGAGGGCAGGACGAAGCCGACGAGGGAGGCGGTGGGCCCCTCGCCCACCTTCTCGACGAAGGCGGAGTCGGCCAGGCCGCAGGCCAGGGCGGACCGCTCGATCTCCTCCAGCTCGATGCGGAAGCCGCGCAGCTTGACCTGGCGGTCGCTGCGGCCGAAGAGCTCGACCGCGCCGCCCGGCAGCAGCCGGCCGGTGTCGCCGGTGCGGTAGATCCGCTGCCCGGTGGCCGGGTGGGTGACGAAGCGTTCGGCGGTCAGCTCGGGGCGTCCCAGGTAGCCGAGGGCCACCCCGGGCCCGCCCACGCACAGTTCGCCGGTCTCGCCCGCCGGGACCTCGTTCAGGCCGGCGTCGAGCAGGTACAGGGCGGTGTCCTGGAGCGGGTATCCGACGGGGATGCGCTCCGCACCGGCCAGGCTCTCGGGGGTGCAGTCGAAGTAGGCGGCGAAGGTGGTGGTCTCGGTGGGGCCGTAGCCGTTGACCAGCCGGGCGGGCGGCTCGGCGGCCAGCACGCGGTTGACGGCGGTCAGTTCCAGTTGCTCGCCGCCGACGACGAGGTTGCGCAGGGTGCCGAAGGCGCCGGGCCGCTCCCTCGCCACGGTGTGGAAGAGGGAGGTGGTCAGGAACATGGTGTCGATGCGCTCGGTGCGGATGAGCGCGGTCCACTCGTCGATGGGCAGGTCGGTGACGGAGGGGAAGACGACGACGGTGGCACCCGCGGTGAGGGTGTTCCAGAGCTCGAAGGTGGTGGCGTCGAAGGCGGGGTTGGCGGCGCTGGCCACCTGGTCGCCGGCCTCGACGGTGCAGAAGCGGGAGCGCAGCGCGAGGCGCAGCACGGCCCGGTGCGGGACGACCACGCCCTTGGGGCGTCCCGTGGAACCCGAGGTGAAGTTGACGTAGGCCGGGTCGTCGCCGGCCGAGGCGATCACCGGCACGGGGGCGCCCGGGTCCGTACGGGGGAGCGCCAGCGCTTCGACGCCCTCGGGCAGCCAGGAGGCGGGGTCGGCCCAGCGGCCGCCCGCGCCGGCGCCGCGGCCGGGTGCGTGCACGGCGAACCGCGCACCCGACCCGGCCACGATGTCGGCGAGGCGGCTCGTGGGGGCCAGGCCGTCCAGCGGGAGGTAGGCCGCGCCGGCGCGCAGGATGCCGAGGAAGGTGACGACCAGGTCGACCGACCGGTCCTGGGCGACCGCGACCAGGTCGCCCGGGGAGACCCCGCGCCGTGCCAGATCCGCGGCCAGCCAGCCCGCCCGCCGCCAGAGCTCCTGGTACGAGAGCTCTTCGGCGCCTTCGGGTGCGCGGACGGCGCAGCCGTCCGGCCGGCGCTCGACCCAGTGCGCCACGATGTCATGCACGTTGGCTGCGTCCGACACAGCAAGTCCCCATTTCTGCAGAGGTTCCGGAGCCGAGGCGGGTGCCGCTAGGGCTTCGGGGATCCCCAGCCGTGGTCGGCGAGCACGTTGACGTCGGAACCGGAACCGCCGTGCCCTGCCTGCATTCCCGAGGAGACGAGCGGGAGGGCCGCGAGGATGAGGGCTGCCGTCGTCGTGCCGAGAATCTGGGTGAGGCGCTTGCGCATGTCTTCGTCAATCCCTTTTTCGAGGAGCCGTGAAGACTCCGAGTGGGGTTTGTTTTCGGAACGTCGCCATCGTGCGCACCGCCGGGGATTGCGGGCAACGCATTCGATCCGCACGCCTGCGCAGCGCATGTTCGTGCGGGCGGATTAAACGGACATGCCGGGATGGACCGGCCGGGCGGTTTCCGGTCCGCCCGTACCATGGGAGCCGTACGCGGGGTACTTCTCCGACCGGGTTGAGCGGCCGGTACATGCCCCTGAAATCCGGCATACTGGAGGCTACCGGTGACACTTTTCGGCCACCCGCTCGACGAGAACGCACAACTCCGGCCATTGGAGCCGTGGAACGCCGTCGAGTTCGCCGAGTACGTCGACCGCGACCGGGAACACCTCGGCCCCTGGCTGCCCTGGGCCCATGCGATCACCGATTCGGAATCCGCCCGTAAGTGGCTTCAGGCCTACGCCGAAAGGCAAGCACGAGATGAAGGACGGATATTCGGAATCTGGCTGGACGGAAAACTCCAGGGCGGCGCCCTGTTCCGCACCTTCGACGTGCCGTCGGGCGTGTGCGAACTGGGCGCGTGGCTCTCGCCCGAGGCCGGCGGACGCGGCCTGGTGACGCGGGCGGCCGACCGGCTGGTGCGGTGGGCGCTGGACGAGCGCGGCATGACCCGGGTCGAATGGCGCGTGACTCCGGCGAACAAGCGCAGCATCGCGGTGGCCGAACGGCTCGGAATGCGTCACGAGGGCACCCTGCGCCAGGTGTTCCCGTTCAACGGGGTCCGCCAGGACCTGGAGATCTGGGCCCTCCTCGCGGCCGACCGGGGCTGAGGTGCTCCGGGAGCTGTCCGCACCGGCCGGGGCCCGCGTGTGGTGGGTGGACACGGCGGCCTACCGGCACACCGTCCCGGGCTCCCTGCACGTCCTGGACGCGCGGGAGACGGCCCGCGCCGCCGCCTTCCTCCGCGAGGCCGACCGGGAGACCTACCTCTGCGCGCACCTGGCCCTGCGCCGGCTGCTGGGCGAGCACCTGGGCGTGGCGCCCGGCGCCGTGCGCTTCACCCGCGGGCCGCACGGCGCCCCGGCCGTCGCGGACTCCCCCTGGCGGTTCTCGCTCGCGCACAGCGGGGCCGTGAGCCTCGTCGCGCTCTCCCGGGCCCCGGTGGGCGTGGACGTGGAGGCGCTGCCGGAGCCGGGCACCGTCGAGCGGGTCACCGGGGCCCTGCACCCCCGCGAGGCGCACGAGATCCGCGCCGCCGCCCCCGCGGACCGGCCGGCCGCCTTCGCCCGTGCGTGGACCCGCAAGGAGGCCTATCTCAAGGCCCTCGGCACCGGTCTGACCCGCGACACGGCGGCGGACCACACGGGCGCGGGCCCCCGCCCGGCCCGGCTCCCGGGCTGGCGGCTCACGGACCTCGTCCTGCCCGTCCCGGACACCCACCGCGCGGCGCTGGCCACCCGGGTCGGGGGCGCGCCGGACCGCCCTCCGGGAACGTCACCGCCGCCCCCCGGAACGGGCTGACCGTTCGCCCCCTCCCCCGCGCCCGCGGGTGTCAGCGGGCGGGGCCGGGTCCGTACAGCTTGTCCTGCTCCGCCCGGAGCACGTCGACCAGCCGGCCCGGCGGCAGGGTCACGTCCCCGTACGCGAGCACGGCGTCCCGGGGCACGGCCCGGCGCAGGACGCAGCCCTCGGCCACGCCCATCGGCAGCAGGTCCTGCTCCCGCACCGTCCCGTGCGCCTCGGCCACGCCGTAGGTGTCGTAGCCGCCGATGCCGTCGAGCACCGCGCCGGCCGGCAGGGCGCGCTTGGCGGTGGCGACCACGTCCACCCGGGGCCCGGCGGGCGGGGTCAGGGCCGCGTCGCCGAAGTCGACGGCGCGCGCGATGGAGTGGGGCACTTCGAAGTGGCACAGGTGGTAGGGGGTGTAGAAGCTGTACAGCGGTCCCTTGCCCAGCTTGTACAGCTCCAGGTAGTGCCGCTGGCGCGGGTCCTCGTGGGTGCCGAGCACGTACACGCCGGGCCCGGGCTTCGCGCCGACCACGTAGTCCACGATGCCGCCGAGCTCGCGGAGCCGGTCGGGGTCGTAGTGCGCGGTCAGCTCGTCCACGTGCCCGGTGTGGGCCCGTCCGTACATGCCGCGCCGGGCGACCGTGAGGCCGAATGCGTTGGCGACGACGGCCTGCTCGAAGGAGACCTTCGTGCCGTCGGCGAAGCTGGTGACCATGTGCACGTTCTGGCCCCAGCGCGCGGCGAAGTCCCGCTGCGTCGTCGGCGTGCGGTACTCGTCCTGGAGGCCCTTGACGTTGCCCGCCACCAGGGGCGTCACGCCGAGGCTGCGCACGAAGCGCAGCAGGTTGCCCTGGACCGCGGGCTGGTCGCCGTCGGCGGCGGTGAGCACCACCCCGGCCTCGCGCGCCCGGTGGGCGAGCAGCGGGCCCACCGTACCGTCGAGTTCGGCGTTCATGGTCACCACGGGCAGTCCGCGGCCGATGGCGGCGACGGTGACGCGCGCGCCGAACTCCACCGCGCCGGTGGCGTCGACCAGGCAGTCGATGCCCTCGGCGGCGAGGAGGGCGAACGCGTCCTCGGTCACCACCGTGTGGCCGGCGGCCATCTCCGCCTCGATGCGCTCCGCCGTCGCCGCGCGGACCGGCCGGACGCCCGCCTCGGCGCAGGCGCGCTCGGCGCCGGCGAGGGTGCGGTTGGCGACCGCGGCCAGCCGCATCCCCGGCACCGAGCGGACGAGGTGCCGGGCCAGCCCGCGCCCCATGAAGCCGGCACCGACCAGCGCGACGCGGATCGGGCGGCCCTGCTCCTCGCGCCGGCGCAGCGCGCTGTCGACGAGGATCACCGCGGGCTCAGCGGGACGTCGGCGGCGTGCGGCAGGCGGGCCCCGGGGGCCAGCAGGGGCCAGCCGGCGTCCTTGGGCGAGACCAGGCGCACCGGGGCCGGCCACTGCACGCCGAGCACCGGATCGTCCCAGCGCAGACCCCGTTCGGCGCCCGCGGTGTAGGCGGCGGACACCTGGTAGAGGGTCTCCGCGTCGTCGGTCAGGGTGAGGTAGGCGTGCCCGAAGTTGCGGGGCACGTGCATGGCCAGCCGGTTCTCGGCGGTGAGCGCCGCACCGAAATGCGCGAGGTAGGTCGGGGAATCCGGCCGCAGGTCGACGATGACGTCGTACACGGCCCCGCGGGTGCAGCGGATGGTCTTGGCCTCCGCGTTCGGCGCGAGCTGGTAGTGGAATCCGCGCAGGGTGCCCTTGCGGTGGTTGAAGGACAGATTGCACTGCTCGATTGCCGGTTCGAGCCCGGCCGCCTCGAATTCCGCCCGGCAGAACGAGCGGGCGAAGAATCCCCGCCCGTCCTCGGCCGGCTCCAGCTCCAGCAGCGCGGCGCCTTCCAGCGGGGTTTCGTGAACCAGCATGGCGATTCCCTGAGGTGAGTCGTCTCGGCACGGAAAAGCGAGGCTACGACCGCGGGCCGAATTCCGGCAACAGCCCGCACCACCTGCCCGGCTGCCGTTGCCGGACGGCCTTTCGACTGCTTATCGTCCGCACTTGAACACGACGGCGGCCCTGTTCACGCCTGTTCACGGGGAGAGTTGACGCCGGACCCGACCGGCTCGCTATCCTCGCGCAATGCGCCCGCTGCCCGTCGCAGAGCCAGGAAATCCGGATATCCGGTCCGCCACCCGCTATCTGTTGTGGCTCGCGGGCCGCATCGCCCGGCCGCTGAGCGCCGCTTCCTTCTGCGGGCTGCTCTGGCTCGGATCCCAGGCGATGATGCCGGTGGTCATCCGCGAGGCCATCGACGAGGGCCTGGTGCCCGGCGACATGGACGCGGTGCTGACCTGGTCGGCCGTCCTCCTCGGGCTCGGGGTGGTGCAGGCGGTCTCGGGCACGGTCCGCAGGCGGCTCAACCTGTACAACGCGCTGTCGGCCGGCTTCCGCACCGTCCAGCTCGTCGTCGGGCACGCCCACCACCTCGGCGCCTCCCTCGAACGCCGGGTGGACGACGGCGAGATGGTCAGCATCGGCACCTCGGACATGAACACGATCGGCAACGCCTTCGACATCGTCGGACGCACCGTCGGCGCCGTGTTCTCCGTGGCCCTGGTGGCCGTGGTGCTGCTCGACCAGTCCGCCTCTCTGGCCCTGATGCTGCTGGTGGCGCTGCCCGCGATCATCCTGCTGATGGGCTACACGCTGCGTCCGCTCCACCGCCGCCAGGGCGCCTACCGCGACCTCCAGGGCGAGCTGACCTCGCGCCTCACCGACGTGGTCGCCGGGCTGCGGGTGCTGCGGGGCGTCGGCGGCGAGACCTCCTTCGCCCGCTCCTACCGCGAGCGCTCCCAGCGGGTCCGGCACGCCGGGTCCCGGGTCGCCGGGGCGGAGGCCCTGATCCGCTCCGCCCAGGTGCTGCTGCCCGGACTGCTCGTCGCCACCGTCACGTGGATCGGCGCGCGGGCAGCCCTCTCGGGGTCGGTCACCCCCGGCGAACTGGTGGCCTTCTACGCCTACGCCGCGTTCCTCGTCGAACCGCTGGGCATCTTCACCGAGACCGCCGACCGGTTCGCCCGCGCCCACGTGGCCGCGCGGCGCGTGGTGGCCGTCCTGGCCCTGCGGCCCGAGTCACGGCAGCAGCCGCAGCCGGATTCGACGTCGGCGTCGGCGTCGGCATGGCCCTCGGCGTCGGCGTCGGAAACCGGGGATGCGCCGCCGGCCGGCCCGGTCCGCCCGGACCCCGCGCCGGCCCTGGTCGACGAGCGCTCCGGGCTGGCGGTGCCGGCCGGAGCCCTCCTCGTCGTCGTCGCACCCGCCGCGCAGGGCGTACGCCTCGCCGACCGCCTCGGCGGCTACACCGACGCGCCCGTCAGCTGCGACGGGCTGCCGCTGACCGGGCTGCCGGCGCGGGAGGTGCGGCGGCGCATCCTGGTGGTCGACAACCGCTCCCGGCTGTTCAAGGGGCCGCTGCGCGCCAGCCTGGACCCGCACCACCGCTCCGACGACGCCGCGATCGGCGACGCGCTGCGCGCGGCCGCCGCCGAGGACGTGGTCGAGGCGCTGCCGGACGGCCTGGACACCGAGATCACCGGCGACGGGCGGCGCTTCTCCGGCGGCCAGCGGCAGCGGCTCGTCCTCGCCCGGGCCCTGCTCGCCGACCCGGACGTCCTGATCGTGGTGGACCCCACCTCCGCGGTGGACGCGCACACCGAGGACCGGATAGGGCAGCGACTGCGGGCCGCGCGCGCCGGTCGGACCACCGTGCTCATCAGCTCCAGCCCGCTGCTCCTCGACCGGGCGGACGCGGTGGCCTTCCTGCCGCGCGGCCGGGTGACCGCCTCCGGCTCGCACCGCGCGCTGCTGGCCGCCGACGAGGAGTACCGGCTGGTCATCCAGCGCGAGACCGGCGCCGACGGCCCCGAAGTGCCGGTCCCCGGCCCGTCGCCCGACCCGTCGCCCGACCCGTCCGACGCCCCGCCCTCCCCGCGGCCGGCCGGCCGTGCGTCCACCCCCCTCGCCTCCGGACGGAGCACCGAATGAGCAGGGCCCCGCTGCCGGTCGCCGGGACGGCGGAGGTCCGCGCCCACGCCCGGGCGCTGGCCCGCCGCCACCGCGGGGACCTCGCCTGGATGCTCGCGCTGCACGGCCTGGCCGCGATCTGCGGACTCCTCGGGCCGTGGCTGATCGGCCGGCTCATCGACGAGGTGGTCCGCGGCACCACCGCCGACGCGGTCGGCCGGCTCGGCCTGGCCCTGCTGCTGTCCCTCGTCGCGCAGGCCGTGCTGACGTACTGGGCGGTCCAGCGCTCCTGCCGGTTCGGGGAGAAGGTCACCGCCGAGGTCCGGGAGGACTTCGTCGACCGCGTGGTCGTCCTGCCGCTGTCCACGGTGGAGGACGCCGAGCCCGGCGACCTCATCACCCGGGCCTCGCGCGACACCGACGCCCTGACCAACACGGTGCGCTACGCCGTGCCCGAGACCCTGATCGCGGTGCTTACCTGCCTGTTCACCTTCGCCGCGCTGTTGCTGGTCGACCCGCTCACCGCGCTGCCCAGCCTGGTGGTCATCCCGCTGCTGTGGGCGGGCACCCGCTGGTACCTGCGCAGGTCCGGCGACAGCTACCGCAGGCGCGGGGCGAGCTACGTCGCGCTCGGCGACAACCTCGCCGAGACCGTGCCCGGGGCCCGCACCGTGGAGGCGCTCGGGCTGCACTCGGCGCGCCGCCGCATGCTGGACGGCGACCTCGGCGAGGCGTACGAGGCCGAGCGGTACACCATGTGGCTGCGCAGCTCCTGGTACCTGCTGGTGGAGTTCAGCTACGTGGTGCCCGTGGTCGCCACGCTGGCGGTCGGCGGTCTGCTGCACACGGGCGGCCTGGCCACCCTCGGCCAGGTGGTGACCGCCACCCTCTACGTCCGGCAGCTGATCTTCCCGCTGGACGACGTGCTGAGCTGGATGGACGAGCTCCAGATCGGCTCCGCGTCGCTCGCCCGGGTGCTGGGCGTGAGCAAGCTCCCCGCGGACCGGCGGCCCACCGGGGCCACCCCAAGCGGCAAGGACCTCGTCGCGCGCTCCCTGTCCTACTCCTACCTGCCCGGTCGGGACATCCTGCGCGGGGTCGACCTCCACCTCGCCCCCGGCGAACGCCTCGCCGTCGTGGGCCCCTCCGGTTCCGGGAAGTCCACGCTCGGCAAGCTGCTGGCCGGCATCTACGAGCCGGGGTCCGGGGCGGTGGAGCTCGGCGGGGTGCCCCTGCTGGACCTGAGCACCGAGGAACTGCGCGGCCGGATCGCCCTGGTGACCCAGGAGCACCACGTCTTCCGGGGGACGCTGCGGGAGAACCTGACGCTCGCCCGCCCGGCCGCCGAGGAGGAGATCGGGCGCGCGCTGAAGACCGTGGGCGCCGAGCGGTGGGCGGCGGAGCTGCCGCAGGGCCTGGACACGCAGGTGGGCTCCGCCGGATTTGAGCTGACGGCCGCGCAGGCCCAACAGGTCGCGCTGGCCCGGCTGGTGCTGACCGACCCGCACACCCTGGTGCTCGACGAGGCGACCGCGCTGCTCGACCCGGCGACGGCCCGGCAGGCGGAGCGGGCGATGGCGGCCGTGCTGAGCGACCGGAGCGTCATCGCGATCGCGCACCGGCTGCACACGGCCCAGGACGCGGACCGCATCGCGGTGGTCGAGAACGGCCGGGTGAGCGAACTCGGCAGCCACCACGAACTGCTGGCGGCCGACGGCGCGTACGCGGCCTTGTGGCGGGCCTGGCACGGGAATTGAGATCGTTGCGGGAAAGGCCGTTCCGGTCCTAGCCTGGATATATGAATCCAAGGCAGCCACATGTGGATTGGGACAGCCTTTTCGGCGACGACTACGATCATTTCGACCTTCCGGACCTGACTCCGGAACTGAGCGCGAAAGAAGCGTCGGACATGGTCAGGCTCGGCGGTTTCGAGCCCGGTACGACCCTCCTCGACGCACCGTGCGGACACGGTCGGCACGCCAATGTGCTGGCCTCCAGGGGCTATACGGTGACCGGCATCGACCGGGACGAGCGCTTCCTCTCCATGGCGGCCGACGAAGCACGCGAGATGGGTGTCGACGTCGAATACCACCACGTCGACCTGCGCGAGATGTCCTTCGACGCCGAATTCGACGGAGCCGTGTCCTGGTACAGTTCCTTCGGCTACTTCGACGACGAAACCGACCGCGACATTCTCCGCCGCTATCGCCGCGCACTGCGTCCCGGCGGCCGGTTCCTGCTCGACATGCATTCTCCGTACCGGCACATTCCGAGCGTGCTGGCCAACCACGAGATGCATGTGGACGTCCTGCGGCGCGGGGCGGACATGGCCATCGACATCCAGGAGCTGGACGCGGTGGCCAGCCGCTACTACGCGGAGAAGATCACCATCCGGGACGAGAAGGTCGAGCGGGCCCGGTACAGCGTCCGCATGTTCAACGCACCGGAGATCCTGGAGTGGTTCCGCACCGCCGGATTCTCCGGGGCGCGCGTCATGGACGAGCGCGGCGGCACGTTCACGGTCGGCAGCCGGCGCCTCGTCGTGCTCGGCACCGCCTGAGAGCGCCCGGGCGTCGGCACGCCCGGGCGCCGCACGACCGCAGATCCGCACGACCGCAAATCCGCACGACCGCAGGGCGTCCCCCAGGACGTCCGGTTCATCGTTCGTCTCACCGTGAAGGAGGGGTTCCGTGGTCGTCAGTTCCGCCCAGAGTTCCGCCCGGCTCATGGCATCGATCGACAGGTTCCGCACCACCGGCATCGACGTGGAGCACCTGCGCGCGCACTACGCGGCCCACCGCTGCGCCCAGTTGCCGCAGGTCGCCGACGTCTCCGAGCTGCGCACCGCGGCCCGCTCCGCCTACGAACTGCTGCGCACCGAACCGGTGCTGGACGCGCAGGAGCACACCGACGAGCAGGGCACCCTCGGCTACGGGTTCCGGCTGCTGCGCATCGACGCGAAGTCCGACTCGCCGGAGCACACCGAACGGGTCACCTCCGTCTTCCGCGAGTTCGGGCTGCTGGGCTGGGCCGAGCGGATGGCCGCCGACCTGCTGCCCACCGTCAACCGGATCACCGGCCGCGAACTGCGCTACGAGCGGGTCTTCCTGCTCGCCTACCGGGAGGGCGACTACATCGGCCCGCACGGCGCGGAGCAGGACACCGACCTCAACCGCTTCAACCTCCAGTTCCCGCTGTGCTACGACTCGGTCGGCTCCATGCGCATCCTGCGCGAGGGCTATCTGGAGCCGATGTACGACCACGACGGCGACGCACGGCTGCTCGGCCCGCGCATGTGGCACGAGGTGCCGCCGCTGTTCCGGCTGCCGGGCGGACCGGACCCGCTGCGCCTGGTCGTCTCGCTGCGCCTGATGGCCGCGTAGTGACGCCCCCCGGAGCCGCCGGTGCGGCCGAGGCGGTGGCCTGCGAGGTCTTCCGGCGCCACGGCGAGGACTTCGCGCGGGCGCGGCGGGCGGCCGGCTGGACGAACGCCACCTGGCTGGGCGGCGCCCTCGCGGTACGGGTCGCGGGCACCGAGGGCTCCGGGGACCTGGAGCGGGAGACCCGGCTGGCCGCCGTGCTGCCGCCCGAGGTCGGCTACCCCCGCGTCCTGGAGACCGGCACCTCGCACGGCCTCCAGTGGGTGGCGACCGCGCGCATCCCCGCGGTCCCGCTCGACGAGGCCTGGGACGGCCTGGACTGGGACCGGCGGATCGGGGCGACCCGGCAGCTGTGGGCACGGGCCCGGGCGGTGCACCGGGCCGACCCGGCCGCGGCCGCTCCCCTGGCGCGGCCGCGCAACCCCTTCTACGCCGTGTCCCCGGGCGAGTCGGCCCAGTCGCTGCGGCGCCTGCACGCCGCGGGGGTGCTCACCGACGGCGAGCTGCACCGGCTGCTGCGGGCGCTCGACCGGCACTGGACGGCGCTGCCCGCGGCCCGGGCCGTCCTCAACCACGGCGACCTCTCCCCGGTCAACGCCTTGTGGGACGGCGCCTCGGTGGTGTCGCTGCTCGACTTCGAGTTCGCCGTCCTGGCCCCCGTCCACCTGGACCTCAACGAACTGGTGAAACTGGCCTACGCACCCCCGGACCAGGACACCGCGCCGACCGGCCCGGACGCGGCGGGGCGGCGTCGGCTGCAGGAGGCCGTGCGGGAGCTGGCCCGGCCCTTCCTGCGCACCCGGACGGACGTGGACCTGCTGCTCGGGCACAGCATCCAGCTGGAGGCGTGGGGGTTGGAGCGGGAGCTGGCCAAGCCCGGCCGCGAGGCGTTCCGCACCTGGGAGCCGTACCGGATGCTCGTCGCGTGCGCGCACCGGGACGGCGGCTGCTACGCCCCGCTGCTGGACGGCTGAGCCGGGGACGGGGCGGGGGCGGCCGCGGCGCGGTCGCCCCCGCCGGCCCGGGGACATGACGTGACGACGGAACCGAGGAGGGACCTCGCGGTGATACGGACGCTTTTCGTGGACGCCGGCGGCGTGCTCTACAACAACATCAACGAGGAGACGGACTTCCTCGTCCGGGTGGCCGACCGCTACGGCGTGGACCGGGCGGAGCTGGCCCGGCTCGTCGAGGAGGCGGCGCCCGCGTACGAGGACGGCGGCACGCACGTGCACCGGGTCTTCGAGCGGGTCGTCGCGGCCGGCCGCGGCCGGCCCTGCGCCGGACCGGCCGACCGGCGCTGGCTGGACCGGGCCTACGCGGACAGCGTGCGGGCGTACGAGGACAGCTTCGGAGCCCTGCGCGAACTGCGCCGGGAGCGGCCCGGCCTGACGGTGGTGCTGACCAACAACGAGGCCGAGCACTGGGACCGGCTCAAGGACGCGGCGTTCGGCCATTTCGCGCTGTTCGACGCGGTGTGCTCGTCCTGGCGGGTGCGCCGGGTCAAGCCGTCCGGGTCGTTCTTCGCCGAGGCGCTGCGAAGATGCCGGGCGACGGCCGCCGAGACCCTGCTCGTCGACGACCGCGTCACCGTCCTGCGGGCGGGGGCCGCGCTCGGGATGCGCACGCTGCACGTGTCCGCGCCCGGGGTGCTCGCCCGCCGGCTCGGGCCGGCCGTCCTGGGCGAGGCGCTGCCGACCACCTCGTGAGGGCCGCGGGGCTCAGTCGGTGATCTCGTGGATGTTGTCGAGGACCTTGCGGAACGCCAGCGCTATGTCGTTGACGGCGTCGAGGGGGGCCAGGAGGACCTCGTGGCCGAAGCTGACGACGCTCTCGTGGATGCTCTTGGCCACGGGCAGGTCGAAGCGGGAGGGGTCCACCCGCGCCAGGTAGTCGGGGCCGGTGGCGAAGCGGCGGCGCGAGCTGGGCCGGTTGAGCGGGTTGTCGTTGAGCGGCCGGTGCGTCTGCATCACCGCGAAGCCCAGCTCGGCCGTCAGCGCCTGCGCGATGCGCCCGACGGGGGCCACCGCGAGCAGCTCGTCCGGCAGCCGTACCGCGTACCGGTAGTAGGCGCGGTCGGTGGTTCCGGGCGAGGTGTCCTGGACGGTCAGCCCGAGCTCGCCGAGCCGGTCGTCCAGGTGCTCGGCGGCCCGTACCCGGCGGGCGTTCTGCCCGTCCAGCAGCCCGAGCTGGTCCAGCAGGACCGCGGCGTGGAACTCGGACAGGCAGGCGTTGCTGCCCATGAGCCGCCCGGTCTCCTGCAGTTCCATCTCGCCGACGCCCACCTCGTCGCGCCGCAGGATCCGCCCGTCCGCCCGCAGGTGCTCGGCGCGAGCGGCGATCTCCGGGTCGTCCGTGACCACGGCCCCGCCCTCGCCGCAGGTCAGCAGTTTGCTGCCCTGCATGCTGAAGACTCCGGCCGCGCCGAACGCGCCGACCGGCCAGTCCCCGTACCGGGCGCCGTGGGCGTGGGCGCAGTCCTCGATCAGGGGCAGCGCGTGCCGCTGGGCGATGTCCAGCAGCGAGTCGAGGTCGGCGACGGCCGAGTAGGCGTGGACCAGGGTGATGGCCCGGGTCCGGTCGGTGATCGCGGCCTCCACCGCGGCGGGGTCCAGGCAGTAGGTGGCGGGGTCGACGTCGACGAGGACGGGCACGGCGTTGATGCCGAGCACGGCGGACGCGGAGGCCACCCAGCTCAGCCCGGGGACGATCACCTCGTCGGAGGCGCCGACCCCGCAGGCTTCGAGCGCGATGGCCAGGGCGGCGGTGCCGGTCGCCGTCGGCACGCAGATCGCGGAACGGCAGTAGTCGGCGAATGCCTCGGCGAATTGCCGCTCGTAGGATTGCCGTCCCTGATAGGCGCAACTGATCGTCCAACGCCCGCTTGTCAACACGTCTTCGAGGCTTTTCAATGCCCGGTCTCCCGGCTGTGGCCAGCGCGGCCACTCACGGTCGGTCAGCCGAGGCCCGCCGGAGATCGCCAGTGAAGTTCCCATGGTTGCCCTCGCCTTTCCAGGAAGCGACGAATGAGAGCGGAATTTACGCGCCCCGGTGCGGCGTACGCCACAGTGCGCGGGGCCCGTGCCCGGCGGACCGGGGCCCTTGCGGAGCCCGTTCGACTGAGGAACGCGCGCAGTCGAACGGGTGGGTACGCTGCGCTGGGCCGGCCACCGGGATATCGGGCCGCCTCTTCACGGCCAATGGCGGGGACGGCGGGAACAGGGAAAACCCATCCGGCAAGGGGAGTCAGAGATGTCCGGTAATCCAGGAGCGAAACACGGATCCGTCGGGCGCGCCCGGGTGCTCGTCGTGGGCGGCGGTCTCGCCGGACTGGAATTCGCCTCGGCTCTGGCGGGGCACGGGGTCGGGGACATCATGGTCCTGGAGGCGGGCCCGGGCGAGGACCTGGACCACATCCACCGGGCGTACAGCCGGGAAAGGGCCTCGGAAATGGTGTTCGCCCCCGAGGGCGATCCCCACTTCCACCGTCCGTGGTCCTCGCGGACGCAGCCGCACTACACCGGCATCTCGGGCCTGCGCCGCCGGCTCGGCGGCCGGTCCCTGTACTGGCACGGGGTGATCCTGCCGCTGGAGGACTGGGCGCTGCGCGAACCGTGGTGGCCGGCCGACGTGGTGGCGGACCTGACCACGGGCCACCGGGGCGGTCCCTCCCTGTACGACCGGGTCACCGCGGACCTCCTGGAGTGGAGCGGCGGCCCGGCCGGGGAGGACGGCGGGGCGGGGGCGCGCCGGTTCGGCGGGCAGTCCTTCCGGCCGCTGCCCCGCGCGTGCCGGGCGGTGCCCGGCACGGACCGCTGGGAGGCGTACACCCCGTTGGAGGGCTGGCGCGGCGCGGACGGGCGCGTGGCGCCGCCGGCGGGGATCGGTGTGCGCTGCGGCACCGACGTGCTGGCCGTGGACGTGCGGGACGGACGGGCGCGGGGCGTCGTGGTCCGCGACGGGGCCGGGGGGACGGAGACGATCGCCGCCGACACCGTGGTCCTGTGCGCGGGCACGGTGGAGAGCACCCGGCTGGCCGTGCAGGCCCTGACGGTGGCGGGCGTGCTGCGCGAACCGCGGCTCGGCGGCCTCGCCGACCACATCGTGCAGGGCTTCGTGGTCCGGCTGCCGGCCGGCGGCCCGCCGCCCGGCTCCTACTACGTGCCGACGAGCCCCGCGACGCGGTCGTACCTGCGGATGGACGTGACCCCGGACGGCCCCGGATCCTGCCTGCTGGACGTACGGATCACCGGGGAGCAGCTCCCGGACGAGCGGAGCGTCGTGGAGTGCCGGCCCGCGGCCGACTTCCCCTGGCCGGCGCGGGTGCGCAGCGGGCTGCGGCCGGAGGACCGGCGGCTGGTCGCCGCGCAGCGGGAGGTGCTGCGGGACTTCTGGCGGGCGGCCGCCCCCGAGGTCGGCGTGCTGGCGCGGCCGCTGGAGTTCACCGCGTTCGGGGACGCGGACCGGGACAACACCCGGGTCCTGCCGGGGCGTACGCGGCGCCAGCCGGTGGGCCGTCCGGAGACGTGGACCAGCCTGCTCGGCACCGAGGACCACGAGGGCGGCAGCCTGCCGTTGGGCCGGGTGCTGACCTCGCGGCACGAGTTCGTCGGCCTTCCCGGCCTGTACGCGGCGGGGCCGGCGGTCTTCCCGCGGCTCGGCGCCGCGAACCCGTCGCTCACGACCATCGCCCTGTCGCGCCGGCTCGCCGCGGCCCTCGCCGCCGAGTCCCGCTGACGCCCACCACACCCAGGGAGGAACCGTGCCAGGACCCGGATACCGCTTCGTCGGCGAGGAGGAGCGGGAGAACGTGCTCGCCGTGCTCGACCACTGGAGCTCCGGCCGCGAGACCTTCGACGCGCCCGAGGAGGGGGTGTGGGTGCGCCGCTTCGAGCAGGCCGCGGCCGACCGGTTCGGCGCCGCGCACTGCCTCGGGGTCAACAGCGGCACCTCGGCGCTGCTCGCGGCGCTGGTCGGCCTCGGCATCGGGCCCGGCGACGAGGTGATCGTGCCCGGCTACATGTTCGTGGCCTCGATCGCGTCCGTCCTGCACTGCGGGGCCGACGCGGTCCTCGCCGAGATCGACGAGTCGCTGACCCTCGATCCGGCGGACGTCCGGGCGAGGATCACCCCGCGCACGAAGGCGATCATGCCGGTGCACATGCTGGGCGCGCCCGCGGACATGACCGCGCTGCGCGCCCTGGCCGACGAGTACGGGCTGCACCTGGTCGAGGACTGCGCGCAGGCCGCGGGCGGCAGCCACGCGGGGCGCGCGCTGGGGACGATCGGCGCCGCCGGGGCGTTCTCCCTCAACCACTTCAAGGTGATCACCGCCCTGCAGGGCGGGTTCGTGCTGACCGGTGATCCGCGGGTCTTCCAGCGGGCGTACTCCTTCCACGACCAGGGCTGGTTCCCGTACCGGATGGACCACGGGGAGGGGCACCGGCTGCTCGGCATGAACCTGGGGCTGGGCGAACTGCACGCGGCGGTGGCGCTGGCGCAGCTCGGGAAGCTCGACCGGGTGCTGGAGCGGGTCAGGGCGGTGAAGCGGGAGCTGGTCGAGCGGATCGGGGAGCTGCCCGGGGTGCGGCGCAGGACGCTCCACGACGCGGCGGGCGAGTGCGCCAGCTTCGCCGTGTACGTCTTCGAGGACGCGGGGCACGCCCGGCGGACCGCCGACCACCTCAAGGTGAAGCCGCTGCTGGAGTCGCCGACGCACTACTACGGGAGCCTGCCGGCGCTGACCGCGTTCGGGCGGGGGGACCGCTCGGTCGTGCCGTTCAGGGCGCCGGGCGCCCTGCCGCCGGCCCACTGCTACGAGCCGGGGTCGCTGCCGCGCACGGACAGCGTCCTGGGGCGCTCGCTGGCGCTGGCGACGGGGGTGTCCGACAGCTACCTGGGGGCCGGGTTCGGGGTGCACGCGGGCTCGTCGTCGATCGAGGTCAGGGAGGCCGCGGACACCTTCCGGCGCGCGGTGCTGGGCGGCGGCCCGGCGCGCTGAGTCGGCACGCGGACCGCTGTCCGGGGCCGGGCCCGGGGTCCGGTGGGCCCGGCCGGGCGTCAGAGGACCTGGGTGCGGAGCCGGTCGGTGAGTTCCGCGGCCAGACCGCGCCGTGCGTACACCAGCCACGGCGCGTCGAGCCGCCGGCCGCCCGACAGGTCGTCGACGTGGCCGCCGGCCTCCCGGACCAGCAGGGCGGCCGGCGCCCGGTCCCACACGTGCCCGCCCTCGTCGACGGCCGCGTCCACCCGGCCCTCCAGCAGGTCGGCGATGAGGCAGACCGGGGCGTCGACCCAGGTCGTGCCGGCCGGGACGCGGGTGGCCGGCGAGTCGGGGAAGAGGAAGCCGCCGAGCCGGGCGGAGCGGAGCGCGACCGCCTCCTGCCGCATCCGCAGCCGGCGGTCGGTGGAGAGCGGCTGCGCCGAGGTGGACGCGTAGGCCCCGGCCCCGGACCGGGCCCACCACCGGCGGCCCTCGGTGGGCCTGCTGAGGACGACGGTCCGCAGTGCGCCGTCGACCTCCAGCGCCACGTGCGTGCCCCAGGCGCGCTCACCGGCCAGGAAGGGGATGGTGCCGTCGATCGGGTCGAGGATCCAGCGGCGCGCGGGCTGCGCGTCCCCGCCGGCCGCCGGGGCCGCGCCGCACTCCTCGCTCAGGACCGCGTCCCCGGGCCGTTCGGCCGCCAGTACCTCCAGCATCGCCCGTTCCACGGCGAGGTCCGCCTCGCTGACCGGGCTTCCGTCCGCTTTCCGGTGCGAGCGGGGGCCGTTGCGGAAGTGGCGGAGCGCAATGCCGTCGGCCAGGTCCACCAGGCGGTGCGCGAGACGTCCGTCGCTGTCGATGTCCATCACAACACCCTAACCAGGCAAGGGAGTTGAACGCATCGACGGACATCCGCGGCGGTCGGGGCCGGTGTTAGCCTCGGGCATGCTCATGGAGAACACGCTCGTGGAACGCCGGAGCCTGCTCCGGCTCGTCTCGGACCAGTTCCCGGACCGTCTTCCCGGCGGCGCGGAAGCGTCCGAGCCGGAATTCTTCCCGCTCGGCGAGGACAGCTGGTCCTACCGCTGCGGACCTCTGTGGATCAGCGTGCGCCGCGACCTCGACGGGCACTTCCCCGGCGCCTACGAAGCGGCCGTGCGGCTGCGCGAGAGCGGGATGGACTTCGTCCTCGCGCCCCTGGCCGGGCGCGACGGCCGGGTCGTGCACACGGTCGCGGGGCTGCCGGTGGTCGTCTTCGCCTACGCCGAACGCGCGCTCGTCGCATCCGTGCACCCGACGGCCGCCCAACTCGACCTGCTGTGCGACCGGTTGCGCCGGATACACGGCTTCTCCTCCCCCGCCGAGCTCGGCGCCCAGGTGCCGGTGGAGGACTTCCGGTTCCCCTTCGAGACCGACCTGGAGAAGGCGCTGCAGGCCGCGCTGGACGGGGCGGCCGCCGAGCGGGGTCCGTACGGCCGGCGGCTGGCGGAGCTGGTCTCCGTACGGTCGGACCACCTGGCCGCCCTGCGCCGGGAGGCGGCCGACGTGGCCGACCGGTGCGCGGACCTGTGGCGGACCGAGCGTCCCGTGCTGACGCACGGGGACCTGAGCCCGGACAACGTGCTGTTCGGCGCGGGCGCGGAGATCCTGGACTGGGGCGGCGCGATGTGGGCCCCGCCGGAGCGCGACTGGTCCGCGCTGATCCGGGCGTTCGGTGCGCGACCGGGAGGCCGGGAGCCGTTCCTGCGGTTCTACGCGCTGCGCTGGACCCTCGCGGAGATCGCCGAGTACGCGGCGCGCTTCTCGGCGCCCCACCGGGGCGACGCGGACGACCGCGCCATGTGGGACAGGCTCACCCGCTACCTCCCCGCGGGCTGAGCCGGCCGCCCGCGCGGCCGCCGCGGCGGCCGCGCGGGCTACGAGGAGATCTGGGCCCGGCTGTGGTCCCCCAGGACGAGCCGGTGCGCGTGCGGCACCGGCGGCGCCGGGGTGACCTGGACGTGCCGTCCGATGAGCGAGGCCTCGATGCGCCGCACGCCGCTGATGGAGGCGCCGCGCAGCACGATGGAGAACTCCAGCTCGCTGTCCTCGACGAGGCACTCCTCGGCGATCGAGGTGAAGGGGCCCACGTAGGAGTCGGCGACGACCGTGCCGGCGCCGATGACCACGGGCCCCACGACGCGCGCGTTGCGCACGACGGCGCCCTCCTCGATCCGGACCCGGCCGATGATCTCGCTGTTCTCCACGACGCCGTCGCAGCGCGGTTCGACGGCCTCCAGCACCAGCCGGTTGACCTCCAGCATGTCGGTGACGTTGCCGGTGTCCTTCCAGTAGCCGGTGATCCGGCTGGAGCGGACGTCGCGGCCCTCGTCGATCAGCCACTGCACGGCGTGCGTGATCTCCAACTCGCCCCGCCAGGACGGCGTGACGGCCCGGACGGCCTCGTGGATGGCCGGGGAGAAGAGGTAGACGCCCACGAGCGCGAGGTCGCTCTTCGGGTGTGCCGGCTTCTCCTCCAGCCCGCGCACGCGTCCCGACGCGTCGAGTTCGGCGACGCCGAAGCCGCGCGGGTCGGAGACGTGGGTCAGCAGCAGGTGCGCGTCCGGGCGGTGGGCGCGGAACGCCTCGATCGGCCCCTCGATCCCGCCGACGACGAAGTTGTCCCCCAGGTACATCGTGAAGTCGTCGTCGCCCAGGTAGTCGCGGGAGACGAGGACGGCGTGGGCCAGGCCCAGCGGCGCCGACTGGGGGATGTAGGTGATGTCGAGACCGAATTTCGACCCGTCCCCGACGGCGTCCGATATCTCGCGCGCGTTGTCGCCGACGACGATGCCCACGTCCTTTATCCCGGCCGCCGCTATCGCCTCCAGTCCGTAGAAGAGCACGGGCTTGTTGGCGACCGGGACCAATTGCTTCGCCGAGGTGTGGGTGATGGGGCGGAGCCGGGTTCCCGAGCCGCCGGCGAGTACGAGGGCTTTCATCGTGTCCTCCGTGGTTGGTCTGGCGAGAAAGATACGACCCCTGGCGCATACCTGTCCCGGCGTCATCCGGGCGCGTAGGAAGTGCGTACGTCTGCACGCCGTCGGGGGTGGTCGTGCTGGCTGGATTCCGCCGTAGAGAGGTCCCGTCACATACCCGGAGCCCCCTCCCGTGCGGGCAACCGCGTCGGTCGGGCCGCCGGGGGCGACTCCGGGCCGGGCGTGTCCGTTCCCCACAGGGGCGTTTACCAGTCGCTTTACCTTGCTTTACTAACGACCCGGCAACTGCTAAGCATATGCCGGGGAAAAGTAACGGGGGCGCTTCGGTATGCCGTCCTGCGGCATTCATTTCCATCGGAGGGGCGTAATGAAGCCTATGTTGAGGAACAACCCCGCCCACGTACGCGACCAGCCGGACCATTATTCGGAGGAAGCCGACGAAATTACACCCGCATTATCGGCCATGGTCAGGGTACCCATTGATTCCCTGTGCCCTTCCGATTCCCCGCGCAGCGCGGGCGAGGACATGGAACACGTACGGGCGCTGGCCGAGTCCGCCGCACCGCTTCCCCCCATCGTGGTGATGTCCTCGACCATGCGGGTGATCGACGGCATGCACCGGCTGCGGGCCGCCGCGCTCCGCGGTGCCACGGAGATCGACGTACGCTACTTCGAGGGCGAGGAGAAGGACGCCTTCGTCCTCGCCGTGAAGTCCAACATCGCGCACGGCCTGCCGCTCTCCCTCGACGACCGCAAGGCCGCCGCGGGGCGCATCCTGCGCAGCCATCCGCTCTGGTCCGACCGGGCCATCGGGCTGTCGACCGGTCTGTCGGCCAAGACCGTGGGGACGCTGCGCTCCTGTTCAACCGAGGGACTTCCCCAGTCGAACATCCGCATCGGCCGGGACGGTCGGGCCCGCCCCCTGGACCCCACCGAGGGCAGGCGGCTGGCCGGCCGGCTGATGGAGGAGAACCCCTCGGCGCCGCTGCGCCAGATCGCGGCCCAGGCCGGCGTGTCCCTCGGTACCGCCTCCGACGTCCGCAAACGGCTGCGCCGCGGCGAAGGCCCCCTGCCCGAACGGGCCCGCCCCCGGGCCGAGTCGGAAGCGGGAGCCGGACAGGCGAGAGCGCGCCGCGCCGACGACGCCGAAGCGGGCCGGCCGTCGCGCGCGCTGATGCTGCACCACCTCAGCCGCGACCCGTCCGTCCGCCTGACCGAGGACGGGCGCGCGCTGCTGCGGTGGCTCAACGTCGTGGCGGTGCGCAGCGCGGACTGGCACCGGCTCCTCGGCAACGTCCCCCCGCACCGGGTCGGCGCGATCGCCGAACTGGCGCGCGGCTGCGCCGAGATCTGGCAGCAGGTGGCCGAGCAGCTCGAACAGGCGGAGGACGAGGAGGTCCCGGCCCGCGATGAACGGGCCTTGGGGTGAAGCGGCCGACATGAGTACGTTTTCCCCGGTGGCGAGGCGCGGGGAAGCCCGCATCCGGATTCCGGAGTAGCGTGCGCAGCGGCCCCGCCCCGACTTCGGCTCCGGCCCCGGGCGTCGGCCCACGAGCGCACATCCGCGCTGCACCATCGATCCCCCTGAAGGACATTCTTCCTATGAGCACGTCGGAAACCGTCGACGTCCCGGACGCGCTGGTCGCGTCGTACACCAAGAACGGTGACGAGGCCGAGTCGGCCTGGATCGCCGCGCTGCCGAAACTGGCCGCCGAATTCCTCGACCGCTGGGAGCTGAAACGGGACGGCGCGGCCGGCTGCGGCGAGGCCTCGCTGGTGCTGCCGGTGGCACGGCGGGACGGCACGCGCGCCGCGCTGCGGTTCCAGATGCCCCGGGAGGAGACCGCGGCCGCGCTGATCGGGCTGCGGACCTGGAACGGTGACGGCGCGGTGCGCCTGCTCGACCACGATCCGGTGACGGCCACCATGCTGTTGGAGCGGCTGGACGGCTCGCGCACCCTGGAGTCCGTCGAGGACGACGACACCGCGATGGGCGTCCTCGCCGGGCTGCTGGCCAGGCTCGTCGCGGTGCCCGCCCCGCAGGGCCTGCGCGGGCTCGGCGACATCGCCGCGCAGATGCTGGAGGAGGCGCCGCGCGCGGTGGCCGCCCTGGTGGACCCGGCCGACCAGCGGCGCCTGCACACCTGGGCCTCGGCGGTGGAGGAGCTGGTGGGCGAACCGGGGGACCGGATGCTGCACTGGGACCTGCACTACGGCAACGTGCTCGCCGCCGAGCGCGAGCCCTGGCTCGCCATCGACCCGGAGCCGCTGGCCGGGGACCCGGGCTTCGACCTGTGGCCGGCGCTGGACAGCGGCTGGGAGGAGCTCGCCGCGGCGGGCGACGACCTGCGGGTGGTGCGGCGGCGGTTCGACCTGCTGACCGAGGCGCTGGGCCTGGACCGCGCGCGGGCGGCCGGCTGGACGATGGGCCGGCTGCTGCAGAACTCCCTGTGGGACATCGAGGACGGCAGCGCCGTCCTGGCCCCGTCCCAGATCGCCGTCGCGGAGGCGTTGCCGATCCGCTGAACGCGGCGCCGGGCGGTGCCCGTCCCCCGGCGGCCGGACCGATACCCGAACGCACACCGATACCCAATGAGGAGTGGCATGAGTCTCGTCAGCGTGCACAACGAATGGGATCCGCTGGAGGAGATAATCGTCGGTACGGCCGTCGGGGCGCGCGTTCCCCGGCCCGATCGCAGTGTGTTCACGGTCGAGTACGCCGACCAGTACGACGACCAGGAGCAGGTCCCCTCCGGCCCCTATCCGGACCGGGTGCTGAAGGAGACCGAGGAGGAGCTCCAGATCCTGGCCGAGGAGCTGGGCCGGCTGGGGGTCACGGTCCGGCGTCCCGGCGAGCGGGACCAGTCCGCGACCCTCGCCACCCCCGACTGGCAGACCGACGGCTTCCACGACTACTGCCCGCGCGACGGCCTCCTCTCGGTCGGGCAGACGGTCATCGAGACCCCGATGGCCCTGCGCGCCCGGTTCCTGGAGTCGCTGGCGTACAAGGACATCCTGCTGGAGTACTTCGCCTCCGGCACCCGCTGGATCTCCGCGCCCAAGCCGCGGCTCACCGACGGCATGTACGATCCGTCGGCGCCCGCGGGAGAGCGGCTCCTGGAGCAGGAGCCGGTCTTCGACGCGGCGAACGTGCTCCGCTTCGGCACCGACCTGCTGTACCTGGTCTCCGACAGCGGCAACGAACTCGGCGCCAAGTGGCTCCAGTCGGCGGTCGGCGACGCCTACACCGTGCACCCGTGCCGCAAGCTGTACGCCTCCACCCACGTCGACTCCACCATCGTGCCGCTGCGGCCCGGCCTGGTGCTCGTCAACCCGTCGCGGGTCAACGACGGCAACATGCCGGAGTTCCTGCGGTCCTGGCAGACCATCACCTGCCCGGACCTGGTGGACATCGGCTTCACCGGCGACCGCCCGCACTGCTCGGTGTGGATCGGGATGAACCTGCTGGTCGTACGGCCCGACCTCGCGGTGGTGGACCGCCGCCAGACCGGGCTGATCAAGCTGCTGGAGAAGCACGGCATGGACGTGCTGCCGCTGCAGCTCACCCATTCCCGGACCCTCGGGGGCGGTTTCCACTGCGCCACCCTCGACGTCCGGCGCACCGGGTCGCTGGAGACCTACCGGTTCTGAGCGCCCCGTCGGCCCCGCGGCGGCCTTCCCCTTGCCGCCGCGGGGCGCCGCACCCCTTCATCCCGACCGCGACAGGAGGCTGTCCACGTGATTGGCTACGGGGTCTGCGTTGGCCCGACCGATCTGTTCGACCGTATCTGCCGTCCGGGCATCGAGCGCGTCCGCACCCCGGGCAGCCCGTTGTTCACCATGCGCCACCAGCGCTCCATGTTCGAGGCGTACAACGCGATCTTCGACCAGGCGGCCGCCAACTCCGACGTCACGGGGCTGGTGATGCTCCACGACGACGTCGAACTGCGGAAGAATCCGGTCGATGTCGCGGGCCCGGTCTTCGAGGACGAGTCGGTGGGCATGCTCGGCTCGCTCGGCGGCTCGGACACGGTCTCGCTGGCCTGGTGGAACGAGAAGTCCACCCGGCGCGGCCGGGTGGCCGACTACGACAAGGTGCACGACCACGGCGCGGGCCGGTTCGAGGTGCACGCCGTCGACGACGTCATCCTGTGCGTCAACCGCTGGGTGATCGAGAACGTCCGCTTCCCGCAGGGCCACTACCGCGGCTTCGAGGGGCTCGGCGTCATCCTCGCCACGCTGGTGCGCGCCGCCGGCAAGCGGGTGATGGTCGAGGACCTCCAGGACGTGATGCACCACAACGCCGGCCGCGGTTTCAACGGCCTGAAGGACTGGCGCCACAACGAGCTGCGCTGGCAACGGGAGTTCTTCGACCTCGGCCCGCTGGAGCGGGTGGGCAACCACCTGGAGGACCTGGCCGTTCCGGCGATCCCCGCCCGGATAGCGGCCCGGCGGCTGGCCCTGCGCGCCGCGGGCCGCGGGCACGAGGTGAGCGACGGGGAGTCGGGCGATCCGGCGATCGACGCCCTGGTGGACGGCTGGTACCGGCGGTGCAGGCGGCTGCGCGGCCGGATGACGGTGTGAGGAGAGGACATGGCGAACTACACGCGGCTGCGCTACGACGTCACGAAGATCCCCGTCGCCGAACTGGTCCGCGAGGTCATGGCGGTGGACGACCTGGAGGGCCTGGCGGCGAGCGACGCGCCGGCCACGCGGGAGACCGACCAGAGCACGCCCTACCACCGGCGCTTCTACGACAGCTTCGACGTCGTGGCTCCGGTCTACCGCAAGCTCGCGCAGGAGCTGCTGGGTCAGGAGACCGAGAGGCTCTACCTCCAGCGGGTGCCGACCTTCCGGGTGCACCTGCGCAACTCCCTCGCCGTCGGCGACTGGCACCGTGACCGGGACTTCGGCCACGACCCCTCCGAGGTCAACTACTGGGTGCCGCTGACGAGGGCGTACGGCAACAACACGGTGTGGATCGAGAACGAGCCGGTGCACGCCGAGTACGGCGAGGTCATCGTCTTCGACGGCGCCAACTCCTGGCACGGCAACGTCGTCAACGACACCGGCATCAGCCGGGTCAGCATGGATTTCCGCACTCTTCCCCGCGACCGGTACCGCCCCAACGCGAAGAAATCGGTGTCCTTCGGAATGCCGTTCCTGCTCGGGGAGTACTGGGACATCATCTGAAAGGCGGTCGCCATGGGCATACCCCCGCACGCACCCCAGGACGGTCCCGGGGACGAGCGCGCCGACGAGGCCCTCGTCCATCTGGACGACCGGTTCCAGCAGTTCCTGGCCGGCCTGCCGGCCGACCGCCCGGTGTGGTTCTGCTTCTTCTCCTCCGGGCTCCTGCACGTCATCCAGCACTTCCTGCGGTTCGTCCCGCCGGACCTGAACTGCGCCTTCGTCTGTACGGGGCTGACCCCGGCCGAGGCCGAGGTCCGCGACACCATGAGCCGCGGCCTGCCCGCCTTCGACATGGACGAGCCGGTCGGCAGCCACGAGATCTTCGAGTTCCTGCTCCGCAACCTCGACCGGCCCTTCGGCATCGTCGACAGCGACTGCTTCGTCATGGACTCCACCTGGTTCGCCCGGTGCACGGACGGCCTGGAGCCGGACGTGGCCGTCAGCGGGCCGCTCAGCTACGGTCCGATCCCGCTGGCCGCTCCCCCGTTCCTGGCGGTCAATCCGGCGGCCCGCCCCGCGATCGAGCGGGCCATCGGCGGGCCGGTCTCCCCCGCCGCCTACGCCTACGCCCCGCCCGGGCCGGAGAAGGAGATCGACGGCGCCATGGTGCGGCTGATCCGGCCCCACCACGAGGCGGCGCTGGCCCGGGTGCTGGCGCTGGAGGAGCACCGGCTGCCGTTCCCGCAGGGCGGACTGCTGGACGTCTTGGACGACGGGCGCGAGGTCCGCAGCCACGAGCGCCACCACCACCTCCAGGACGGCCACAGCGTGATCCGCGTCGTCTTCGACGGGCTGATGTTCTACCAGCTGATGGCCCTGGCGGCGGGCTGGCGCATCGCGCACTTCCGCAGCTTCCCCGGCACCAAGGTCTTCGCGCCGGAACTGGTCCACGCGGGCGGCATCTCCTACTGGCACCGGCTGCGGCCCAGCGAGATCGCCGCCGGCATCCACGAACTGCCCTGGTCGGCGCATATCGACGCGCTGCTGCTGGAGGACTTCAACGCCCGCCCGGACGCCCCCGAGGCCTACCTGGCCCGCGGCACCCGGCTCGCCGCGAGCCTGCGGCGTTCCGAGGTGGACCTGGCGACCCTGCGCAAACAGCTGCGCGAGCGGCTCGCCGCGGCCGGGGTCGACGTCACCGATCCGCGCTGGCACCCCGTGGTCGGCTGAGGCGGGGGCGGGCGATGCGCGTACTGCTGACCGGCCACCAGGGCTACCTGGGGACCGTCATGGCCCCGGTCCTGGCCGCCGCGGGACACGAGGTGACGGGCCTGGACAGCGGCCTGTTCGCGTCCTGCGTACTGGGATCGCTGGACACCCCGGACGTGCCGGGGCGGGCCCTGGACCTGCGCGAGGTCACCGTGGAGGCGCTGCGCGGCCTCGACGCCGTGGTGCACCTCGCGGCGCTGTCCAACGATCCCCTGGGGTCGCTGGATCCGGAGGTCACCTTCGCCGTCAACCACCGGGCCTCGACCCGGCTGGCCCGGCTGGCCAAGGAGGCCGGGGTGCGCAGGTTCGCCTACGCCTCCACCTGCTCGGTGTACGGGGCCCAGTCCGGCGGCGAGCTGGTCGACGAGGACGCGCCGCTGAAGCCGGTGACCCCGTACGCGGTGTCGAAGGTGCGGGTGGAGGACGACCTCGCGGAGCTGGCGGACGGGCACTTCACGCCGTTCTTCCTGCGCAACGCGACCGCCTTCGGTTTCTCGCCGCGGCTGCGCACGGACATCGTGCTGAACAACCTGGTCGCCTCGGCGGTGCTGACCGGCACGGTGACCGTGCTGTCGGACGGCACGCCCTGGCGCCCGCTGGTGCACGCCGAGGACATCGCGGGCGCGGTGGTCGCCGGGCTGGCCGCACCGGCGGACGTGGTCCGGGCCCGGGCGTACAACGTGGGCACGGAGGAGAACAACCGCACGGTCGCCGAGATCGCCCGGGCCGCGGCGGACGCGGTGCCCGGCTCGGTGGTGGAGATCACCGGGGCGAACGGCAGCGATCCGCGCTCCTACCGGGTCGACTTCGGCCGGGCCCGCGAGGAGCTGGGGTTCCGGGCCCGGTGGAGCATCCCGGACGGCGCGGCGCAGCTGCGGCGGGAGTACCTGGCGCGCGGGCTGACCCCGAGGTCGTTCCGGGAGGAGTTCACCCGGCTCGCGGTGCTGGAACGGCTGCGCGGCCAGGGCAGGTTGGACGCGTCCATGCGGATCTCGACGCCTTGATCGGACCGGTCGAGGAGGGAGGAGGGCAACATGAACAGGCAGACGGGTAACGCGGACATCCCGGTCGTGCTCCTGTGCGGGGGCTACGGCACCCGCATCCGGGAGGCCAGCGACCGGCTGCCGAAGGCCATGGTCGAGATCGGCGGCCGGCCCATCCTGTGGCACATCATGAAGATCTACGGCCACTACGGCTTCCGCAGGTTCGTCCTGTGCCTGGGCTACAAGGGCTGGGAGATCAAGAGGTTCTTCCTCAACTACCGGGCGCAGATGTCCGACTTCACGATCTCGCTCACCGACGAGCACCGGCTGCACTTCCACGACGACCGGGCCGACGAGAACTGGGAGATCACCTTCGCCGAGACCGGTCTGGACACGGCGACCGGCGCGCGCCTGCGGCGGGTGCGGCACTACGTGGACACCGACGACTTCATGATGGGCTACGGCGACGGGGTCGGGAACATCGACCTGGCCGCCCTGGAGAAGGAGCACCGGGCCGCCGGCCGGATCGGGACGGTCACCGGCATCCATCCCACGTCGAAGTTCGGCGAGATGGACGTGGCGGGCGGCGAGGTCGTCGAGTTCAACGAGAAGCCCACGCAGGTGACGGGCTTCGTGTCGGGCGGGTTCTTCATGTTCCGCCGGGAGTTCCTGGACGACTACCTGGACGACGACCCGATGCTGTGGCTGGAGAGCGAGCCGCTGCAGCGGCTGGCCCGCGACCAGCAGTTGACGCTCCACCCGCACCACGACTTCTGGTGCGCCATGGACACCTACAAGGACCACCAGCACCTGAACGCCCTGTGGTCGGCGGGCAACGCCCCCTGGAAGGTGTGGGACCAATGACGGGGAGTGCGCGCATGAAGGTGGGGATCGTCGGCGCCGGCCGGATGGGCCGGCTGCACGCGAGCACGCTGGCCGCGCTGGACGAGCCGCCCGCGCTGCTCTTCCACGACGTCGACCGCGGCGCGGCCGAGCGGCTGGCCGGCTCGCCGGGGACGGGGCCGGGCGGGGCCGGGCGGGCCCGGCACACCCTGGACGAGGTGCTGGCCGGAGCGGACGCCGTCGTGGTAGCGACCCCGGCCGCGGGGCGCCGGGAGGTGCTGTCGGCGGTCTGCGGGGCGGGGCTCCCGGTGTTCTGCGAGAAGCCGCTGGCCGCCGGGGTGCAGGAGGCGCGGGAGCTGGCCGCGGACCTCGCGGGGGCCCGGCTGCACGTGGGCTTCCAGCGGCGCTGCGACCCGGAGTACCGGCGGCTGCGCGAGGAGATCGCCTCGGGACGGCTGGGGCGGATCCTGCTGGTCCGGTGCACGGCCTTCGACCGGGAGCCGCCGGCGGGCGCGTACGAGCTGACCTCGGGGGACATCTTCGCGGACTGCCTGGTGCACGACATGGACGCGGTGCACTGGCTGACCGGGCAGCCCACGGTCGCGGTGCAGGCCGACGGGGCCACGCTGCTGGGCGGCGGTGGCGGGTACGACGTCGCCACGGCCGTGCTGACCCTGGCGGACGGCGCCCGCGCGGTGCTCTCGGCGTCCCGGCTCGACCCCGAGGGCTACGACCACCGGGTCGAGGTGCTCGGTACGCGGGGCTCGCTGGCGGTGGGGCTCGGCGAACGGACACCGCTGCGGCGGGTGGGGCCGGCCGGTGGCGCGGCCGCGGTCGGGCCCGGGCCGCAGGCCCCGTACCAGGACTTCACGGACCGCTTCGCGGAGGCGTACCGGCAGGAGATGCGGGCGTTCCTGAGGATGGTGACGCACGGCGAACCGAGCCCGTGCACCGTGCAGGACGCCCTGCTGGCCCAGGAGGTGGCCGCGGCGGCGGGCCGCTCGGCCCGGACCGGGACCCGTACCGCACCGGGCGACGGGCTCCTCCCGGCGGCGGCCGTGTCCGCTTCGGGGGCGTCCGCGGCAGGGGCGTCCGCGTCCGAGGGGTCCGCGGCGCGCGTGTCGGGCCGGTCGCGGTGAGGCCCGGGCGCGGGGCCGCCGCGCGGGGCGGCGGGTGGCGGCGGGGGCCGGTCGCGGGGGCGGCGGTGCTGGCGCTGCTGACGGTGTCGGCGGCCTCGCCCGCCGTGGGCCGGGCCGCGGCCGGGCCGGACGGCGGTGCGGGGGCTCCGGTGCGCGACGTGATCCTGCTGGTCGGGGACGGGATGGGCGAATCGGAGATCACCGCGGCCCGCAACCACGGTCCCGGGGCCGGCGGCCGGCTGGCCATGGACACCCTGGCGGTGAACGGATCCTCGCTCACCTACGCGGTGGACGAGCGGGGCCGGCCGGTCTACGTCACCGACTCGGCCGCCGGGGCCACCGCCTGGGCGACCGGGCACAAGACGGTCAACGGACGGGTCTCGAAGTCCCCGGACACCGACCGGCCGCTGCCGACCCTGCTGGAGCTGGCCCGCGACCACGGGTACGCGACGGGCAGCGTGACCACGGCCTCGGTGGCCGATGCCACGCCGGCCGCCCTCACGGCGCACGTGACGGATCGTTCCTGCAAGGGTCCGGCCGACATGGCGGCGTGCCCGTCCGACACCCGCGCCGCGGGCGGGGCCGGCTCGATCGCCGAGCAGACGGTGGCCGCGCGCCCGGACGTCCTGCTCGGGGGCGGGGCCGAGGTCTTCGCGCAGACCGTGACCGACGGCCCGTACCGGGGCCGGTCCGTGCTGGAGCAGGCCCGGGCGAGCGGCTACCGGGTGGTGCGCGACCGGGCGGAGCTGCGGTCGGCCCGGCCGGGCGAGCCGGTCCTCGGCCTGTTCGCGCAGGACTACCTTCCGGTGGAGCGGGTCGGCCCGCGCGCGGTCGTCGGCGGCACGGCGCCCGCGCGCTGTGCCGGCAATCCGGACCGCCCGCCGGGCACGCCCACCCTGGAGGAGTCGACCCGGGCCGCGCTGGAGCTGCTCGGCGCGGGCCGCGGGCGCGACGGGAAGGGCGGCGGCAAGGGCTTCCTGCTCCAGGTCGAGGGGGCCTCGATCGACGACCGGGCCCACGACGCCGACCCGTGCGGCCAGATCGGCGAGACCCTCGCCTTCGACCGGGCCGTGCGGGCCGCGCTCGACCACGCCGCCCGCAACCCGCGGACGCTGGTGGTCGTCACGGCCGACCACGGCCACGCCGGCCAGGTCCTCCCGGCGGACGCGCGGCCTCCGGGCCTCTCGGCGACGCTCGTCACCGACGAGGGCGGACTCATGCGGCTCGGCTACGCCAGCGGGCCGGTAGACGACTACCAGGAGCACACGGGCATCCCCGTCCGGGTCGCCGCCCAGGGCCCGCTGGCCGACCGGGTGCGCGGCCTGAACGAGAACACCGCCCTGTTCGACACGGTGCGCACCGCGCTGCGCCTGCGCTGACCCCTCTCCGGCCGGACCCCTCCGGCCCTCCCCTCTGTCCATCCACCGTTCCGTTCCTCAGCACGCCCTGCGCGACATCGGAAACACGCATCAGAAAGGTGTGAAGTCTTGAGCAACTTCCGGGAACTACCGAGGTGGCCCCAGCTCTCCGACGACGACGTCGAGGCGGCGGTCGCGGCCCTGCGCTCCAACCGGCTGGTCGGCCTGGGCAATCCCGTGGTCGACGAGTTCGAGGCGGCCCTCGCCGCCGGGCAGGGCGTCGGGCACGCGGTCGTGGTCTCCACGGGGACGGCCGCGGTCCACCTCGCCCTGCACGCCCTGGACGTCGGACCGGGCGACGAGGTGATCGTGCCCACCCACACGTTCATCGGTTCGGCGAGCCCCGTCACCTATCTCGGGGCGCGCCCGGTGTTCGCCGACGTCACCCCCGACACGCACTGCCTGGACCCCGACTCGGTCAAATCGCTGATCACCGAGCGCACCAAGGCGATCGTCGTCGTGCACATCAACGGCTGCGCCGCCGACATGAAGGCGCTGTCCGCGGTGGGCGCCGAGGCCGGTGTCCCGGTCGTCGAGGACATGGCCCAGGCCCTGGGAACCAGCATCGGCGGGCGGCCCGTGGGCGGCTTCGGCGACCTGGCCTGCGTCAGCCTCTTCGAGCAGAAGGTGATCACCTCGGGCGGCGAGGGCGGCGCCGTGCTGACGGACAACCCGGTCTACGCGGACCGCATCCGGCGGCTGCGCAGCCACGGCGAGGGGCAGATCGAGGGCCGGCCCGGCCTGATCTGGGCCCACGAGGTCGGCTACAACTACCGGCTGACCTCGGTGCAGGCCGCGGTGGGCCTCGCCCAGCACGCCCGGCTCGGCTCGATGGTCGCGGCGCGCCGGCACAACGCCGCGTACCTCTCGGAGCGCCTCGCGGGGATCGAGGGGCTCGAACTGCCCGTGGAGCCGGAGGGCACGGTCCACGCGTTCTGGAAGTACGTGGTGCGCGCGGTGCCGGGCGGGGGCCGGCCGCCGGCCGCCGAGATCGCGGCGACCCTGCGCTCCCGCGGGGTGCCGGTGCTGCTGCGTTATCCGTTCCCGCTGCACAGGCAGCCCGCCTTCGCCGACCACGCCGAGGTGTCCCTGCCCGTCGCGGAGCGGCTGTCGCAGGAGCTGCTGGCGCTGCCCTCGCACCCGGGGCTGGCCGAGGGCCACCTCGACCACATCGCCGACGAGGTCCGCAAGGCCTTCGCGCCGTGACCGGGCCCCGAGCCGAAGGAGAGCCGATGTCCGGTTCCGCGTTCCCCGCCTCCCCGCTCGCCGAGGGGCCGCCGGTGCTGCTGGGCACCTCGGCCTTCGGCCAGGACGAGCGGTCCTTCCCCGTCTACGACGCCTACTGGGAGGGCGGCGGCCGGGCCTTCGACACGGCCTGGCTGTACGGCCACGCCTACGGTCCCGGCTGCTGCGAGCGGTCCTTCGGCGCGTGGACCCGCTCCCGCGGGCTGGAGAAGGAGGTGTGGGTCCTGGCCAAGGGGGCCCACACGCCGGAGTGCCTGCCGGACCGGGTGGAGGTGCAGCTGACCGAGAGCCTGGAGCGGATGGAGCGCGACGGCGCGGCGCTGTACATGCTGCACCGCGACAATCCGGAGGTTCCGGTCGGCGAGTTCGTGACGGTCCTGGCCGACCTCGTCGGGCGCGGGGTGATCGGCGGGTACGGGCTGTCGAACTGGCCGCTGGAGCGGGTGCGCGAAGCGGTCGCGTACGCGCGGGCGCACGGCCTGGTCACCCCGTCCGGGGTGAGCAACCAGTTCAGTCTCATCGACATGGTGCACCCCATCTATCCGGGCACGGAGACCTCCAACGACCCGGCGTGGCGGGCCTGGCTGGCGGACGGCGCCGTGCCGCTGTACCCGTGGGCGAGCCAGGGGCGCGGCGCGCACGCCCTGGCGGACCCGGCCGAGCTGCGCACCGGGCCGCTCGCGGAGAGCTGGTACAGCGAGGCCAACGAGCAACGGTTGCGTCGGGCGCGGGAGTTCGCGGAGGACCGGGGCATCTCCTCGACCGGCGTGGCCCTCGCGTGGACCCTGTCCCAGCCGTTCCCGGTCGTGGCCCTGATCGGCCCGCGGCAGCCTGAGGAGGTCCGCGACTCGCTGGCGGCGGCGTCGTACCGCCTGACGGCGGCGGAGCGCGACTGGCTGGAGACCGGCACGGGCGCGCTCCCGACGCGCTGACGGACCGGGAGCACGGAGCGGCGGCCCGGCCGGGGCAGGCAGCACCCCCGGCCGGGTCGCTTCCGTGTCCGCTTCCGGGCCGGACGGCCGGCGGGCAGTCGGATTCCGCCTGCCCACCGGTGACGGCGCGTCGGCCACGGTCCGGTTCTCCCCTCATTCCTGAGATGCACGCGGATCGGCCCTCCAGGGGGATTCGCCCCGGAAGGGAGTGCAACAGGCTGGTGGGGTCCACGACTTCACCGACCGCAAGGAAGCGTCTCGTGCGCCTGAAACGCCTCGTACCCCTGCTCGCCACCACCGGTCTCCTCGCCACCGCCCTGCCCCTGCTCGCCGCGACCCAGGCCTCCGCGGCCCCCGAGCCGGCGTACCTCAAGCAGAAGCCGGCCTGGCAGCGCTGCGCGGGCGAGGGCCCGGCCGCGTACGAGTGCGCCACGCTCAAGGTCCCGCTCGACTACCGGCGGCCCGGAGGACGCACGATCGACCTCGCGATATCCCGCATCAGGACCGCGCATCCGGCCCAGCGGCACGGGGTCATGCTGTTCAACCCCGGCGGCCCGGGCGGCAGCGGCCTTCAGGACCCGCTGCTGATGGAGGAGTTGATGCCGAAGGACGTGCGGGACCGGTACGACCTCATCGGCTTCGACCCGCGCGGCGTCGGCGCCAGCACCCCGCTCACCTGCGGGTTGACCGAGGACGAGCAGAACATCAACCGGCCGTTCCGCCCCGAGACCTACCGGGCCGACCTGGCCTGGGCGCGGACCGTCGCCGACAAGTGCCGCGAGAAGTCCGGCGACCTGATCCCGCACATCACGACCCGCAACACGGCCCGCGACATGGACACGATCCGCGCGGTGCTGGGCGAGCGGAAGCTGTCGTACGTGGGCTACTCCTACGGGACCTACCTCGGCGCGGTGTACGCGCAGATGTTCCCGCAGCGCACCGACCGGTTCGTGCTGGACAGCGGCGTGGACCCGCAGCGGATCTGGCGGGGCATGATCCAGGTGTGGGCCACCGAGGCCGAACCGGCCTTCGCCCGGTGGACGCGGTACGCGGCGGAGCGCTCGGCCGAGTTCGGGCTCGGTGCCACGCCCGAGGCCGTGTCCACGACGCTGTGGGACCTGGTGGCGCGCGCGGACCGCGAGCCCATCGACTACTACGGCACGAAGTTCACCGGCACCGACATCCGCGCCTCCCGCGCCGTCTTCTTCTACCCGGCGCAGGCCTCCGAGTTCGTCCGGCAGCTCAAGGCCGCGGCCGAGGGCACACCCCTGCCGGAGGGCGCGAAGGCACCCGACCTGCGCCGGCTGGTCGGCGGCGCACGCTCCGGGGACCCGCAGCCGGCGGCCGACAACGGCACCGCGGTCCTGTGGTCGGTGCTCTGCGGGGACACCGGAGCCTGGCCGCGCCAACCGGAGCGGTACGCGCGCGACGCCGCGAAGGACGGGGCGGCGTACCCGCTGTACGGGGACATGGCCTCCAACGTCAAACCGTGCGCCTTCTGGGACCGGCCGGTCGAGCCGGCGACGGCGATGACCGGGCGGGCCGACGTGCTGACGGTGCAGAACGAATGGGACTCGCAGACCCCGCTCGCCAGCGGCCTGGGCCTGCACCGTGCGCTGAAGGGCTCGCGGATGGCGCTGGCGGCCGGGGGCGAGGGCCACGGCGTGTACCTCATCGACGCCACGTCCTGCGTGAACCCGGTGGTCAACGGCTACCTGACCACCGGCCGGCTGCCCGCATCGGACGTGACCTGCCAGAACCCGCCGGCCGACCGTCAGCGCAGGCTGTCGCGGAACCCGGTGGAGCCGCTGCCGTTCCCGTCCGTTCCGGGTCCCTTCCTGGCCTCCTGAGCCGCGGCGGTCCCGCGACGCACGGCGAAAGGCTTCGCACCGGGCGCCGTCCGCGCCATCATGGGCGGTGCCCGGGTCGTGCCATCGGGGGACCACGGCCGGGCGGGAGAAGTCCGGGGGGACTCGTGTCCGCGTCCGCGCGTTCGCACGCACCACATCCGTCAGCCGCTTCCGCCACCGGCGCCGCGCCCGGCCCCGGTCCCGGCGCCGACTCCGCTTCCGCCGCCGGGCCGCCCGGCGGCGCGGGCCGGGGACGGGGCGTCCTGGAGGGCGCCTTCGCCCTGTTGGAGGCCCTGCGCCGGGAGGGCGCCGAGGCGGGGGTCACCGAGCTCGCCCTCGCCTGCGGGGTGCCGAAGGCCACCGTGCACCGGCTGCTGGACCAGCTGTCGGCCCTCGGTGCGGTCGAACGCCGCGGTGCCCGCTACCGGTTGGGCGCCGAGCTGTACCGGATCGGGCAGGCCTGGCAGCCCCATCCCGGCCTGCGGGCGGCGGCCCGGCTGCCCCTGCACCGGTTGCGGGCGGCGACCGGGGCGAGCGTGGTGCTGACGGTGTTGCACGAGGACCTCGCGCTGACGGTGAGTTCGGTGCCGGGCGCGGTGGAGCCGGTGCTGCCGGTCCGCAACGGGAGCGGGTTCCGCCTGGACACGGCGGCCGGCCGCGCCCTGCGCGGACCGGCCCGGCCGGGGCCGGTGCTGGACCGGGAGGACCTCCTGCCGGGAGTGTGCTGCGCGGCGCTGCCGGTACGGGCGCCGGACGGCGCGGTGGTGGCCGCGCTGGCCGCGCTGGTGCCGACCGGGCAGGCCCTGGAGCACCTCGCCCAGGGCGTGGCGCAAGCGGGCGCGGCCATCACCCGGGGCCTCGCACGCGGCCCGCGCCGCCCCGCGGCGCTCCCGCCGGCCCTGCCCCCGGGGCTGCTGCGCTGACCCGCGCGCGGCCGTACGGGAGCGCCGCCGGACCCGGCCGGGGACGCCGCGGACGGGTCGTTCCGGGTGCGTTCCGGGTGCGTTCCACTGAGTGGAACGCGCGTAGAACCGGGTTCGCGGCGCGCGGCACAGTGGTGGACGTGCCGGGGGGACCGGCGCACCGGATCGACACCGAGACCGGTACACCAGACACGGGGGACGCACCATGAGCCGTCACACCATCCGCTTCGCCGCCGCCGGGCTGCTCGCGCTCGGCAGCCTGGCCGGCTTCGCCGGAGCGGCGCAGGCCGAGCCGATCGACTACGTCCGGGTCGAGCTGCTGGAGCTGACCTGCCACCAGCAGAGCGAGGGCGACCACGACGAGGCGTACATCAAGATCACCGATGCCAACGGCAACCAGGTGAAGGTCTGGCCCGGCAGCGGCAAGTACCAGACCATGGGCACGAACTACCTGCGCTCGCTGGGCGACGCGAACGGCAACGCCGCGCTCGTCCTGGGCAAGCAGCAGGCCCGCACGCTCACCCTGTGGGACTTCGACTCGACCAGCTCGGACGACAAGCTCGGCTCGACGCTGGTCACCGGCAGCGAGGCCGGCGGCGAGGTGCAGTACCGCTCGCTGGAGGGCTCGGGCGGCGTGTACACGATCGCCTACCGGGTGATCGACATCTGATCCGCCGGACCGCACGCGCGGTGGGCCGGCCGGGACGCTTCCCGGCCGGCCCACTTCGTGCGCCGGGCGGCCGGCGCCGCGTACGCGGGCGGCGGGCGCGTCCGCGGTCCGGCGTCAGGGCGCGAGCGCGGCCTCGGCCGCGGCCTTGATGCGGCGGCCGAAGTCGGGGGCGTCCTTGCGGGCGGCGTTCGCGGCGAACCCGGCCAGCAGCCTGCCGACGCCGTGGCCGCTCAGGGTGTTGAAGATCCGCACCCTCGTACGGCCGCCCGGGAGGGCTTCGAGGTCGTAACCGCCGTCCGCCGTGACCAGGTTGCGGCTCTGCTCCGTCCAGCGGATCAGGCGGGGCGCGTCGCAGCCGACGATGCGGAACTCGCGCGCGGTCTTCATGCCGGCGTCCTTGACCGTGCTGCGGAAGACCGTTCCGATCCCGGTCGGGCCCTCGGGCGTCTTGGTGATCTTCTGGACGCGCGGGCTGAACTCGGGGTCGTGGCGACCGTCGGCGAGGTAGGCGAAGACCTCCTCGACCGGCCGGTCGATCTCGACGCTCGCCTCGAACTGTCGGGACATGTCCGCTCCTCGCTGAGCCCCCGGTGAATCCGCCGGACGCCGTGCGACGACGTGGGTGCCCGGCCCGGCGTGCGCCGTGGGCGCCCGCTCCGTCACCACGATCCCAGAACCGCGGCTCAGGCGCGCGCCAGCAACCCCGAGAGCAGCACCTCCGGCGTTTCGCGCAGGGTGGTGCCGAAGCCGACGCGCAGCGCGGCCGGCACGGGGTCCTCCTCGTAGGCGGCGACCTGTGGGGAGACGTTGCGCTCCAGCACGGCGGCCTGGGCGCTGATCAGGTCGCACAGGACGGGCCGCGCGACGAGGGCCTCGGCGGGGCATCCGGCGACCAGGTCGGGCCGCCGCGCGGGCGGGGCGGCGTCCACGGCCCAGGCCAGGGCCCCGCCCAGGTGGGCGACGAGTTCCCCCGTGACGGAGGCGAGGAGCTGCTCCCGGCGGCGTCTGGCGGCTCAGTCCAGCAGGGCGTAGACCGTCGAGGCCGTCGCCGCCGGCTCCTCGGCGCCCTCGGGGGTCATCGTGACGTCGGCGAAGGCCATCCGGCGGCCCAGCTTGGTGACCCGCACCCGGATCAGCACGTCCGCGCCGACCACCGGCCGCTGGAAGCTCGTCGACTGCTGGACGGTGGTCATCGGCCCGTACCCGCCGCGCGCGGCGGAGACGGCGATGACCGTGGCGGTGTCGGCCGCGGCCATCAGGGCCTGCCCCGACAGGCCGCCGCCGTCCCGGGCCAGGTCGTCGGACCAGGGCAGCCGCAGGACGGCGTACCGGTCACCGGCCTCCTGCACGGTCAGACCGAGGGCGAGCACCCAGGGGGCGAAGTGGTCGGCGAGGATCTTGTCGGCTTCTGCGGGTGTCAACGTCACAGCCGCAGTGTGGCGGCCCGGACCCGGCCGCCACAACATCCCCGCCGGACCGCCGACTTCAGGCCACCACCCCGGTCCGGAACGGGCCGCCGGTGCCCGTCGACGCCGGCCACCGGGGCCGGCCGTCAGGACCCGGCCGTCAGGGCCCGGCCGTCAGAGGCCGGCCGCCAGCTCCGTGCCCTGGCGGATGGCCCGCTTGGCGTCGAGCTCGGCGGCCACGTCGGCCCCGCCGATCAGGTGGCACGCGACACCGGCCGCGCGCAGCGCCTCGTACAGGTCGCGGCGCGGCTCCTGGCCTGTGCACAGGACCACCGTGTCGGCCGGTACGACGCGCTGCTCGTCGCCGACCGTGATGTGCAGCCCCTCGTCGTCGATGCGGTCGTAGGCGGCGCCGGCGACCGGGACCACGCCCCGGTTCCTGAGCTCCGCGCGGTGGATCCAGCCGGTGGTGGTGCCGAGGCCGGCGCCGACCTTGGTCGTCTTGCGCTGGAGCAGGTGGACCCGGCGCGGCGGTGCGGGGCGCTCGGGCGCGGTGAGGCCGCCCGGTCCGGCGTACGTGGTGTCCACGCCCCAGTGCCGGAAGTAGACGGCCGGGTCCTGGGAGGCGCCCTCGCCGCTGTCGGTGAGGAACTCGGCGACGTCGAAGCCGATGCCGCCCGCGCCGACGACCGCGACGCTCTCGCCCACCGGGGCGCCGTCGCGCAGCACGTCGAGGTAGGTGACGACCTTGGGGTGGTCCACGCCCTCGATCTCGGGGGTGCGGGGGGTGACTCCGGTGGCGACGACGACCTCGTCGTAGCCCCGGAGGGCCGCCACGTCCGCGCGGGTGTTCAGTCGGACGTCGACCCCGG